>CAZGPA010000022.1:0-35943 GCA_964527525.1 uncultured Alistipes sp. | reverse complement strand
AGTCTTGAATGGTCTTAGCCTGAAACATCGTCATAAACGTAACACCCTTCTCCATATTGGAATGGGTATAGCGAATAAATGCCGAGTGCTCGCAGTAAGGTTTCAACTCGGAATTACCACGCGAAATATATTGCGAATTCGAGACATTGAAATAGTCCTGCAATTGATTCATGCTCGGAGATTTAACGTCCGAGTTAAAACTGACACGCATCGAATTCTGCTTATTGAAGCTCCATTGTAGAGTTGCATTATAGATAAAATCATGATAGGCATATCGGGTAGGTTTCTGCTTGGATTGGTCTTTATTTATCAACTCCGTAGATTGATAAAAGAGACTGATCGTAGCCCAATTTCGGCGACGAGCATAGCGATAAGCTATACCTACACGATGATAATCAAAAATACTCCGCACATCATTTGATGTGTAGCGATTCACCTTTGCCAATGCCTGCGAATCTATCACATGTGTACGGTCGGTAGTATACGAGTTATAATCTCGTGTACGAATGGAGACACTGGGTCGATAAATGAAGCTTATCTGCATATACTTGGCGATAGGCTCTCGATAGGTAATTGTAGCGTTAAATCCGGTGGTTGCCGAGGAGTTTATCACTCGTGTATAGGTTGTATCTACGGTTGCCTGCATCACATCGGTTTTGTGACTTCGACCGTTACCGTTCGAGTAATAACCCCGATCGCCCCAACCATTATAGTAGCTCGCCGAGGCTCCAATCACAAAGAGACGCCCTGGTTTCTTGAAAGCTACTCGATACTGCGCATACAAACTCGCATTTACCGCTCTCCACCAACCGTCATTTCCACTCGGCAATTTACGCCATCCCTGCGCACCCCAACGCAATCCATCGGAGACATTAACCGAAGAGTTATCGCGATATTGTAAGTTCGGAATAAAAACCATTTTATGACGCTTATTTATGCGCCATTCCATACGTGCACGAGCGCGAGTTGTATAGTTGTTGGGATTCGCGAAAGATGAAATCGCCATTGTATCAATTTTAAGCGGAGCCGTGTACCAACGATCATAATAGTAGTTATTCTTCGCATTGGTATGATTAAAAAAGAGTGTCCCGTCGAAGAGGAAATTTTTGCGGGCTCCCAATTTATCGGTAAGATTAAATCCCAAAATCTGCGATTCGCCTACTCCACTCTGCTTTCCAACCGAATAGTTTTGTGAAGCATTACGACTATTGCTACGGCTCGAAACTCTCATATCATCTGCCGTGAAATTCTGCTTATTGAGGTTGTTAGCCAATGCCGTAAGCGACATTCGTCTATCTCCATTAAAGAAGTTGACCGCGCCTCCTACTGTATATTTTGTCTTTGAAGTGATCGTGGGGTTTGCTGAGGGTTCATATCCTCCTCCTGCGTGTAATTTTCCAAATTGACTATGACGCATTGACTTGCGGGTGATGATATTGATGACCTTACCGCCTCCACCATCGGCGATACCCGTAGCCAGTCCTGTTTCACTCAAACGGTCGTAAACCTCAATTCGCTGCACAGCCTGCGCCGGTAGAGTTTGCAACGCTTGCTCGATACTTCCCCCGAAGAACTCACTTCCATCCACATATACCGCTGTAACTCTCTCGCCTTGCGCCTCAATTTGATTGCCATCTAACGTAATACCAGGCATCTTATTCAGCAAACTTGTCAAATCAGCATCCATTGCTGTCTTAAAAGCATTTGCATTATACGAGAGCGTATCTCCCCGTTGCACCGTGCGTGATGACACTGCTTCTTTGACGACAGTTTCAATTTTAACAGCAGACTCCTTAATAAAAATTGAACCGACATTGTGTGCAGAGTTTGCGAGTTCGAATATAACTTCCGTACTATCATAACCAAGAAAGGTTACTAGAACAGTATATTCGCCATACTTCAACCCATTGATTGTAAATTTGCCTGCATAGCCTGAGGTGAGGTATTTAACATCAGTAGAACCACTTAACTTGATTTCGATAACCGCGCCAGGCAGACCGGTGTTGGTTGCAACATCGACCACCACACCCGAAACTGACCCAACATTCTGCGCAGTAGCCATATATGCCGTGTAACAGAATAATAGAAGAATCAGAAAACTCTTAACAACGGTTTTCATTTATGTAAGTGAGTTGGGTATTGTATATTTACAAAGATAGTGAAAATATATTAACACACTTAAAAGTAGACATATATATTTATATTTAGCACCAATCTATTCATTGGAACTTTTGAGTCATATGATTTGCAAGACAACAAAGTACAAATAAGCGCGATACTTATAAAAGATTTCTCCCGAAAACTTAAAAAGGTTTTCGGGAGAAATTCAAAACAATATAAAATTGAATTACAGTTCGATCGGCTCGTATTTCAAGCCCCAAGCGTCAGCAACCGATTTATAAACCACTTTGCCTTCTACGACGTTAAGACCTTTGGCCAACTCTGCATTGTCTTTGCAAGCCTGACGCCAGCCTTTGTTTGCCAATTGGATGGCATAGGGTAACGTAGCGTTGGTAAGAGCCAATGTCGAAGTGTAAGGTACAGCACCCGGAATGTTGGCTACTGCATAGTGCAACATACCGTCAACATAGTAAACGGGATCCTCGTGAGTTGTCGGATGCGAAGTTTCGAAGCAACCGCCTTGGTCGATAGCAACATCGACCATCACCGTTCCGGGCTGCATATCTTTCAACATGTCGCGGGTAACGAGTTTCGGAGCTTTGGCGCCCGGGATCAGCACAGAACCGATCACGAGGTCAGCAGTTTTGAGCTCCTCGCGGATATTGTACTCCGACGACATCAATGTCTTGACGTTCTTGGGCATCACGTCGGTCAAGTAGGTCAGACGCGGCAACGAAATATCGCAGATCGTCACATCAGCGCCTGCACCTGCGGCGATACGGGCAGCGGCTGTACCAACCACACCGGCACCGATAACAAGCACCTTGGCAGGTTTAACTCCCGGGACGCCACCGGCCAAGATACCTTTTCCTCCGCGCGGTTTTTCGAGGAAGTAGAGACCCTCCTGAATCGACATACGTCCGGCAACCTCCGACATCGGAATCAGCAACGGCAACGAACGATCGGCACGCGCTACGGTCTCATAAGCGCAGCAGATAGCTCCACTCTCGATCATGGCTTTTGTCAGCGGCTCGCTGCTGGCGAAGTGGAAATAGGTGAATACCAATTGGCCCTTGCGAATAAGTTTGTATTCGGGCTCAATAGGCTCCTTCACTTTGATAATCATTTCTGCAATGGCATAGACCTCTTCGATCGTGGGCAACATCTTGGCACCGACAGCCTCATAGGCTGCATCGGCAAAGCCACTGTTAACACCGGCCGTAGCCTGCACATAAACAACATGTCCCCGCTTGATAAGCTCCTGAGCACCAGCAGGGGTCAGAGCAACACGATTTTCGTTGTTCTTGATCTCTTTCGGAATACCGATAATCATTTTTTTTGGTTTTTTAAGTTTTGAGCCATGCAATGTACAAATTTTTTACAAGAAATCAACTTTTTCGAAGGCTTTTTTTTGCATTATTTTTTCATCAAAAGAAGTTAATAATGAAACAGCTGAATTTCATCACAAAAAAGTAAATATCGTTAAGATATTCCGATTCTTTGCAAACAAATCAAAACCGATAGCCGATGCTCAAATAGATCGTACGCGGCCAAGCATAGGTATAGCGCGAAGCGTGCGGGAGGTAAAAAGTATCATCGCCGGCGGTAATCCGTTGCACGCGCAAGGATTCATAACCGTTATAGATCGTATCTTCGCCCGTAAGGTTGCGCAACATCAGCACTACGGAGAGTTGCGAGTCACCGATACGGAAATTCTTGAACACCGTGGCATCCACGGTGAACGCATCGGGCAACCGCTCCTGAGTGGTAAAAGCAGCAAATGAGGCAGCTGTGACCCCTGTTTGGCGAGCCATCCGTTCCGTACGGCGGAGTGGCACCGCTTCGACATAACGGCCACCGGCATATCCTGCAGAGAGACGTATCCCCCACCCTTTCGGGGCAAAATATCCGAATCCGACCATACCCGTAAAAGCCGGAGTGCCCCCTATTTTACAATCTCCCATATAGCTCTCGGTGGTTTGCAGCACAGCGGTATTATCGGCATCGGATAGGACCGTAACATGCGGATTGCGGATATATTTATAACTTCCGGCCGAAGCTGCCAACGAGAGTTTCCAACGATAGGACAGCCGAATATTGACCGCACCCTCAATACCGAGTGCCCATGTTGCGATATTATCGACCGCCATATTGCAATAAGTTCCGGCAAGATCGTCGTAATAACGGGTTGTACGAATTCCGTCATAAGAGGCCGTAGCATAGGCGGCCAATTGCCACTCTGCATACTCACCGGCTCGTCGCCAGCTACACTCTGCGCCATAGTGACGCTCCGATGACGGGTTGTCCACAGTACGATTGTTATAAAGCGGTTGCAGGAAAAGATGTTGGGCTTCGGGAAGAGTTGCGGCAGCCAAAAGCGACAATTCGACATGGTGTCGGGGAGAGAATGCCCATCCGGCAGTCAGTTTCAAGGCATAAGGAGTAAAACGCATACGACGCGAAGAGCCATAAGAGTTAGATTGCGGGAAGAGTTCTTTTTCGTAGCACCCCCGTCGGATGATCGAAGCTGCACCAAATCCGGCTGCAACTTCGGCATGAAAACGGTCGGCCCGGTATTCGGCTTGCAGATGCAGCCCCAGCCGCTGCACGGTCATGGCATAATCGTAGCCGAAACAATCACCCTCACCAACCTTGCGATTGGGATTGCGCAGATTGTTTTGCAACTTGTTGCCAAAAGTGTCGTCATCGACCAGATATTGATCGATATCCACCAGATAATCGGCACCCAGCAGATCGCGCAATTCTTTATAGTTGCGGATGTCGGAATAGGCGAAATCGGCACCATAGCGCAAGGTGAGGCGACGATCGACCACGGTTTCGAACGACAGATCGGCCTGCAATCGGGCGATGCGTTCCACCCGATCCTCCAATGCGTAGATTGCGTCTCCGCTGGCCATTCGATTACGACGGATCAACTCATCCCAATCGATCTGCGTATAACGAGTATCGCCATTACGCCAAGCTCGTTCAGTCGCCTGATCGCCGGTATAACTCGGCAAGTAACGATAGTTGTCAGGCATCGGAGTACGGGCATCGTACCACCCCAAAGCACTGTATGACGACAATCCGACCTCGGCACCCACGGCAGCATGCAGAGAGGTTTCGGGCGAAAGATCGCGACGGAACGAGACTACGGCAAGGGGGATTCGATCGCGGCGCACCCGCGAATTGCGGATCTCTCCGTTTTGAAAACCCCAAGCAGGGTTATATCGTTTATCGCCCGTAAGCACGAAAGTCTCCTCGGTAGCCGAAAGGCGCGTTCCGCGGGTTGAGATCGGGATTGCGGCAAGTGCAGTCAATCGGCAACCCGCAGAGAATTGTTTCTCGACCCGAAAGCCAAGCGACAAGGCATCGGTAAAGACACCATTAATATATAGGTCACGGCCCGTGCGAGCCTCTACGGCAGCTGCGCCATGCCACGAGCGTCCCAAGTCGCCTTGCGCCGCGACACGAGCCCCAAGCAGATAGTTGCGACCTGAAAAGTGTACAGTAGCACGGTAGGGATGCAGCAGCCGGTCGTCGCCAAAACCAAAATTTCGCGCACCACCCACCGAACCGTTGGTCGCGGTCAATCCGGAATGATAGGTTTCGGCAGCCCCCAAGAGGCGTAGCAACGAAAAATAGCGAGATGAAATTTTCAGCTCTTCGAGTGTGGCGATCTCGCGATGCCATGACTGTCCACGCCGATTCAAAGCTACCGAAGGGAGATGATAGCCGGCAATCTCATCGAAGAGATCCGGTGCTGTTTGGATCGCCCGATAGAACAGCGAGGAGTCGGTAAGCAGGATCGGTAGGTTGCGTTCGCGTTCGGCATAAGGATAATAATCGTCGAGAGTTTGCCCGAAAACACCCTTACACAAGAGAAGCAAGAGGAAAGTTGACCATTTTTTGCATCCCGACATAGCGAAAGACCTTTTCACGTCACAAATATAACTAATTTCGCTATCGAAGCAATGAGAAAAAGAAATTATCATATTTTTCGCAACAATGCTCCATCGGGTGTTGTTCGTTTCCAAAACATTGATTAAATTTGCATTGACATTCTGCCGAAGCAGATGTCGATAGTTTTTACGAAAGTGTTTTCGCACTGTCCTTCTAAGAAAATGTGGTAGTTTTCAAGAAATCGGAGGCAAACGAACAACACTCATTTCTTGTATATGTATGACTTGGTATGTTCTATGCTCAAAGTCCTGCATTACAAGTGTGGGGCATTGTAGCGTTTATTCCGATTTGGGTCTTACCACAACCTTCTTAGAAATAGACGAAATTATCTCCACACTTTCTTTTTTAACACAAACACAACGTAGTAGGAGATAGATGCGGCAATAAACGTAGAAGACCCTTTTATTTCTTATTTATTCACTTAAAAATCTTTACTATGAAAAAGAGTTTTATTCTTTTATTGGGATTGGTATGTGCCTTGGCCCTCACTTCGTGCTACGGAACAAAGACTTCGGTAGGTGCTTATCGCGAGAACATCAAAGTCGATGACATCGCAACCTACAACTACTCGAAAGGAAAACAGATGTACCTCTTCTGGGGTTTTCTGCCGATGGGACGTGCCCAAGTAGCTACCCCGCACCACGGAAATTGTCAGATCAAGACGCGCCATGGTCTGCTTGACATGTTGTTAACATTTGTTACCGGAGGTATCTTCTCGATGCAGACGATCAAAGTAAAAGCGCCGAAAGTATCGGAGTTGAATCCGTACAAGCAGGGGCAGCCACAAGCACAAACGGCTTATCCGCAGCAATACTATCAGCAGCAGCCACAAGCCGCCCAACCCTTAAATCAGCCGCAGTACCAACAGCCGCAATATCCGCCACAGCAGTATCAGCAGCAACAATACCCGCAACAATATCAGCAGTACCAGCAGCAACAATATCAGCAACGATAGGTCTATTTCGATCGGATATCCAACGACTATTCGGGCGATCTTGGGTCGTGATCGTCATTTAATCGGCAAAGACACCCCCGTCAGATACACTTTTGGCGGGGGTGAATTTGTAACGGCAAGATTTCAGGTTGTTTTGGCACACGGATTGCTGAGGAGATTGCAGTAAAACCAAAATCTAAGGTAAGATGAAAAAAATTCTCCTCAGTTTCTCTTTGTTGGCTCTGTTTGCCGTAGGTTTCATGGGTTGCTCACAACAACGTGAGTGGAATAGAGAACAACGCAAGGCAATGCGCGATGCATTACGCGACTATCGTAAAATGGTCTATCTAAATGACTTGACCGACGCAGAGTTTCAACTATTTGCCGACGAGGTGGCGACGGCTCTCGAAACCAGCTTTCCGGTTTACACGACCTTTATCGCCATGCCTGCAGTAAATGACACGGTGGATGTGGTGATTGTGGAAACGATCGTTGAGGAACTTGATGCCGACGCACACAACATGCGACACATTTACCCTTATAACTATCTAGTAGCACAGGGGGTATTGCCGGCAGGCTTGGATCACGGTCAACTACGAGCCTTCTACACCTGTTTTGCAGGAAAGGTAAATACGACCTTCAACTCGATGGGACAGTTCTTCAATGCTATTCTGGCCGACACGACCAATCTCTCACAGATTCGCCAGATGGAGAGTCAATGCGCGGCCGACCTATTCAATTGGACGGTTACCGAAATTGATATTATCGAGACAACGAAGTAACAAACATCTGCATAGAAATTGGGTGTCCAGCTCGAAAGTTGGACACCCATGTTTTTTTAGAGAGAATTATCGGATAACGGAAGCCGAAACTTTTGAAGGATCAACAGCATCCGAAGGGGGTTCGCCAACATGTTGACGATAGAACTCACTGCCGACAACCACGCGGATCGCTTTGTGAAGTATCGAGAATTCGAGGGGAGTTTCTCCCAACAATTCACCATCGGCCTCTACGGAGATTTCGGGGGACGATTCGATACGGATACGCTGTCCTCGCTCTTGTAAGACGTGACGGATGCGGTAGATACCGCCATTAAAAAGGTAGCGGAAACGGAAAAGGATATGCCAGAAATGCACCGGACGGATAAGCGACACATCGAGCATTCCGTCATCGATAACCGCATCGGGCAGCTGTTGCATACCGCCACCGTTATATTTGCAGATACCTATGGCAATCGACAACAACAAGTTGTTATAAACTAAACGATCATCGACCCAGACTTTGACACCGGTGGACTTATAGCGGAAAAATTGGCTGATAAGACACCATGTATAGCGCCAACGACTTTTGCGACCCTTCTTTTGGAGGTGGGTGACACGTCGAATGATCTGCGCCTCAAATCCTGCACCGGCCACATTGGCGATATAACGACTTTGACGATAATGCGCCTCTTCGTAAGAGACTACACCGACATCTTGCAGGAGTGAATAGCCTTCGCTGATCGACTGCACAGCATCTTGATAGCGTGTAGAGACACCAAACGTACGCACCCAATCGTTACCCGAGCCGGCGGCAACAACCGCCAAGAGCACCTCATCGGGGCGCACCTCCTGTTGGATGAAAAGCCCGTTAACAACCTCGTGGAGCGTACCATCACCGCCCACAACGATAATACGACGATAGCCCTCTTTGACGGCCGAAACGGTCAACTCCGTAGCATGGAATTTATGCTCCGTAAAGACCGGTTCACAGAGAATATGGGCATCGCGCAGGTATTTGGAGATCTGCGGAAAATCGTCTAACCCGCGGCCGTTACCGGCCACGGGATTGACGATGACAAACCATTTTTCGGCTTCCACCCCGACGTTACTTTTGGGGAACGTTACGCAAGGTGTGGATCAGGAAGTCGTAGAACTTGGCAACCGAAGCAATCTCGACTTTCTCATCCGGAGAGTGCGGATAGCAGATTGTCGGACCAAAGGAGATCATATCCAAATCGGGATAATTGCTACCGATGATACCACACTCCAAACCGGCATGGATAGCCGTGATAACGGGTTTAACGCCATAGAGCGCTTCGTAGGATGCGGTCATGGCTTTCAGAATCGGCGACTCCATATTAGGGTTCCAACCATTGTATCCTCCCGAAAGGATCGTTTCGGCTCCGGCCAATGCAAATATGGCTTTAATCGACTCTCCAAGAGCATCTTTCTCGGAATTTACCGAGCTACGCAACAAACTTTGGAGTTTGATGGTCGAGCCATCGGATACGACACGCGCAAGGTTGGTCGAAGTTTGTACCAAACCCGGCATGGCCATCGACATACGCTGAGTACCATCGGGGCAACCGATCACGGCTTTTGTCAGATTGCCTGCAACCTCGCAAGGAATCATCTCGGCAGGACGATCACAAGGTTCGGCTACGATAGTGATACCCTCCTCAATACCGGCAAACTCTGCCTGCACGGTCTTTTCGTATGCAGCAAGTGCCTCGACAAATGCGGCGTAATCAGACTCTTTCACCAAAAGGACTGCGGTGGCCTCGCGCGGGATGGCATTACGCAGACCTCCGCCATCCACCGAGCAAAGACGCAGGTCGAATTGTGCGGCAGCGGCATTCAGGAAACGGAACAACAGTTTGTTGGCATTGGCTCGCTGGCAAACGATCTGGATACCGGAGTGACCGCCTTTAAGCCCCTTGACTATCAGGTTGCACGCCTTGTATCCTTCGGCAGGAGTCGGAACAGCGGTATAATCGAAACGGCTGTTGGCATCGAGACCGCCAGCACAACCGACATAGAGTTCGCCCTCAGTTTCGGAGTCGAGATTCAACAGCATATCGCCTTGCAACAGGCCGGCTTTCAACCCGAAAGCACCCACCATACCAGCCTCTTCGGTAGCTGTAAAGAGAGCCTCGATCGGGCCATGAACCAATGTATTGTCTTCCAACACGGCCAAAATGGCGGCTGCACCGATACCGTTATCGGCACCGAGTGTGGTACCATCGGCCGTTACCCAATCGCCATCGATATAAACATCGATCGGATCGTTCTCAAAGTCGAAAACTTTATCGTTGTTCTTTTGGGGAACCATATCGAGGTGAGCCTGCAAGATCACACCTTTGCGGTCCTCCATACCGGCAGTAGCCGGCTTGCGGGCATAGACATTGTGAGCCTCATCTTCCCAACATTCGAGTCCCCAAGAGCGGATAACGTCCAGAATATAGGCGCGAATCTTCTCTTCGTGGTGCGAAGGGTGCGGAATACGGGTCATCTCGGAAAAATGTTTCCAAACAAGCTCAGGTTTGAGCGCGGTTAAATTTCTGTTCATAACTTATTAGATTTTTAAGGTTTTAGTTTACTCATTATGATTAAGCGATGTCGATGGATCGCCGGCACGATCGAAAGCCGCAACGATCTGTTTGACCAATTCGTGTCGTACGATATCTCGGCGATCGAATTCGACCATACCGATCCCCGAGACTTCGCGCAGAATGGACATGGCACGAATCAGGCCACTATCGTTTTTTTTCGGGAGGTCGATCTGGGTGACATCGCCTGTGACGATGAAACGGGCATTGCGTCCCATGCGGGTAAGGAACATCTTGATCTGCGACAAGGTGGTATTTTGCGCCTCATCGAGGATGACAAATGCGTTGTCGAGGGTACGGCCGCGCATATAGGCCAACGGGGCGATCTGCACGGTGCCTTCTTCGATAAATTTGGTCAGTTTGGCCGGTGGGATCATATCGTTGAGCGCATCGTAGAGCGGTTGCAGATAAGGGTCGAGTTTCTCTTTCATGTCACCGGGCAGGAATCCCAATTTCTCACCGGCCTCGACAGCCGGACGGGTCAAGATGATGCGGCGAACCTGACGCTCTTTAAGGGCGCGGACGGCCAGCGCGATAGCGGTATAGGTTTTACCCGATCCGGCAGGTCCGACCGCAAAGAGCAGATCGTTTTTATCGTAGAGTTTGACCAATCGTTGTTGATTAGGAGTACGCGCCCGAATGATATTGCCGTTGTTGCCATAGACCAAGACATCTTTATCGATCGGTTCTTGGGTATCGACGGCAACACCCGAAAAACATTGATCCACAACCTGCGAGGAGAGATGGCCATATTTCAGGTAGTAGGCGACCAAGCCATCGAAACGTTTGGCAAAACGCGCGGTTTCGGAGGTTGAGCCAAGCACTTTGAGCGAAGATCCACGAGCCACAATTTTAAGATGCGGGTTGAGCATCTTGATCTGATCGAGGTAGGCATTTTGCGCACCATAAAGTTCGCGGGGATCGACTCCTTCGATGATAATTTCCTTAGCAACAGCCTCGCTCATAGATTAAAAGAGATATCCGAAATTAAACGAAAAATTATATGAGCGCAACTTATCGAGGGTTGTACCATCGGGCAAAAGCACCTCACGTTTAGCACGGAACTGACCGTTGTAGCGCAATTCGAGCAACAGGTTACGACGCACAACAACGCCGGCACCCACGGTATAGGAGAGTGTCGGCCGAATACGCCCGAAATCAAGCAGGTCGTCGCCGGATTTCTGTTTGCAGTTATTCATAAGGGTAAGGACCGGACCTACGAATATACGCACCGGATGCAACACGCGCAACGAAGCAAGGATCGGAACATCGATAGAACCGGATTTGAGGTTCAACTCTTCACCCTGCTCCGGACGAATACGAAAACCTTGACGCAAATAGAGGATCTGCGGTTCAATGGCAATGGCACCAAAATTCACGGCCATAGAGATACCGGCCTGCCAACCGAGTTTGTTCTCGATCTGCTCGATATCGACATTGGTCGAATAATTCGGAAGACTAAGACCCGCCAACACTCCCCACTCCACACGGACGCGTGGTTTGTGGCGTTGCTCGGCATGAAGCGGCAACACCGCAACGAGTGCCAACAGACAGATTAAAAGTTTACGCATAAAAATTTGTTTTGCATCAGCAAAGTTCGGAAAAAGAGCACATCGGCCACTGTAAGTTCCAACAACGCACCAACAATTCGCCATAGAGGATCCAATGGCTCTCTCCAAAGACAAAATTAATCAAAACCTTTGATTGTGCCAAGAGTTTGGAAACTTTTCTTACAAACAAAGAGATGATACGAAGAGTAAAGTGCCCGAATTCCACGAGATATAGCGCGAAGAATCATTCGATCCGGCAAATTATCGGCAACTAAAACCTCGATATTCTGGCAACACGGCCAAACATTAGCGATCACGACAGATAGCGTTTCTCCGTATCTCCGGCCTGCACCGGATAGACCATTACAAAGCTGTTTGTCGGGAGATACTCCTCCAAGAAATTCGGCACTCGGCTCATGGTACTTTGGTAGGAGATTCGATCTCGACGGCTCATGATAATCCACACGCAATCGTCGGCCTGTATCTGTTGCAACAACTCGGGCAGATCGTTCCAACTCTCGGTCATCGCATGGGGGATATAGGAGGCAATATCGTTTTTACGTCGGCGTTTGCGTTGAAGGTGTTCGATAGTCGGCACGGTAGCATGAAAGATCAGTTTGGCTCCCGTATCGTGTGCCAAATGGCGAATCCGCAACAGCCATGTTTGAAAGCCCACCTCCAATTCGGCACGACGGGGGATTATCACAATGTGCCGTTTGATCGTCGATAACGCCTGCATAGGGCGATAAACAAAGGTGGTGACATTGGTTTGTGTCAGCAATGCCGGAATGGTTTTTCCAAGCGGAGAGAAAGCTCCGACCCCCAACAATCCCGGAATCGACACCACAGCCTCTTCGTGGTATTCGTCGCGGTGCATAGCCAACACCAAATCGCTGATGTTACGTTCGCGCACCACGCTGACAATGGCATTGACAATATTCACATCGTAACGCAACATGCGGTGCATGTGGATACCGGCAGCAGCCGAGGCCGAAGCAGCCATATCGAGTAACTTTTGCGCCTGTTTCTTCACGCCCGAGTCCTCCATTTGGTTGTCGATAGCATTCAGCGCATAGAGATTGCGGTATTTCTGTTTGGTCATGGCGATACCCAACTCGACGGTTGCTGCAATATCCTCGACATGCGAGACCGGAAAAAGCACATGTTCACCGGCTCGCGCCTCATCCGAAGCCTGAGATCCTTTGAGGGCGATATTATGCGCACCGCGTTGAGTGGTAAAGGTCGAAATTGTACAGGTCGCCAAGATCATCAGGATAGTACCATTGAGGACACTTTCGCCAAGCAGCCGAATAGGGGCACCATCCGGAGTATGACCTATAATAATATTGTAACCCACCATGACCACAGCCAGCGTTCCGGCCACATGCGCCACACTCAATCCGAACAATATGGTCTGTTGGTCTCGGGACAAACGGAAAGTCTTGGTGGTCAACACGGCAGCAACATATTTCGAGGCCGTCACCATCACAATCATCACACCACCGACATAAACCGTTTCCCAGCTATTGATGATGGCATGGTAATCGACCAACATACCTACCCCGATCAAAAAGAAGGGGATAAATATCGCATTCCCGACAAATTCGATGCGATTCATCAGCGGTGACGTGCGAGGGATCAGGCGATTCATAGCCAGACCCGCCAAGAAGGCTCCGATGATCGGTTCCAAGCCGGCCAATTGGGTAAGATAGGCTCCTAAAAAGAGCATCACCAACACGAAAACATATTGCGAAACATTGTCGCTGCACCGCTTGAAAAACCAATGACCGAGCATCGGGAACAATCCCAAAATCACCACTCCGCAACCAAAAATCGCGGCCGCAAGTTTCCACCAGAAGTCGGGTTCGGCGTCACCCGTAGCCAATCCGACCACAACGGTCAACGTAACCAAAGCCAAGATATCGACAATGATCGTACCTCCCACGGCCAGCGTCACGGCTTTGTCGCGCGTGATCCCCAATTTCGAAACGATGGGATAGGCAATTAGGGTTTGCGATGCAAACAGAGCCGCCAACAATATCGAGGAGGTCCATTCGTATCCTAAAACATAACGTCCGGCCACGACACCGAACAGCATCGGGAAAATAAATGTATAGAGTCCGAAGAGCAAACTGCGCATGCCGTTGCGCTTGAAATCGGCCATATCCATCTCCAAGCCCGCCGTAAAGAGGATATAGAGCATACCGGCCGTACCGGAAAGAATGATGCTGCTATCGCGCAGAACAAGATTCAGCCCATGAGGTCCGATCACGGCTCCGGCAATGATCAATCCCAACAGATAGGGGATTTTCAATTTATTGAGCAACAACGGAGTCCCGAGAACGATAGCCATGATGAGCAAGAACTTCAAAATCGGGTCTTCGATAGGCAGGGTAAATGTCGTATGAGCAATAAGTGGAAGCATGGGAACTACTCTTGATAAAACAAAGATACAAATTTTTCGCAAAAAATCGGGTTCGCAACAAAAAAAAATCGAAGAGGGAGTGAATATCGGTTTTTTTATGTACTTTTGTCCGAATCATTTACAAAGAGAGAGATGAATCTGAAAAAAATATCACTATTCATCGTCTTGTTGCTCATTGCAGATCAGGCATTGAAAATTTGGATCAAGACCCACATGCACCTCGACGAGGCCATCGTTGTCTTTCCGGATTGGTTTCAATTGCGTTTCATCGAAAACAACGGAGCGGCCTTCGGGATGCAGATTGCCTCCTTCGGGACGTTTGATTGGGGCAAATTGTTGTTGGGGATTTTCCGAATCGGCATGGTCGGATTTCTCGGCTGGTGGATATACGATTTGAGTTGCAAACGACAAGATACGCCCAAAGGGGTAATCATCGGACTGACTTTGATCTTAGCCGGAGCATTAGGTAACATCGTTGACAGCGCATTCTACGGGTTGATCTTCTCGGAATCGACCCCCTACTCGGTGGCCGAATTTGGCGGCAGCTATGCCGGATTTATGATGGGAAAGGTGGTAGATATGTTCTATTTCCCGCTGTTTCAATGGGAGAGCGTCCCCCATTTTTTGCAATTCTTGGTAGATAGCAATAACTACTTTTTCGGCGCAATTTTCAACTTGGCCGACGCATATATCTCTGTGGCTGTGGTCTATCTGCTATTGTTTCAGCATCGCTTTTTCTGCAAATAAGCGACCACATTGCGCCATTGGATCGGCTTTACTGGCCGGCTAAAGCACAAAGAGACCGTCCAAAAGAGAAAATAGGAGCAATTTGCGGATTTTCGCATACAAGCACCATATTTTTTATCCAAATTTGTTGGGGATTCAAAAAAAAGAGTTACCTTTGCACACCGCAAAACAAAAAATGCCCAGGTGGCGGAACTGGTAGACGCGCACGTTTCAGGTGCGTGTGCCGCAAGGCGTGCAGGTTCGATTCCTGTCCTGGGCACTCCGAACAACCCCTTGATCAATGGTCGAGGGGTTGTTCTTTTCGGGACAGCGAGTTGCGAAGACAGCCTGCCAACGAGATCTTCGACCATTGTTTTATTTAACTATTATATGTATCTTTGCGATCAGATAATTTTGAAGCGATGAAGATATTAAGATGGGGAATACGGGTTGCGGGCAAGAGCGTTGGCGCATTGCTACTGATAGCCATTATTTTGCTTATAGTGACCAGCATAAGTCCGATTTACGATTTTCAAGAGCCCAAATCTTTTAGCGGAAACGACATATTCGACCCATACCGCAATTTGGACACAACCTATTGTTGGAAAAGAGCCAACTTCCATGTCCACACTCGCGTAAAAGGGATACTGAACGAGTGCAAATATTGGCCAGACGAGGTTTATCGTCGGTTGGAAAAGTTCGGGTACGATATCGTAACCTTCTCAAACCACAACGAGCTCACCATCCACCCCTTTGATCCGAGTTTGCAGGTCAATGTTTACGAGCACGGCTACAACCTCTTCAAATTCCACAAACTCGTATTCGGCAGCGAGTCGGTCAACTATTTCGACCATCTGCTCCCATTTTTAGCTTCACAGAAGCAATTTCAGCTCGACCTGCTCGGTCGTGATGCCGACATCATACAGATAAATCACCCGTTAAGAACGAACTTCTTCCCTTCGGAGCAATTCTCGAAATTAGACGGATACCAACTGATGGAGTTGGACAGCGGCCATTCCACCGAAAATGAGTATTGGGATTGCGCACTCAGTGCGGGGCATTACTGTTTTGGATTGGCGAACGACGACCTGCACAAGCCCGACAGATCCAACTGCATTGCCATACGTTGCAACTTTTTAGCCACCCCTTCCGCTCACTACAACGACATTCTGCACACGTTGCGCGATGGAGCGTTTTATGCCATGCGGATACCCGACTACGGAAAGGGTGACTGGGAGCTAAAATACAAGAAGAACAAAGAACTGCCCTACATCAAAAATATCGGGGTGCAAGACAGCACCATTTATATTGCACTATCGACACCTGCCGACAGCATCAAAATAAGCGGAGAGCGACACCGCACATTGAAGTTGGCCATGCAAACCGATTCGACGGCCTACACCATGCAAAGCGGTGATCCCTATACCCGCATTACGGCATACTTTCCACAAGGAGAGGTCATCTACTCGAATCCTTTTGCGCGATACGACCGATCGAAAAGCGACAGTCCATTCGCAGAATCGACCCATTCGGTAAATTATCCGCTTACCATATTGTTCAACCTGATGCTTATGTTGCTCTTGGGCGGAGTATCGGTAGCATTATACAAACTCATTTTCAAGAAATAACCATGGTCGCAAAACCCACTTCGATCAGAACCGTTGCTCTCATACTCAGCGTTTTCACACTGATAGCATATCATTTTCCGGTTTTCAAATATGCGGCAAACAACACCGAGGGAGGATTCAACAGCGTACTCATCATGGGAGGAGCCGCTATCGTAATGCTGGCTCTAAATTTCCTCGTTTACAACCTTCTGTTATACCTCGGGCGTATTGTCGGTAAGATTATTCTGTCGTTGACGTTTATCGGAAATGCTATAGCATTCTACTTCATCACCACTTACGAAGTACTCATCACCGACAAGATGATGGGAAATGTCTTCAACACCCGCTATTCGGAGGCCTCGGCATTCTTCTCGTACACCGGATTATTGTATGTCATTGTGCTCGGCATAATCCCCTGCATCTATATATTGACCCGCAAAATCGAATACGGGCGCTTCAAACAATTCATGACCAATTCGGGGATCGCATTGTTGTTCGCGCTTTTAGGTGCGATTATCAACATGCAGAACTTCACTTGGGTAGATCGTCATGCCCCGAAGGTCGGGAGTCTGCTCATGCCGTGGTCGTATGTCGTAAACACGGTACGTTACAACAACCACGTTCGCAAAACAAACCAAAAAGAGATCAAACTACCCGATGCAAAGATAGCAACCTCGGAGAAGGATGTTTGCATCCTCATCATAGGAGAGTCGGCTCGCCGCGACCACTTCTCGCTCTACGGATACGACAGAGAGACCAACCCACTATTAAAAAACGACAGTGTAAAAACGCTCATCGCCAAATCGGCAGCAACCTACACAACCGCGGGGGTGAAGGCCATACTCTCCCACAAAGAGAGCAACAAGTTGTACGAGATTTTGCCCAACTACCTCTACCGAACAGGGGTAGAGGTAATATGGCGCACCAACAATTGGGGAGAGCCGCCCGTACATATCGAAAAATACTACAAGATCAAGGATATCAAAAAACAATATCCCGAAAGCGACGAGCGATACGATAAAATATTGCTCGAAGGGTTGGAGCATGATATTGCCACAAACGACAAAGAGAAACTATTCATCGTGCTACACACCAACACCAGCCACGGACCGACCTATTTCAAGAAATATCCGGCCGAATTTGAGGTGTTCAAACCGGTATGCACGACCGTCGAGATGTCGAAAAGCAATCGGGAGGAGCTCATAAACGCCTACGACAACACGATTGTTTACACCGACTACCTCATTCATACGGTTATCGAAAAGTTACGCACTCTGAAAGGTATTCGTAGCTGCGTACTATACATCTCGGATCACGGAGAGTCTTTGGGGGAGAACAATCTTTACATGCACGGTGTTCCGATGATCATGGCACCTGCGGAACAGATCGAAATTCCGTTTATCGTGTGGAGCTCGGATCCGGCACTGCAAGTAAAAGCGCTGGAAGAGGTCGGACAATATCACGTCTTCCATAGCGTATTGCATTTTCTCGGTATCGAGAGCCCCATTTTCGACGAGAAGAAAAACATCTTCGAATAGCCTCAACACCTCGGAGAATCGGAATATTTTGCCGAGGCACTCCTCGGGAAACCGTTTTATTTTCACATTTCGGCAGACTTCCCACAAAAAGGTGGGATTTTTGCCGAAAGTTTTTTATCTTTGTAAGCCATAAAAAGATCGGTTCGATGCACAAATTTGCCATTCTACTCATCGGAATATTGAGTGTGTTACTTCTCGGAGAGAAGGAGAACACCCATTCGGCACCGATATTTGCTGCTGAAATTCGGATTGATCGTGCCGCAGAAGACCAATGGCTGTGTGAACGTCGCAACAATTCCGATCTGATGCTTACCCGCATAGTTTGCGAAGTGGCAACCTCCGGAAGCACATTATTAAACCACAGCAACCGCAGCGAATGGGGAAGAGCGTGGCATCGTCCGATTGTAGGTTTAGTAAGCGAACACACCGAACGAATTAAGAAATCGTATAACTACTCCATATTATCATCCGTCGTACGCGTGGCAGATCGGTATATCTATCGGCTACGGCGGCTCATTATTTAGCAGAATCGCCAACCCTGCGAGACAAAAAAGTGTTAAAATAATGAGTACAATAAAAATATGGATAAAAATAAGATTTGCAAGGCATTGTATGCCTTGTCGGGGGATATTGTGGTAAGACGTCGCAAACCCCTTTATATGCCTATGGCATTATTTGCCATAGGAGCGTTTGCAGTAGCATTGAACGGTGTATATGCCACAGAACTATCAAACAATCTGCAATCGGCCGTAGTTTTTACCGGTGGCATCATTGCACTGACGGGACTGATTTTATTGGCATCGCGGTTGTTGGGCAGCGAAGGGGCTCCATACCATACAGAAGAGCAATGTTATCTTCGCTACGAGGAGTTGTATTTTGATCACAATGAGTTACAGCAAGTGATCGACGATGTAAACGCCGGCGCTGTCGAGTTGTTGCTCAATGGCAAACACACCCACATCCCGACTGTTGCCGTGGCTCTTTATCACACTCCCAACAATCGGTTTGCGGCCATGCAGGCCTTTGAATATGCCGATTTTGAGTATCGACCGCTCACAGAGTTACGGGTGGTCAGAAGAGAATAACGTAGCGAAAAGCCGATCGGAAGCGGTCGTTTCACATCCGCCACTTCCGATCTTGAAAAGAGACGAAAATTAACACAAAATAAGGATGATAGATATTAGTGGTGAAAATATCGTATTGGTAGGAGCATTGTTACTTTTTGTGGCGGTGGTTGCCGGAAAAGTAGCCTATCGTTTTGGTGCTCCTGCTTTATTGTTGTTTCTCGGAGTCGGCATGCTCTTCGGATTGGACTTCATCTCTTACCGCTCGGTGGAGATGACCCAATTTATCGGAATGATCGCGTTGTGTATCATTTTGTTCACCGGAGGTATGGACACCAAGTTTTCGGAGATACGCCCGATCATCGCCCCGGGAGTGGTATTAGCCACTGCGGGCGTAGCGATGACGGCTTTGGTCATGGCCGGATTCGTTTGGCTTGTTGCACCATGGTTGGGTTTAGAGATTCCCTTTGCATTGGCACTGCTACTTGCCTCAACCATGTCATCGACCGACTCGGCCTCGGTATTCTCAATCCTTCGAAGCAAGAAACAGGGATTGCGCCAGAATCTACGTCCTCTTTTGGAGTTGGAGAGTGGATCCAATGACCCGATGGCTTACATATTGACCATCATACTTGTCGGAGTACTCTCACAAGGCGATAGCGAAATCGGGTGGGGATTGAATATCCTCAACTTCATTGTACAAATGGTAGTAGGAGCATTGTCGGGCTACCTGATCGGACGTTTGGCGGTATGGACCATCAATCGTATTGCTTTGGCCAATCATTCGCTCTACACAGTACTGTTGTTGGCTTTTATATTCTTCTCGTTTGCCTTCACCGATTTGATTCATGGCAACGGCTATTTGGCGGTTTATTTATCGGGATTGGTGGTCGGCAACTATAAATTGCGGCAAAAGCGATCGCTCACGGTATTCTTCGATGGTTTCACTTGGCTTATGCAGATCATCATGTTCCTCACCTTGGGTCTGTTTGTCAACAGCCGCGAGCTGCTGCAACCCCAAGTTTTACTGCTCGGCTGTATGGTCGGATTTTTCATGATTTTGGTAGCACGCCCCATCACGGTATTAATCTGCTTGGCTCCATTCCGCAAATTCACCGCCAAAGCACGATTGTATATTTCGTGGGTGGGATTACGTGGTGCTGTACCGATTCTTTTCGCCATCTACCCACTGATTGAAGGGGTGGAACAAGCCAACTTGTTATTCAATGTGGTATTCTTATCCACGATCATTTCACTCATCGTGCAAGGTACAACCGTCAGCGGCATGGCCAATCTGTTGGGATTGGCATACGAAGAGCGCGAATCGGCGTTCGATGTCAATATGCACGAAGACATGAAATCGGAGCTCACAGAGGTCGAGGTTAATATGTCGATGCTTAAAACGGGACGCACCCTCAAAGAGATCTCTTTGCCGGAGAATACTTTGGTCATGATGGTCTGCCGCGATGGGGAGTATTTCGTACCGCGTGGCAACACCGAGTTATTGGCAGGAGATAAATTGCTGGTTATCTCCGACCGCAACGAAGAGTTAGCCGACAAGTATCGCGATATGGGGATCAACGACGTAATGAAATTGGGATAATATTTTTACCGGCAAACTCCACGCATCCGCTCGTCGTACAACTTTCAACAAAGAGCCTGTCTAACAAGTCTAATTCTAGCCGAAATCACCCCCGCCAGAAGTACATCTGACGGGGGTGATTTCCATTTTTGAGGACTTGTTAGACAACTCCTTTCTGGATGTGATTCCGGAGCGGTTCGAACGCTCGACCCACAGCTTAGAAGGCTGTTGCTCTATCCAACTGAGCTACGGAACCAACACATTGCAACTTTATCAAGTCGCATTTGCGAGCGCAAAGATATAAAAAATTGATTAATATATCAATGATAGCGCAACTCTTTACACAAAAGAGCCTCCCGAATTGTTCCTTTTCCACCCTCACACGTCACCATACTCACACAAAAAAAGTGCTCCACCCCTCGAACATACGACAACAAAAAAGCATCGTGACCCCGCAGAGCCACGATGCAGATATTCGTCGCCGATCTATAAGATCGCTGATATTTTTAGGTTTAATAAGTCAATTCTACGTCGGGGTGTTTCTCCACACTATACCACATGTTGAGTACGGTGCAGTTGATCGGTTTGCCTACACGGGTGCTTACAACAATCGACGAAAGAGGGGGCAACTGGATGGGGTTTCCATTTCCAATACGCAACACGAACGGGAGCGAAGTCGTATTGGTCAACTGTACTTTTTGAGATTTCTTTTTCTCATTGGTTGCCAACTTCTTTGTCTTTACCGAAGCCTTGAAGAAATCTTTGAGCAGTTGCTCATCGCCGGCCAATGTACCGAACGAATAAGCCAATGTACGACGCTCTTTCATGCCCTCACGCATTGCATCAAGCGATAACTCCTTGGCAAAAACAAGCGTCATATTACGCAAGTGGTTGTTGTAGCCATACAACTCGGCTGTTGTTCCGTGTATGTCGGTCGTTGCCGTAACGAACAACTTATGCTCTTTGGCACGATCAAGAATTGCAGGATAGAAAGACACACCATTCATCAACTCCACGCCATCTATCAACTTTTTGTCGTAAGCTTTTTTCTCGAATTCGATCATTACCAAATCTTTGCGACGCCATCCCGGGTGGTTGTGCATGATCAAAGCACCCTGCTTACGCGCATTGCGAATACACTGCATCGGATCGTAATCGTAGAGCTCTTTATTGTTCGTAACGAAGAGAGCATTGTAGTGACCGATCGTTTTAGCATTTCCGGTAATTTCTATACCCGGGATCACCAACACGCCCCAATTAGGAGCTGCTTTCTCAGCCTCTTGTACAGACTTGTAACAACGGGCGCCTTTTTTGGCTTTCACGTCATCGGGAGTCGCCGATCCGGTCTCCGGAAGCATCTTAACACCCATGTGATCGGTAATTGCAATCGCATCCAAACCATCGCGCCAAGCCTCTTTCACACGAGCATCTACTCTCATTTTGGCATCGCCAGAATAAGTAGTATGTATGTGCAGATCGACCTTATAAGGGGTATATCCGTTTACTTCGGGGAGAATGATCTCTTTACGAGGTTGCGAGTTTATGCCAACCGGAACAAGCGTTTCGGGGTTAGAGGTGGTTTGGTAATGTGTTTGGGCAGAAACCGTTGCACCTACCAACAACGCCGATAATAAAAAGAATAGCTTTTTCATTATTAATAGTTTTTGAAAGTTATTGTTGGGGACAAATATATAAAAATTTAGTAAAAATCACAAAATTATTTTGTATTTTGCATCGACAGAACGCGCATAGAAGGCCGATTTTAGCCCGTTTTTTGGAGTAAGACTCCGGTTTTCACCGATTTTTATTCCATTTATTTTGTCGGTACAAATATTTTACCTACATTTGCAGGCTTAAAATCCCGAAAGGGTTGAGCGTTTTAATTAATCATTCAAAATTTTATAGCAAATGGCTGTTAAAATTCGTTTGGCACGTCACGGTAAGAAAGGTTATGCTTTCTACCACATCGTTGCCGCAGATAGCAGAGCGCCACGTGATGGTAAATTCATCGAGAAGTTGGGCACTTATAACCCCAACACGAATCCTGCTACGATCGACCTGAACTTCGAGCAAGCTTTGGGTTGGTTATTGAAAGGCGCACAACCCACCGATACCTGTCGGGCTATTCTCTCCTACAAAGGTGTACTCTACAAGAAACACCTCTTGGGTGGCGTAGCCAAAGGTGCATTCACCGAGACCGAGGCTGAGGCTCGTTTCAACAAGTGGATGGAGGCTAAGACAGGTAAGATCGAGGCCAAGACCAACAAACTCGCATCGGAGGCCAAGTCGGCCGAGAAGGCTCGTTTGGCTGCCGAGGCTAAGATCAAAGAAGATCGCGCTGCTGCCATTGCCGAGAAAAAGGCTGCTGCCGAGGCTGCTGCACAAGCTGCTGCTGAGGAGGCTACCGCAGAGGTTGCCGAGGAGAACGCTGCCGAATAATCGCGCATCGGGCGACAACGCCACACACAAGCGTGTTGGATTTTTCTTATCCGACACGCTTATTTTTTGTCTGTTTTTCATCATAAGCAATCGTTCCCTCTCCGTCGATACTCTCCGACACCGGCCGTTCGGTGCAACATCGTGCGAGCGAACGTCGCCTTGCCTCAATCACAACAGGGCATTTGTTACGCCTTTTTCGGGCGTTTCGACCAATTAGCGGATATTCCCGACAAAAATTGCATTCATTTCGTCAAAAGGTCTAAAATCCCCCCCCCCCTAAATTTTGAGAAATGATTTTTTCACCATATCTTTGCCGAAGTATTTGAGTTATCAACTGATTAGTTTTTGAGAGACGACATTTACAGCCTTTGTAACAGATCTTGCAATTGTTCAAAATGTCGTTTATTGAGCGAAGAGATAACATGCGATTTTCATATTCACTTATCTAATTAACCAAATTATCACATCATGAAAAAGATTTTTTTGATGCTGGCAGCAGCAGGCCTTATGTTCAGCTCCTGCCAGAAAGACGAGAATCTTGGCGGAGCAAACTCCGGTGAGGCTCTTGTAACGGTAACCACCTCGGTTCCGCAGGCTGTGGGCACACGCGCTGCCATGAACAGCACCAGCGACAAGGGTGGCGTTGTAAATGTAGATGACAGCAAGTACGACCTGCGTTTCGTTCTTCGCATCTACGAGGGTGGCAAAGTCGTAAAAGAGGAGACTTGGACCGGCTCGACGCAGACTCTCGAATACCAAAAGCAGTATCGCTTGGTGCCGGGTCACGACTATAAATTTGTGGTTTGGGCCGACTTCGTAAAAGAGGGTACCACCACTGACCTCTATTACAACACGGCTGATTTCGCCGCTGTTTCGGAACTCCCGATTGCTGCGGATGACACCCGTATCAACAACGAGGCTCGCGACGCCTATTTCGTAGCTCAGGACGAGAACGATTTGGCCGAGAATGCCAGCGTAAACCTTACGCTGAAACGTCCGTTCGGTAAAGTACGCGTCGTTACGACCGACTGGAACGAAGATGCTATTCAGAATGCTACCGTTCCGACCGAGGTAAAGATCACCTACAATAACACAACGCTCTATACGGGTATGGACCTCTTGACAGGTGCATTGACCGGCTCGAACGCCACCATGGAGTACACGGCAGCGATCAACGACTACACCAACGAGGGTGCAACCGTAGCCGAGAAGACGCTCTATGTAGATTACTTGTGGGGCAAGACCATCACCAATCCCGACACAGCTACGGCTGCCACGGTAGAGCAATACGCTATTCACTTCACGATCGACGCAGGCATTCGCTCTTATGATGTAAAGACCAATGTGCCCATTTCGCGCAACTGGTTGACTACCGTAAAAGGTAACATCCTCACGACGAACACCAACATCAACATCGAGGTTGATCCCGAGTTTGACAACGAGCACACAACCACTTCGCAGCAGGCTCTCGAACTTGCAGCCGTTAACGGTGGCGATGTGACCTTGACCGAGGATGTGGTTTTGACGGAAACGCTCGAAATCAATGCAAATATGACCATCAACCTGAATGGTAAGACCATCACAGGTAACCTTGCCAAAGGTAGCGGTGCAATCATTACCAATACCGGAACGTTGACGATTACGGGCAACGGTACGATTACAAACACAGCCGAGAACGGAGATGTTGTCATCAACAACAGCGGCAACCTTGTTTTGGATGGTGCTACCATCAAAGGTGCTCCGATCGGCACAACCGGTTATCCGGCATATGCAATTGTAACTACCGGCACATTGACCGTTGAGGATGGTACAACCATCGTTTCGGATCGCGGTGCAATTGAAATGAGCGACGCAGAAGTTACCATCAACGGCGGCAACATCTCGGTAAACTGCAATCGAGCTCTCACATCGCATGTCATTTGGGCTGGCAGCAACTCAACACTGACTATTAATGGTGGTGAATTTGCACAAAACTTCACACCGACGAGTGATACAGGAGCAAGTGTGATTAGCCCCGCCGGTGCTACAATCAAGGTTTATGGTGGTAATTTTGTCTACACCGGTCCTACCGGAGGACAAGGTGGTATTTTCCAGAACTACATGGGATATGGTGTTCCTGTAAATGTTTACGGTGGTACTTACAACGACAACACTGTTGTGAAGAATGTAGCTGCCGGCTATGTAGCTGCCAAGAATACAGATGGTACCTATACCGTAAAAGAAGGAACCGGTGCTAACAACGCAGCTTCGTTGCAGAACGCCATTAACAATGCTGCTGCCGGTTCGAAAATCGTTCTGACCGACAGCGAGGCTGAATATGGTACGATTACAGCCGGTGAGTTGAAAGATGTAACCATCGAGGGTAATGGCGAGACTACTATAATCTTCAAAGCAGACGCCGACACAAAGATCGAGAATGTTACGCTGAAAAACATCAAATTCGAATATACCGGTGCAACAGCAGATGCCGGTGTAGTACTCAATGCAAGTGCACAAGTTGAGAATCTTGTTCTTGAAAATTGCACGCTTGTAGGTAACGGCACAAAAGCCGGTCGCGGCCTTTCGGGCTATAACAACAATGCTACCATCGTTATCAAGAACTGCACCTTCAAAGACTTGGGTTATCCGATCTACGCTTGGGGCGGATATGCATCGCTCACGATCGAGGGCTGTACTTTCGACAACATCAAATCTTGGGCTATCATGCCTCAGAGCGGATTCGATGGCGACCTGACGGTTACCGGTTGTACCTTTAAGAACTGCATCGGTGGTGGTTTGATCAAAGCCGGTACGCTGACCGCAGGTCACACCTTCACCTTCACCAACAACACGATTACCAACTGTACGGGACATAATAACCGTAACTGGTTTGAGTTCACTGTTTCGGCAGGTACTTCCGTAATCAGCGGTAACACGAAAGACGGTGTGGCTTGGACTCCGACCACAACCGACGGTTTGAAATAATCAACCGATTGTTTACATAACCTAAAAGATGAGGCTGTCCAACAAGTAGTGTTGCGACAGCCTCTTTTCGTGGAAGTTGTATA
The DNA here is from genome assembly GCA_964527525.1 of uncultured Alistipes sp. Lineage (GTDB taxonomy): Bacteria > Bacteroidota > Bacteroidia > Bacteroidales > Rikenellaceae > Alistipes. The sequence continues at coordinate 9,577 of CAZGPA010000022.1, read as the reverse complement.
ACAAGTGGGATTTCAAGGCTTGCGAAACCCGAAAAAGCGGAGTTTACAGAGGCGTAAATGAGCATTTTGAGGGCAAGCGTAACGCGGAAATCCACCTTGTTAGACAGCTTCTTTTTATGGGGTATCGGTAATCGAGATCGCACCTTTCAACATCCCTTCAACCAATCTCTCCCGATGTCGTAATCAGCGGTATTCCCGCGTTACCTCACGGCAACACGGCAATACTTGTTATAGCGTCCTATTACGTCGCTTACATAAGCCAAAGTCTGGCCGCTACCTGTGAAACGTCCGCACTTAACCACTTCGCTCTCGTAGTATTCGGGTTGGGCTTTGAGCGTTAAATAGCGAGCCACAACCTCCCACGAATTGGGATTTTCGCCATAATGACGAGCCAATCGACGCGCGTCGTTGACATGGCCGATACCGCCATTATACGACGCAAGGAGAATACTCATACGATCCTCGCTCGATGTGCCCGACGGGAATCGCAACATGGCGATCAGTTTGGTCATCAGTTTATTAGCCAGACGTACATTGGTCTCAGGATCGGCGATCGACTCGGTCGGCACATCGAATTGACGAGCCACCGAAGGCATGATCTGCATCAAACCGCGAGCACCGCTGCGCGACGTAAGGTCGGGAATAAAGCGCGATTCGTGGTAGGCAATAGCCGACATCAAGCGCCAATCGTGTCCCTCCTCTTCACTGATCGTACGGATAAGATTGTCATAAGCCGAGATCACATAGCTACCTTGCGGGAGCATCCACAGCGAGGTTTCGGTTTCATCTTCGTTCAACACCGGATCTTCTGTCACAGAGAGATCCACACGGGCATTGAATCCGTAAAAAGTGGTTAAAATAAATAAGAACGCAAAAGTTAAAACTGTCTTTTTTAGCATAAAAGGTTGTTTTGCGGGCAGTTCATACCGCGCAGAACAGCACGTCAATCATAGAAACCCCACGAGATACCCATCTTAAACATGCCCGGGTTGAGCGGATAGTGTGCCGCCGAGAAATACTCTCCATTACCGAACAGTCCTTTGTTCACATGCTGGTATTTCAGGAATACCCGCATTCTCTTCCACTTGCCCATGATAAAGAGGTCCATATAAGGATAATTTCCAACCTCTACATCACGTTGGTTGTAATACGCCGAAAGCGCAGGGTTGTAACTGGGGGCATAATACCGCGAATTGAAGCGGCCGTCCAGTCCGATCTGCAAACGTAAAACATTGCGCACCACCCAAAACTCGTAATAGTACGAGAGGAAGGCGCTGAAAAGCGGAACGGGGATGACTTCTTGATCCGTACTCCACTGCAACAATACCCTATTGTCCAAATGAAGTCCGCCTAAACGAAAATCTTTGCGAGCATACACACTCGTAAGGCTAACGTTATCCGATTGTTGGGCGATATGGCTGTCGGCATTGTAGTATATTTTGTTGCTGACAAACCCCAACCAAGCACCGGCCTCGAAAGCATAGTCGGGAACCGAAAACTTAACCTCGAAACGAGTTTCATTCTCCTTATTCAAAGGAGTGGACCATATAAAATGGTTCGAGAATAGATTCTCCTGCCAATAATTTGGCGAGCGACGATCCATAGAGAATCGTCCTTCGAGAATCAGAGGATGACCGCGGAGAGCTCCTTTCAGCGCCAAGTGAGCACCGATAGAGAGGTCGCCGCCTCGATAACCCGATGGGTAGAATTTAAGATTCGCATCCCAATCGACGTATTTTTTTATCTTGCCCGCCACAGAGCCATAGGCAAAGTAGCTGGTCTTTTTCACATTCTCATAGTTACCGGTGAGATAGCTGTTCATGCTGAACTGCGCATAAGTGTGCATGTCGATACCGATACCGGCATCGATCGTGCCGACCACCCCATCACGATTCCACGGTTGGATCTGCACGAAAAAGCGGTTGGAGATCACCCGCTCGTAAAGCGAGTCGCGGGTTTGTTGCGGGTCGATATACCAATTTTTATAGTATTCGCCCTCGGTAGCGACAAACTCCCCGTTTTCATCTCGACCGGCACGCTCATTAATATATGAGGCACGAATATCGGAATAGACCTTACTCCACGAGCTATATTCGAACGAGTGACCAACATAAACTGCCGAAAGTCCCGCCATCGAAAAGTCGGTTTCCGTAAGAGGCTGAAAGGGGATACCGTATGACTGCGTAACGAAGAAAGCATTGTTGCGGTAGATATTCTCGGCATTGGCATTGGCCAATTTCATCGGCACGCCCGACGGCATTTCGAACGTGGTATCGGAGATCGCCCATGTCCCCACAACGCCACCGTTTTCCTGTTGTTCGATGTGGTTGTTATAGAATCCGGCATGGATGGCATAACGCTTGCCCGTATGGCTGAACGCAACCGAAAGATTATGGTTTTTGGTACGCGACCGAACATATTTACCTCGGGTACCGCGAGCCTTGTAGTCGACATTAAATCCGGTCGTCGGCGAGATATTTTGCGCATGAAGGATGTTAAAACTCTCTTCTCGGTAGCGTTTTTGACCCGACTCGATATAGGTCATGCGCGTTATCGGACGTTTGGAGTTGTAGAATGGGACATTCTCCTGATTGTAGGTATAGGCGTAATAGGGACTCGCAAAGCTGAAATCGAAATCCTGCGGTCGTTTGAAATAGTTGATCGGCAACGACGTCTGTCCCAAAGAGCCTTGTGCGATGTCGCCCACCCCGTCGAGGTAGAAGGGATAGTCGATACGCCAATCCGTAAGCGTAGTGTCAAGCGGTTGAATGTCCACCCGATTGTATTCGCGACGAATATTCCACTTGAAATTTTTCAGTGCACGAATCGAGTCGTTGAAAAAGTAGGATTCAAGCGGTTTGCGAATTTTGCGTTCCTTTTTGGTGGTATCCTGCGGCTGGGTCTTGGCGTTCGGATCATCGTTTTCAAAAGGATTTGAACCGTAAAGGTTGGGGGTTTGGCCATTTTGCTGGGCGCGCATCAAGGTTCGAGCATCGACAGCACGCTGTGCATGCGACACCGAGGGCCACATAAAAAGCAACCCCAACAACTCCAGCAGCAATATGCGGTGTAAACCTTTCGACATCCTTACAACAAATAAAAGCAAAAAATCGGCAGCAAAATTACGAAAAATTTTCCGGATACGCAACTACGCCTCTTCGGCGTCGGCAGCCGGTCGTTGGATCAGCCAACGAATCAGAGAGACAAGCACATAGAGCAGAATTATCGCCGGAACGGCTACCACCTGCAACAGTACGATAAGTAGGATGCTTGCCAATATGAATCCATAACGAATTTCGTTGCCTCGCCAACCGAAGCCATGGAACTTCAACGCAAACATCCGAACAGGCGACACCATCAGCAAACCCATGACGATAGCAACCGCAAGAATTACCTCGCGGGGCAGGGCTAACCAAGCGCCGGAAACCACCTGACCGTAAGAGGCCAACAGTCCCAACGAGGCGCAAAACAGCGCCGCGGCAGGCGACGGAAGTCCGCAAAACTCAGTACGCTGGGTATCGTCGATATTGAATTTCGCCAAACGCAGTGCGGCACAAGCTGCAAAGAAAAAGACGATCAGCCCGTAACAAGCCTCATCGGGAAGCCAAAGGCTCTGCGAACAGCCATAAAGCGAGAAAAGCACAGCGGCAGGGGCAAAGCCGAAGGTCACATCGTCGGCCAACGAGTCGAGTTGAACCCCCAACGGACCGCTCTGATGAAGTAAACGCGCAACGAAACCATCAAAGAAATCGAAAACGGCAGCCAAAACGATCAGCCAGAAGGCGATTTCCAAATTATTGTAGCGCAGAGCCGCGACTGCTGCCAACGAGCCGCACAGCAGATTCGAGAGTGTCAGCAGGTTAGGGATGGTAAAAAGTCTTATTTTCATCGCTAAGCGAATTTAATTGCTGCAATAGAGCGACAAAGTTACAAAATATTTTTATCTTTGTACGAATCAATACTTCATTTCATTTACAATGAGCAACAAATATTGTGTGATCATGGCCGGCGGAGTCGGCGCACGCTTTTGGCCAAAGAGCCGACAATTAATGCCTAAGCAGTTCCTTGACATCCTCGGAACCGGCAAATCTTTCATCCGTCACACCTACGAACGTTTCGTGGAGCTCGTTCCTCCGGAGAACTTTTTGGTGGTTACCAACCGCAAATATAAAGATCTCGTTTTGGAGCATCTGCCCGAGTTGCGACCCGAGCAGGTATTGTGCGAGCCTATTGGTCGCAACACAGCACCCTGCATTGCCTACGCGGCCTATACGTTGCAAACCAAGAATCCCAAAGCCGAGATGATCGTCACCCCTTCGGATCACTTGATCCTCAACGAAACCGACTTTCGAGCGATCATCAGCGAGTGTCTTGACTTTGCCGTCGGACACGATGCTCTGCTGACCGTAGGCATCAAGCCGACCCGTCCGGATACCGGATATGGTTACATTCAAGTTTCGGACACACAACCGCTCAGCAAGGTAAAATGCTTCACCGAGAAACCCAACCTCGAATTGGCACAAACATTCCTCCAATGCGGCGAGTTTTTCTGGAATTCGGGCATCTTTATTTGGAAAGTCAATACGATCATCAAGGCATTCGAGCGTTACCTCCCCGAACATCATACGCTGTTCAGCAGCATGCAGCAGGCCTTAGGCACTGCCGAAGAGTTAGCCGTCATCGAGAAGATCTTCGCAGAGTGTCGTGCCATTTCGATCGATTACGGTGTCATGGAGAAAGCCGACAACGTATATGTCCGCTGTGGCGAATTCGGGTGGAGCGACGTTGGCACATGGGGATCGGTATATCAACACTCACGCAAAGACCGCTATGCCAATGCCATACCGGCCGAAGGGTGTTATCTCTACGACACACGTTCGTCGATCGTTTCGTTGCCGAAAGATAAAATTGCAGTCATCAGCGGACTGAAAGAGTACATCGTGGTAGATACCGACGACGTGCTGATGATCTGCCCACGAGCCGATGAGCAGAATATCAAGAAGTTCATCGACGAAGTGAAATTCCACAAAGGCGACAAACACATCTAACACCGTGTCTGCTCTCTACGATATTTTCTGCCAATACCCCCGCATCTCGACCGACACCCGCCGGATCGAGCCGGATTCGATCTTCTTTGCCCTGCGGGGAGCGACATTCGATGGCAACCGTTTTGCCGCCGAGGCGTTGGAAAAAGGGGCTGCTCGTGCTGTTGTTGACGATCCGTCGGCAGCTATCGACGAACGGTTTATAGTTGTCGATGACACCCTCTTGGCTTTGCAAGAGCTGGCACAAGAGCATCGTCGCACTTTGGGTATTCCGATCCTCGTCGTTGCCGGTTCGAACGGCAAAACCACAACCAAAGAGCTGGTCAGCCGCGTATTGGCCAAGCAGTTCGAGGTTTATGCCACAAAAGGCAACCTCAACAACCACATCGGAGTACCTCTCACACTGCTTGCCATGACACCCGACACGCAATTTGGCGTGGTGGAGATCGGTGCAAGTGCTTGCGGAGAGATCGCCCGATTATCCGAAATTGCCGAGCCGAACTATGGTATTCTGACCAATATCGGTCACTCGCATCTCGAAGGATTCGGAGGGCCGGAGGGGGTACGTCGCGGCAAAGGCGAACTCTACGACTTTTTAGCCGCGCACAACGGCCACGCTTTCGTCAGAGCAGAGGATATGACCCTTTGCGAGATGATACAAGAACGACCCTCGTTAGCAAGGACATACTATCCGACAACCCTCGCCGACAACATAGAGAGCCATTTGGCCGGCGACTACAACCGATACAATATCGCGGTGGCCGTGGCCGTAGGAGAGCACTTTGGAGTTGCAGAGGAGCAAATTCGGCAAGCGATCGCCGCATATATCCCCGACAACAACCGTTCACAACGTCACGAAACCGCCCGCAACACCTTGATTGTCGATTGTTACAACGCCAATCCTTCGAGTATGCAGGCTTCGGTCGGTGATTTTTTGAGCGAGCCTCTGCATGGTCGTCACCAACGGATAATGATCTTGGGCGACATGCTCGAATTGGGGCGCTGGTCACAAGAGGAGCATGGCAGGATCCTGCAACTCGTCGGCCATGCCGACAATCTCGATCTATGGCTCGTAGGTTCCGAATTTACAGAGGCATACCACACATTATCGGATAAATTACGAGCATCTCGCGTGGTCTGTTTTACCTCCTGCGCCGAACTGCTTGAAGCATTGAAACAACATCCGGTGAGCGATGCGCTGATCTTGATCAAGGGATCTCACAGCATCGGCTTGGAGCGTACCATCGCTCTCTTATAAGCAACTTTTATCACCCGAAAATCGATTCTCATCCCGATTCCTGCACAGAATCGGGATTTTTTTGTTATTTTTGTCCGAATGTTTTACCTAAATCCAAGCTTATGACACTCAACGAATATCAACAGCATGCCCTCGAAACGGCCATCTACCCCGAAAACCGTCGTATCATCTACCCCACCCTCGGATTGACGGGCGAGGCCGGTGAAGTAGCCGACAAAGTCAAGAAGGTGATCCGCGATGGACACGAAGAGTTCACCGACGAAAAGAAGTTGGAGATCGTCAAGGAGATCGGCGATGTGCTGTGGTACTGCGCAACACTCTCCCGCGATTTGGGATACGACCTCAACGAGGTGGCTCAAATGAATGTCGATAAACTACGTTCGCGCATGCAACGCCAGTTGATCTCCGGCAGTGGAGACAACCGCTAACCGAAAAAAATCAGAAATGCAACCTATTTTACCAGACGTTCTCCGCATAGTCGGAAAACACTCTCTAATTTGAAACATCTATTATGGAGCAGAACAAACAACAGATCTCGTTGCCCGAAAACGCCTATCGGGAGTTAAAATCGGGTGAGGAGTACTCCCCGCTGATGCCTGCGAACTCATCGCCACGCGAAGTTACCCCCTATTCGGTGCTGATGGGCGTAGCCATGGCCATCATCTTTTCGGCAGCTGCGGCTTTTCTCGGACTGAAAGTCGGCCAAGTATTTGAGGCGGCCATTCCGATCGCCATCATTGCGGTTGGTGTAGGCAACGTATTGGGCAAGAAAAATATGCTCGGGCAGAATGTCATCATTCAATCAATCGGAGCATCTTCGGGTGTCATCGTTGCCGGAGCAATTTTCACATTGCCGGCACTCTACATCCTCGGATTGGATGCAGCCTTCTGGCAGGTATTCCTCTCATCGCTGTTCGGCGGGTTGTTGGGTATTGTATTGTTGATCCCGTTCCGTAAATATTTCGTCAAGGAGATGCACGGCAAGTATCCCTTCCCCGAGGCCACGGCTACCACCGAGGTTCTCGTATCGGGCGAGAAGGGTGGTAATCAAGCCAAACTGCTCGCCATTGCCGGTTTGGTCGGTGGTTTGTACGACTTCATGGTCGGCACATTCGGACTTTGGACCGAAGCGGTATCGACACGCATCTGCTCGTGGGGTATCGCTGCGGCCGACAAATTCAAGGTGGTCTTCGGGCTGAACACCTCAGCGGCTGTTTTGGGTTTGGGATATATCATTGGACTGAAATACGCCATGATCATCACGGCCGGCTCGTGTTTGGTATGGTTTCTCATCGTGCCACTCGTAGGATCGTTTGCCGAGAGCATCGATCCCGCCACGTTGGCGACCCTTTTGGGTATTACCAACGAAAAATTATTGGCCGATCCGCAGACGCTCTTCACCCCCGAAAACCTCTTTGCATACATCGGCAAACCGATTGGCATCGGAGGTATCGCCATGGCCGGCATCATCGGCATTGTTCGCCAGTCGAAGATCATTCGCCAAGCCGTAGGTTTGGCTGTTTCGGAGTTCGGCGGCGGCAAATCACAAAATACCGCTACTGAGCGCACTCAGCAGGATCTCTCGATGAAACGTATTTTGTCGATTTTGGTTGCCACGTTGATCTCAATCTTCGTCTTCTTCCATTTCGGATTGCTCGACGGATGGATTCAATCCGCTACGGCTATTTTGATCGTCTTCGTCATTGCATTCCTCTTTACAACCGTAGCCGCAAATGCCATTGCGATTGTCGGCACAAACCCCGTATCGGGTATGACGCTCATGACACTGATCCTTTCATCGCTGATTTTGGTGAGCGTCGGTTTGAGCGGCACAACAGGCATGACAGCCGCACTCGTGATCGGTGGCGTAGTATGTACGGCACTCTCGATGGCCGGAGGTTTCATCACCGACTTGAAGATCGGTTATTGGCTCGGAACAACCCCCAAGAAACAAGAGACTTGGAAGTTCCTCGGCACATTAGTTTCGGCCGCCACCGTTGCCGGTGTAATGATCGTGCTGAACAAATCCTATGGTTTTGTCGGTGAAGGGGCACTTGTCGCACCACAGGCCAACGCCATGGCAGCCGTCATCCAACCGCTGATGACCGGAGGACAGACTCCATGGATACTCTATTTCTGCGGAGCGGCATTGGCTCTGATGCTCACCTCTATCGGGGTTCCGGCATTGGCCTTCTCGTTAGGTATGTTTATCCCCATGGCGTTGAATGCCCCGTTGGTTGCCGGAGGTTTGGTGGCATGGTTCGTGTCAAACCGTTCGCAAGACAAAGAGTTGAATAAAGCACGTTTCGATCGCGGCACGTTGATCGCCTCGGGATTCATTGCCGGAGGTGCTTTGATGGGCGTTGTAAGTGCCGTGCTGAAATTTGCCGACGTCGATTGGTTCCTGAACGAATGGGCCGCCTCGAATGCCGCCGAGTGGACCGGTCTGGTCATGTATTTGGTACTGATCGGCTACTTTGCATGGCATACGTTGCAGGCAAAGAAAGAGAACTAATACTCTTAATCGGTGGTCGAGATATGTACAAAGGCAACTTGTCGTTTGTCAAATTAGATATGTAGCCCCAAACACACAATTTTAGAAATAACGATTATGACACTGCAAGAACGTTTCTTGAAATACGTCTCGTTCGATACCCAATCGGACGAGAACAGCAGCACCTTTCCCTCTACCGAGAAACAGAAGGTTCTGCTCGAAGCCCTGCGCGATGAGATGCAGGCACTCGGCATGACCGAGATCACCATGGACCAATACGGCTATGTCATGGGTACAATTCCGGCATCGGCAGGGTATGAAACAGCCCCCGTCATCGGATTCATTGCTCACGTCGATACCGCTCCCGACATGAGCGGCGCAAACGTAAAACCACACATCATCGAGGAGTACGACGGCAATGACATCCCGCTCAACGGTCAACTCACGATGCGTGTCGAGGATTTTCCGGAACTTTCATTCTTCAAGGGACACACTCTGATTCATACCGACGGCACGACCCTGCTCGGCGCTGATGATAAGGCCGGTGTAGCAGAGATCATGACTGCCGCCGAATACCTGTTGACCCATCCCGAAATCAAGCACGGCAAGATCCGCATCGGTTTCACACCCGACGAGGAGATCGGACGTGGCGTCGATTTCTTCGATGTCAAGGCCTTCGGAGCCGACTTTGCCTATACGGTCGATGGAGGTATGGAGGGCGAATTGGAGTATGAAAACTTCAATGCGGCAAGTGCAAAGATCGAGATTCAGGGACGCAAC
>CAZGPA010000021.1:0-36055 GCA_964527525.1 uncultured Alistipes sp. | reverse complement strand
CGACCTTCGGAACCACAATCCGACGCTCTAACCAACTGAGCTACATCCACCATCTACGATCTACCTTTCGTAAATCGGAGTGCAAATATAAAGGTTTTTTTAATCCACTCCAAATAAAAATCGAAAAATTTTCTTTTCGCGGCTTTTTAGAAGCGAATTTTTGCACCGAGGAACCAACTGCGCGGCATCAGCGGGCCGTAAACATAACCCGAATCGCGATTCATCCCCATATCGAAATCGTCTTGATAGGCGTTGAAGATATTCTTTATACCTCCGAATAACTCCAACTGAATATCTTTGTAGAGTTGTACCTTGTATGCCAAACGAAGGTTGATATCCATAAAATGAGGAGTATCGACGGCTATATCTTTATCGGTTCCCGAGCCTGCAAAGTGTTGTACCAGCATCGATCCCGTATAGTTTCCTGTCAAGTCGATCTCGAAAGGTTTCCACGGTTTTAACAACAGCGTGAAGTAACCGTATGTGTCCGGCGTGCGGAACATGCGTTTCGAAGCAGCCACGGTCGAATCTTCACTCCACACTTCGGGCTCTTTGTAGGTGCTTTTTTGCCAGGTGAATCCGGCTTGAAGATCACACCACTCCGAGAATTTGGCCATCGCTTCGAAGTTGATACCGCCTACCGTAGCTCCCGAGCCGTTGTATCGCTCTTGGATGGTTGCTCCGTTTTCCTCTCCGATGGTGCGTAATGCGAAAACATCATTGAGGGTCGTATAGAAACCTTCCAAAACCCAAGTGGTTGCCACCTTGCCGAACATCCGATTCCACTCCAACGAGGCGCTCCACGACGAGGAACGCTCCTCTTTGAGATTCTCTGCCAAACGAATACGGGTACGTTCGCCACCGACAATGGCAATGTGCAGGTCTTCGTCGTAGGCCTGCGGAGCACGATAACCTCCCGCATAGCTCAATCGCAGACTTAACTCTTCGAGCGGGCTGTAACGCAGGTTTACACGGGGCGAAAAGATTACGTCATCCACCAGATTGTGCTTGTCGAGACGGCCACCGATAAGTACCGACCACTGCTTGTTTTTCCATTCGTTTTGGAAATATCCGCCGTAAATGTGAGTCTTTTGCTTGGTATCTATACCGTAACCAATGGATGTGTCGTGCAGGTTGTTGTGGCTGTATTCGACGCCGAGGGTCAACTCCGAAGGCAGGAACAGCAACTTTTCGAAAGCATGAACATATTGCAAACCGGCAGCCAATGTCAGATCGTCGGTATGTCCGTAAGCATTCTCGTCACCAGTAAATGTGCCGTCTTCATTTTCGATAGGTCCTCCATAGAAACTGTCACGGGATGTGTTTTGGAACGAGAAATAGGTGTTGATGCGGTTCGAACGGTCGGCTGTGGACCAATCGAATGCAATGCTGCCGCCATCAATCGTGTGGTCGGCCTTTTCGCACACCAAAGCCTGATGCGGGGGCAGGTGGAGTTGGTCACCTCCGCGGCGATAATCTTTTATATGGTGATATTGCGCCGTGATACGCGAGTATGCACTCGTCCGAAAGAAGGAGCGCATGCCGACAGCCTCGGAGTTTACGTCGAGTATCTCCGTGAATCCATCTCCGTTGTCATCGTATCCCGATCCGTTGCGAATTTGTCCGAAGACGGCAATTGCAGCCTTCCCGCTATCCGATACAAGCGAGGCGTTGAGTGTCGTGGTGTTTTCATAGGAGTTGCTGCATCCGAGCGATGTGATCGTGTGTCCCATCTCGGCCATGCTGCGCGTCGGGTCTTTGGTGATCACATTGATCGTGCCACCGATTGCCGAGGATCCGTATAGTGCCGAGCCTCCTCCGCGCAATACCTCTACGCGCTCGATCATGTTGGCAGGGATCTGCTCCAAACTGTAAACACCGGTCAAAGCCGAGAATAAAGGGTGCGAGTCGATCAGGATCTGTGAATAGCGACCGTCGAGACCATTGATGCGTACTTGGGGAAACCCGCAGTTTTGGCAGGTGTTTTCCACACGCACACCGGGCTGATACGACAATCCTCCCGAAAGAGCACTCGTCGATACGCGGGCAAACAACTCGTTGTCGAGTACATTGACCAACGAGGGGGCTTCGCGTTTGAGGGTTTCGCTTCGGTTTGCCGAGACAACCACTTGGCCGACCGATACATGCTGCTCGGTGATCTCGAAGTTGGCTTCAACCATTCCCGAGGCGTGCATGCAGACTTTTTTGCGCTCCGTGGCATAACCCAACGCGCGTACTTCGACCTCATAATCGCCAAATGGCAGGTTTTTTAACAGGAAGTGTCCTGTGGCATCAGTTGTTGTGCCGAGAGTTGTGCCGATCAGAACGATCGTTGCATAAGCCACATGCTCACGACTTTTCTTGTCGATCACATGCCCGAAAAGGTGGGCATCGGTCTTGGTAGTCTGCTGGGCGGACACACCGGAGTTCAGTACTCCTAACAAAGCAAAGGCAAGTAAAAGTTTCTTCATCATAATATTTCGTTTTGATATTTTCTGCAATTTCGGCTGGCAAAGGTAACGTGTGATTTGTAAATATCGAATACCTAAATATGGGCAATTCCCGATTTTTTCCAATAAAATTTCCTTAAATCGGTGACGATTTGGCGCGCTATCATTCGAATTTTGCCGAGGGAGGTGACAATTTGTCACGTTGCGAAGGGCAAGATGGCAGAAATTTGTGCCAAAATCGGGTTGGCACAACGATTGTTGTAATCATTATCGCAAACCGTAAAAGTGCAAACATATTATCTAACGTAAAATAAAACAGCTATGAATGTAAAACCATTATCGGACCGCGTGCTGATTCTGCCGAATGCCGCGGAGGAGAAGACTGCCGGCGGATTGATCATCCCCGACACAGCCAAAGAAAAACCCCTTGCAGGTAAAGTGGTGGCCGTAGGCCCCGGTACTTCGGAGGTGAAAATGGAAGTTAAAGTGGGCGATCAGGTGCTCTATGGCAAATATGCCGGTCAGGAGTTGCAGATCGAGGGTGAGACCTACCTCATCATGAAACAAAACGATATTTTGGCTATCATCTAATCAATCGGGTAAAAACTGCTAAAAACGAAAATTATGGCTAAGGACATTAAATATAATGTAGAGGCTCGCGAGCTTCTTAAAGAGGGTGTCGATGCGTTGTCGAACGCCGTAAAAGTGACACTCGGCCCCAAAGGTCGCAATGTTATTATCGACAAAAAGTTCGGTGCTCCGCAGATCACCAAAGACGGTGTGACGGTTGCCAAAGAGGTGGAGTTGGAAGATGCTTTCGCCAATATGGGAGCGCAAATGGTTAAAGAGGTTGCCTCGAAAACCAACGACGATGCCGGTGATGGTACGACAACTGCCACGGTATTGGCTCAGTCGATTATCGGCGTGGGTATCAAGAACGTGACAGCCGGTGCTAATCCGATGGATCTCAAACGCGGTATCGACAAGGCTGTTGCAGCGGTAGTAGAGTCGTTGCGCGAGCAGTCGCAGGAGGTTGGCTCGGATTTCGCAAAGATCGAGCAGGTAGCTACCATTTCGGCCAACAACGACCAAAATATCGGTAAACTGATCGCCGAGGCGATGTCTAAGGTTACCAGCGACGGTGTTATCACCGTTGAAGAGGCCAAAGGTACCGAGACTCATGTAGAGGTTGTCGAGGGTATGCAGTTCGACCGTGGTTATATCTCGGCCTACTTCATTACCGATCCCGAGAAGATGGAGGCACAACTCGAAAAACCCTTCATCTTGATCACCGATAAGAAGATCTCGACCATGAAGGAACTGATGGGCGTATTGGAGCCGGTGGCTCAGAGTGGTCGTTCGTTGCTGATCATCGCCGAGGATGTCGATGGCGAGGCTCTCTCGGCATTGGTAGTCAATAAATTGCGCGGTACGTTGAAGATCGCGGCCTGCAAAGCCCCGGGTTTTGGCGATCGTCGCAAGGAGATGCTCGAAGATATTGCTATCTTGACGGGTGCTACGGTGGTTTCGGCCGACAAGGGCATGAAACTCGAAGATGCCACACTCGCCATGCTGGGTACGGCCGATAAGGTTACGCTCAACAAGGAGAACACCACGATTGTCGATGGCGCCGGTGACAAGGCGGCTATCTCGGCTCGTGTTGCTCAAATTCGTGCTTCGATCGAGAAATCGACTTCGGATTATGACAAAGAGAAACTCCAAGAGCGCCTGGCTAAACTTGCCGGTGGTGTTGCCGTACTCTATGTGGGTGCTGCTACCGAGGTGGAAATGAAAGAGAAGAAAGATCGCGTTGACGATGCGTTGGCTGCTACGCGTGCAGCCGTTGAAGAGGGTATCGTTCCGGGTGGAGGTGTTGCCTACATTCGTGCTACTGCCGCTCTCGAAGGTATGAAAGGTGCTAACGACGACCAGACGACCGGTATTCAGATCATTAAACGTGCCATCGAGGAGCCGTTGCGCCAGATCGTGGCCAATGCCGGTGGCGAGGGCTCGGTTGTGGTGAACAAGGTTCGCGAAGGTGAAGGTGCTTTTGGTTACAACGCTCGCGATGATAAATATGAGGATATGCTCAAAGCCGGTATCATCGACCCGACGAAGGTGTCGCGTGTGGCTCTGGAAAACGCTGCATCGATTGCTTCGATGTTCCTCACAACAGAGTGCGTTTTGGCTGAGAAGAAATCCGAACAACCGGCTATGCCGGCCATGCCGGGTGGTGGAATGGGTGGCATGATGTAGTCTGTTTGCTCATTTTCTAACAGACAGCGGGTGTCCAATAATCTTTTGGATACCCGCTGTTCTTTTCGGTGGCAGGTAGTGCGTTTTCTGTGGTGCGAAATCCTATATAATCGCCATTTTCTCTGTTTTTGCCTCGGATTCTCTTATTTTTGACATATAATTTTTTATTCCGCTACTAAATTTATACCTTTGCAAGGTTATAGACATATATCGAAAGTAGATTTATGGAGAAATTGATTGAAACGATCGTTGATGCGATTGAAGATAAAAAAGGTAAGAATATTGTATCGTTAGACCTTTCGGGTTTCGATGGTGCTATCTGTTCGCATTTTGTGGTTTGCAATGCCGATACCACGACACAAGTTGCCGCCATTGCCGACAGCGTCGAAGAGAAGGTGCTCGAAGTGTTGGGCGAAAAGGTGTGGCGCATAGAGGGACAGCAAACCGCTTTGTGGATTGCTTTGGACTTTGTAGATGTCGTGGTGCATGTTTTTACCACGGAGTTACGAGAGTTTTATAAATTGGAGGAGTTGTGGGCAGATGCTCCGATTACACGCTACGAATACGAAGAGTAAGTTATGGCACAGCAAAAAAATAACTTCAAAAAACGGCCGAAGAGTTTCCCGCAGTTTTCGCTGATGTGGGTTTATGGCTTGATTGCCGCTTTTATGTTGGGCTGGTGGGCTTTGGGTACACCTGCCGACGAGCCGATATATGGCAGTTGGGCTATTGTCAAGCCGATGGTTGAGCGGGGAGATGTCGAGAAAATATTGATTGTTAAACCCGATCGGGCACAAGTATATCTTAAAAAAGAGGCAATAGAGCGTTATCGGAAAGATTCGAGTGATAAGAAGTTCGGCCAGATGCCGGAAACGGGAGCTCAACTTACATATACCATTGGATCGGTTGACGAGTTTCGTGAAGAGTTGAAATCCGCCGAACCTTCTGGAGTCTCTGTGCCGGTTGAGTATGTCAACGAAAAGAGTGATTGGACCTCTTTGTTGATTAATTTCCTGCCGTGGCTTTTCTTTATCGGCTTGTGGTTCTTTATCATGCGTTCGATGGCGCGTGGTGGGGGAGGTGCCGGTGGTGGTATCATGAATGTCGGAAAAGCCAAAGCACAAGTCTTTGATAAAGATAACTCCAAACGGGTGACGTTCAAGGATGTTGCCGGCTTGGAGGAGGCCAAAGTCGAGATCATGGAGATTGTCGATTTCCTCAAAAAGGCCGATAAATACCGAGAATTGGGTGCTAAGATTCCGAAGGGAGCTTTGCTGGTAGGCCCTCCGGGAACGGGTAAAACCTTGTTGGCCAAAGCGGTTGCTGGTGAAGCCAATGTGCCGTTCCTCTCGATTTCGGGTTCCGATTTTGTCGAGATGTTTGTGGGTGTCGGAGCTTCGCGTGTTCGCGACCTCTTCGAGCAGGCCAAACAGAAAGCTCCCTGCATTGTTTTTATCGATGAGATCGATGCCATTGGTCGCGCTCGTGGAAAAAATGCCGGATTTTCGGGGAATGATGAGCGTGAGAATACGCTCAATCAGCTGCTTACGGAGATGGATGGCTTCCAGACCAATGCCGGAGTGATTGTCTTGGCTGCCACCAACCGTGCCGATATTTTGGATAAGGCCTTGATGCGTGCAGGTCGTTTCGATCGTCAGATCGAGGTGGGATTGCCCGACGTCAAAGAGCGCGAAGAGATTTTCAACGTCCACCTGCGACCGTTGAAACTCGATCCAACACTCGACCGTTCGTTCCTTGCTCGCCAAACCCCGGGTTTCTCGGGTGCGGATATTGCCAATGTCTGCAACGAGGCCGCGTTGATTGCTGCCCGCCACAATAAGAAATTCATTGCCAAAGAGGATTTCTTGGCTGCTATCGACCGCATTATCGGAGGCTTGGAGCGCAAGAATAAGATCATCACCGACGAGGAGAAACGAGTGATTGCCTATCATGAGGCCGGTCATGCCACGGTGAGTTGGATTCTCGAAAATGCCAGCCCGCTGATCAAGGTGACGATTATCCCTCGTGGCAAAGCGCTTGGTGCGGCATGGTATCTCCCCGAGGAGCGTCAGATCACTACCCGTGAGCAGATGATGGACGAACTCGCTGCGACACTCGGCGGTCGTGTTTCCGAACAGTTGACCTTCGGACACGTTTCGACCGGAGCTTTGAACGATTTGGAACGTGTGACCAAACAGGCTTATGCGATGGTTGCCTATTACGGCATGAGTTCCGAGGTTGGTAATTTGAGTTTCTACGACTCTACGGGGCAAAGCGATATGGCACTCACAAAACCCTATTCGGAGCAGACCGCCGAGCGTATCGACACCGAGGCTCGCAAGGTGATCGACCGTGCTTATGCCATGGCCGAAGAGGTGTTGCGCCAACATACCGACGGTTTGAAAGAGTTGGCCGAGTTGTTGCTTGCCCGTGAGGTGGTTTTCACCGAAGATGTGGAACGTATCTTCGGCAAACGTAAGAAGGATATCGAGCGCGAACGTCGCGAGGCCGAGGCCAAAGCACTGCGCGAGGAGGTTGCCCAACTTGAACAATCCGAAAAAGACAATACCGACGTTTCGGATGAAACACAGGCTTAACATCGAAGAAAACCTGACCTACAACTTGAATAACCGATGAGTGAAAAACTAAAAAACCTGATAGTCCGTACCGCGAGTGCTATTGTACTCGGTGTGGTAATGCTTGGGGCCATTATCTGGTCACAATGGAGCTACGGAGTGTTATTGGCCTTGCTAACCGTGGGTGGAATCCTCGAATTTTATCAGTTGGCCGAGAAACGGAATTATGTTCCGCAGCGATTGGTAGGAATACTGACCGGATTATTGCTCTTTGCGCTCAATTTTGCTTTTGTCTCCGATGACATCTCGATATTGGGTGAGTCCCGATCGCTGTTTGGGGCAGGACTTGCCTTATTGCTGTTGCTTGTTTTCGGTATGTTTATCTGCGAGTTGTGGCGTTGTCAAGAGTCTCCTTTGGCGAATATCGCGGTGACGATTATGGGCGTATGCTATGTGGCTGTTCCGATCTCGTTGCTCTGTTATTTCCCGATTCTGATCACGGAAACTTGGAATCCGTGGATCATGGTCGGCTACCTCTTTATTATTTGGGCGAATGATGTTTTTGCCTATCTGGTCGGCATGACTTGCGGCCGCCATCGCCTGTTCGAACGTCTTTCACCCAAGAAGTCGTGGGAAGGATTTTTCGGTGGCTTGGTAGGTGCTGTGGCTTTCGGAGTGGCTGCCGGACATTTGCTTGGCGGCTCACTGTGGGCATGGGGCGGTTTAGCGTTGATTACGGCTGTGACAGGAGTTTTGGGGGATTTGGTAGAGTCGATGTTCAAACGCTCTGCCGATGTGAAGGATTCGGGAGAGTTGATCCCCGGACACGGCGGAGTTCTCGATCGTTTCGATGCCGTGTTGCTGTCGGCGCCTTTTGTCTTTGTCTATATGTTTTTTGTTATGTAATCTGCAAACCCTGATGTATTATGAGAATAAATAAAGAAGGTTATAGAATTATTGCTGTTTCGGGCCTTGTATGTCTGTTGATTTGGTGGTTGATCTACCACCTGCTCACCAGCCAATTGGGGAACTCGTTGTTGTGGGTGAGTGCGGTATTGCTCTTGCTTTTTTGGTTCTTTATTGTGGCATTTTTCAGAGAGCCGCGACGGGTTCGCATCCACGACGAAGATTTGGTCTTCTCTCCTTGTGACGGCCGTGTGGTTGTTACCGAGATTGTTCGCGAGAAGGAGTACCTCGACGAGGATATGATGCAGATCTCTATTTTCATGTCGGTAACCAATGTGCATATGAACTGGACACCGGTGGCCGGAGTTGTCGAGTATTTCAAGTATCACCCGGGACGCTTTTTGGTTGCATGGCATCCCAAGTCATCGACAGAAAACGAACGTACGACTACGGTTGTACGCATGGAAACCGGCGCAAAAGTTCTTTTCCGTCAGATTGCCGGTCTGATAGCACGCCGCATCGTTTCCTATATGAAAGTAGGTGATAAGGTGGAGCAGAACAGCGTTTGCGGATTCATTAAGTTCGGCTCGCGTATCGATGTTCTTGTTCCGAAAGATAGCGAATTGTTGGTGAGCATCGGAGATCCTGTTGTCGGCTCGCAAACACCTATTGCGCGCCTGCATAAGAAGATAAACGGATAGTGCTGATCGATTTTGTCGTTCATAAGCAGATTTTAGCCTTTTGATTGACAGATATTGGCGTTAATTTTGCCAACCACCATAATAGACCAAGAAACGAGGGATATGAATACAACGCCTCAGACGTTTTTGCGATTCATAGCGGGTGCAGCAGTGGCTGCGGCCATCCTCTTTTTGGTTTGGTATTTCTCGTCGATTGTCATCTATATATTGGTTTCTGCCATATTGGCAGTCGTCGGCAAACCGTTGATGAAATACCTCGCCTCACGGCGAATTCGGGACTGGCGAATCCCCCGACCGGTGGCCGCATTGGTCACTCTGTGTGTGATTTGGAGTGTCATCGGGATCTTCTGCACACTCTTCGTGCCATTGATATTCAACAAAATCTATTTGTTGTCCAACCTCGATCTGGGAAGTGTGATTCAGAGCGTCGAGGAGCCGATTGCTCAAACCCAACAGTTCCTGAACGAGTTGTTTGCAGTGCCGGAAAATGGTTTTTCGTTGGTTGATTCGTTGGTTGCGACATTGCGGAAACTGATCGATGTGCAAACCATCAACAACTTCTTCTCGTCGATTGTCGGGATGGCGTTCTCGATCGTTATCGCTGTACTCTCCATATCCTTCATTACCTTCTTTTTCCTGCGCGACGAGGGGCTTTTCAACTTGATGGTTACGGCTGTTTTCCCCGATCGTTATCACGACAATATTACCCGAGCTTTGGAGTCGGTTACGAAGTTGTTGTCGCGCTATATCTCCGGAATCTTGACCGAGAGTTTGTTGCTTATGGTGGCTGTGTCGCTGACTATGCGGCTATTCGGTATGCAGATTGCCGATGCTTGTTTTATCGGATTGATCATGGGAGTTATGAATGTGGTACCTTATGCCGGCCCGTTTATCGGAGGGGTGATATCGTTGTTTTTAGGTATCGTCACTCCTATTGAGGGAATGAGCGTGGGGCAAACAATTCTGGTGATCACCTGTTCATTGTTGGTGCTGAAAGGGTTGGATGATTTTGTCCTGCAACCTACGCTCTACTCCGAGCGCGTCAAGGCGCATCCGTTGGAGATCTTTCTGGTGATTCTTATTGCCGGATCGTTGGCGGGTATCCTCGGCATGCTGTTGGCGATTCCGGCCTATACTGTCTTGCGTGTATTTGCCAAGGAGTTCTTCTCGCAATTCCGTTTGGTGCGCCAGCTGACCGAAAAAATTTGATAACAGATGCAGATCGAAGGGGTTGTGATACAGGGTCATCAGTTGGGGCGAACATTGGGTTTCCCGACCGCCAACATCGTGGTTCCGGCAACGTTGGATGTCACAGATGGTGTCTATCGGTCGCGAGTTCAACTCGAAGGTGTGTGGTATGACGCTATGTCGAATTTGGGCTGTAATCCTTCGGTGGGGGGATCGGAACGAAGACTCGAAACCCATATTTTCGGCTACGAAGGGGTGCTGTACGGCTGTCGGATACGGGTCGAGTTGCTCGAAAAGATCCGCGAGGAGCGTAAATTTGACTCTCTCGATGAACTGCGCAATCAGATAGCTCGGGATAGAGAGTCTGTTTTGGCGCAGATAGAGCGCCTGAATTGTTAGAAAAACCGATTAGAATTTAATATATTAACCTGAATAAATTATGTTTTTGGATGTAACGATGCCCTATAAGGTTGCCGATATGTCGTTGGCCGAGTGGGGACGTAAGGAGATCGAGGTCTCCGAGCATGAAATGCCGGGTTTGATGGCTGTACGCCGCGAATATGGCCCGAAGAAACCGCTTAAAGGAGTGCGTATCATGGGATCACTCCACATGACCATTCAAACGGCCGTGTTGATCGAGACTCTTGTCGAGTTGGGTGCCGATGTCCGTTGGTGCTCGTGTAATATCTTCTCGACACAAGACCATGCCGCTGCTGCCATTGCTGCTGCCGGCGTTCCGGTCTTTGCATGGAAGGGTGAGACGCTCCCCGAATATTGGTGGTGTACTGCGATGGCCATGTCGTTTCCCGATGGAAAGGGACCGCAACTGATCGTCGATGATGGCGGCGATGCCACTTTGCTGATCCATAAAGGTTTCAAAGCCGAGAACGACGCCTCGACACTCGATTACGAACCTTCGTCTTATGAGGAGGAGGTCATCCTCGACACCCTGCATAAAATCCTTGCCGAAGATCCCGAAAAATGGCATCGTACGGTGGCCGATTGGAAAGGTGTCAGCGAGGAGACAACCACCGGTGTTCACCGTCTGTATCAGATGCAGGAGGCCGGCGAGCTGCTTGTGCCGGCCATTAATGTTAACGACTCCTGCACGAAATCGAAGTTCGATAACCTTTACGGTTGCCGCGAGTCGCTTGCCGACGGTATCAAGCGCGCTACCGACGTGATGATCGCCGGCAAGGTCGTGGTGGTCTGCGGCTATGGCGATGTGGGCAAAGGTTGTGCCCGTTCGATGCGCTCCTATGGTGCCCGTGTCATTGTTACCGAGATCGACCCGATCTGCGCATTGCAGGCCGCTATGGAGGGTTTCGAAGTGAAGACCGTCGAGAGTGCTCTCGCCGAAGGCAATATCTATGTCACCTGTACCGGCAACCGTGATATCATCACCTTGGAGCACATGCAGCAAATGCGCGATCAGGCTATCGTCTGCAACATCGGCCACTTCGACAACGAAATTCAGGTGGCACGTTTGGAGCACTCGGGGGCTGTGAAGACCGTCATCAAACCGCAGGTCGATAAATACACCTTTGCCGATGGCCACTCGATTTTCCTCTTGGCCGAAGGCCGTTTGGTCAACCTCGGTTGTGCCACGGGACACCCTTCGTTTGTGATGTCGAACTCGTTTACCAATCAGTGCCTTGCGCAGCTCGAACTCTGGCAAGAGCCGTTGGAGGTCGGTGTCTATCGTCTGCCCAAGCACCTCGACGAAGAGGTTGCCCGCTTACACCTTGCAAGTTTGGGCGTCGAACTTACGCGCCTTACGCAGAAACAGGCCGACTATATCGGTGTGAAGGTCGAAGGCCCTTATAAAGCCGACCATTATCGCTACTAAACGCCGGAAAATCAATCCGACCGCACCTCAGAGCCGCCGACAGTGAGAATTCTGTTGGCGGCTCTGATTTTTTGACGAAATTTCCTGCCCACTTTCGATTTTTCCTCAAAAGCTCAAAAATTCCCTCGAATCCTCGAAAAACAACAATCAATTCTCCGAAAAATAGCAAAGGATAAACGCCAAAAACCGCATCGGAACGGCCAAAAACCGTAATATTATATAGGTAAAGAATGTAAAATTTGTCAAAAATACTTGCAAATTGATATTTAGTGCGTATATTTGCGACAAAGTTTGGTGCATCTCTTATGGAGAGATGCCGGTTTTTTATTAATTCAAATTTAGGTTTATGAGAAAATTTGTACTACTTTTCATGGCCGTTTTGAGTGTTGGTGTTTTGGCTTTTGCCCAGAGCCGACAAGTCTCCGGTACGGTCACGGACTCGGCAGGCAAACCTATTGCAGGTGCTACGGTGCTTGTAGAGGGTACTACGACGGGAACTACCACCAATGCGGCTGGTAAATTCTCGGTTTCGGCTCCCTCCAATGGTGTGTTGGCAGTGTCGTTCATCGGCTATCAGTCGCAGAAGGTGAACATTGCCGGCAAAACGCTGGTCAATGTTACTTTGGCCGAGGGCTCGCAGGCTGTCGATGAGGTTATCGTCGTTGCCTACGGTACGGCAAAGAAAGAGTCGTTTACCGGCTCGGTGGCTGTCGTTAAAAACGACGAGCTGAAAACCCGTAAGGTGGCCAACGTTACCAAAGCACTCGACGGTTTGGCTCCCGGTGTGCAGGTTACTTCGGGTAGCGGTCAGCCCGGTTCGGGTTCGACGATCACCATCCGTGGTTTCGGTTCGATCAACGCTTCGGCCACTCCGCTCTATGTGGTTGACGGTGTGCCTTACGACGGTGCTATTTCGGCCATCAATCCCGACGACATCGCCAGCATCAGCATCTTGAAAGATGCCTCGGCTTCGGTACTCTACGGTGCGCGTGGTGCCAACGGTGTTGTGTTGATTACCACCAAAAAGGGTAACCGCAACGAAACCTCCGTTGAGTTGAAGATCAATATGGGTATCTCGTCGCGTGCCATTCCGCGTTACGAAACCGTGGGTCCCAAAGATTTCTTGGAGATCATGTACTCGGCTTTCTACAACGCTTATGGCAACGATGCCGTTAACCAAATGGTTAATGGCGCACAGCGTATCTTCGGTAACAACGAGATGTATAACCCCTATACCACTCCGGTTGCCCAGCTCTTTACGGCCGATGGTAAAGTTCGCTCCGATGCCAAGTTGCGTTGGAACGAGGATTGGCTCGACGCCGTTACCGACAATGCCGCTTTCCGTCAGGAGTATGGTGCCAGCGTTTCGGGCGGTAACGACAAAACGCAGTATATGTTCTCGTTGGGTTATCTGAACGAGGATGGTGTGCTGAAAACCACCAATTTCGAGCGTTATTCGGGTCGTATGAGCATCGAAACACAGGCCAAACCGTGGTTTGCTGCCGGTATGGGTGTTAACTTTGCCCGCAATACTTCGAATGCTTCGAATACAGATTCGGGCGCATCGAGCAACTCTTTCTATACGGCACAGTTGATGGCTCCGATCTATCCGATCTATCAGCGCGATGTAAATACCTGCAAAGTGGGTCACATTTTGTACGACGAGAACGGCAAGCCGATGTTCGACTACGGTGCTTCGCGTCCTTCGGGTCAGCAAGGTAACTGGAACGTTATTGCTACGTTGTATGATGACAAATACGAAACCATTGCCAACTCACTTTCGGCACGAGCCCATATGGACTTTATGGGTGTAGCCGGTCACTGGACCGAGGGCTTGAAATTCCAAGTAAACTTCGGTACCGACTACTACAACTCGAATGTGATGACCTATTATAATCCGTTCAATGGTAATGCTGCTGATATCGGAGGTTCTATCGTTAAAGAAAATGCTAACTCGTTGGGTTATACTTTCAACCAGTTGCTCTCTTATAACCGCAGCTTCGGCGAACACAATATCGATGTATTGGTAGGTCATGAGTGGTATGCCTACTCTTCGTCGGGTCTTTGGGGTTACAAGAGCGGTCTGCCGGGTGCCGGTATCTATGAGTTGGATGCAGCTGCTGTGGTTGTTGGTACAGGTAGTTCGGCTGATTCGGATCGTATCGAGTCGGTACTCTCGCGCGTTAGCTACAACTATGCCGACAAATACTATCTCTCGGGTAGCTGGCGTACCGACGGTTCGTCGCGTTTTGCTGCCGATACCCGTTGGGGACACTTCTGGTCGGTAGGTGCTTCGTGGCGTATGTCGCAGGAGAACTTCATGAAAGATATCAAGTGGATCAACAACCTGACCTTGAAGGCTTCGTATGGTGTGCAGGGTAACAACAACGTAGGTTCTTACTACGCTTATCAGGCTCTGTATGACACCTCTTATCCGAATGCAACCCTCCCGGGTGCTGTGATTAATAAGGTGGCCAACAAAGACCTTACTTGGGAGTCGAACCACAATGCCAATGTGGGTCTCGAAGCTCGTTTCCTCAATCGCATCGATTTGAGCTTTGAGTACTACCACCGCACAACGACCGATATGTTGTTGAGCTATCCGTTGCCCTATTCGTCGGGTTTCTCGGGATACTATCGCAATGCAGGTGAGATGGTTAACCAGGGTATCGAGTTTGCCGTGACGGGTCGTATCTTCGACAAGAAAGATTTCCAGTGGAATGTAACATGGATGGGCTCGACGGTTGATAATAAGGTAATCAAACTGACCGAGAGCGGCAAAGATATTACCGGTGGCTCGCAGATTATCCGCGAGGGCGAAACGCTCTACTCGTGGTATGTGGCTCGCTCGGCCGGTGTTGATCCGATGACCGGTGAAAAGATGTATTGGGCTGTCGATAAAGATGGTAACGACTACATCACCAAGAGCGCGACCACGGCTCAGGCTAACCGTGTAATTGCCGGCAGCCGTCTCCCCGATCTCTATGGTTCGATCTCGACCCAGCTGCGTTGGAAGAATCTCGATTTCTCGATCTCGACCAACTACTCGATCGGTGGCAAGAACTACGATGGTGTATATTATGGTTTCATGAATTGCTACTATGTGGCACAGGCCAAGCATAAGGATATTTTGCGTGCATGGCGCAAGCCGGGTGATATTACCGACGTTCCGAGATATGAAATCGGTGAGACACCTATTGTGACTGACGACAAATTGGTGGATGCTTCCTATTTTGCCATCAAGAACATTACGTTGGGTTATACCCTTCCGCAAAAGTGGACTTCGAAGATCGGTTTCAAAGCGGCTCGTATCTCTGCTTCGGTGGACAACCTCTGCATCTTTACCCACTTGAAGGGTATGGACCCGCAGTACTCGCTCAGCGGTGGTACATCGTATGCCTATACTCCGACGAGAACTGTGTCGTTTAACCTCGATCTTAAATTCTAATCGCATTTTATTCGGAAAATTATGAAAAAGATATTTAATATTATTCTTGCAACGAGCTGTGTGGCCCTGCTTTCCGTATCGTGTGCGAAAGAGGCTTTGGAGACAGCTCCTGCCGGTCAGTTGGGCGGCGGTGAGATCTTTGGTGACTCCAATAAGGCGCAATCGGCCATCGATGGTATCTATCGCTTGATGTATTCGAGTACGTATTGGAATACAACTTGGGATTCAGAGCATAGCGGTTTGGCCAGCTTTACCCTTTGTCGCTCTTTGATGGGTGAAGACCACTATATGGCAAATTCTGGTCAAGGTTGGTATTGGTTTGATTATAGTTTCGGAATCGGTTCTGACTGGACATCCACAGCCAGCCGTCAAGCCTTTACTTGGAAAATGTTCTATACCTTTATTTCGCAGGCCAACTATGTGATCGATAACGAGGAGAGCCTCAAAGCCGACGCCGTAGGTCAAAATGTACTTGCACAGGCTTATGCCATCCGTGCGTACTCCTACTACTGCCTCTATGAGGGCTATTGCCAGGGTAACTACTCGGTGAACAAAGACAAACCGGGTGTGCCCATCTATACCAAAGGTACGACCAAAGAGACCGAGGGTGTAGGCCGTGGTACGATCGAAGGCCTCTTTACGCAGATCAACGGTGACTTCGAAACCGCTATCAACTATTTCAAAGAGGGAAATCAGCCGCAAAGTCACTGCTCGCATATCGACCTCTATGTCGCTTACGGTTTGTGGGCTCGTGCATCGTTGGCTCAGCAGAACTACGAGCAGGCCGGTTTCTGTGCCGAGGAGGCTTTGAAAAAGGGCGGTTTGAAACGTGTGGCTACCATCACCGAACTTACAGGTTTCAACAACCGCAGTGTCCCCGATGCAATGTGGGCTTTGGAGCAAACAGTCGATCAGGTTTCTGCTTATGCTTTTGTGGGTCACATGGCTGTTGATGGTTTCTATGGTGACCGTGCCCCCCAGTGCTGGGATGAGTGGATCTATGAGCAGGGTATGACCGACAGCGACTTGCGTCGTGCTTGGGCTTCGCTCCCGAAAGACAATGCGTCGGTACCCGATGAATCCGGTTTCAAAAATGCTAATATCTATTGGCAGACTAAGTTTACCTATGCAAACTCTACAACACGTGTAGCCGATGAGATTCATATGCGTGCCGAGGAGATGTTGCTTACTTTGGCCGAGTGCAAGTGCCGCGCCAACGACTATGCCGGTGCCCGTGCATTGCTCGAAGAGCTCTACGCCGAGCGTTACAGCGAGCCGCGTGATATCAGCGCGTTGGAGGATTCGGCAACTGTTGGTTTCGACACCTATGCCCAGCCTCAAACGCTTATCGACGAGATTCTCTTGCAGCGTCGTATCGAGCTTTGGTGCGAGGGTGTAGGCCGTACCGCCGACCTGCGTCGTTTGAACTTGGGTTATACCCGTTCTGCATCGCAGCCGTCGCCCGATACGATGGCTCCCAACGATCCCAACTTCATCTACGCGATTCCGCAGAAAGAGTTCGATTCCAACCCCGCACTCGATCTGTCGAAAGACCAGAATTAGTAGTTGCCAATGTTTAAGAACAAAACTGAAAACACCATGAAAAATATAAAAGCATTATTTCTGCTTTCCGTATTGTTCCTCGCAGCTGCTTGCTCGGAGGATACGGAGATGAATACCTATCCCGCACGGAATGATGAGGCGTTCTTCGCAAAATCGGCTTACAGCTATGCCGTTAGTGCAGATCTCGAAGATGCCTATACGATTCCCGTTCAGCGTGCCAATGCCAAAGGCGATGTTTCGGTGCCCCTGATCCTCACGGCGGCTAATCCCGACCAAGAGTTTGCATTCTCGGCTCCCGCCACGGTTGATTTCGTTGACGGATCGCTCACCTCGACCGTAAAAGTTTCGTTCGATCGCTCGCAATTTACGGTGGGCGAGGAGAACGTGGTAACGGTTTCGTTCCCCGAGCCGACCAAGTTGCCCTATGCCACCGAGTGCAAATTGACGGTTGTACGCGACTACACTTGGACTAAATGGGGTCAAGGAACTTATTTCTCCTATTTGCTGTCTGACTTGTTTGGAGCTGCTATATCATGGACGCAGGTTATCGAGCGTGCCGAGGAGGATCAAACACGTTATCGTTTGCCCGACTTCTATCACAATGCCGGAACACGTTATTCGGAGGCCGGTTACGCCATGACCTTCACTTGGGACGGTGGTGATACGGCAACCATACTTGCTCCGATCGATCCGTTTGCCGGAGCATATCCCTGCGTAGAAACCGGTTGGTTCCATCCTTCCTATGGCATGATGTATCTTGTGGTTAAGAATGTGGGCTATGCAGATAATAAGTTTACGTTTAGCTACTATCCTTTTGTTTCTCTGGGACAATGGGATGGATTAGTTCCCGATACCTTCACTTTGGAGTAATCCAATTTGACATCTTGATATTTGAGGAGAGCTTTCGGGCTCTCCTCTTTTTTTGTATCATTGCCCCTTTTTGCGGCGCAGACGAGTTGCATCATTCCTGCTTTTTTTGTGGCGCAGGCGGTTTTTTGCAGGAGGGTTGGGAGTAGTGGGGTTTGTGGTCTTGTGTGTGGGCAAGGTGAAAGGCAGACACAAAAAAAGAGAAGTTCGCAGTGAACTTCTCTTTCAGTACCCGGAGCCGGGGTCGAACCGGCACGTCATTGCTGACATTGGTGTTTGAGACCAACGCGTCTACCGATTCCGCCATCCGGGCATTACCTTTCGAATCGGGACAGCAAAGGTATGAAAAAAATAGTTAAACGCAAAAAAAAACGCAAAAAAATGCGTTAAAATTCTGTCCCGTTGTATTCAGGCAGGAACAATCGCACCAATTCGGGGTGAATTTTGCGCCCGTTTGCGCTGTTGGTGAAGTAGATAAACCAAGTTTTCTGCTTGGGCAGTACCCAAAAACGGCACCGAAAACCTCTTGCCGAGCCGCTGTGAACCCATACCGGCCCGCAATCGAGTCCGATATTGGGGATGACTTGGATCCCCAATCCGTAGTATTGACAAGTTCTACCCGTATGGCGGCACGGTGCGAGCATCATCCGATGGGTTTCGGGTTTTAGGAGTTTGCCCTCCATGAGCGCTTCGATGAAACGCCCCAGATCGTTGACGTTGGTGCGCATGGAGTAGGCGCTGCAACTTGTGATCTGCAACGATGGACCGTTGCAGGTCAGTTGGGCATTATAGCTCGATGCGGCGGTTTGCTGATAGGCCTCTTGCCACTCGAAACTCGTGTCGGCCATGCCCAACGGGTCGAGAACATATTTGCGTGCCAATTGTTCGAGCGATGATCCGGTGATCTGCTCCACCACCCGTTGTAAATACCACATCGCCTCGTTCGAGTAGCGGAATCCCGTGTCGGGTTGCCATGCAAATCGGAGCTTGGCACTCTCCGAGGGGCTTCTCTCGCCCCACTTCGAAGCCCATCGGGGCAATCCGGTGGTGTGGGTCAGAATCATGCGGGCGGTGATCATCTTAGCCCACCGAACATTCTGTTCGCTCCGTTCGGGGTCGTCGTAGGCATCCCGAAATCGCTCCTCGACGCTGCCCGAATACTCCCATAGCGGTTTGTCGAGGTCGATGATGCCGAGGTCGTAAAGCCGAAGGATCATATAACTGAAAATGACCTTGCTGATCGAGCAACTCAAAAAGATCGTCGAACAATCTTTTGTCGCGGAGACAAAGTCGAATTGTGCCGACTCGAACCGAATATAGCGATCGGGAGTTTTGTATGCCACCTGAATCAGTGGGATCTTGTGTTTGGCGGCCAATTCGTGTACCTGCTCCCGATACCACACCGGAGAGTTTGCGGGAGCGGTGAGAGTCTCGGAAGTTCTTGCTGTGCTGAGATGGGGCGTGAAGAGCACCAATATCCATGTTATCAGGTACAAAAGTCGTTGCGGCATAGGGCGGGTTATTGGGTGGTTTCGTTGAAAAAGGCTTTTATTTTACGGGCTTTGGCTGCGCCGATCAAGCCGGTCAACTCCTCGATGGGGGCTGTCCGCACCTTTGCCACGGTGCGGAAATGTTGCAACAGTGTGCGGATGGTCTTCTCTCCAACACCTTCGATCTGCTCCAACTCGCTATCGATAAAGGCTTTGCTGCGTTTTTGGCGGTGGAATGTGATGCCGAAACGGTGTGCTTCGTCGCGAATATGACAAACGACTTTCAACGGCTCTCCCGTACGACTGAGGTAGTAGGGCATGGGATCATCGGGAAAGAAGATCTCCTCGATGCGCTTGGCCAAACCGACGATCGGAATTCGGTTTTCGAGTCCCAATTCGCGCAGAACTCCATAAGCACTCGATAGTTGGCCTTTGCCGCCATCCACAATGATCAGGTCGGGTAGCTCTGCCCCTTCGGCCACAAGGCGGCTGTAACGGCGATAGACGATCTCGCGCATCGAGGCAAAATCGTCGGGCCCTTCGACCGTCTTGACGTTGAAATGCCGATACTCCTTGCGCGAAGGTTTGCCGTCGCGGAAGACAACACACGAAGCCACCGGATGCGTACCTTGCAGGTTGGAGTTGTCGAAACACTCGATATGACGCGGCTCTCGATCGAGATGCAACTCTTTCTGCATGGCAGCCATCAGGCGTTCGGTGTGGCGTTCCGGATTTTTGATTTCGAGGTTTTTCAACTGCTCGGCACGGTATATACGGGCGCTCTTTTGCGAAAATTCGAGCAAATCGAGTTTCTCGCCGCGTTTGGGAATGGTGAATGTTACGCCGTCGAATAGCAGTGTTGTCGAGGGCAGGAACGGTACGATCACTTCGCGAGCCAGCTTGCCATCGGCGGCATGTTCCGTCAAGTGTTGAATGGCCAATGTCAGCATGTCGCGCGGATCGGTTTCGATGCCGGTTTGCAATTTTACGGTCTGTATGCCGACAATCGAGCCGTGGCGGATGCGGACAAAGTTACACCAAGCGACATCGTCGTCGGGAAGCAATGAGAAGATATCCACATCGACGATTTTCGCACTGACAATCACCGATCGGCCGGCATAGTTGTCGAGAGCATCGAGCCGTTGCTTGTAGCGTTGTGCCGCCTCGAAACGTAACTCTGCCGCGGCTTGTGCCATGCTGTTTTCGAGGTATTGCCGTACAGGACGGAGGTCACCGTGCAATACCGAAACGACCAGATCGACTTGGGAGGCGTATTCGGCTTCGCTCTGCCGACCGATGCAAGGTCCTAAACAGTTGCCCAAATGGTATTGCAGGCAGACTGTATATTTGCCTTTGGCGATCTGTTCGGGCGAGAGGTTGAGTTTACAGGTGCGTAGCGGTATCACTTCGCGTACAAATTCCAAAACGCTGCGCTGCATCATCACCGAGCCATAAGGTCCGAAGTATTGTGAGCCGTCGCGGATGAGTTGGCGCGTAGATTGTACCCGAGGGAAGGATTCATTGCGGACGACGATCCACGGATAGGTTTTATCGTCTTTCAGCAGGATGTTGTAGCGCGGCCGAAGGGTTTTGATGAGCGAGTTTTCGAGTAGCAGAGCATCGGTTTCGCTATCGACGACAATGTGGCGAATCGCTACAATCTGTCGCACCAGCACACGGACTTTGGCGCTATGCTCTTTGCTCTGCACAAAATAGGAAGAAACCCGCTTGCGCAGACTTTTGGCTTTGCCGACATAGATGACCGTTCCCGTGCGGTCTATAAACTGATAGACCCCCGGGCTGAGCGGCAACAGGGCAACCTGCTCTTTTAATGTGTGTTTTTCAAGTTCGGCCATAACAATTGCAAATGTAATAAAAATTGGCAAATTCTGGGGTATTACCCAAGCGAGAGAAGTCGTTGGAGACGGGACTTTTTTTCGGAAAAGAGATGCCAAAAGCCGATAAAAAGAGGTGAACCTCTCCGAAAAGGAGCTATTCTTTGATGGTTTTGGACTTTTTTTTGCAATAAATGGATAAAATTTGATAAATTTTGTTAATTTTGTAGTGGAATATAACGATTCCTTTTCGATTCTTGATCATAACGACAGCCCTCTTCTCAGTCTGCGTGAAGTTGCGTCACTACTTTACTTAAAGTCCCTCGGGCTGTCGTTTCTTTTTATTTTCTTGAAGCGTATAAACCAATGTTGTAAATAAATAGGTTGGGATTTTTGCTTTTTGAATAAATTCTTTCTATCTTTGCCGTCCCGAAAGGGATAAACAAACAAATTAAACCATTATGAACAATTACGAAACCGTTTTCATTGTCACTCCGGTTCTGTCCGATGCTCAGGTACAGGAGGTTGCTGACAAATTCCAGGGCGTTATCACCGAGAACGGCGGTCAGATCGTGAACAAGGAGTCGTGGGGCCTCAAAAAGCTCGCTTATCCTATTCAGAAGAAGACCACCGGTTTCTACTTCCTGGTAGAGTTCACGGGCGAAGGCTCGTTGATCAATACGCTTGAAACGCAGTATCGTCGTGACGAGCGTATCATCCGTTTCTTAACTTTCAAGCAGGACAAGTTTGCCGTAGAGTACTCGGAAAAACGTCGTGCAAAACTTTCTAACAAACAGGAGGAGTAAGCCATGGCACAAGAGAACAAAGCTCAGTCGGAAATCCGCTACCTCAACCCCGTATCGGTAGACGTCAAAAAGAAAAAGTATTGCCGTTTCAAGAAACTCGGCATCAAGTATGTGGACTATAAGGACGGTGAGTTCCTCAAAAAGTTCCTCAACGAGCAGGGTAAAATTTTGCCTCGCCGTTTGACGGGTACTTCGCAGAAATTCCAGAAGAAAGTGGCTCAGGCTGTTAAGCGTGCTCGCCACCTCGCCATCCTGCCCTTCGTAACCGATTGCATGAAATAATTAAAGGAGGAGACGATTATGGAAGTTATTCTGATCAAAGATATGGAGAATTTGGGTTACGCGAACGACATCGTGAACGTAAAACCCGGGTATGCAAACAACTACCTTATTCCTCAGGGCTATGCCAAAGCAGCTACGGCTGCTGCCAAAAAAGTGTTGGCCGAGAATTTGAAACAGCGTGCACACAAAGATGCCAAGATCTTGGCAGATGCTCAGGCTTTGGCCGAGACAATCGCTAACTTGCCGTTGACACTTGCCGCCAAAGCAGAGGAGGGAAAACTTTTTGGTACGATTACAGCTACGGACTTGGCCGAGGCTTTGGCTGCCAAAGGTATCACCGTAGATCGTAAGAATATCACTGTTGAGGCTGTTAAGACCGTTGGTGAGTACGAGGCTGTTGCCAAGTTGCACCGCGAAGTTAAGGCTACGATTAAATTTACGGTTACTGCTGCTGAGGAGTAGTCTTAGATTTATCAATATTAAAAGGAGAGTTTCCAAATGCTTGGAACTCTCCTTTTTTTTGTTTGCGAGGAGTGTGATGCTCAATAGATTAATGCGGATGAGCTGCCGGAGGAGTGGGATGGGGCGGTGGTAGTGTGTAAGACCGTAATACCAAGCCAACTCCTACGAAGATTACAACAGCAAAGAGGATGGTGTCGATATGTAGTCGATCCAGTCCCAGCGCTACCGATATGGCTATTGCCAATATGGGTTGCAGGTAGGTGTAAATGCTCGAAACGGTGGGTGCGACCGATTTAAGTGCATAGTTGAGCATCAGGTTGGGAATGTAGGTCGGGATGGTGAGAACAAATAGGGTGGGCCATAGTGCGTGGCGGATAATTGTTGGGTAGTCGGTTTGTATCAAATCCTCGATGCCGAATGGTAGCATCATGAGAGCCGCCGAGCAGTAGATCCAACGTAGTACGGTGACAATGCGGTATTTGGCTACCAAAGTTTTGAACCATACCATGTAGAATGAGGTGACGCAGGCACAGAGTAGCACCAGCAGGTTCCCCCAAAGATGCGATGCTGCATGTGATGCCGACATGCCGGTAAAAACAACGGCTATGGCTCCTGTCATTCCCAATATTAGACCTGTGACTTTGAGTTTGGTGAATCGATCTATTCCTAATGCGACGGAGAGGATCAATACCAATAACGGAACAATGGTGTCGATGATCGAGCCATCGATCGGTGAGGTTTTCGATAAGCCGTACATGATGAATACTTTGCGTAATACGCCGATTAGTAAGGCTGCTCCGATCAACTTGCGTTTATCGCTGTTTGTAACCCGTTCGGGAGATTGCCATAGTAGCGGGATCAATGAAAAGAGAGCCGTGACGATCAGAGAGGCCGAAACCATCGCTATTGGGGTAATATAGCGACCTAAAATCATGTTGTAGAACGGGAAATCCAATGCCCAGATGATGTTACATATCAATAATGCAAGATGCGGTTTTAGTTGGTTCATGACTCGACTTTTTGAAAATATGGAACAAAAAAAATGCCTAAATGGGATGATGTGAAAATCATCATAATCGCGATGTGTTTTTATGGCGCAGAAACAATAACGACTTGATATTCGATAGATGATGTTTGGGGTAAAATAATCTGTTGCGGTTGTATGATTATAATCTATAATCATTATATTTGTAAATTGAAACTCATTGCCAATGATTGTAACGATTCTACAACGCGATATCAAATGGGCAGCCCCTAAAACAAATGTCGAACGAATAGCCGAAGCTATTGATCGAAATTTGGGCGCCGATCTTTATGTTTTGCCCGAAATGTTTTCGACGGGTTTTTGTACCTCACCGGAGGGGATCGCCGAAAGTATCGATGGTGATACGTTGCAATGGATGATCCGTAAGTCCTCCCAGATCGATGCCGCGATTGCCGGCAGTGTGGCTGTTACCGATGGGAAACACTATTTCAACCGTTTTTATTTTGTCAAGCCATCGGGCGAGGTCGCTTGGTACGACAAAAAGCATTTGTTTACCTATGGAGGAGAGCATCTGCGCTTTACGGCGGGTTCGGAACGTGTTGTGGTCGAGTGGCGCGGGGTGAGAATTTTATTGGAGGTATGCTATGACCTGCGATTCCCGATATGGTCGCGTAATCGTGGCGACTACGACATGATCTTGTACGTGGCAAGTTGGCCGACTCCGCGAGTGGCTGCATGGAGTGCTCTGCTGGTGGCACGAGCCATCGAAAATCAATGTTATGTGGCCGGTGTTAATCGGGTGGGAAATGATCCCTCGTGCAATTATTGTGGAGGAAGTGTCGTAGTTGACCCGTATGGCAAAATGATGGCATCATGTGCCGATAACACCGAATGTGAGGCCACTGCCGAGGTCAGTATGGAGGAACTCGATGCATTTCGTCAGAAATTCCCCGTATTGAACGATGCCGATATAATATAAACGAAATTGATGATCCGAACTTGATAAATGATAATGGAAAGAAAATTACTTTTGGGAGATGAGGCGATTGCGTTAGGAGCGATAGATGCTGGAATAAGCGGAGTTTATGCTTATCCCGGGACTCCCTCTACCGAAATCACAGAGTTTATTCAAACATATGCCCGCGAGGTGCGCAGCCGTTGGTGTAGTAATGAAAAGACTGCCATGGAGGCTGCTCTCGGTATGTCGTATGCCGGAAAGCGAGCTCTTGTGTGCATGAAACACGTCGGCTTGAATGTCGCAGCCGATGCCTTTGTTAATGCCGCGATTACGGGCGTAAACGGAGGATTGGTGGTGTTGGCTGCCGATGACCCTTCGATGCACTCTTCGCAGAATGAGCAGGATTCTCGTTTCTATGGCAAATTTGCCATGATTCCTATTTTAGAGCCTTCGTCGCAACAAGAAGCTTACGATATGATGGCCTATGCGTTTGATTTTTCGGAACAGATGCGTGTGCCGGTATTGATGCGTGTTGTTACCCGCCTTGCCCACTCTCGCGCGGGGATTGTTCCCAAGAGTCCGATTTCGCAGAGGGGGCTGAATCCCGAAACCGACCGTTCGCATTGGGTTTTACTGCCCGGAAATGCTCGTAAGCAATACGCTTCGTTGGTTGCCAAGCAGTCGGAGTTTGTATCCTCGGCAGAAAATTCACCGTATAACAAAACGGCCGGCAACAGCGGCAAAGCCAAACTCGGTGTTGTCGCCTGTGGAATTGCTTATAACTATGTCCTGGAAAATCTTGCCGACAACGATGAAGTTGCCGTGTTGAAGATTTCACAATATCCTTTGCCCATCGAGCAGATCAAAGCGTTGGCCGCCCGATGCGAGTCACTGCTCATTGCCGAAGATGGGCAACCGATTGTCGAGGAGTCGATTGCGGGAATCGTTGGCGGGGACTATCCTTTGCAAGGACGACTTACAGGGGCTTTGCCTCGCATGGGAGAGTTAACTCCGGATAATGTGGGTAAAGCTTTGGGGATTGAACTGCCAACGCCGTATGTCGCGGCGCAAAATGTGGTGGCACGCCCGCCTGCCTTGTGTCAGGGTTGTGGACACCGCGATGTGTATAATGCACTGAATCAGGTTGCTGCCGAATATCCCGATGTTCGAATTTTCGGTGATATCGGGTGCTACACGTTGGGAGCACTCCCCCCTTTCCGTGCCATAGACAGTTGTGTGGATATGGGTGCGTCGATCTCCATGGCCAAAGGAGCTGCCGATGCCGGTATTCATCCGGCGATTGCTGTTATCGGTGATTCGACTTTTACTCACTCGGGGATGACTGGCCTTCTCGATGCCGTGAATGACAATTCGCCCATCACGGTCATTATCTCGGATAACCTGACGACTGCCATGACCGGAGGACAGGACTCGGCCGGTACCAACAAATTCGAATCCGTCTGTTTGGGATTGGGCGTTGACCCCGAACATGTCAAAGTGGTGACCCCGATTGCCAAAAATATGGAGGAGATCACCCGAATAATTCGCGAAGAGATTGAGTATAAAGGGGTGTCGGTGATCATACCGCGCCGTGAGTGTATCCAAACCCTCAACCGTAAACTTCGCCAAAAAAAAGCCAATCAAGCATGAAAAACGATATAATATTGGTGGGTGTCGGAGGACAAGGAATTCTCACCATTGCGACAATTATCGGAGATGCCGCTGCTACTGCCGGTTTGTATCTTAAACAGGCCGAGGTACACGGTATGAGTCAACGTGGAGGTGACGTACAATCCAACCTGCGATTATCGACCGAACCTATATACTCCGATCTGATTCGTCGGGGAGAGGCCGACATGATTATCTCGATGGAGCCGATGGAGGCTCTGCGGTATGTAGATTATCTGAATTGTAATGGGCAGATCATCACCTCGTCCACTCCTTTCAAAAACATTCCCAATTACCCTGATGAGGAGGTTTTGATGCAGGAGTTGAGGAGTCTGCCGAATGTTATGGCGCAGCCCATCGAGGAGATGGCCAAGGAGGGAAATTTTGCAAAGAGTGCGAATGTACTACTGCTCGGTATGGCGGCCAAACATTTGAAGGTGTTGTCAGCCGATCAGTTGCGCCAAAGTATTCTCCGCCTGTTTGCCTCGAAAGGCCAAGCGGTGGTAGATGCTAATCTGCAAGCATTTGAGTTGGGAATTAAAGTGGCAGAGTAGAGTTATGAAGATTTTCAGCGAAGAGTTGGTCAAGCAGGCTACCCAAGAGCTACACATTGCCGATTTGTCACGAGCAACTATTGGTGAGGTGTTGTTGGTGGCACAATATCTCGAACAGAAAACCGGAATTCCATTTATCCGAATGGATCAAGGCTCCCCCGGGTTGCCTGTTAATCGGTATGGCGTGGAGGCGGAGAAAGCGGCTCTTGATCGAGGTGTCGGCTCACAATATCCCGCAGCGGCCGGTGTCGCCGAACTCAAAACCGAGGCGTCGCGTTTTATCAAAGCATTTCTCGATGTCGATATCTCGCCTCGTGCATGTGTCCCTACCGTAGGTAGTGTGGCCGGTTCTTACGGGGCGTTCATTGCATGTACGCAGCGTACCCCCGACAAAAACAAAATACTCTTCATCGATCCCGGGTTTCCAATCCAAAAATCACAATTGCGCGTCATCGGTGCGGAGTGGGTGGAGTTCGATATCTACAACTACCGAGGCGAAGCTTTGCGCGCCAAACTTGAAACGATGCTCGCTTCGGGAGATATTGCAGCTATCATCTATTCCAATCCGAATAATCCTGCGTGGATTTGCTTGGAAGATAGCGAGTTGAGGATTATAGGAGAGCTGGCTACCCGATACGATGTGATCGTGATGGAGGATTTGGCCTATTTCTGTATGGATTTTCGCCGCGACTTGGGACATCCTTTCGAGCCTCCCTATGCACCAACCGTGGCGCATTATACCGACAACTATATCTTGATGCTGTCGTCATCTAAAATATTCAGCTATGCCGGACAACGCATGGCACTGATCGGTATCAGCGACAAACTCTTCGATCGACACTATCCGGCACTTGCCAAGCGTTATAACGATGCCGGTGTCTTTGGACAGACGCTTATTGCTTCGATACTCTATATGATTACCTCCGGTTGTACCGCCTCGACACAATATGCTTATGCCGAGATGTTGCGACTTGCCACCGATGGCAAGATCAATTTTGTGGAAGATACGCGGGAGTATGCTCGTCGAGCCGAACGTATGAAACGTATCTTTACGGAGAACGGATTCCATATCGTGTACGACCACGATGTAACGCAACCCGTAGGTGATGGCTTCTTCTTCACAATCGGATATGGCGATATGACGGGAGGGGAGCTTCTGCGCGAACTGCTGTATTACGGCGTAAGCAGCATTTCGTTGTCCACGACGGGTAGTCAGCAACAAGGAGTAAGAGCCTGCACCTCGCGTATGCGCGATGAATTATACGAAATCATGGAGCAGCGTATGCAAGCCTTTAACCAAGATCACAAACAGGCATAATAAATAGGACAATTATATACTATTTCGCACAACGTGTGGAATTCCCGATTTCCATCGCAGGTGGACGTAAGTCCCCTGCCTGAGGTGGGGGATTTAGGGGGTGGATCATAGACTATAAACACGGTTCCTTCATGAGTGTAAGGCGGTTAAAAGCGAGGAGCCAACAAATTTCGCTAAATTTGTATAATAAGCACCTAAAACAGTAATCTAATTAAACAATAAATAGTATGATTTGGAATCCAGCCAAAGAGTGTATGAGTCGCGATGAAATGCACGCCTTGCAAAGCAAGCGTTTGCAGAAGTTGGTGACTTATGTCTATCACAACACCCCTTTCTATCGTAACAAAATGCAAGCAATGGACCTGTCGCCCGATGATATCAAGAGCATCGACGATATTGTCAAGCTCCCTTTCACAACCAAACAGGATCTGCGCGATAACTACCCCTATGGTTTGCAGGCTGCTCCTCTCTCGGAGATTGTGCGTGTGCATGCCTCGTCGGGAACTACGGGAAATCCTACGATCGTGGGCTATACCCGTAAAGATTTGGCTGTTTGGTCGGAGGTCATGGCACGTTGCCTAACGGCCTACGGAGTTACGCGCGATGATACCTTCTCGGTAAGCTATGGTTATGGCCTCTTTACCGGAGGATTGGGGGCACACTACGGAGTCGAGAATTTGGGTGCTACCGTCATCCCTACCTCAACAGGTAACACCGAAAAACACATTCGTTTGATCCGCGATCTGAAAATCAGCGGTATTGCCTGCACTCCCTCTTATGCACTCTATTTGGCCGAAACACTCGAAAAGATGGGGCTCTCCAAAGAGGATATCGGCCTGCGTATCGGAGCTTTTGGTGCTGAGCCGTGGACCGAGAACATGCGTCGTGAAATCGAAGAGCGACTTGGGCTTAAAGGATATAACCTCTATGGATTGAGCGAAATTATGGGCCCGGGAGTCTCTTACGAGTGCGAAGCGCAAAATGGTGGTTCTCACGTCTGCGAAGACCATTTCTATCCCGAGATCATAAATCCCGAAACGTTGGAACAACTGCCATACGGACAGCAGGGTGAATTGGTATTTACCACCCTAACCAAAGAGGGCATGCCGTTGTTGCGCTATCGTACCAAAGACCTCTGCTCTTTAATCGAAGGTACATGCTCTTGCGGACGTACCTCGGTGCGTATGGGGCGTATCATGGGTCGTAGCGACGATATGTTGATCATTCGCGGAATTAACGTGTTCCCCTCACAGGTGGAGAGCGTGATTCTCGAAATGAAAGAGTTCGAACCTCAATATATGCTTATTGTGGATCGTATCAATAACCTTGATGCCCTGCAAGTACAGGTGGAGGTGCGTCGCGACTTCTTTAATGATGATATTGGCAGTATGCTTGCGCTCAAAAAGCGATTGACCGATAAACTTAAAAGTGTATTGTCTATCAGTGCCGATGTCAAACTGATGGAGCCGGGCAGCATCGAACGCAGTCAAGGTAAGGGTAAACACGTCATCGATAACCGAGTATTGGAATAAAAATATTATGGGTATGACTATCAAGCAACTATCTGTGTTTCTCGAAAATAAGTCGGGACGTATCAACGACGTAGCCAAAATTTTGGGCAAAAACCAAATCAACATGCATGCTTTCAGTATGGCCGAGACCCCCGATTTCGGAATTCTTCGCCTGATTGTATCGGAAGTTGACAAGGCTGTCGAGATTTTACGCGAAGCGAGTTTTGCCGTTATGCTAACCGATGTGGTTTGCATCAACTGTAACAATGAGGCCGGAGCCCTGTCGTCTATTTTGGATCGATTGACCGATGCCGGAATCTTCATCGAGTATATGTATGCCTTTGCCGAGGACGATCAGGCGAATATTGTCATCCGTCCGAACGACATCAATAAATGTGTCGATGTGCTCGGTAGTTGCGCTTGCAATGTGATGAATAAGATCTGATCGGGTGCTCCCGCATAAACTGTAATACCCCCAAAAAGTGTTTATCGCTCTTTTGGGGGTAGTTTGTGTCTTGCTGCCTGTGTAGCCCCACCGCGACTCGAACGCGGATTTAGGGTTTAGGAAACCCTCGTTCTATCCCTTGAACTATAAGGCCGAAAAGTTTGCGGTGCGTACTCCGAAAGCACGCACCGCAAAGATATGAAAAAATCCCTATTTTTAACAGTTATCGAAGAACGTTCTGTTCCGATCAGCGATTACTATTTCTTGTTTTTGCCGAAGTAGAAGTCCAAACCGATACCCCACGAAGTCGAGGTGCGGCTGTAAATATCGGTAAATTTGCCGATAGGAGTTACTTTGTCGGCTAATGAATAATCAGTTCCTTTGTTGGTAACATCCTCATAGAAGGTCTTCATGAGACCGAGGTTCAGACGAATCTTCTCCGTGAAGCTGTAAGCGACACCGATACCGGTTGACCACGACGAAGTCGAGAAGTTCATATCCGAATAATGTTGCTCATAGAGATTGTATGACGTACGTTGTACACCGGCGCTGACCAACAGTTTTTTGCAGATCTGCCACTCGGCGCCTACCAAATATTCATTGGTGTTACCTTTGATAGCTTGCGAGAATGTGTTTTTGGCATCTTTATCAAAATAGTGGTGCCACTCGGCGGTAACCTTCACCGGACCGCACTGACGGCTTG
The DNA here is from genome assembly GCA_964527525.1 of uncultured Alistipes sp. Classification (GTDB taxonomy): domain Bacteria; phylum Bacteroidota; class Bacteroidia; order Bacteroidales; family Rikenellaceae; genus Alistipes. Next base: position 5,234 of record CAZGPA010000021.1, on the reverse strand, counting down.
CAGCAATGGCGAGCAGGGCAGGAGTTTCGGCCTTAATTTTTGCACCATTGGGGAAGATACCGTTGATGATGGGATCCTCTGCCGATACTTTGGCCGACTCGATTTCGAGCTCGGTGCCCATCTTGAATTCATACTTCACCGACGCATCCCATGCTCCTTTGTGGAACGACAATGCGATAACGGGACTCCAAGATGTGCCTTTTTGCTTAACATCAAGGATATGATTCGATGTAAGAGCGGCATATTGGGCTGCTGCTCCGGCGAGAGCGGGAACTTTCTGTCCGACTGCTTCGAAGAATTGTTTGGCCGGCATCATCGAGCCGGTCATTCCGAAAGCTTCGCAAGTCGGGTTGACCTGAATATTTTTCATGTGTCCCTTATAAGAGTTGGAAGTTGTGCTGAAACGAAGTTGAGCAGCAATCGACAACCAATCGGTAATACGGAAAGCAGCACCTACATTGAATGCCAATGTTTGCGACGATCCTTTGAGATACATATCCATAGCATATTGTTTGGCCGATAAACCGTAAGCCTGTCCCAATTGACTAATTGATGCGGGCAATACCGAGAATTGACGCTCAAACGAAGCCAGACCATTATCATATTCGATCGTGCCTCCACCACCGTTTACGCCCATACCGACCATTACGGCCCAACGGTTTTTCTTCCATGTAAGGTGGAAACTCGGGATCAGCGGAGAGAAGACATCTCCTTTGAACTCTTTGGTGTCTGCGCCATTGTTTGCTGCACCCATTTTGAATGCTTCAAATGTTGACATCGTCGAACGAGTTTGATAAGCCATTTGATCGTTGATGCCGAAGTGCCAGCCATCGGCCATAAAGACGGTACCGGCAGGGTTATGGAGCACAGCATCGGTGTCGAGTGTTGTACCGCGGGCAATGCTGCGCAAGAAAGCGGCACTCTGATTGGTGTTGGTCATCAAACCACCGGCAACTACCGGAAAAGCAACTGCGGCAGCGACGATCGACAGAATAAGTTTTTTCATAACGAAATGTTTGGTTAATACTTGCGATCATTATGTTGCTGATCGCGAAAATCGGGTGCAAAGGTAGGCAGATTCTTTATTATGACCAAACTTTTTGGACTAAATTTCCTCTAAATTGTACTAAATGGTGGAATATTGGCCGATAAGTCGTTTGTAGATTCGAGGGTGGAATTTGGCAGAAATCAACCCTCGGAAGAGGATAAATGGATGCTTTGGGTGGCTCGAAGAGGCTATTTGGGGGCAAGAACTCGCTTTTTTGAAGAAAACCCCATACAAGATTTGGCAGAATAAAAAAAGGGTATTACTTTTGTCGTTGGAAAGTTGGCGGAGTGGTCGATCGCGGCGGTCTTGAAAACCGTTGAACTGCAAGGTTCCGGGGGTTCGAATCCCTCACTTTCCGCGTTGACGCAGGCAGACGGCTTATTGATAAGTCGTCTGTTTTTTTTCCCAATTACGGGAGAAAGGGCGGGAGATTTAGGGGGTGGGTCATAAATTATGGACCCGGCTTTGCCGTGAGTGCAGAGGCTGAAAAGAGGGAATACGACAAAATTGTGTATATTCGTATATAAGCACCAAAATATTAATCCTCCTCGATGATATATACTCGCTCGTCGCGTCGTTGCATGCGGTATTTCTCGCGGGCAAACTCCTCTAAATAGTCGTTGTAGCGAAGTTGTTCGAGGAATATACTATCCTGCTCGATCTTTGCCCGATAATGTTCCCGCTCTTGTTCCAAAGATTTGATTTGTCGATGAATCTGTATGGCATGTAATAGGTTGCGTACCACAACATACGCTGTGATAGCCATGACAACCACCGTAACGGTCATCCAAAATCCTCGTCCCAATTGAATTTTCACAACGACAACTATTTACAGTACTTCCGTATTATGGAATGTGCATGTATTTGTGGGTCTGGATTGAGATGTTCCAACGCGGATGAGTTTTGACATATTCGACAATCTCAGGCATCATCTGCTCTGCAACGCTCCATTCGGGTTGCAGATAGAGCATACATCGCTCTCCAACTTGTGCGGCATTTTGCTCCGCCCAGTCAAAATCGCTCTCGGATTCGATAATCACTTTCAGTTCATGTGCTCTGCGAAATGCCTCTTCCAAAGGCGGTTGTTGCCGTTTGGGCGATAAACAAACCCAGTCAAACTCTCCACTGAACGGATGAGTCCCCGAGGTCTCCAAAAAGATTGCCAACCCCCGTTTGTGTAGCATTTCTGTCAGTATTCCTAACGGATAGAGCAATGGTTCGCCCCCTGTGATGACGATAGCTTGTGCTGCACATGATGCCGCTCGTTCGACAATAGCAGAGACTGCAATCGGCGGATAAAGTTTCGGATTCCATGTATATTTGGCATCACACCACCGACAGCCGACATCACATCCGCCCAACCGAATGAAATAGGCCGGTTTTCCGGTATGGAACCCCTCGCCTTGTATCGTATAAAAATCCTCGACGAGTGGCAACAGATTCCCCCCGTCGAAGAGTGCTTGATCAATTTGTAATGCCATTATTCGGTAACTACATAAATATCTTTGAACCCTCGGCCAAGTTGATTGTAGTCTAAACCATATCCCACAATGAACTCATTGCCGATCTCCATAGCGCGATATTCTATCGGACGAGTCTTACGATAAGAGCCTGGTTTGAAGAAAAGTGTGCAAACGCTGATCGAGGTGGGCTTGCGTTGCTCCAAATCGGCAATCATGTGCTCGATGCTCTCTCCCGTATCTACAATGTCCTCTACGATAATCACATGACGTCCTTCGATCGAGCCATTCAGCCCGATCAGGTTTTTCACCTTTCCGGTCGATGCTGTGCCTTCGTAAGAGGCTAATTTTACAAACGACAATTCGGCATTGAATTCGATCTTCTTGATCAAGTCGCTCATAAACATAAACGACCCATTCAAGATGCCCAGAAACAGCGGTGTCTCTTTCTCTTTGTAGTCGGCATTGATCCGCTGTGCCACAGCCGTTACAGCCGCATCGATCTCCTCGGCTGAAATCATGATACGAAACTTCTTGTCGTGAAGTTTAATGACGTTCTCCATAGTCGGGTACAGGATTGATTTATAGCAAACGTTCTGTATTGTGCATTATCACCATGCAAAAATAACCATTTGCTCTCAACAAATGAAATGTTATACCGAATTTCTTTCGTTGATATTCAAAAAGAGTCTGTAAAAATGCCGAGACTTCTCTTCAAAAAGAGTATCGGGGCGATGTTTCCATCGTCCCGATATCTCGATAAATCAATTCCTATATTAGAATTTATAGGTAGCTCCAACACTGATAATGATCGGATTGGGGTGATGCTTTGCAGTTTGAATCATCCATTTAATGCCTGCCGTAATATCCCAGTTTTCTGCTACCGAGAAATCAGCAGCACCTCCCAAATTGATACCGCACGACCAACCTCCAATGTCATTAACACTGATACCGGCTAACGGATAAACCGTCCATGCGTCAGCTACTTGGAACAGATACTGTACATCGGCATTCAAATCGATCGAACACCCTTTCTTGCATAGTACAGAGATTCCGGGCTCAATGCGCCAATTATCCGTAAAGCTATAACGTCCGATAGCACCGATGGAAAAAATCGTTCCGTTATTAGTATATAGACCAATTTTAGGACCAACTGCCCAATTCCCAACCTCTTGTGCCGAAACTGTCGTCATTGCAAACAGAGCAATAACCATTGAAAGAATAGCCTTTTTCATAAATTCCGTTTTTTAATTAAAAAATCTGTTTTCTTGACAAAGATAGAAAAAATTATTTATTCATCCCAAATAAATTCAACCGATCGTTCTATTTTGCCGACAAAAAAAAGAGATTCGCGACTTTCGTGCCACGAATCTCTTCTGTTGAGAAATATTCTTTCGGGATTTTTTGTCTTGCCGCCCGAAGAGTCTCACTCCGTTTGGCGAATAGATTATCTCCCTTGAATTACTTCTGGTTGAGTGCTGCGTGAGCCGCTGCCAGACGTGCAATGGGTACACGGAACGGCGAGCAACTGACATAGTTCAACCCTGCATAGTGACAGAACTCTACCGACGAGGGCTCGCCACCATGCTCGCCGCAGATACCGCATTTCAAATCGAGACGTGTGCCACGACCCTTCATAACGGCCTCGCGGATAAGTTGGCCCACACCGTTGCGATCCAAAATTTGGAACGGGTCGTTCTTCAAGATACCTTTCTCCAAATAGACGGGCAAGAACTTTGAAATATCATCACGCGAGAAGCCCAATGTCATCTGAGTAAGGTCGTTGGTGCCGAACGAGAAGAACTGAGCAACCTCGGCAATCTGGTTGGCTGTTACAGCGGCACGCGGAACCTCGATCATAGTACCTACCATATACTCGATCTTATCGTTACGCTCCGAGAATACCTGCTCGGCAGTCTTGTCGATGATATTCTTTTGGTAACGCAACTCCTTGTGATTACCTACCAACGGCACCATGATCTCGACGTGTACATCCATACCCGTAGCCTTTACGTTCATGGCAGCCTCGATAATAGCACGGGTCTGCATCTCGGTAATTTCGGGATAGGTGTTACCCAAACGGCAACCGCGATGACCCAACATCGGGTTGAACTCGGCCAAAGCCTCTACTTTGGCGATGATCTTCTCGACAGATACACCCATCTCATCGGCCATCTCCTGCTGACCTTTCAAATCGTGGGGAACGAACTCGTGCAAGGGGGGATCCAAAAGACGTACTGTTACGGGGTATCCGTTCATGGCTTTGAACAGACCTTCGAAGTCGCCACGCTGGATCGGCAACAACTTGCCCAAAGCTACACGGCGACCTGCCTCGTCATCGGCAAGAATCATCTCACGGATAGCTTTGATGCGGTCACCCTCGAAGAACATGTGCTCGGTACGGCACAGACCGATACCCTCGGCACCAAACTCGAAAGCCTGAGCTGCATCTTTCGGTGTGTCGGCATTGGCACGAACTTTCAAAACCGAGTATTTGCCGGCCAACCCCATCAACTTGGCAAAGTCACCGCTCAAATCGGCTGCACGGGTAGCTACCTCTCCGAGGTAAACCTCTCCGGTCGAACCGTTCAACGAAATCCAATCGCCCTCTTTTACCGTAACGTCGCCAACTTTGATCGTGCGAGCCTTGTAGTCGATCTCCAACTCACCGGCACCCGATACGCAGCACTTACCCATACCACGAGCCACAACGGCAGCGTGTGAGG
>CAZGPA010000020.1:6670-36850 GCA_964527525.1 uncultured Alistipes sp. | reverse complement strand
CTCCTTCATACGCATAAAGGTTGCATCTTCATCGGTCTTGGAGTAAGAGTTACGACTGCCCAATACCTCCTTCTTGTGGTCATACTCCGACATCTTCTCTACAGCTGTATTAGTTCCTTAACCTGCTTACGCTGTTGTTGGGTCGAATTATGACAACTCGTCAAGACCGCGCATATCACGACCTGACTGTTGCCTGTCATATTAAAAATGGGCATTTATATACGATTTTACACAACATTATTATGTAAATCCGTATATAGACGTCATAATAAGTATTTATACCATTTCGCAACCCGATGTAAATCCCTACCTTTGCCTCGCAAAGGTTTTTGAATAAATAGTATGGGAAAATATTTCGATCTGCTGATGGAAGATGTCCGGTTGCGCGAGGGATTACATGCCTGCATGAACTGTGGGGTGTGTACCGGAGTGTGTCCGGCAGCAGAATTTTACGATTATGACCCCCGACAGATTGTCAATATTGTACAATCGCGCGATGATGACGCCATCGAACAATTGTTGCGTAGCGATACCATCTGGTACTGTGGCGAATGTATGTCGTGTCGCCCTCGTTGTCCGCGAGGGAATACCCCGGGGTATGTGATCCAAGCACTCAGAACCTTGTCGCAGAAGTTGGGTTTCTTTGTCGAGAGCGAAAAAGGTCGTCAACAATTGGCTCTCAAACGTACCATCGGCGAGAATATTCTTCGCACAGGATATTGTCTTGTGCCTCGCCAGATCAAGCCGGAGTTGCACCCCGAACAAGGAACAGTCTGGCAGTGGATCTATAAAAACCATCACGAGGTGTATGGAAAGTTTGCCCCGTCGTATGGATGTGAAGGAACCGGAGCCTTGCGAAAACTCGATACGGAGTCGCTCGATGAACTAAATCGCATCTTCGAAGTGAGCGGCGGTAAAGAGATGTTTGATGCCATAGAGCGCCACTCCGATCGTAAGGCGCGCGAGATGGGGTACAGCGACGGTGCCGATCAGCAATATATGATGGATGTTTTCCTGAATAACAACAACGAACACTCCTAAATCATGATGAAACGCAATAGTTGGAGCGATTACCAAAAGCAAATAGCCGACGATCACTACTATTATGCCCGAAGTTGTATCCGTCAAAACTTCTTCCCGGGGAGTGAGAAGGCTTTTATCGATATTCTGCAAAATGATTTGGGGCGCGACCTGCTCGATGATCCCAAACATTCGTCGTGTACAGGAATCGGCTATCACTCGGATATTGTGCCGCTCGAAACAATCATGACGGTCGTTGCGCGGCAATTTGCCTTGATGACCGAAGCGGGATACGAGCACTTTATTTCGTCGTGTATCACTTCGTTTGGTGTCTATTCCGAGATTTTGGCTACATGGGCCGAATTCCCCGAAACCGAGGAGCGTACCCGCGAATATCTTTATAAAGCCACAGGGCGAGAGTTTCGGAAGCCGACAAGTTTGGCACATACCTCCGATATTATTTTCCATTTCCGCGATCAGATCGCCCAAAAAGCGAAATGTCGTTTGGTAAACGTTGCAACGGGCGAGCCTTTGCGTGTGGTGGAACATATCGGATGTCACTATGCCAAGATTTTCCCGAAATCGGGAATCGGAGGGGCGGAATTTCCCTATGTCTTGGCCGGTATGATCGAGTCGTGGGGTGGCGAATGTGTCGATTATCCCGAACGAAGACACTGCTGCGGATTCGGATTCCGCAACTACCTCGTGCAGGCCAATCGAGGATATTCGATAGCCAACTCTCAAAAAAAGTTGGAGAGTATGGCTCCCTATAAACCCGATTTTATTGTGGCAAACTGCCCGGGCTGTGCGATGTTCCTCGATAAATGGCAGTATGCTATTGCCGAAATGGAGGGCACAACTTACGGTAAGGGAGTACATGGAATTCCGGTGCTGACCTACGAGGAGATGGCCGGTTTGGTCTTGGGATATGATCCGTGGGCATTGGGTATGCAGATGCATCAGGTCGATGTCGAACCGCTACTGAATAAGATGGGGGTCGAATACGATCCGGCTGCCAAATATTTGGGGAGAAACGGGAAATTTATCGGTCAGCCGGCTTCGGCTGTGGTAAATTGTTATGCCGCAAATACGGTATATGACATACGCGAATAGAAAACAAAACACCATGAAACGGGTAATTATTATAGGAGGCGGTATCGCCGGAATACAGACTGCCTTGCAGTTGAAAAATCTGGGCATTGAGCCACTGATCGTGGAACGTGAGTCGGAGTTGGGAGGTAAATTGCGGGCTTGGCATGTGCTCTTTCCGTCGTTCACTCCGGCTTCCGAAGTTCTGTCCGAATTGCGGCACAAAATACGTGAGGCCGGTATCGAGATTCTGCTGTCGGCGCAAGTTGCCGATTTTACAGCTACGGAGGTGCGTTTGGCCGATGGCCGAATGTTGACATGCGATGCGGTGGTGGTGGCAACGGGATTTACCCTGTTTGATGCCAAAATCAAAGAGGAGTACGGTTATGGCATTTATGACAATGTCTTTACGTCGGCAGATATCGAGCGCATGTTGAACGAGAGTCGTATGACAAAGGCAGATGGAACAAAACCGACACGTATCGCGTTTCTCCATTGTGTAGGCTCACGAGACGAGAAAGTCTGTCAGTCGCACTGCTCGAAGGTGTGCTGCATCACCGGAGTAAAACAAGCGATGGAGATGAAACGACTGTTTCCCGATGCCGACGTCTTCAACTTCTATATGGATATCCGCATGTTCGGCCCCGGGTATGAGGAACTCTACCGTGAGGCACAGTTGAAACATAATATCCACTTCGTGCGCGGCCGTATCTCGGAGGCGAGTCCTACAATTGACGGCCGGTTGCAGATCAAAGCCGAGGATACTTTGACGGGACGTCCGTTGCGGATGAGTGTCGATATGTTGGTGTTGCTGGTCGGCATGCGAGCCAACGATGACAATGTCCGATTTGCCACTACGGCGGGATTGCGGCAGGCTCCGAGTGGATTCCTTGCTCCGCAAGACCTCTTTTTGGCCAATGTGAAAAGTCCGGCGAGGGGGATATTCTATGCCGGAGCGGTCTCTGCCCCCAAGAGTATCGGCGAGACGATCAACGAAGGATATGCGGCGGCAACTGCCGTGGCAGAATATCTCAACGCATAGTATATGGCAACGATCAATTTCGGATACACAATATCGAAACCTCGCACAATCGATGTCGATCGCAACAATTTGCGCAAGAGCAATGAGATCTTGCGAGAGATGCCCGAATTGCAAACCTGCATCGGGTGTGGCAGTTGTACGGCGGTCTGTACGGCCGGAAATCTCACCAATTTCAACTTTCGCAAACTCCACACCTTGATCCGTCGAGGCGAGTATCAAGGCGCTTATGAGGAGATCAATAAATGTATGTTGTGCGGAAAGTGCCGATTGGTGTGTCCGCGAGGAATCAATACCCGCGGACTTATGTTGCTGATAAAACGTAAATTGGGAGATTACTAAAATGAGCTTTTTTGCACCTTTCTGCATACCGTTTTTGGTGGGGGCTGTCGTGATGTTTGTCCTGCTGCTTGGCAAGTGGGGCTCATGGCTTTGGCAACTGCCGATAGCGGACAAACAGTTGATTCTGCGAGGAATCCCTACAAAAGCAACATGGAGTGCTGTTAAGGAGGTTGTCAACGAGTCGCTGTTGCATCGTCGTATCTTTCGGGTAAATCCCTTGTTGGGATATATGCACATGTCGTTGGCGTTTGGGTGGTTCTTGCTTATTGCAACGGGGTGGATCGAGACAATGGCCTATTTGGGAGTGCGTTGGGTACCGCTTCAAGGACATGTTTTCTTTCGCTACTTCTCTACGGGTTTGACCCACAAACCGGTATTCGATTTTATCATGGATCTGCTGCTGCTCTTTGTCCTTTCGGGCGTAGCTTTGGCATGGAGCAAGCGTTTCGTCTCGCGGCGAATGGGCATGCGGCGTACCACAAAACATGCGCTCGGCGACCGCATTGCCCTTTCGGCTTTGTGGTTTATCTTTCCGATGCGTCTCTTGGCCGAAAGTACTACCTGTGCCCTCTATGGCGGTGGCAGTTTCCTGACCGGTAGTTTGGGCGGTTGGCTGGCCGAGCATGTCGGAACTTTGGCATTGATGAATCTCGAAGGTGTGGCATGGTGGGGCTATTCGTTGTGTTTGGGAGTCTTCTTTGTCGCACTGCCGTTCTCGCGTTATATGCACATTTTTACCGAGGTTCCGCTAATTTTCCTGCGTCACTATCGGTTGCGCTCGGGCGAGAAAGAGAAATCGTTCGATCATTTTCAGGTTGAGGCTTGCTCGCGGTGCGGTATCTGTATCGACCCTTGCCAATTGCAGAGCGTTCTGAAAATCAATAATGTGCAATCTGTGTATTTCTTGCGGGATCGTCGTTATGATCGCTTGCAGCTCGATATTGCTGATAACTGTTTGATGTGTGGACGTTGTGCCGATCGCTGCCCTGTGAATATCGATCTCAACACGTTGCGTGTCAATTCGCGCGACTCCCTGCGTAACGTTCCCGACGAACGTCGGTACGATTACTTCCGAGGCGTCGATCGCTCCTCGGGAAGTGGAAAAGTCGGTTATTTTGCCGGATGTATGACCCTGCTTACTCCGCGTACCCTGTCGTCGATGGATTCGATCTTCAAAGCGGCCGGTGAGGAGGTTTGGTGGGCTGATCGCGAAGGCGGAGTCTGCTGCGGGCGACCGTTGAAATTGGCCGGAGAGACCGACTCGGCTCATCGTATGATGCGCTATAATACCGAGTTGTTCTACAAACACAGCATCAATACGTTGGTAACATCCTGCCCAATCTGCCTGCGGGTCTTCCGCGAGGATTATGCCCTCGAAGGGGTCGAAATCCTGCACCATTCGGAGTATATTTTGCGCTTGTTGCAAGTCGGGCGGTTGAAGCTGCAACCGACTGACGTGCGCTATACCTACCACGACCCGTGCGAGTTGGGGCGTGGTAGCGGCATCTACGACCAACCTCGGGCAGTGATCGAGGCGATAGGGGAGTTGCTCGAACCGGCACATGCTCGCAAGGATGCGCTCTGTTGCGGCTCCTCGGTGGCTAATACGGCCATCAACGACGAAGGTCAGACTGCTATCGCTCGTTCGGTTGCCGAGGAGTTGGATGCCACAGGAGCTGAAACGATCGTCACGGCCTGCCCGCTTTGTAAAAAGGCTTTGGCGCGTGGAACACAAACCGATATTCGTGATCTGTCGGAAATTGTAGCCGGAGCAATTGCGGGAAATCCATCCGGAAGTCAAAAAAATAGTTATTGACTGTAAGGTAATTAACTGTCGATTGCAAGATATTTCGCAAAAGGATTTGGCAAAACCGATTTTTTGCATTATCTTTGCACTTGCAAACGCGAAAGTTCACAAGACTTAACATACATCGCGGGGTAGAGCAGTTGGCAGCTCGTCGGGCTCATAACCCGGAGGTCGGAGGTTCGAGTCCTCCCCCCGCTACTAAACAAACCGGAGAATCCAAAAGATTCTCCGGTTTGTCTTTTAATCGATCTTGGGGACAGATGATATACATAGTTCGGATAACAGACCAATAGCCTCAATAAGTCCTATAAGCCAATAATCCCGATAAACACAAAAAGAGAGAACCGTTGAAGTTCTCTCTTTCAGTGACACCGACAGGACTCAAACCTGTAACCTTCTGATCCGTAGTCAGATGCTCTATTCAATTAAGCTACGGTGCCGAATTGCGATTGCAAATGTAGGGCAAAATTCCGAATTGCGCAAATAATCCGACAAAAATTTTCGATAAAAATTGCCTTGCAAAAGGGGGCTGACGCCTATTTCGTTGGTACACTGAAATTTGCGACAGGAGATTGTGGTCGGCTTTTTCTGCTCGGAATCTGCCGATTTATTTAATCTCCCGTTCGGGATGGTCGTGCAGAAACTTTTCCCAACTTTGAGAGCCTTTTTTCGAGGCGGCTTTACGTCCTCCTCCTAATCCTTTAACGCGCTCGTTGCCCAATGCGGCATTCAAAGGTCCCGACGTGGCAAAATAGTGGCAAAGAGCCACAGCCATACCGTCGGTGGCATCCAAACGGCGTGGCGGTTGGTCGATAGCCAACATGCGACAAACGATCGAAGATACCTGCTCTTTGGCTGCCGATCCACGCCCCGTAATTGCCTGCTTGATACGCATCGGGGCATACTCCGCAACCGGAATTTCGCGGCTGAGTGCCGCAGCCATTGCCACGCCTTGCGCCCGTCCCAATTTGAGCATGGATTGTACATTCTCCCCGAAGAATGGAGATTCGAGGGCGACCTCTTGCGGGGCATATTCGTCGATAAGAGCTCCTACCCGTTCGAAAATGTAGCGCAATTTGGCATAGGGGTCGGTGAGCCGATGCAGATCGATGTCGCCTAACACCACCGAACGAAGCGTGTGCCCCTCGACTTCCAGCACCCCGTATCCCATGTAGTTGGTGCCTGGGTCGATTCCCATGATGCGATATGTTTTGTCGGCAGTCATTGTTGGCATTTACGGAAAAATCCCCTCCGAGCGGGAATTATCCCAAAATCGGAGGGGAGTAGATTGAATGATTATTGAGCGAGCAACTCAGCGATTTTGGCACTGACATCATCGCCGCGCAATTGCGAAGCTACAATCTTACCCGTAGCACACTCGACGAGGAAGTTCGAAGGGATCGAACGTACGGCATAGTCGGCGGCCGCAGCATTCTCCCATGCTTTCAGGTCGCTTACATGCAGCCAATTGAGTTTCTTGCTTTCGATGGCATTCAGCCACTTTTCGCGGTCTTTGTCGAGCGATACCCCGAAAATCTCAAATCCCTTTGCTTTATAGGCATCATAAGCCGCTTTCAAAGCCGGAACCTCGGCCATGCAAGGACCGCACCACGAAGCCCAGAAATCGACAAGAACATATTTGTTGGCAGGATTCTCGATAACCGATTGGAGCGAAATTGCATTGCCGTCTTTGTCGGGTTGCGAGAAGTTGATATAAGGATTGCCGACTTCGGTGCGGATCTTCTTCTCGGCATTGGCTTTCAGTTTCGCGAAGATTTCGAGTTGCTGCATCTCGGGCGAGAATTTGGCAATCTCGTCGAGAATCTCCTGTCCCGAGAGTTCGTAAGACATGCGAGAGAGCATGATAGCTCCAAAGTAGTTGGTGCGATTGGCCTCGTAGGCCGTATGGGTCAGTTGATCGTACTCGGTCTCGGCAATGGCTTTGCGGCGCTCCTCCGAGGTCTCGGGATTGCGATACTCCTCACGCAGAGCCTTGGCTGCGGCCGAATAAGCCGTGTTGGCATCGTTGGCGGGAGTTCCCGAAACTTGCAGACTGCCGCCGGTTGCATCACCGCTCTCTTTTACGAAGATAACGCCCGACTCCAAGATTACAAGAGCAGCCTGCGATGCTCCTCCAAGATCTGCGGCATTGGCCACATTGCAAACGGGCGATGCGGGGATCTCGCCTTCGAAACGGAATTTACCATTCTCCACCACAGCCGAATCGACAACTTGTCGGTCAACAAAGAGGTAGTATGTTCCCTCCGAGGCCTCGCCTTCGATAACATAACGCGGAGCGTCAGCGGCACAACTGCTTAAAATTGCAGCCATTGCCAGAATAAAGATCTTTTTCATGTTGTTTCTCTATTTTTTAAGTTCGTTCAATTGTTTTTCCAATTCGTTGATTTGTCGAGCCATCTCGGGCAGCTTCTTGAAAATAGCCGCCGAACGGTGATATTGCATGCCGGGTAGTGCCGGATAACCGAAACGGATTTCGTCGTTGGGAACATCTTTGTCCAAACCACTCTTTGAACCGATCTTCACGCGATCGCCGATCGTGACATGGTCGGCGATACCCACCTGTCCGGCCAAGAAACAGTTCTTGCCCACTTTCGAGGTGCCCGCAATACCGGTTTGTGCCGAAGAGACGGTATTCTCGCCGATTTGACAGTTGTGCCCGATTTGAATCAGGTTGTCGAGTTTTACCCCGCGACGAATTATGGTCGAGTCGGTCTTGGCGCGGTCGATGCAGGTATTGGCTCCGATCTCCACATCGTCTTCGATGATCACATTTCCTAACTGCGGAATCTTGTCAAATCCGCCCGCTGCATTGGGCATAAAGCCGAATCCATCGGCACCGATGACTGCTCCGGCGTGGAGGATGCAATTATTGCCCACCTGACACCCCTCATAGATTTTGACACCGGCATAGAGGATTGTTCCTTCGCCCACCTTGACACCGGCACCAATATAGACCTGCGGGTATATTTGGCAGTTTTTGCCGATCTCGGCATCTTGTTCGATGATCGTAAAATCTCCGATATAGCACTCCTCACCAACAGTGGCCTGCTCCGAAACGGAGGCGCGGTCGCTGATCCCCTTGCGGCGGGGTTTGGCTGCATTGTACATTTCGAGCAACTTCAATACGCAAGCACCGGCATTGTCCACTTTGATAAGTGTTGCCGCAGTAGGTTGCGAGGGCTCAAAACTTTTGTCCACCAATACGATGCTGGCGCCTGTGGTGTATAAATGCGATTCGTATTTAGGGTTGGTCAAATAGGTCAAAGATCCAGCCTTGCCCTCTTCTATCGAGGAGACGGTGTGTACTTTCGCATTTTTGTCGCCGACGATCTCGCCGCCCAAAAAACCGGCGATCATCTCAGCTGTAAATTCCATAGCCATAGTTACAAATTATAAATATTTATTGATTTCTATTCCATCGGGCAGGAACTCCTCGACCGATCTGCCAAACGCCAACACTTCACGAACTGTCGATGACGAGATGTCGGCGACAACAGCCGGCGTGAAGAGCATTACGGTAGTCAGAGCCGGATAGATGCGGTGGTTGGTCGCCTCCATGGTACGCTCGTATTCGAAATCGGTGGTGTTGCGCACTCCGCGAATAATGGCACAAGCCCCGACCTGTTCGGCAAACTCTCCGGTCAAACCGGTGTAGATGGCCACCTCGACACACGGCTCTGTGGCATATACATCATCAATCAAGCGCTTGCGGTTCTCTACGGTAAGTAGCCCGCACTTTGAGGTGTTGTTGCCGATACCGATGATGATGCGATCGAAGAGATTTAGAGCCTCATCGACCAACGCGGCATGGCCTCGGGTGAAAGGGTCAAACGACCCCGGGAAGATTGCGATTCGTTCCATAATTGACAAAGGTATAAATTTTTAGCCATTTATCTTGCGTAATCGGGAAAATTTATATCGGACTTTTTATTTTCGCTCGATCTTTATACAGTCGGCATAAACAATTCGGGTGTGCGGATTGGTTGATATGATCTCTTGCCGGAGAGCTTTTGTCCCCCAACGAAAAAAGAGGAAACGGCGGGGAATGCGATGTACGATTTGTCGCAATGTGTCGATGCTGCTTACATGACATGATACAGAATCGGCCGTGAGCAACCCTTTGACCGTTACCCAACGATCTGCCCAATGAAATAGCCGGATGGTGTCGTGCAAAACAAGCGTGTCCCGAATCCGTACAACCACCGTGTCGCGAATCGGAGTTCGAATATCAATGGATGAAACGGAGGCGGTCGTCGCCATGCTCTCTATGCGTCGGAGTTTTATACCCAATGAACGGATGCGTTCGGCATCGGCTGTGCGAAGACGTTCGAACTCGGCACAGCGTAATCGTAGAGCCTGCGCCGAGGCGATCTCCTCTCCGAGACGGGTGCGATAGTGGAGTGTTTCGGCCGAGAGAGCTTGTTGGTTCTGGGTAAGTCGTTGGATTTCGGAGTGCTGATTGCGCCAAACACAAAGGAGTGTTGCCGTTATGATAACGGCATAAAGCAGTAGATACTTTTTCATGATTTTCGGGGTTAAGACGCGACAAATATAATGCATCAAATCCCCGATCGGTTTCTATTTTTTCGGAAACAATCGCTCCATTGCTGCGGCAATACGCTCGGCCATCAACGACATGAGGGGGTGGCCGTCGCAGTGCGCAAAAGCGGTTATCCCTCGATGATCGGCAAAAAATATCTCGTCGAGTTGGGGGAGGTCGGCCTCTCCGAACTGCTCCTCGCAGAGTTTTAATCCTGCCATTTGCACGGCTTGGCCGATCAATGCTTGTTCGACGTTTCGTATTGCTGTTGGTCGAGTGAGATTCTCGGTCGGAGGTGTCAGTACGGTGTACCCGCGAACGGCAAAAATTGGGGTGCATCCCACCGAGCGAAAAGTACCGGTTTGGTCACAGCGGATGGCGATTTGGGCTCCTCGCTGTTGGGCAAAACAGTTGGCTAAATCGGCGGCAACTTCGTGAGCCGAGGTCGGAGCCTCGCCAAAGGGCAGTTCATAGATGATGCTCGCGGCATCGGGTGATAAACTGCGAAAAGCGTATCCGTTGTAGAGCGAAGTGCCTATTGCCACAAGCGACTCATTTCCTTCGCTATTCAGTGTTATGCGGATAAATCCCGATACGCCGGTCGGATAGCGGTTGGCCGCGGCGAGAGTAAGTATCCGATGTCGCAATACCGCAATGTCGGGCGTGTACGACCGCTTGAAGATCTTGCGGGAGAAGTAGTCGAGACAGGCAATGTGTCCGGCAAGCATCCGCACCTCTCCGCGATGAAGATGAAGATTCTGGTATAAATGCAGATCGGTCACAACAGAAAGATTTTCAGTAACAATTCGCGTAGCAATTCTCCGTCGGAAGCCCCTCCGGAGTTGATTCCTTTGCTTTTTCCGTCGTATTCGCGCAGCAATCCCAAGACGGTGAAAACTTTGCGATTCTCCCAACGCGCTGCATTTTGTTTGATCTCGCCAAGAACGAACGTGTTGTTTTTGCGTAGGATACGCATTAACTCCGCATCCGAGGGGAATGGTTGCCCCTTGCGACGGGAGAGCCAGCCGAGGTAGTTGACGATAAAAAGTTCTTTGAACTGTGAGAATAGAGCGATGATGGTGACCAACAGCGGATTGCCTTTGGGGTCGCGGCCGAAATGGTCGGCAATCAACATGGCACGCTCCATATTGCGGGTGAGTACTGCTTTGCACAACTCGAAGTTATTGAAATCCTTCGAGATGCCGATATGGGTTTCGATATCGTTGTCGGTAATTCGTTTGGTCCCCTCGGGAAGCGATACGGTCAACTTATGCAACTCGTTTTCGATCTTTGAAATGTCGGTGCCGAGGTGGTCGGTAAGCATCGAAAGTGCCTTTGTGTCGATCGTCAACCCTTTTTTGGCGACAAATTGTTGCAACCATGTGCCGATCTCACTGTCGTAGGGACGCACCGATTCGAGGATTGTGCCGTTGGCGGCGCATCCTTTATAAAAGGCGGTGCGTTTGTCCACATTCTTCTCTTTGTGGCAAATAACCAAGATGGTGGTTGGCGAAGGCTGCTGTGTGTAGAGAGAGAGGGTTTCGAGGTTGCGCAGCTGCTGTGCCTCGCGCAAGATGATCACCTGATAAGAGCCCATCATCGGCATTTGACGGCAGAGGTTGATGACCTGTCCGGAGTCGGAGTCCTTGCCGTAAACCGTGATTTGGTTGAACGCACGTGCCGCTTCGTCGAGGACGGTGGTGGCAAGTTGCTCACTCAACGCATCGATAAAATAGCTCTCTTCGCCCATCAACAAATAGATGGGTGAGTATTGTCGGGCGGCAATCTGTGCGGCTATGCGTTCATACTCGGCAACCGAGTCGCGGAATCTGACAGTTTTTTTGGCCATGGTACGGAGCGGATCAAATGATCTCTTTGGTTATGCGCAAAACATTTTCGGTGGCGGAGGTCAGTCGATAGCGGTCATCGATTCGACGCCCCACGACCCAAACGATATCTTCGCCCGACAGCAGTACGAATTGTCGCTGTTTCTCGGCGATCGAAACCTTTTGGTCGGTTAAGAAATCGCTCACTTTCTTGCGTCCTGTCATCCCGAACGGAATGAACCAATCGCCTTCGCGCCAACGACGTAACGTGAGCGGATATTTGAGCCGGTCGGCATCGACCTGTGCAATGTGCTCGGGAACTCCGAAGTTGCGAATGGTGTCGATGTCGCAATATTCGTAATAGAGTACCGCGTTGCCACAATAACTCCGCGAAGCACCCGTTTCGACCTGTACCCGACATTCGTCGTCGGGAAGTATCGGAGCTACGACAATGGTGCCGCGATCGATGCAGGCTACTCGCTCGCGGGCATAGAATCGACGTCCCGTGGCCTGCTGTTTGAGGGCTCGGCAGAGCGAGTCGATGACGTCGCCTTTGAACCCGTAGGCCGAATTCAGCAGTTCGTAGATGACAAACTCCTGCGGAAATATGGGGTCGATGCGATCGGTATGGATGGTGTCGATCCCTTGATCCGAGGTCACAGCCTCCGCACGGATTCGTTCAATGCCGTGATCGATGAACCGCTGTGCATCGTCTAACCGCGAAAGGTTACGACGCATCAACGCGGTGAATTTCGGGTTGATCTCGCGAATACGGGGAATCAGACCCAATCGGATTTTGTTACGCAGGTATTTGGTGGATCGATTGGACGAATCCTCACGAAACGGAATGTGATTGGCTACGGCATACTCCAAAATCTCTTTTCGCGAAGCAAACATCAGCGGGCGAATGACCCGTCCGATTTGAAACGAGATGCCGGTAAGTCCGCGCAGACCCGTTCCGCGTAGCAGATTGATGAAGAAGGTTTCGATGGAGTCGTCGGCATGGTGCGCGATGGCGATCGAGGTGTAACCCTCGGTCTGACACAGCTCTTCAAACCACGCATAACGTAACCGACGGGCTGCCATCTCCATCGACTCGCCCGTACGTTCCATCTCGGCCAAAGTCTCGAATCGTCGATTGTAGAACGGAACACCGTATTTTGCGGCCTCCTGCTCGACGAGCACCTCATCCTCCTCGCTCTCTATGCCACGCAACTGAAAGTTGCAATGGGCAACTCCTACTTGGTATCCCGCCTGCATACAGAGCGAAAGCAATACCATCGAATCCACACCGCCTGAAACGGTGAGCAGGATTCGGTCGTCGGGGGTCGCCAAAGCGTTGTCGGTCATGTATTTCTGAAAAGAATCCAGCAGATTCATATCCGTAAATCTTACAAAATGTTTACTTCGGCAGCTATTTCAGTGCCAAATTTGTCGTGTACACAGGACTGCACTTTGCGAGCCAAAGCGATAACTTCGCTACCCGATGCCCCACCGAAATTGACCAAAACCAATGCTTGTCGTTCGTGAACTCCGACCTGCCCGTCGCGAAAACCTTTCAATCCGCAACGGTCGATCAGCCATCCGGCAGCCAACTTTACACGACCATCGGGAGCGGGGTAGTGCGGCATGTCGGGATAGTCGGCCAACAATCGTTCTGCCACAGCGGTGTCGACCACCGGATTCTTGAAAAAACTGCCGGCATTTCCCAAAACGGTCGGGTCGGGCAGTTTCGAACGGCGGATTGTGCAGATGGCTTCGCGGATGTTGTGTAAGGTCACCCCTCCGAGTTTTTCGACTTCGCACTCGACATCGCCATAACCCAAACGGGGATTGGGAGTGCGCGACAGCCGAATATCAATGCCCGTGATGATCACACGCCCTTTGAGCATCTGCTTGAAGACACTCTCGCGGTAGCCGAATCCGCAATGTGCAGCATCGAGCGAGCAGGTGGCTTGCGATCGCACGTCGAACAGATGTACCCGCTCGATCACTTGCGCTACCTCACAGCCGTATGCTCCGATATTCTGTACGGGAGCTGCTCCGACCTTTCCGGGGATGAGCGACAGATTCTCGATACCCCACAAATTGCGGGATACGGCCCATGCAACCAGATCGTCCCACTCGACTCCGGCATCTACACGAACGATAACCGTCGGGTTATCATCTTTAATGATGTTGATATTTTGCGATGTGGGGGTTAATAATACTCCCTCGTAATCTTCGGTGAAAAGAATGTTGTTGCCGCCACTGAGCACCATCCAACGCTCCGGAATACCCGCGGCGAAAAATAGGCGCAGATCTTCGACGGTTTCGAACTCAACGAGCCGTGTGGCATGTTGGGCTACCCGAAAGCTGTTGCGGTCGCGTAAGTCGATATGATAAAATTCCCGTATCATGATGCGCAAAGTTAGAAATTATTTTCGTATCTTTGAAAGGAATTACACAACAGAAACCAAATAGTCACATCAAAGATAAATAGAATCATGTTTACTCCTGACGATTTACAGCAGATTTCCGGTCATGGCCTGACGCTTGATGCCGTCGAACAGCAGATTGAAAATTTCCGCCGTGGATTTCCGCCACTTCCCGTGGTGCGAGCCGCTGCACCGAGCGATGGCGTGTTGATGTTGGATGCGGCAACTGCCGATGCGGCTGTTGCCCGATACGATGTGGCTGCGACTGCGCGAACCGTGGTGAAATTTGTGCCGGCTTCGGGTGCGGCTACCCGTATGTTCAAAGAGTTGTTCGAGTTTGTCAATGACGACAAACGCGGAAAGGGAATCGATACGTTGCTCGATAACATCGAAAAATTCGCTTTCTGGCCCGAGTTGAAAGCTGTACTCTCGGAGGGTGCCGACGACAAAACCATCGTGCGGGCCATTGTCAAAGAGGGGCTCGGCTATGGCAATAAACCCAAAGGGTTGGTTACGTTCCATGCCTATCCGGAGGGAGCCCGTAAAGCGGTCGAGGAGCATTTGGTCGAGGGTGCGGCCTACGCTACGGCAAACGGTGTGGCGCGGATTCATTTCACCGTATCCCTCGAACATTTGGAGGGTTTCAAGAGCCTCCTTGCCGAGAAAGTCCCCCTCTATGAGCAGCGTTTCGGTATTCGTTACGATATTTCGTTCTCCACCCAAAAAACCTCTACCGATACCATTGCCGTCAATCCCGACAATACGCCGTTCCGACAAGATGACGGTAGGCTGTTGTTCCGTCCGGCGGGTCATGGGGCTTTGATCGAAAATCTTTCGGAGATCGATGCCGATATTGTCTTCATCAAAAATATCGATAATGTAACGACCGACGCTCAGCGTGGTGACACGATTCGTTATAAAAAGGTGCTGGCCGGTGTGTTGCTCGACCTGCAAGAGCAGGCTTTCGACCATCTGCGGAGTTTGGATGCAGGCACTGCCGAATTAGCCTCTGTTGCAGCCTTTATCGAGCAAAAACTCTGTGTCAAACTGCCGGCCGAATACGATGTCGCACTCCTTCGCGCACTCCTCGATCGCCCGATTCGTGTCTGCGGCATGGTGCGTAACGAGGGAGAACCCGGGGGAGGCCCGTTCTGGGTGGCCAATTTGGATGGTACAGAGTCGTTGCAGATTGCCGAGTCGAGCCAGATAGCCCCTGCCGATCTGCCTTTGATGCAGGCTGCAACCCATTTCAATCCGGTGGATTTGGTGTGTGGCTTGCGACGAGTGGATGGTACGCGATTCGATCTGCGCAATTTCACCGATCCGGCTACGGGATTCATCTCTTCGAAGTCGAGCGGCGGCCGCGAGTTGCGGGCGCAAGAGTTGCCCGGACTCTGGAATGGGGCTATGGCGCGATGGAATACCGTGTTTATCGATGTCCCGATCACAACCTTCTCGCCGGTAAAAGTGGTGCAGGATCTGTTGCGTCCGCAACACCAATAAAAGCCATTGATAACAAGGCGATCGAACTCGTGCGCAATCCAATGCGGAAGGTCGCTTTTCTTAATAGCAATCGATGTCCATGCCGGAAGAGTTTGGATATCGATTGTTTCTTATGTGTTGTTTGCTTTTTTTCTGTATTTTTGTAGCCGAATAGAATAAGTTTGTTATGCAACAACCTCTCAAAACACCCTCTGTATGGGCTTCGCTGATACCATTAGTCGTATTGACCTTGCTGCTCTATGTTGTGATCCGTAATTTCGGTGGTGATGCGATCAACGGAGGCAGTCAGATTGCATTGCTCTCGGCCGCATCGGTCTGCGTAATGCTTTCGATCGGCATCTATCGTTGTCGTTGGGCGGTGCTCGAAGAGGCCATTGTGGATAACATTCGCGCATCGGCATCGGGAATCATTATCTTGTTGCTGATCGGAGCGATTGCCGGTACTTGGATGGTCAGCGGCGTGGTGCCGACGATGATCTGCTACGGACTGAAAATTCTGCATCCATCGTTCTTCTTGGTGGCCTCGTGTGCGATCTGTGCCATTGTTTCGGTGATGACGGGCAGTTCGTGGACGACAATTGCCACGATCGGTGTCGCTCTGATGGGAATCGGGCAGGCAATGGGGTTGCCCGATGGATGGATAGCCGGTGCAATCATATCGGGAGCCTATTTCGGTGACAAAATATCGCTGTTGTCGGATACCACCGTATTGGCATCTTCAACGGTCGGAGTGCCGGTTTTTACACACATACGATATATGCTTTATACCACAGTTCCGGCATTCGTTGTGGCATTGGCGGTTTTTACGGGGGTGGGTTTGTGCTTGGATCATGGCGATGCAACCCATATAGACTCCTTTGTCAAGACTCTCGGAGCCACATTTCGGATCTCGCCGTGGCTGTTGCTTGTGCCGTTTGCCACGGGTGTTTTGATCGCGCGAAAACTGCCGGCAATCGTGACGCTCTTTGCGGCAGTGATTTTTGCCTGCGTGGCGATGCTTATGGCGCAACCCGAGTTGGTGGCGCGGGTGGCCGGAGCCGAGTCGCTCGATTTTATGTCGGGATGTCGTGGGGTGCTGATAAGTTGCTATGGCTCGACGGAGATCGCCACCGGAACGCCCGAACTCGATGAGTTGGTCGCCACACGCGGCATGGCCGGCATGCTCAATACGATTTGGTTGATTCTCTGTGCCATGTGTTTCGGCGGAGTGATGACCGGCAGCGGGATGTTGCGCTCGTTGACCACTGTATTTTTGCGTTTTGTGCGCCGCACCTTCTCGGCGGTGGCCTCGACGATGGGGGCAGCATTTTTCTTCAACCTCTGTACGGCCGATCAATATATTTCGATCATTCTCACCGGTCGTCTGTTCAAGGAGCTTTATCGCGAACGTGGATTGGAAGATCGATTGTTGAGCCGCTCGGTGGAGGACTCGGCTACGGTTACTTCGGTGCTGGTGCCGTGGAACTCGTGCGGTATGACGCAGGCGACCGTACTCGGTATTTCGACTTTTGCCTATGCGCCTTATTGCATCTTCAATATTGCCAGCCCGTTGGTTTCGCTGATCGTGGCTGCCGTGGGATGGAAAATCGTAAAATTAAAGCCCGAAAACAATGACTAATACCGAACTTGTGATCTTCGACCTCGATGGCACCTTATTGGATACCATCGGAGATTTAGCAGTTGCCTGCAATGCTTCGCTGGCTTTGCGGGGGTTGCCGCAACACTCCTACGAGGAGTACCAATCGTTTGTCGGGAATGGCGTTATGCGCTTGGTGGAGCGAGCGCTCCCCGAGCCGTTGCGGTCGCCGGAGAATGTGGCGTTGATGCGAGCCGACTTTGTGCAATATTATACCGCTCATATTGATACCTATACCAAACCTTACGAGGGAATTCCGGCTCTGATTGCCGAATTGGTACGGCGTGGAGTCCGAATGGCAGTGGCATCGAATAAATTTCAGGTGGGTACCGAAAAACTTATTCGCAGTTTCTTTCCCGATGTGCGATTCGAAGCGGTACTCGGCCAACGACCCGATGTGCCGTTGAAACCCGATCCTGCCATTGTCGAAGAGATTCTCCAAGCAACGGGGGTGGCAAAAGAACGGGTGCTTTATGTGGGCGACACGGGGATCGATATGCAGACGGCAAAAGCCGCCGGAGTACGGTCGGTCGGTGTGACGTGGGGTTTTCGCAGTCGTGAGGAGCTTGTCGAAAACGAGGCGATACATTTGGCAGATCGAGCCGAGGATATTCTGGCCTTGTTGTAATAAATGAAGCCGTCTAACAAGGTGATTTCTGCGTTACACTTGCCCTCAAATGCTCATTTACGCCTCAGTAAACTCCGCTTTTTCGGGCTTCGCAAGCCTTGAAATCCCACTTGTTATACAACTTCCACGAAAAGAGGCTGTCGCAACACTACTTGTTGGACAGCCTCTTTGCTAGAAACAGCCAAATCGACTGTATCATGGTGTTTACTCTTTTCGTCGTCGCTGCACTTACGGTTGCATCGTGGTTATTTTGTCGAGGGGGTAATATTTGTCGCCGAGGTCGAACTTTACGAATGTTTCGTAGTCGAATTTCCAATCCGGAAAGGCCAATTCCATTGCTACTTTATATATTTCGGCTCGCGATGGAGCGTTGAAACGTTGTTTTGGAACATTTGATCGCATAATACTGGTTTTAGTGGCACGATACAAATTAGAGCATCCGAGAGCCCCTTTATACACACCGATTTTCTCCTCTGCATAGCGAGGATCGGCGATGAATTTTGCCCATTTTACCTTCTTGGGATCCGATTCAAGATCGAGATTAGCCCGATCCATTGTACTCTTTTTGTATGTCTTTTTCAAACCTCCTCGGTTGTATTCATCAAGCAGACGACCAAAGGCATGTCCGCCAAACTCGTGCCATACTAACGGGTTGAATAGTTTGGTATGTGTAGGATTGATACCTATTCGGATATGACGTTTCTTGTCTCCGTCGCGAACGGTATGGCTATACTCAACGCCGCCACTCTGGGTGCAGTTTGCAACCATGTGAACATATACTGTCCCTTTTTCAAACTGAAAACCTGCGTTTGTTGCCCCTTTTTTGCAAGTATCAAAGACCTCTTGTTTTTTGAATGTCTGTGATTGCCCCTTTGGCCTTTTTAGCCAATAACCAAAACGCGAGTTTCGCGTATTGTCGAAGAGAGCAATTCCTCGTTCCGGTGAGTAGGTGGAAATGATATAAACATTAAAGAGGTGCTTCAACTGACAGAACGGCTTAATGTCGAAGATCGCATCGGCGGCTCGCTCCAACCAATACTCTGCTGTGCCTCCTATGGCATACTCCGCCTTGTCATAGCCTTCGCCCACTACATAGATGTTGATACCAGCACCTTCGGTTGCTTTGTGATAGAGTCGGCAATGGTTGTCGGGGTAGTGGCCTTTTGTAGGATTCAAATCGATATCGCAATCAACGAAGAGACGGAAATCGCTATGCTCTGTTTGTTGAGGGTAGCATCTGATATTCTGAGCTACTGTTGGAATACGATGACGCGGCACATAGAGCGTCGTAAGCGCGAACTTGTTGAATCGGATATCTATGGTGCAATTTTCAGGTAGCCAAGCCAACGATCGTGGCAATTCGCCTGTGAGTTGATTCTTGTTTATCAACAACTTTTGCAGCTTTGGGAAGGCGTAAAATACATCGGGAAGATTGCCTTGCAGGTCGTTTCCGTTGAGTTTGATTTGTGTTACATAGCCCTGCTCGTTGCAAGTGACACCTTCCCAATTGCCAATACCCTGTTTGAGTTTACCCCAATTGCTGTTGCGACTCCATAGTTTGCCTTTGGTCGCCTTATAGAGAGCCGTCAGTGCTCCCGCTTGGTTGGGGATACGACCGATTCGGATGGGCTTGCCCTTGTGCGGTTTGGCAACCACTTCCTCTGTATTGACAACAACCGATTGGAAGGGCTTGGATTTTTCTGTTCCATAGCCCAAAACAAGACTGTCGCCGCTCGAAAGCCAAATCTTGCAGTTGTTGGAATCCGCTTGCTCGACCTTTATTGCGTAGGCAAAGGATTTTAGCCGTTTATGGAGCAGTTGTAACTCCTGAGGAGTCTGCGCTGTGAGGACCACCGACTGAAAAATTATTCCGACTAACAGAACAAATCGTTTCATGATATTTAAGTATATAGTTTTCTTGAAAGGTCAAGAGATAATGCAACAAAAATATCATGAATTCCCCAATAATCCAAACAGGGTAGCAGAATATAAGTTTTTGCGATAAGAGAGAGTTGTAACACTACTTGTTGGATGGTCTCTTATAATACATATCTATTCACATCGTCCAAGGTGATCCGCTCCTCGCTGAGGATGATCAGTCGTTCGACAACGTTGCGCAACTCGCGAATATTTCCGGTCCAGCGACGCTGTTTTAATGCCGTCATGGCTTCGTCGTCGAATATTTTGGCCGTTGCACCATACTCTTCGGAAATCTGTTGCACAAAATGCTCGATCAACAGCGGGATATCCTCGGCATGGTCACGCAGGGCTGGAACGCGGACGACAACCACGCCGATCCGGTGATAGAGGTCTTCGCGGAAGTTGCCCCGATCGATCTCCTCGCGCAGATTTTTATTTGTGGCAGCGATTACCCGTACATCGACATCGATATCCTTGTCGCTGCCTACGCGGCAGATTTTGTGCTCTTGCAAAGCCCGTAGCACTTTGGCTTGCGCGGCCAACGACATGTCACCGATTTCATCCATAAAGAGAGTGCCTCCATCGGCCTGCTCGAATTTGCCCTTTCGCTGTTTGATGGCCGAGGTGAAAGCCCCGCGTTCGTGGCCGAAGAGTTCGCTTTCGATCAATTCCGAGGGAATTGCGGCGCAGTTGACCTCGACAAACGGTGCGGTAGCCCGACGACTCTTGGCATGCAGCCAGCGTGCCACAAGCTCTTTGCCGGTGCCGTTTTCTCCGGTGATTAGCACACGGGCTTCACAAGGAGCAACTTTGTCGATCAATTGGCGGACATGCTCAATCTGCGACGAAGATCCGATGATCGGATCGGTGTGAAAAGAGCTGTTTTTGCGTCGGCGAGTCGGGGTGGCGGGTGCATTTGCCGGCTCTTCGGGGGAATCGATCACTTTGTGGATCGACTGCAACAGCCGGTTCATATCTATGGGTTTGGTCAGGTAGTCGCTGGCTCCGCTGCGTACCGCCTCCACTGCCGAATCGATAGAACCGGCTGCGGCCAATACGATGAAGGGGACTTCGGTGTTGGGGATTTTTTGTCCGAATTCCGAAAGGATTAAGTCGAATGGAATTTTTTCACACATCTTCGAGGCTACCAACTCGTTTTCGGCAGTTTCGGTCGAGAAACCTTCGTATTCGAGACGCTCACGCAGGGTGTTTCGCATGCTTTTTGATCGGTCCAGAATTAAAACCTTTGCCATAGTTTGTTTTTACTGAAAATTTACTACTTTTGTCGAATGAATTTGCTGTTTTACAGTGTGAGTCTTTGTTTGCATATTTTGACCGAGACCACATGTTTCAGCACTATTTTTGTTCCAAAGGTAGGATATTCCGAGTGTTGAAACCAATTTCTTCGATTGTGGCGCCAACGTTCGAATACCCTTGAAAAATACCTTGATTTCATCCATCGCTGCGGATCGAATCACCTATTCGGATGTCGAAACGCAGTATGTTGCATGAGTTTGTTGCAATATGAAAAAGAATTACAATTACACACGACGCAAATTGTTCCTTCCCGAATACGGGCGTCACATTCACGAGATGATCGATTCGCTCCAACAGATCGAGGACCGTCGCGAACGCAACCGTCAGGCTCGCGCCGTCATTGCTGTTATGGGTAACCTCAATCCGCTGTTGCGCGATACGGCCGATTTTACTCACAAACTTTGGGATCACCTCTTTATTATGTCTGATTTCCAGCTTGATGTAGATTCTCCGTATCCTCGTCCCTCGCGTGAAGAACTGACCGTTAAGCCGAATCGGATTGCCTATACCCAAAGTCGATTTACCTACAAGCACTACGGTAAATATGTCGAACGAATGTTGCAGGCATTGGCCGAAAATCCTCATGCGGCCAAGAGCTCGCAGGCCGTAGATCGGTTGGCGCGATACATGCGTGCCAAAAGCTACGAATATAATCAGGAGCATCCCAACAACGAAGTGATCATAAAAGATATAAAGCAGATGTCCGGCAACACCATTCAAATCGATGAAGTTGCTCTGAATAATCTCCGAAACGACTACAAACAACACTTTACGGCACGTCCGCAAAAGGGACCTCAGCGTCAACAGCAGCGCCAACAAAAGAATCGCGGACAGCAACACGGGCGTCCGTATGTGAAAAATAACGGTACTTATCGCAACTCGTCAAAATAATCGATTGCTATTTCCGACTATTTTGGTATATTTGTGTTTTGAATAGATGAAACCATTGTCCATGAATAAACAAACGCTTTTTGTTATTATAGCCGCAACCCTGATGTTGGGCGGCTGCCGTTCGTCTAAAGTAAACATCTCGGGGCGTATTGTCGGCAACGATGCTAAACAGGTTTACCTCGAAAAGGTTACTCCGTTAAAGCAAACCATTATCGACTCTGCCGCTCTTGATGTTGCCGGTACTTATCATTTCCGTTTGAAAGAGGTGGGACATACTCCCTCGTTGTACAATTTGGTGTATAATGGCGAGCGTATCCCGTTGTTGTTGTCGGGTGGTGATCGGATCGAGGTCAGCTCGGTTGGAAATTTGGCGCGAAATTACACGGTCAAGGGCTCGCACGAATCGGAGTTGTTGCGCTCCTTCTATCAGGCATTTGTTATCGGGGCTCAGAACCTCGATGCGCTTTCGGCTCGATTTGCCGATACCGCTTTGTCAGAAACGCAACGACGAGAGTTGGTTAAAGAGTACACCACGGAATATTATCGTATCCGTCGCGAGCAATTACGGTTCATTATCGAAAACAAGGCCTCATTGGCTGCTGTTTATGCGCTTTATCAGCGTCTTCCGGGTGATACCTACCTTTTCAACGGAGATAGCGATGTGGTCTATTTCCGTACGGTGGCCGAAGCACTTCGAGAGAGTTATCCCGAATCGCCTTATCTGCCGGCTTTGCAAGCTGAAATTGCGCGTATGGATGCGCGGATCAACCTTAAATCACAGATCTCGGAGAGCGGTTTCCCCGATTTGAATATGCCCGACATCTATGGGAAAAACATCCGGTTGTCATCGCTTGCCGGTAAGGTCGTTTTGGTGGATTTCTGGTCGGCAGAGTTGGGAAACAGCAATGCACTGAATGCCGAATTGAAAGAGATTTATCGCAAGTATGCCGAAGCTCCGGCGTCGTTTGAAGTCTATCAAATTGCCATCGATACCTCCAAACCGTTGTGGATTACCACCGTGCAGGAGCAGCGGTTACCGTGGATCTCGGTTAGTGATCTGCGAGGTCAGGCCTCTCCGTCGTTGGGCTTGTACAATGTTCAGAAGTTGCCCACCAACTTCTTGATCGACAAAAAGGGCGATATTGTGGCCAAGAATCTTTACGGCAAGAGTCTGGACGATAAACTCAAAGAACTGACTCGCTAAATGATCTATTTTGCTTCCGACGTCCATCTGGGTAGTGGCGAAAAGCGTGCTGCCCGAGCCAAAGAGCAACGTTTTGTGGCGTGGCTCGATCGGATAGCTGTGGATGCCGAGGAGATATTTCTGTTGGGCGATATATTCGATTTCTGGTTTGAATATCAGGGCGTTGTCCCCAAAGGGTTTGTGCGGGCACTGGGTAAATTGGCCGATCTGACCGATCGTGGCGTTCGCGTGGTTTTCCTCTCGGGGAATCATGATATGTGGGTTGGTGACTATTTTTTGCGCGAATGTGGGGTTGAGGTCTATACAACGCCCCAAGTAATGTCGCTCAATGGTCGGCAGGTTTTCATGGCACATGGTGATGCAATGGGAGTATCGGGGGAGCCCCGAATGCTCAATCGGATCTTTCGTTCCCGTCCGTTGCGGTGGCTCTTCTCATGGCTGATACATCCCGATTGGGCCATGCGTTTCGGACATTGGTGGAGCGGCAAGTCGCGGAAATCTCACAACAACGAATCTTTTGACGAATCGATCACCGACTCGTTGGTTGATTATGCCCGCAAATATTCTCGTACCCACCCGATAGACCATTTTGTTTTTGGCCACTTGCATTTCTCCCGCGATTTTCGTGAAGAGGGTTTGCATACCATTCATTTGGGTTGTTGGGATAAAGAACCCTCCTATGCCGTGCTCGACAATGCCGGCAATTTGACACTTAAAACGTTTGAACCATGAAACAATATCTCGACCTGTTGCGTCGCATCAAAAACGAAGGAGTTGTGCGCGGAGATCGTACCGGTACGGGCACGAAAAGTGTTTTCGGCCATCAGATGCGTTTCGACCTCCAAGAGGGATTTCCTTTATTGACTACCAAAAAGGTTTTCTTGAAGGGGGTAATCCACGAATTGTTGTGGTTCTTGCAGGGAGATACCAACATCAAATATTTGGTGGAGCATGATGTGCATATCTGGGATAACGATGCCTATCGCTATTATAACGAACTTTGTGTGCGTCATGGCGTGTTGCCGGTGGAGCGTGAGGCTTTTTTGGCTGCCGCCGGATTGGAGTCGCCTATTGCGGGTTATCGTTTTGGCGATCTGAATCATGTATATGGCTATCAGTGGCGTTCGTGGCCGCGTTCTGATGGGGGTATTGTGGATCAAATTGCCCAAGCCGTGGAGTTGATACGCCACAATCCCGAGTCGCGTCGTATCATTGTTTCCGCTTGGAATGTCGCAGAGGTCGAGGATATGGCTTTACCTCCCTGCCATGTGCTGTTTCAGTTCTATGTGGCCGAAGGTCGTCTTTCGTGTCAACTCTATCAGCGCAGTGCCGATACATTCTTGGGTGTGCCGTTCAATATCGCTTCCTATGCGTTGCTGACCTTGATGATGGCGCAGGTGTGTGGGCTGCAAGCCGGCGAGTTTATTCATACGCTTGGAGATACCCATCTCTATCTGAATCACATGGAACAGGTCGATGAACAACTTACTCGGGAGCCTCGTAAGCTGCCCACCATGCGGT
Organism: uncultured Alistipes sp.; assembly: GCA_964527525.1. Taxonomy (GTDB): domain Bacteria; phylum Bacteroidota; class Bacteroidia; order Bacteroidales; family Rikenellaceae; genus Alistipes. Next base: position 12,129 of record CAZGPA010000020.1, on the reverse strand, counting down.
TGAATCCGGCGGTGCAATCGATCTTCGATTTCCGTTACGACGATTTTACGCTCGAAGGGTATGATCCGTGGCCGACCATCAAAGCGCCGATGTCGTTTTGATGTTGATAATCAGATGTTTTGACCAACTTGAAACCCTAATAAATAATGAGAAAAATAGTATTTCTGTTGTCATTCATTCCGTGGCTGACTTTCGCGCAACCGCGTATCGAACAGACATTGGAAAAAGGCTGGAAGTTTACCCGTGAGGATCAGCCGACATTCGCGCAAATCAACTGCAACGATGCCGCATGGCAATCGGTTACCGTTCCCCACGATTGGGCTATCTATGGGCCTTTCAGTATTCTCAACGACAAGCAGCATACCGCTATTACCCAAGATGGTCAGAAAGAGGCCATGGAGCATGCCGGACGTACCGGAGGTCTGCCATTTGTCGGGGTTGGCTGGTATCGGTTGACCTTGGAACTGCCCGAGATTGGAGCCGATGATCGTTATACCTTGCTCTTCGATGGAGCTATGAGTCATGCCCGAGTTTACCTCAATGGAAAAGAGGCGTTCCATTGGCCTTACGGTTATAATGCCTTTCATTTCGACGCCACGCCATACTTGCGCTCCGGAAAGAATATCTTGGCGGTCCGCTTGGAGAATCTGCCCGAAAGTTCCCGTTGGTATCCGGGTGCCGGATTGTACCGTAATGTACACCTGATTCGTACCCGCGCCACTCATATTCCGGTATGGGGTACGCAAATTGTGACCACAGAGGCCACTACCCGTTATGCGAAGTTGTGGCAACGAACAAAATTGACACTTCCCAAAGGACGAACTCCTGCCGATTATACGATCCATACCGAGTTGCGTGATGCTGCGGGGCAAGTTGTGGCTTCGGAGCGGACACGTGGCTCGAAATTCGATCTTTCGGGGGTTGATCAGCGTTTTACGATCGAGAATCCCAAATTGTGGACTCCCGAAACACCGTCGCTCTATACCTCTGTGACAAAAATCTATTCCGGAGATCAGCTTTGCGACGAATACACGACTCCGTTCGGAGTGCGAACTATTGAGGTGCGCCCCGATGTCGGTTTCCTGCTAAATGACAAGCGTGTTGTCTTTCGCGGCGTTTGTAACCATCACGACCTCGGTCCGTTGGGCGGTATTGCCAACGAGGCGGGTATTCGTCGTCAGGTACGGTTGCTCAAAGATATGGGTTGCAATGCAATTCGCACTTCGCATAACATGCCGGCTCCGGAGTTGGTACGTGCTTGTGACGAAATGGGTATGATGCTCATGGCCGAATCGTTTGACGAATGGGCAACAGCCAAAGTCGATAACGGCTACCATCGTCATTTCGACAAGTGGGTTGAGCGTGATTTGGTGAATCTGGTGCATCATTTCCGCAACAATCCCAGCGTAGTGATGTGGTGTATCGGCAACGAAGTCCCCGATCAATGGAAAAACGAACAGGGAGCAAAATTGTCACTCTATCTGCAAAATATTTGCCATCGCGAGGATCCTGCACGCCCTGTTACGCAGGGTATGGATGCTCCCGATGCCGTTGTTAGCAACAATATGGCTGCCGTGATGGATGTCCCGGGTTTCAACTATCGCCCGCATAAATATCGCGAGAGCTATGCAAAACTGCCACAGCGTATGATTCTCGGTAGCGAAACTGCTTCGACAATCAGTTCGCGTGGCGTATATAAATTTCCGGTTGTGCGGCGGTCGATGTATCGCTACGACGACCATCAGGCCTCCTCGTACGATGTCGAGCATTGCGCATGGTCGAATCTTCCCGAAGACGACTTTATCCAACACGAGGATCTGCCCTACGGTATGGGAGAGTTCGTTTGGACAGGGTTTGACTACCTCGGAGAGCCGACTCCCTATTACTCCGATTGGCCGAGCCACTCCTCGCTCTTTGGTATTCTCGACTTGGCGGGTCTTCCGAAAGATCGCTATTACCTCTATCGCAGCCATTGGAATAAATCTGCCGAGACACTGCATATCCTTCCGCACTGGAATTGGAAAGGTCGCGAAGGTGAGGTGACACCCATATTTGTCTATACCAACTATCCCTCGGCCGAGCTCTTTATCAATGGCAAGAGTCAGGGGCGTCGAACAAAAGATCTCTCCGTCACACGTGACAATAGCGGTGATTCGCTCTCGCTTGCCACGTTTAAGCGTCAACGTCGCTACCGTCTGATGTGGATGGATACGCGCTACGAGGCGGGAACGGTAAAGGTAGTGGCATACGATGCTGCCGGAAAAGCCGTGGCCGAGAAAGAGATACATACGGCCGGAAAGCCTTACCGTATCGTGTTGGAGCCCGACCGAACAACTCTTGCAGCCGATGGCAAGGATCTCTCGTTCGTCACGGTGAAAGTGGTTGATAAGGCCGGTAACTTCTGTCCGACAGCAACCTCCGAGATCAATTTCCGCGTAACGGGTGCCGGTAGCTATCGTGCCGGAGCCAGCGGAGATCCCACCTCGCTGGAATCTTTCCAGACTCCTCGCATGAAACTCTTCTCGGGAATGATGACCGCCATCATCTCCTCCTCCGAAACCGCCGGTGTTATCAAGGTTGAGGCTACCTCTGCCGGATTGAAACCTGCCTGCCTGCAATTGGAAAGTAAACCTGTGAAAAAATGATCAGTATTATCGTGGCCGTAGCCGAGAATGGCGTTATCGGCGATCAAAATGCGTTGTTATGGCATATTTCGGAAGATCTGCGCCGTTTCAAAACCTTGACATCGGGCCATCCGGTTGTCATGGGACGCAAAACATTCGAATCGCTCGGACGTCCGTTGCCCAACCGGCGCAATATAGTCATCACTCGTCAGCAACTTGAAATTTCCGGTTGCGATGTCGTTCATTCGTTAGCCGAGGCTCTGGCTCTGTGTGCGCAAGAGGAGGAGCTCTTCATTATAGGAGGGGCTCAAATCTATGCCGAGGCGTTGCCTTTGGCCGATTGTTTCTACCTTACACGCGTCGAACATGCCTATACGGGAGATACAAGTTTCCCGCTGTGGGATGAATCCGAATGGCAATTGATCGACTCGGAGTCGTTCCCTTGTGGCGAAAAATATCCCTATCCCTTTACCTTCGAAACCTATCGCCGCCGTTGATTTGCTCGGCTGTTTCCGATAGCATCTCGAAATATCTCTCCAAGAGTCGCGGAATGGCATATTGCTCCAATTCTGCGATGGGAGAGGTGTGCGAGGTTGCCTGCTCGGAGAACTTGGGGACTTCGATCTGCCACACCTCGGCATGAATCCGTTGGTGCGAAAGTTGATGTCGGGGTAGTGAAATATGGCGTCGAAGTTGCCAATCGGCTCCGATCCATTTTTGGAACTCTGCGGTGACGCATAGATCTTTGATCTCACTCCCTGCCGATGACATTTCGAGCAACGGAAATTCGTAAAGCCCCTGCCAGATATCACCGGCCTCACGCCGACATAGTACCGTCTGCTCTCCACAGAGGATGTGTAAATAATGAAACCAACGATCGCGAACAGATGTTTTGCCGCGTTTGACCGGTCGTTGGGTGATTACTCCTGCCGACCGAGCCAAGCAGTGCTCCGAGAATGGGCACTCCTCGCAGTGAGGATGAAGCGGAGTGCATACCAGAGCTCCAAAATCCATGATTGCTTGGTTGTAAGAGCCTGCATTTGCAGGGTCGAGTAGCGATTGCGCCAATTCGGCAAATTGACGTTTGCCCGATGTCGTGTCGATCGGGGTGTCGATATCGAATAAACGGGCGAGTACCCGATAGACATTGCCATCGACAGCAGCATGTGGAAGTCCGAAGGCCGCCGAGGAGATGGCTGCGGCTGTATAATCGCCAACTCCCGATAACGAGCGAATGGCGGCAAAAGTTGTCGGAAACTCTCCGCCAAATTGCGAGACAACCTCTTGGGCTGCCTTGTGCAGATGGCGGGCACGACTGTAATAACCCAACCCCTGCCACAATTTCAGTACCTCATCTTCGGTAGCTGCGGCAAGTGATGCCACATCCGGAAATCGCTCTACAAAACGGTGATAATAGGCCATCCCCTGCGCAACGCGGGTCTGTTGAAGGATTATCTCCGATAGCCAGATGCGGTAAGGATTGCGCGTGTGTCGCCACGGCAGGTCTCGACCTTCGCGGGTGTACCATGCGAGCAATATTTTGGCAAAATCCTCCATCTGTGCGATCTATTTTCGGCAAAGATACGATAAAGATGCGATTTCTGTTCGAAGATGCCAATACCTTTTGGATATTTGCGTTACCGATCTTGTAGAGAAACCCCAGCAAGAATCTTCTCTAAATCAAAGGGTAAAGGTCGGGGGGCTAATGCCCCTCCGAAACGATGGATGACCAAGCATCTTTCGGTGTTTGGTATGCGGTGGGAGGCTCGCTCGGACAGATCGTTGCTCGACAGATTACAAGCCGAAGTGTCGCATTGTGAGGTGACGATAACAAACGAATTGTTGTCGAGGTATAGGATGCGGTCGGCAAAGAGGTAGCGAATACGCTGTCGTGCTCTTTGAACCCCTTTTGAACCGGTGGCATCATTCATTGCAATACTTAAAACGATTTGCAGGTCGGATAGGTCGATGGTACGCTTTTTCCCTAAGATGGGGACGATGTGACGTACATAATAATCTTGTTGCTCGACAACGAGCCGAATGTCGTTTGATTGGCACATGGCATACATAATTTTAGCATTTTATTGTTTATGAGCTCGCCGTGCGTCAATCGATTTGCTCAGTTAGTTTGTGCTTGCTATACACTCCCAACAACAAGTCGTGCCTTGTAGTTGGTGATAGCGTGGGTATCCGTTGTTTTGCAAATATAGTATTATATTCCTAATCAAAAAAACGGATGTGGACTTTGCGCATATTCCGCATGGGCTCTGGAAAACCACTGAAGATATAGCACAAAAGCCCACGCCCGTAGAGCATGGTGATATTAATGCCGTATTCCGAGGCGTGGGGACACGACCCATCGGGCATTTTGTGCTTCGCCCTTCAAAAAAGGTTTCCAGACTTTATGCGGAGGCGAAGTCGCATATCCGCCTATTCCGACGGATCGCAATGCAAATATAACAAAATTTTGTCGCTAATGGAGGATTCTATACAAATTTATCGTATTCCCCTCTTTGGACCACGCCTTTGTAATAATTATTCTGCTGTAAATAGACAAAAATCGATCCTAAGTTATGAAATGTTTGAGCAGATTGTCAACCGACTTCCAACAAAATTGGGTGTCCAAAAGAAAAGTTGGACACCCAATTCGGTTTCGCGGCAGTACGCAATCTTGTTGCTTTCGCATTTCTCACCGCTTTACACTCACGGCTACGCCGTGTTTATAGTTTATGACCCACCCCCTAAGTCCCCCGCCTTAGGCAGGGGATTAACAAAGTGCTTTTCGCGGCAGTACGCAATCTTGTTGCTTTCGCATTTCTCACCGCTTTACACTCA
>CAZGPA010000020.1:0-6570 GCA_964527525.1 uncultured Alistipes sp. | reverse complement strand
CGGCTACGCCGTGTTTATAGTTTATGACCCACCCCCTAAATCCCCCGCCTCAGGCAGGGGACTTACGTCCACCGGCGGTGAAAACAGGGTATTTTACATAGGGGGTGATGTATAATTGCTATATGCTATTCAAGAGTCTCTATTGTCGCTGTGTTACTCCAATGTGAGTCGAGATAGGCATTTTCGCTGCCGCGGGGAACATAGATTGTTCCGATGGTTGCATTCGAAAAGCCGCTTGCCTCGTATGAGAATACCGGAGGAGTTACGGCTCCGAGTTTTATCGAGGTCAGTTGGCAACCGTAGAATGTTAGGCTGTTGATTGTGTTGAGTTGGGTGCAATGGGTTGCGTCGAATGTTTTGAGCGACGTACATTCTGCGAATGCACCGCTGGCGCTTCCCTCGTTATACCATTCGTCACCTTTTATGGTTGTCAGTTTCGAACTCTCCGCAAATTGAACGCTTTCCAATGCCGTGCAACCGGCAAAACCCGAATCGATGGTCGTCACGCTGGCCGGAATGGTTACGGTCGATAATGCCGTACAATTTTGGAAAACACCGTGACCGATGCTGTCCAATGCACCCGTTGGAGCAAATTCGATCTCTTTGAGTGAGGTGCAATCTTTGAATGCATACTCTCGCAGACTTTTGAGCGAGGCCGGCAAGCTAACTTTCTCCAATGCCGTCAACTGTCGGAATCCCCCGTCGATCACCGCCAATTGACTATCGGTCGGAAATTCAAGGGTGGTTAATTGCGGGCAATTTTGGAAGGTGTCCCCAATATATTTGATTGTAGAGGGGAGGGTAACCGATTGCAAATTGGGACAGTTAGAAAATGAATAGTCTTGCAGCGAATCTATTTGGGCATTCTCAAAAGAGACGGTTGTAAGATTTTTGCAACTTATGAAGTTGCGAGGTTTGATGGAGATAATGTTATTGCTCGAATGAAAACTTACGGTTTTCAGATTGTCGCACATGTTTATAGCACCCTCTGAGATTTCACGGAGTTGGCCGACAAACATACTAAATATCATGTAAGTATCCGTTAGGGTTGTGGTAGGGGACATAAATACCAAAGATACCGTACCGTTTTCTCGGCGCAACAATATGCGCCCGTTTTCAATTCCGGCAACATAATAATAGGGATTGCCGCTTGCTACATCAATATCTTTCAGTGAGGTGCAACCCGCAAAGGCCATTCCTCCGATCGATTTTACCGAGGCGGGAATTGTAATTTCTGTAAGATTGGAGTTATACATAAAAGCACTATATCCTATGGTTTCTAATTGGCTGCCTGTCTCAAATGTCACCGAAGTTAAACCGGTGCTATGGAATGTTAAAGAACCTACATTAAATGCCCCTTGATCTATTTTAGTTACGGTATTGGGAATTTTAATTGCAGAGAGATACCCACCGGTATAGGCAAAAGAAGACATTCCGATTTCGGTAATGGGTTTTTCGAAATAGAGGGTTGCATTGTAGGTGCCTGCCTCTTTGTAGGTATGGTTGGGGACTGTTCCTTCGGTACCATCACCGTAATCAATCAGTAATAATTGGTTGTCATAGCCGGCAGGTCTTTGGTTATAAAGCCAAATCTCTTTGCTGGCAGAGGGTGAGGTATATGTCGCTTCGAGTTTATATTGCGATCGGCACGATACGGTCAGCGGGAAGTAGCCAGATGCAATCTCGGTATTTTCGCTTGTGATGAAGAGCATGGCGTTGACCGTTACGTTGCCGGCAAAGAAATCCGCCGGGAGGTTTTCGCCCGAAACCTTGACCGTGATCGTGCCGTTGGTTTCGTCGGCCTCGCAAGCCAGTACGGGCATATCCACAAAATCGACAGCACGCGAAATGGTGTTTACGGCTTTCATGGTGAGAGTTTTATCCCATTCGATTGCAAGTTTCGTAACCGCGCTTTTGGGAAGTACCACAAAGTCGATCTCGGCATAGCTGCCCTCGGCTGTGCCGAAGTAGTAAACCGTAGCTTTGCCGTCGGAGTATTTGGGGACGAAACTTACCGATTGCAGGTAGCTCGATGCCAACGGAATGGTAATTGTCGTGCCGTCGTTGAGCGTGAAATAGACGTTGTTTTTGTCTTGCGTGATATCCTTGAATGTCGGGTCGCCTTTTTCACCTTGTTCTCCTTTTTCACCCGTAGCCTTGCCGAGTTGTGTCCACGAAGTGCCGTTGTCGTAGGAGATCATCCAATAATCGTTCTCGATTTTGAGTTGCGGAGTGATGCCATCCTTGCCGTTTTCGCCATTAGTGCCGTTTGTGCCATTGGTTCCGTTTTGGCCATTTTCGCCATCTTTACCATCCTTGCCTTCGGCCTTGATTTTGTTGCCGTTCTCATCGAGCAACCACTCGCCGTTGACAGTCCAATAGTAGATGTTGTCGCTGTCCTGCCGAACACCGATCAAGGGTGTCGAGCCGTCTTTGCCATCTTGACCGTTCAGGCCGTTTTGACCGTCTTTGCCATCCTCGCCATGATAGATGGTGATTGCAGCACTTTTTGTAAAGGAGATCGTATAGCCGATAACTTCACCGGCTTTGGTGATGGGGGTGACGCCGGTTACATAGTCGTTATTTTGCAGTGCAGTGATGATTGTCTGCAACGATGCTATGTTGGTGTTGAGTTTCAGGCACAACTCTTCGAGTCTTTCGAGCCGATCTTCGAGGTTGTCCAATCGGTCGAGTACATTGGGATCGACATACTCTTCGCCACATCCCGCGAACAACAGCATGATTGTGGCAGACAAAAAAGTAAAAAGTCTCTTCATCGTAATAAGATTTTGAAGGTTAATTTTGTTACCATCCGACTCCTCGATGGGGTAATACAAAAAGAAAGTGTGGAGTCGATTTCTTCTATCCAACTGATGGTTGTGGCGACCGTGAAGAGATAGACGAAGCAATACCCCACACTTGAATAGATATGGGGTATGCGGACACTGCGAGGTGTCCGGCCGCATGATCTAAACAAGAAATGAGTGCTTTTCGTCCTCCTTCTTCGGTAAGAATTGCCACATTCTCAGTTGAGGAGTGTGCGAAAACACTTTCGTATGTTATGTCGGCAGTCCGACATCGCAAATATAACGAAATTTTTTAGGTGCTAACCTCCGAAATAACACAAATTTATCGTATTGTCGTTTTTTTAGGATCTTGTACTTGGGCAGAGATATGGTGGCGATTGTCGGTCTGCATTGCGATGGTATTGAAAAAAGGAGCTGTCTAACAAGTCCTCAAAAATGGAAATCACCCCCGTCAGATGCACTTCTGGCGGGGGTGAAATCGTTAGAATTAGACTTGTTAGATAGCTCCTTCTCGGATAGGTTATTGCTTTCTTATTAGTATTCCAACATCGAAAGACGGCGGTAGCTGTTGTAACGCCACTTGGCATTTTGCTCGGCAGCTTGGAACAACTCCTCGGCCTCAGCGGGGAACATCTTTTGGAGCGAGGTGTAACGTACCTCCTTCTTCAAGAAGTCTTGGAATTTCGACCAATCGGGCTCTTTCGAGTCGAGCACGAACGGATTCTTGCCCTGCTCTTCGAGTTGCGGGTTGAAGTGCCACAAGTGCCAGTAGCCGCAAGCCACAGCCTCTTTGCCGACGGTTTGCGTGCGCGTCATACCGCCCTTGATACCGTGGTTGATACACGGAGCGTAGGCGATGATGAGCGACGGACCCGGGTAGGCCTCGGCCTCTTTCAGTACGTTGAAGAGCTGCTGTTGCGAAGCACCGATCGAAACCTGTGCTACATATACATAACCATAGGTCATGGCCATAGCGCCCAAATCCTTCTTGCGGATACGTTTACCACTCGATGCGAATTTTGCCACAGCACCTACGGGAGTCGATTTCGACGACTGACCACCAGTATTTGAGTAAACCTCGGTATCGACAACCAAGATGTTGACATCTTGACCCGATGCAAGAACATGGTCCACACCACCGTAGCCGATGTCATAGCCCCAACCGTCGCCGCCGATGATCCACTGCGACTTCTTCACGAGCCAATCTTTCATTTCGAGGATCTTCTGGCAATAGTCACAGCCGCAAGCCTCCAACATCGGGATCAAACGAGCCGTAACCTCAGCCGAAGCAGCCGACGAGCCACGTTTCTCGATCCACTCCTTCATCACACCCTTCAACTCCTCGGAGCACTTCTCGCACGAAGCGATGGCGCTCTCCATCGTAGCCTGAATACGGTCGCGGAGTTTCTCTACGCCGACGTGCATGCCCAAGCCGAACTCGGCATTGTCCTCGAAGAGCGAGTTGGCCCATGCCGGACCTTGACCTTTGGCGTTGGTGCAGTAGGGGGTCGAAGGTGCCGAACCCGAATAGATCGATGTACAACCCGTAGCGTTGGCAACCATCATCTTGTCGCCGAAGAGTTGCGAAATAGCTTTGATATAAGGTGTTTCACCGCAACCTGCACAAGCTCCCGAGAACTCGAAGAGCGGCTGTGCGAATTGCAAGTTTTTCACCGACTTGGTCTTATCGACAACCTCTTTGTAACCGATATTCTTGGTGATGTAATCCCAATTGGCAGCCTGACCCATCTGCGACTCCAACGGTTGCATAACCAATGCCTTCTCTTTGGCGGGGCAGACATCCACGCAGTTGTTACAGCCCGTACAATCGAGCGGCGATACCTGAATACGGAACTTGTACTCTTTTGTCTCGCCAAGACCCTGTTTCCACTCGGCACCCGATGCAGCGGCCTCCTCGTCGGTTGCAAGGAACGGACGGATGGCAGCGTGAGGACAAACATAGGCGCACTGGTTACATTGGATACAGTTCTCGATCTTCCATTGGGGAACACTCACTGCGATACCGCGTTTTTCCCAAGCGGCAGTACCATTGTCCCAAGTACCATCCTCGCGACCGTTGAATGCCGATACGGGGAGTTGATCACCCTTCAACGCATTGATCGGATCGACGATGTTACGAACGAACTCCGGACGCGAAGTATCTACCGTTGCGGTAGCCTCTTTTACCTCGATCGAAGCCCACTCGGCGGGAATCTCGATCTTCTCGACAGCATTACCGCCGGCATCAACAGCTGCATAGTTCATGTTCACGATATCCTCGCCCTTCTTGCCATAAGATTTCAGAATGGCTTTCTTCATCTCCTCAACGGCCTTCTCGAAGGGTATCACGTTGGCAATCTTGAAGAATGCCGACTGCATGATCGTATTTGTACGTGAGCCAAGACCCAATTCGGCAGCGATCTTCGTAGCGTTGATGATATAGAAGTTGATGTTATTTTTGGCCAAATATACCTTCATGTGATCGGGCAACGTTTCGCAGGTGGTGGCTGCGTCGTGTACCGAGTTCAAAAGGAACGATCCTCCACTCTTCAAACCTTTCAATACGTCGTATTTATCGACATACGAAGGCACATGGCAAGCTACGAAATCGGGCGTAGTTACCAAGTAGGGCGAAGTGATGGGTTGGTCACCGAAACGCAGGTGCGACGAGGTGTAACCACCCGACTTCTTCGAGTCGTAGGAGAAGTAGGCTTGGCAATATTTGTTTGTCGAGCCTCCGATGATTTTGATCGAGTTCTTATTGGCACCTACCGTACCGTCGGCACCCAAACCGAAGAACAGAGCTTCGAACGTGCCGGCTTTGGCCAATGAGATCTCTTCGCCAACGGGTAACGACAAGTGGGTAACGTCGTCGTTGATACCTACCGTAAAGCGGGCTTTCGGGGTTGCTGCTTTGAGGTTCTCGTAAACAGCCAGCATCTGTGCCGGTGTGGTGTCTTTCGACGACAAACCGAAACGGCCACCGATGATGAGCGGTTTTGTGGTCAGCTGCTCGGCAGTGGCCAAAGCCTCTACAACATCGAGATAGAGCGGCTCGCCATTTGATCCGGGCTCTTTCGTGCGGTCGAGAACGCAGATGCGTTTTACCGACGTAGGCATTACGTTGAGCAGGTATTTTACCGAGAACGGACGATAGAGGTGTACGGTGATCACACCGACCTTCTCGCCTTGGGCTACGAGGTAGTCCACGGTCTCTTTCAAGGTTTCGGTGATCGAACCCATGGCGATAACGATGTTTTCGGCATCGGCAGCACCATAATATACAAACGGTTTGTATTCGCGTCCCGTGATTTTCGAGATCTCCTGCATCGCATCGGCTACCATGTCGGGAACAGCGGTGTAGAACTTGTTCGAAGCCTCACGAGTTTGGAAATAGATATCGGGGTTTTGAGCCGTACCGCGTGTAATGGGGTGCTCGGGGTTGAGTGCACCGGCACGGAATGCTTTCAGAGCATCGCGGTCGAGCATGGCGGTCAGCGAAGCCTCGTCGATCAACTCGATTTTCTGAATCTCATGCGAGGTGCGGAAGCCGTCGAAGAAGTGCAAGAATGGCACGCGAGCTTTCAAGGACACAATGTGTGCCACGCCGGCGAGGTCCATAACCTCTTGAACCGACGAGGTTGCAAGCATCGCAAATCCGGTTTGGCGGGTAGCCATCACATCCTGATGGTCGCCGAAAATCGACAACGACTGAGCGGCCAATGCACGAGCCGAAACATGGAATACGCCCGGGAGCAATTCT
>CAZGPA010000019.1:0-37442 GCA_964527525.1 uncultured Alistipes sp. | reverse complement strand
TTGTGGGCACGCTGGGCTTCGCGATCTTCATGCATGCCCCCAAGCGGGCGTGGCTGGCGACTTATTGAAACGGTGAATCTCATCGATGAACAAGAACGGCGGTTTACGGTCAAAGAACTGCTGTTTGCAGGCACTCTCGATTACCTCGCGCACCTCCTTGACCCCCGATGTCACAGCCGAGAGGGTGAAAAACGGACGTTCGAGCTGGGTGGCAACAATCTTGGCCAACGTAGTTTTCCCAACCCCCGGGGGACCCCAAAGGATAAACGACGGAACATTCCCCGTCTCGAAGAATTTACGGAATACCCCATTAGAGCCTACAAGGTGCTCTTGACCGATGTATTCATCGATAGTACGGGGACGCAGTCGTTCGGCTAATGGGATGTTCGGCATGGTCAATATCAGATTGGTTTCTGCCCCAAAGATACGGATTTTTCGGAATAATCGAAATCGAATGATAAATCAAGAGGCTGTCTAACAAGTCTAATTCTAACGATTTCACCCCCGCCAGAAGTGCATCTGACGGGGGTGATTTCCATTTTTGAGGACTTGTTAGACAGCTCCTTAGAGAGTATCGCGAATGAAATCGAGATTATCGGACTAATGAGTGATTAATGTCGTTTTTTTCACGTTGCCATGTAGATGTACAGAACAGAGTAGCCAAAACACTTGCGATGATAAACATCCAAAAAGTAGCAGACCAACCAATATCCTCGGCAACCGTACCCAATACAATCTTAGCCAAAATAGCATCGCCCAACAAGTATCCGAACAACCCGACAAAACCGGCAGCAGTACCTGCGGCATTCTTGGGTACGAGATTCAACGCTTGGACGCTGACCAACGCTACGGGGCCGTAAATACAAAATCCGATAACGCACAAAGCTGTGTAAACAATTAAGCGACAAAGAGCAGAAGGATCTGTCCCGATAACAGGAGCAAAAATATCGGCAACAGAGGCTGCCTGCCAATAGAGCAAGATACCGATCAATACGGCGCTCATGAAGATAATATTGGCCGGTGCACAGCGACCTTTGAAAAATTGTGTAGAGATCCAACCACAAACAATAGTACCGGGGATTCCGGCATAGTTGTGCAGTGCGAATGCGAGATTGCTCTGTTCGGAATTCATAAGATTCATCTCTTGGAGATAGATCGGAGCCCAATCGCTAATGCCGTAGCGGATCAGATAGACGAAAGCATTGGCCAAAGCTAACAGCCACAGAATATTGTTTTTGAAGATATAATCCACAAAAAGACGTTTGAAGGGGATCTTGTTCTCTTCGCCTTTGACGGCTTTCTTGCAGGAGAAATCTTGTCGATATTCATCAATGGGAGGTAATCCGCAGGATTGGGGACGATCACGCAAACCCCACCAACAGAACACAGCTAACAATAGTGCGACAAAACTCGGAAAAATAAAGGCAGCACGCCATGTCGATCCGATATCCATCCATGTAAAGAAAAGGATACCTACGGTCATCAGTAATCCCAACGAGCCACTGCCGATTGTGTGTGAAGTATTCCACACTGACATTTTGAAGCTACGTTCACTTTGTGAGAACCAATGGGTCATAATCCGTCCGCAGGGAGGCCATCCCATTCCAGACAACCATCCGACAGCCAGCATCAACACAAAAATGACCGTCACGTTCCATGCCGGATTTGTCGTGCTATATGGGATCAATCCCGTGGTGATCATTAGTAATGCCGAGAGAATTAGTCCGACAACCAGAAATTTACGAGCATCCGAGCGATCGGAAAAACTGCCCATGATGAACTTGCTGAATGCGTATGCGATCGAAATGGCAGATCCGGCAATACCGACATTGGTTTTGTCTAGTAGACCGTCGGCAATCATACCCGGAGCTGCCAACGATAGATTTTTTCGCACCAAATAATAGGCTGCATAGCCAAAGAATGCTCCGAGAAAAACCTTTAAGCGCATGCGTTGATATTGTCTATCAATTTGATCGGCAGGCAATAGCGGTTTATCAGCAGGAGGTGTGAAGAAAGAGGCCATTTATCATCTGAATTAGCGAGATGAAGAAGGTGTTAATACACAACGTCTCCTTTCTACTATTGCAAAAAGGAGACGTTAAACGGATTGGAACTGACCGACTATTATTTCTTTGTCAACTCGGCCAAAGCAGCTTTGGCGTTCTCGGCAGCCGGACCGGCAGTTACCTTCTTAAAGCTGGCAATAGCCTGATCGCGTTTCGAGAGAGCATTGTAAGCCGAAGCCAGCTGGTAGTAAACCGTGCTCTTATCAGCCTCGTCGGTCTGAGCCTCAGCAGCAGCAGGAGCCAATTCGATCACCTTTGCATAGTCTTTCTTGCCAAGATATGCTTGTACACGAACCGACAAGAAGAGCGGGCTGTTGGGATTCTTAGCCAACTGCTCGTCTGCCAAGGTGATAATACCGTCGTAGTCGTTAGCACCCTGCAAGGCAGCTACCTTATTGTTGGTGTACATGGTCATCATCTCTTTGGCTTTGGCAGCATCAGCAGCATATTTGGGATGCTTTTTGGCAGCTACGGCCTCATAGATAGCCATACCTTTGGCATACTCGCCCAACTCGCAATAGCTCATGGCAAGGTTCAAAGCCATACCCGTATTGTCGGGATCGGCCTCATAACCTTTGGCAAAGATCTGCGATGCAGTAGCGTAGTCTTTATTGTTGTAGGCAGAGCCTCCCTGCACCTGATAAACGCGGGCGATCCACATTTTGGCCTTATTCATCTGGGTCATATCACCATATAACTCAGCCAACTCGGCCGATTTGGTAAAGTTTTCAAGTGCTTTGTCGTAGTTCTTGCTCTTCACACCGGCACCACCCAACATAAAGTAGCAGGTAGGCAGGTATTTTTTCGCATTAGTCACCAAACCGGCAGACTCTTCGCTGTTCATGCCGTCGTTGATCACTTTTTCGAATTTGGCTGCTGCTCCGGCAAAGTCTTTGGCTTTCATGGCGGCAGCACCTTCGTTGAATGTGGTCGTGAGATTTTGTGCCGAGAGAGCAACTACTCCCAGCAACGCAATTACCGATACTAATAACTTTTTCATTTTTAATTTATTTAATAATTTAATGCTTTTGAGGTTATATCATCCCGTTGGGGACGTATGGGCACAAAAGTAGGAAAAAAATCTTTCTTATCAAAAGGTTACCTGCGTAACATTGTAAAAAAACTACTCATTAATTTTTCGCACTCTTCCTGTAATATACCACGAACAACCGTGGTTTTGGGGTGAAATACTCGCTCAGAATAGCACCGATAGCCCTTTTTAGGATCGTCAGCCCCCCATACTACCCTACCTATTTGCGCCCACCCGATGGCTCCGGCGCACATGATACAAGGCTCAACCGTAACATACAACGTACACTCTTGCAAGTATTTACCGCCAACAGTCGCAGTAGCGGCTGTTAACGCCTGCATCTCGGCATGAGCCGTGGGATCACCCAATGTTTCGACGAGGTTATGGCCACGTCCGATCACCCGACCATCGGCGACAACAACAGCTCCGATAGGCACTTCCTGTTCTTCTAACGCTTGTTGCGCCTCGTTTAGTGCGTATCGCATGAATTTTTCATCGATCTCCTGCTGTTTCATAAAAAAGTGCTTATATTGAAATGCAAAATTAGCTAAAATCTGCAAACTGCACTTTTGAAATGAAAAAAACTTGAAATACGAGATGCGAATGATGATTTTTCACTATTTTTGTCAATTGGAAAGTAATTTTTGTCAAAAACGGCTTATATACGCTTCCCCACAAGCCGCGTATAACGGCCATTAAAAACATAACGTATGTATAGAACCCATACCTGCGGCTGTCTGCGAGCCGATCATGTCAACGAAGTTGTCACCCTTGCGGGCTGGGTGCAGAAAGTGCGCAATTTGGGCGCCATGACCTTTATCGATCTGCGCGATCGTTACGGAATCACACAAGTAGTCGTAGAGGAAAATTCGCCGGCCGAGTCTCGCGAAACGGCTCTTCGGGTGGGACGCGAATGGGTGTTGCAAGTAGTCGGCAAGGTCATCGAACGCGAGTCGAAAAACCCCAAGATGCCCACGGGAGATATTGAGGTCTCGGCAACCGAGATTCGCGTACTCAACGAAGCACAGACACCGCCGTTCACCATCGAAGAGAACTCCGACGGCGGCGACGACCTGCGTATGAAATACCGCTACCTCGATTTGCGCCGTCCGCCATTGCAGCGTAATATGATTTTGCGTCACAAAATGGCGCAGGAGATTCGTCGATTCCTCGATAGTGAGGGTTTCTTGGAGATCGAAACTCCCTACATGGTGGGCTCGACACCGGAGGGTGCTCGCGATTTTGTGGTTCCCAGCCGCATGAATCCCAACCAATTTTATGCACTGCCCCAATCACCACAAACGCTCAAACAGTTGCTGATGGTGGCCGGATACGACAAGTATTTCCAAATCGTACGTTGTTTCCGCGACGAAGATCTGCGAGCCGACCGTCAGCCCGAGTTCACGCAGATCGACTGCGAGATGGCCTTTGTCGAGCAGGAAGATGTAATCGGTGTTTTCGAGCGTTGGGCAAAACACATGTTCCGCGAGGTTATGGACATCGAGTTTACCGAGCCTTTGCGTCGCATGCCGTGGATCGAGGCGATGGAGAAATACGGCTCGGATAAGCCCGACCTGCGTTTCGGTATGGAGTTTTCGGATATTACCGATTTGGCCAAAGGGCATGGTTTTGTAGTCTTCGACGATGCCGAATATATCACCGGTTTTGCTGCTGCGGGGTGTGCTACTTACACACGCAAACAGATCGATGCTCTCACGGAGTACGTGAAACGTCCGCAGGTCGGTGCCAAAGGACTGATATGGATTCGCATGGAGGCCGAAGGCGGTGTAAAATCGTCGATCGACAAGTTCTATTCGCCCGACGAGGTTCGCGCCATGGCCGAGCGATGCGGAGCCAAAGCCGGAGATATGGTATTTATCCTCTGCGGCAAGAAATTCAAGGCATTGACACAACTCTGCGCACTACGTTTGGAGGTGGCACAACAGTTGGGATTGCGTGATCCGAAGAAATTTGCCCCGCTGTGGGTAGTCGATTTCCCGATGTTCGAGTGGGACGAGGAGACACAACGATTCTATGCCATGCACCACCCGTTCACCTCGCCCAAACCCGAGGATGTTCCCTATCTCGAAAGTGATCCGGCTCGGGTGCGTGCCAATGCCTACGACTTTGTTTGCAACGGCACGGAGATCGGCGGTGGTTCGATCCGTATTCACGATGCTAAGTTGCAGGCTACGATTTTCAAATGCTTGGGATTCACGCCCGAAAAGGCACAGGAGCAGTTCGGCTTCCTGATGAACGCTTTCAAGTTCGGTGCTCCTCCTCACGGCGGTCTGGCATTCGGTTTCGACCGACTATGCTCGTTGTTCGGTGGCTCGGAGTCGATCCGCGACTACATTGCTTTCCCGAAGAACAATGCCGGTCGCGACGTGATGCTCGACGCCCCGGGTTACATCGACCAGTCGCAACTTGACGAGTTGTATCTCTCATTGGTAAAACCGGAAGAGTAAACGGAGAAAGGGTTGCTTCACCTGTCAGGAGAGCAACCTTTCATTCAAGAAATAGAATCTATATTACAGATAAAAATCCGTTGTAGCGCATAGCCACAACGGATTATTTTTGCAAAATGGCGAGAATAACTTTCCTGTTAAACAAGCCTTTGTATTGCATCTAAATTTATTTCAATTCGCCAAGAATACGCATTGCAACGTCGAGGATCGTTGTGTCGTCCAGCGTAACCACGCCTCCGTCCGGCCCGGGTTCAAAGTGAACACCTACGCACTCTTTGGCTTCGTGTTTACCACCAAAATAATTGCGTACCGTTTCCACATCTATACCTAATTCATCTGCAATACGTTGCGAACTGCCACTGGGCAGTTTGTCCTTAATTCGGCGCAACTCGTTAAATGTAATAATCATATCCTTGAAATTTTAATTAAGGTTCTACACAACTAAATTAAAACATTTTTTTGAGTTCTCCAAATTTCCGACCGAAAAAATAATCAATTTTATAAAAATCGTTGTTTTAGGCCTATTTTACGCCACCGAAAATTACTCCGTAACCTCGCGTTTTGTACGCTTGCGGGTGCCGACGTTCAGATATCGTTGCAATACCTGTTGCAGGCGCAACGGATCGATATTTCGACGAAGATCGCCTCCGTGTGCCACAGAGATACCACCCGTCTCTTCCGAAACAACGACAATCACGGCATCGGAGATCTCGCTCATGCCGATTGCCGCACGGTGACGCGTGCCGTAATCCTTCGGCACATCGCTCTGCGTCACGGGAAGGATACATTTAGCGGCCACGATGCGATCCCCTTCAACAATCACAGCGCCATCATGCAACGGTGCATTTTTGAAGAAGATGTTTTTGAGCAACGATACCGACACTTTGGCATCAACGGCAATTCCTCCTTCGGCGATCAGCCGCAGATCACTCTGCTGGCCGATTACAATCAAAGCTCCGGTTTTTGTTGCAGCCATATCGCGGCATGCCGTCACAATCGGCGACAAGTTGGTTTGCGGCCGATCCTCACCGGCCGAGAAGATACGACTGATGAAGTCAAAATGTTTCTGACGCATCCCGATCATTTGCAGAAAACGACGCAACTCAGGTTGAAATACAATAATCAGTGCGATTACTCCCACCGAGATCACCTGCCCGAGAATCGTTGACAGCAACTCCATATTCAGTGTTTTCACCACCACCCACAATAGGTAAATCGCAATGATCCCCGAGAAAATATAGGGGGCATTGGTACCTTTGGTCATGCGGTAGATCCAATACATGATGGCGGCCACCAAAATAATATCAACAAAATCGACGAATGTAAACGGAACAAATCCCATAATCCACAATGCGGTTTAATCCAACGACAAAGATAGGTATTTCCCTACCAAGATAAGCGGCAATTCTCGTTTTTTTTCACGAAGCCGCACATCTTTCCAAAAATCACTCAAAAAACCTTCGACAACTCCATCCCTACTATTCGTGCAGTAATCTCCACGAAGCCGGAAGGGGCTTTCGTCTGCCGGCAGAATCAATCGTTCCAAATTTCAACATTCCGCCATTGTAATCGAAATAACGTGCCGAAAGGCGATGAATACCTTTGGCCAAAGCAACCTGTCCACTGCGCTCCAATCGCGAATGTGGCCCGTCATTATCAATTACACGCACCCCATCAATATCCAAAACAGAGCCGTCATCCGATTCGAGGTAGAACGAATAGATTCCATCCGCAGGAACTTCGATATACCCATTGAATATCAATCCGATATTACCCGACGCCTCTTTCGGAATCGCCACAGTCGGCACTACATATCGTCCCAAGAATGTGGCGGAGTCAATCTTCGCGCAGGTATCTCCTCGGAAATCATGCCAATCGACCTGCAAACCCTCGCGCGAAGGTTTAGCCTCAACAGCCGGAAGATAATCGGTTGCCACATAAGAGAGAGTCACTATTTCCCCTGCATAACCGGCCGGAGTATAACAACGCACTTTGAGTGTCGTATCCTCCGTAACAACAATTCCATCGGCATAGCGGTTAGAGGCCTGTGTCGGAATGGTACCATCGGTCGTATAATAGATCTCCGTATTCTGCAAAGGAGCCGTAAGTTTTATTTCGGTTTGTCCGACAAAGACGTTCCGATCGCAGAATCCTTTCAGGTCGGGGATGCGATAATTCAAGCTATCGGCATCAAAAATTACCTCCAAATGGGCAAAAGCCCGACGCTCGAACTCTTCAAAATCGCCCGACGGTCTTCGCCAAGCCTGCTCGCTGACAGCCAACAATCGCGGGAAGAGCTGAAAACAGCACTTCTCAAAGGTGGGGATCGTTTCAGCCCACAGGTGCGCCTGCACTCCCTTGACCGAAGCGGGTATCGGGCCTTCGAATAATCCGTCAATATCAAACTCATAGACCTTGCGCAACGATCCTCGGTTCTCCGCCTGATTCAGATAGAAATATTCGTTATTACTGATAATCGTCTCATTTCCTGCGGCAATTGCATTGCGGAAACCCCGATCACTCCAACTGCGCCACCACATGACAGTCTGATTGTTTTGCAGACCGCCCTCCTCGATCTCATCCCAGCCAATCAGTTTTTTGCCGTGCGCCTCGAAGAAATCGGTCATCTCCTTGATAAACCACGACTGCAACTCTTTCTCGTCTTTCAATTTCAAATCACGAATACGCGATTGGCAACGCGGACACCGCTCCCAATTATCTTTTTCAACCTCATCGCCTCCGATATGCACATACTGAAAGGGGAAGAGTTCAAATATTTCTCGATAAACATTTTTGCAAAACTCGATCGTTCGATCTTTGCCCAAACATAGCGGAGCCGAAAAAACCGTTCCCCAAGAGGCCTTATCAAAGCACGAAAGTGTGGGGTAAACAGCAATTGCTCGTTGTGAATGTCCCGGCATATCGACCTCCGGAACAACATCGATTCCTCGTTTGGCGGCATAAGCCACAACCTCGCGAATATCGGCCTTGGTATAATATCCTCCATAGAGCCGATCGCCTCGAAGAGTCATATGGCGATCCTCCGGCAACAGGTAAGTCGAATCATCCTGCTGGCGGGCCAACTGCATGCACTCCTCATCATGGTTATTGGGTTTACGCCAAGCTCCCTGTGCTGTCAATTCGGGATAGGCATCCAACTCAATACGCCACCCCTGATCATCGGTCAGATGCCAATGAAACTTATTGAATTTATAGAGAGCCATGTAGTCAAGCAGGCGCATGACCTCCTCTTTGGTAAAGAAATGGCGCGACACATCGAGCATAAATCCGCGCCAAGCAAATCGGGCACGGTCCTCGATATGACAACAGGGCACACTGCCGGCAACCGCCAATTGGCGTAACGTGGCAATAGCCGTCACAGCACCTCCATAAGAGTTACAGCGTATTTCGACCTTTGCATGTGTCACCGACAATTGATAGGCATCGATGCCTTCGATGCGTTGATCCATCAACAACCGAACCGCGGCCTCTTCCGAGGCAACAGCGCAAAAGTGCACCCGATCGGCAAAGGATTCTTGCAAATACTCTCCTGCCGTTGCCAACCCGGAGTCGGTATAGATTCCGGCAGTTTCAGGGAGCGAGAAACTTTTACGACCATATTCCACCTCACTAACAGATGGGATTAACACAGGATAGTCGGTGCGTTGGGTACACGCTCCAATAACCAAACAGAGGACAAAAAGCAAAAAACGTTTCATGAATAAAAGTCGGTTTTTAGTTTCGAAGGTAAAGATATGAAAAAAACAAGTATAATCCATCATTTTACGCGACAATTCATTATAAGCCGACAGATTCTCTCTACCGACACAAAAAAGAATCCTGCCAAACTTTTAAGTTTGACAGGATTTCGATCTATAAGTGCTGTGCTTAGAGTGCATTTACATGCAATTGAATGGCACTCTTCAAGTTAGCAGCCTTGTTCTTGTGAATAATGTTGTGTTTGGTCAACTTGTCGAGCATAGCTGTTACCTTCGGGAGCAGAGCCTCAGCAGCGCTCTTTTCGGTAGTTGTACGCAGGGCTTTCACAGCATTGCGGGCTGTCTTGTGATACAGACGGTTGTGAGCACGTTTGGTCACGGTCTGACGAATACGTTTTTTCGAAGACTTATGGTTTGCCATAATTCGTAATTTTTATTTTTACTTTTTTAGTTTCTTTTTGGTTTGGCAGCCGTAGCTGTTGGCGGATGGGCATAAACCCGCTCCTGAAAATATCATTACCCGTAGAGAACCGAAAATAAACCGATTGAGTCTCTCTTAGTCCTCCTCGTTTGTAGCCCATAGCAGAATCGAACTGCTCTTTCAAGAATGAAAATCTTGCGTCCTAACCGATAGACGAATGGGCCCTACCGCTATACTCAACTTCTAAAAGGAGTTTTAGCGGTGCAAAGGTAATTAAAAAAGTGACTTATACAAAAAATATGCAAAAAAAACTTCACTTTTTAGCTTTTTTCCTGCCAAGAGGTCATTGGGAAGGGGGCACGGTCGAGATAAAAGGGGTACCATCATCCGCAAAGGAGAGATTCGTGTTGGAAAAGAGTCGGGCTATATGGTCGCTTGTCGCCATCTCCGCGGCAGGTAACAGATGAAGTTGCGGAGTATCGATCAACGCCACCGCATCGCAAAGACGTAAGGCAATATCGAGATCGTGTGTCGAGAAGAGAATACATTTTCCCTCCTCATGCGCCAAACGATGCAACAGTTGCGCCAACTCATAACGATTCGGAAGATCCAAAAAAGCGGTAGGTTCATCGAGCAAGATAATCGGAGTATCTTGTGCCAAAGCGCGAGCAATCAATATCCGTTGACACTCTCCATCAGAGAGTTGATCCATATTTTTCCGCGCAAAGGCCTGCATCCCGACAAGCTGCAACGAGCGTTCAACAATAGCTCGGTCAGTCTCCTGCATGCGACCAATCCAATTGGTATAAGGCGCACGGCCTAAGGCCACGGTATCTTCACACAGAAGATTGGCGATCCGAATTTTCTCGGTAGTAACGACACTGATCGTTGTGGCGCGCTCATGGGATGATAACGAGGAGGAAGGACGACCACAAAGGTCGATCTCTCCGGCAGTAGGATCTCCCAATCCTGCAATGGCTCGCAACAACGTACTTTTACCAGCTCCGTTGCGGCCGATCAAGGCAGTTACACTACCGGCAGGAATGTCGGCCGAAACTCGATCAAGCAGCACACGGCTACCGTAGGCAAGGGTAAGGTTATGCAGACGGATACTCATCAGAAAAGATTGCGATTACGGACAACAACAAGAATAACCACCGGAATACCCATCAGGGCAGTTACGGTATTGATCGGGAAGGCCAACGTTTTTGATATCAGGTCACAGATCAGCAACAAAATGGCTCCGAGCAGCATACTGCCGGGCATGAGAACGCGATGATCGGCACTGCGAAAGAACATGCGCGTAAGGTGCGGCACGGCCAAACCGATAAAACCTACCGGACCACAGAAGGCCGTAACCGTGCCTGCCAACAAGATCGTCGATAGGAATAGTAACGTTCGCGTACGACGAACATTCAAGCCGGCAGTGCGTGCATAATTCTCTCCCAGCAGAAGCAAATTCAATGGTTTGATAACCACAATCGAGAGTAACAAACCGGCTGCGATAACGGGGATCATCAGCAACAGACGACTTCCCGTGACATCGCCAAGCGAGCCCATAGTCCAGACAACAAACGATTTGAGTGCCGCTTCGCTCGATAAATATTGAAGGATCTCGACAATGGAGCTAATCCCCGACCCCAACATCATACCGAGGATCAGGATGACCATGATGTCTTTGATCCGACGGCTGACAAGCAGGACAATGCCGAGTACGATGGCTGATCCCAACCATGCAGCACCGGCAGTTCCCAACGATTGAACAAACGAGTGTCCGGTAATCCCCAGCAATGGAGCACCCAAGAGGAAAAGCGCGACACCAAACGATGCTCCCGAACTGATTCCCAGCACGTATGGGCCGGCCAATGGATTTCGAAAAAGTGTTTGCATCTGCAAGCCGCTGGCCGAGAGTGCAGCTCCGGCAAAGAGAGCTGTCACCGCTTTTGTCATACGGATCTTCAAAATAATATCGCGGGTAACGGGAGCACAATCCCCACCCGTAAAGAGATTCCAAACATCACGAAAGGCAACAGAGACCGACCCGACAAGCAAGTCCGCAACGAAAAGCGCAACAAGAAGCGCAACAAGCAACAAATACAGAATGGTGGTTCGGTTGCGATTCATGTTATTCAAGACGTTTGTAATAGCAAAGCGAGGCGTCAAAAGCTTCGGGATGAAGAATAGTCGCCAGATCTTGCAATATCAGATCGGGTTGCATAGTTCCCGACTCCCAGAAGTCGGATCCTCCTGCCGGTGTTTGACGTCGGTTATTGTTGTAAACCTGTTTTTTCTGCACAATAGGCATCTCGGCAAATCTCGGATTTTGAGCTTTCAGTTCGGCCAATGTATTGCAATTCCCCACATTGAGCCAAATATCGGCCTCGGCAGCAAGGCGGTAGGCCTGCTCCATTTCGATCGGTTTCGACGAATTACTGCCATCGGAAATGGTATAGGTATCTCCACCCGCATCACGAATCAACTGTACCGTATAATTTTTGGTCGGAGGGATAAACCACATATCCCGATAAGGGGTATTGAGCAAAACTTGGGGACGCGAAACCGTCCCTGCCGGTGATGTATCGAGGTGACGGTTTATCTTATGCACGATCGCTTCGTAGCGATCGACAACCCCCTCGAAAAGCTGCTCTCCTTGTGAGCGCAGGTCGCAAACCTCTGCGATAAGTTGCACCCATTCGGTTTTACCCAGCGGATGCGCCTCCAAATAATCACCTATATATATATATGGAATGTTTAACTCCCGAAGTTTTCCGGTAATGGACGTATTTTCGCTTGTAACGCCGTACAACAAAATTAGATCAGGTCTTAATGCAGTCAACAACTCGAAATTAAGATTGGAGTCATACCCCATATCATACACCTCCCCACGGGCATATCTTTCCCTAATGCGGGGATTAGAGATG
The DNA here is from genome assembly GCA_964527525.1 of uncultured Alistipes sp. GTDB lineage: Bacteria > Bacteroidota > Bacteroidia > Bacteroidales > Rikenellaceae > Alistipes. The sequence continues at coordinate 24,817 of CAZGPA010000019.1, read as the reverse complement.
AAATCAACTCCCGAAACACCGACAATACGATCGGTCGCCCCCAAAGTTTCGAACATGGCCACATGGCTCGACGACATGCAGATCACCTTACGGACAGGTGCCACGACAACCGTTCCTGTAAAATCGTGCGGAATAGGAGTTTCATCACGCATGACGAGCAATTGTTGCGAAATATTGTCGGCACCCTGCCACGGATTACGCACAGTGACGAGTGTCGAAGCTTTATCGGGTTGCCTATGGATGCTAAAACCCGTGGCATAACGTGGTGCATAACACACTTCGGTAAAATCGGCCGTAGAGTGTTGCGAAGAGTTGCCACAAGCTACCCCAAAAAGCGCAGCACAAACAATTAAAAATCGGTAAAGTGGTTTCATCGACACAAAAATAGAAAAAAAATGTTGCGAAATGTGTTGAATTGCGAAAAAGTTACTATATTTGCAGTCCCAAACCGCAAGTTTTGGGTAATCGGGGCGTAGCTCAGTCCGGTTAGAGTACACGTCTGGGGGGCGTGTGGTCGCTGGTTCGAATCCAGTCACCCCGACTAATCGAAAACCAAGCCTTTACAACTCTGTAAGGGCTTTTTTCATGCCCAATATTTGGTAAAACGGCCGCAAACTATTACAAGCAACTACGTTTGTCCTATGATAATTTTATCAAACGCAAACTTTGATTTTGTGGATTTGATTTTTTTTATTATTATTGCGACATGGATGAGTTTGATTATAGGTACAAAATTGCCAAACTTGAGTTTAGATTAGGTTTGTATGAGTTTATTATTTGTGTTCTTTTGGCGCTTTTGTATGTAGGTTTTGTGTTTTTAGATTGGAGATTTTGAACTCCCCTACCCTATCGCGCATGTTGGAATTGATTAACTCTGCATCCTTGTAGAGCATTAAACTCAATCGGCAAACACTGCAATCGAATCAACCACAACGCATACAAGAATTCCATCGATAAAAAAACGACCGAGCTATCATATATGATAACTCGGTCGTTTTCCGAATTTTTATCTCTATTTCACATATTTCTCCAACCAGCCAAAGAACTCGCGATTCCACACCAGCGAATTTTGCGGCTTGAAGACTTGGTGAGCCTCGTTCTTAAATTCAACCAATCTGGCCGAAATACCACGTAGACGGGCAGCAGTAAAGGCTTCGAGTGATTGAACATAGGGAATTCGATAATCCTTCTCTCCCGTAATGATCAGAATGGGTGTATCCCATTTGGCCACAAACTTATGCGGCGAGTTGGCATAAGAACGTTGAGCCGTGGCATTTGCTTTATCCCAGTAAGGACCTCCATAATCGTTGTTTACAAACCACAACTCCTCGGTTTGTCCATACATTGCATCGAAGTTAAATATTCCGCAGTGAGAGATAAAGGCCTTAAAGCGTTTTTCGTGATGACCGGCCAAGAAATAGACCGAATAACCGCCATAAGAGGCTCCCACGCAACCCATGCGAGTCTCGTCGGCCCACGGCTCTTTGGCCACATCGTCAATAGCCGACAAGTAGTCGCGGATATTCTGGCCGGAATAGTCGCCGGAGATCTGATCGAGCCACTCCTGACCAAACGAAGGCAATCCGCGTCGGTTAGGCGCAACAACGACATAACCCTGTGCGGCCATCAGTTGATGGTTCCAACGATAGCTCCACGACTGCGAAACAACACTTTGCGGGCCTCCTTGACAATAAAGCAACGTGGGATATTTCTTAGCAGGGTCGAAATCGGGCGGCAGAATCACCCATGTAAGCATCTGTTTGCCATCGGTGGTCTTCACCCAACGTTTCTGCACCTCTCCCAACCGTATATTATCGTAGATCTTTTTGTTGATGGCAGAGATCTGCTCCATAGCACCGTCTGTCGGGTTGATGGCAAAAAATTCCGTAGCCATCGTAATACGCGTCACCTCGGCAGCAATCTTGCCGGCCGCCATCGTAAAGGCCTTAATATCATGGTCGCCATTGGTTACGATCGCAACCTTATTTTCGGCGGGATCGACACGACAAATCTGATGAGTTGCAGCAATCGGAGAGATGAAGTAAATCCGGTCGTTGCCCTCCCATACCACGTTGGTCACATTATAGTCGAAATCAGCACCTATCTCGGTAAGTTTTCCGGTTGCGCAGTCATAAATCATCAAGCGCTCTTTGTCCGACTCATTGCCGGCACGACGCATCGAGCGGAAAGCGATTTTTTGATCATCGGGCGACCAAACGGGATATTTATCATAACCCGGCATAATGTTTCGATCGGTCGAGGTTCCTTTGCAGATATTCGTTGTCTTTGACGTTGCGACATCATAGATATAAATATCCGAATCGGTTGATACGGCATACGCTGCACCGGTCAACGGTTTGCAGGTATATGCCAACTGCGTACCCGCATTATTCCAAGCAATCTCTGCGGTATCGAAGTAGGGAGCGAGCGGAGCATCCCACTGTGCATCGGGCATGATATCCATTCCCCCTGTCACCTGTCCGTTGCGGATCTCACCGATGAAGATATGACGATATTCGCCTTCATCCCAATAATCCCAATGGCGAGCCATAAGGTCGTCGTAGATACGAGCCTGCGATTTATCCATATCTTTATAGATATCGGCCGAACGACGGTTGGCCGTTTGTACGGGCTGAATCCACCACATGCGACTGCCATCGGCACTGATGCCAAACCCTTCGACATCGGTATCGAGTGCGGAGAGCTGGGTGGCATCTCCTCCGGTTGCATTCATCTTCCAGACCTGCATCTTACCACTGCGGTTGGAGAGGAAATAGATCGTTTCTCCGTCGGCGCTCCATTGGGGAGAGAGGTTATTCGACGAAGTATCGGTCAGTCTTGTGGTTTGTCGTGTAGCGAGATCTTCTACCCAGATGGTGGTTACTCCACGATTTTCAGACATGTTGTAGTCGGTCTGCTGATAGAGCAAGGTGGCACCATCGGGAGAGAGCGACGATCCTCCGGCACGGCTCATTTTCCAAAGCACTTCGGGTGTCAAACGGGCTGCCGCCACCTCCTCGGATGTCAAAGCATTGTCAATCGTAAGCGGTTGGGGTTGCTGATTGCATCCCGCCAAACCAATAGCTGTACAAGCCATAAATAGAAGAATTTTTTTCATTTGCATCTCGGTTTATTCATTTATTCGTATTTTTGTTACTTGAAATATCATCATACCATGAATCACACCATCTATTTTGCCGATCGAGCCCTCTGTTTCAGCGATTGTACCCCCACTGAAACATGCGCCATCGTACATCCCAATAATCCGGAGGATTTAAGTCGTGCCAAGATACTGAAAATTCTCGAAATCCACAACAAAATAGTTGTTGTCTGTCCCGATCCCGACACTGCTTATGCCACTTTTGCCGCACAATTTACAGAGGTTGAGGCAGCCGGAGGTGTCGTCATCGACGATCAGGGCGCTTGGTTGATGATCCACCGCAACAATCGTTGGGATCTTCCCAAAGGTCATGTCGAGAGTGGTGAAGCATACGACACCTGTGCCGAACGCGAGATTTTAGAAGAGACCGGTGTCGCCGCCCGAGTTGTGCGCCCATTGTGCAAGACACTGCACGCCTATTGGTTTGAAAAGACTGCCCGTTGGGAGCTGAAACACACTTGGTGGTATTTGTTGCATCCGGTATCAACGGCAACTCAGACCCGACCTCAAACCGAAGAGGGAATCACAGCCGCAGTCTGGTGCCCTCCGGTGCAGGTTTCCGAAAACCTACGCAAGGCTTTTCCGACCATACGCCGTGTCGCCGAGGCGGTCAAAACAGTTGATTTATAATTCATACACCCTAAAACAGAACATGATGAAGAAATTTTATTCGATTTTACTGGCGGTTACGTTAATAACATTAGCCACGACAAGCTGCCAAGAACAGAAGTCGCAACAACAAGAGTTGTCGTTCACACAACTCATGGAGCAGAGTTCTCCGGAGCAGATCGACGCTTGGTACAACGGAGCCTCCTGTTTGAGCGAGGAATATACAGCGGCCAATGCATCCAAGTTGCGCGAGCAGAAGAAATTGTTGGTCTTCGATCTTGACGGAACCCTATCAAACCATCGCTCACCCCTACCCGACGAGAGTCGCGCATTGCTCGACTCTTTGGGCAAAAAGTACCAGCTCATGATGTGCGGAGCAGGTAATGCTCCCCGCATTTACAAGCAGATGGGCAACTACCCTATCGACATAGTGGCCAACTATGGCATGCAACACGCACGGGTCATCGATGGGAAATTTGAGATCACCAAGCAGATAACGACAACGGTTGACAGCCTTTTCTTTCGCGAAAAGAGCGACTATCTCCGCGAAAAATACGGCTACACCAAGTATTATGGCGAACCACTCGAATTCCACAAATCGGGCATGGTGACCTTTGGTCTGCTTGGCACCAAAGCTCCTCGGGAGGAGAAATTGGTTTTCGATCCCGATCGAGCCAAACGTCGCGTAATGTATCCGGAGGTGCTTGAAATTTTCAAGGATTACACGGTATTTATCGGCGGCTCAACATCGTTTGATATCGTGGAAAAACAGTACAATAAGTACGATGCAACCATGGAGTATGCCCGAATGTACGGCTACACCAAAGAGCAGGTTCTTTACATCGGTGACGATATGGGCGATGGTGGCGGAGACAGCCATATTCGTCTGGGCGGCATGGATTATATCCACGTGCTCGACTACACGAAGGTTGCCCAAATGCTGGCATTCTTGCTGGAATAATTGCAGCATCGAAAACTTATCTAAAATCTGCTCTCTATACGGTTTTACCCCCGTCAAATGTAGCGTTTTGACGGGGGTAATTTTCATTTTCAGGGGCTGTCCGCCTACGGATTCTTAGTTGTTGTAGGCCTTCATTACCGAGATGAGATCAAGCACCTTGCTCGAATAACCCCACTCGTTGTCGTACCAAGCTACAACGCTAACAAAGGTATCGGTAAGAGCGACACCGGCCTTCTTATCAAAGATAGAAATGCGCGGATCACCAAGGAAGTCCGACGAGACAACATCCTCCTCGGTATAACCGAGAATACCCGCCAACTCACCCTCCGACGCAGTCTTCATGGCAGCACAGATCTCATCCCATGTAGTAGGCTTAGCCAAGTTTACGGTGAGCTCCACAACCGAGACATCAAGAGTAGGCACACGCATCGCCGTACCGGTAAGTCGGCCATTGAGTTCGGGAAGCACCAAACCTACAGCCTTGGCAGCACCCGTCGAAGAGGGGATGATATTACCCGAAGCGGCACGACCACCACGCCAATCTTTTTTGGAGGAGCTATCGACAATCTTCTGCGAAGCAGTGGTAGCGTGAATAGTAGTCATCAAGCCACTAACGAAGCCGAAGTTGTCATTGAGAACCTTGGCAATAGGAGCCAAGCAATTGGTAGTACACGAAGCATTCGAAACGACCTTTTGCCCCGCGTAAGTATTCGTATTAACACCGCAGACAAACATTGGGGTATCATCCTTTGCAGGGGCCGAAATAACAACATATTTGGCACCGGCCCTAATATGAGCCTCAGCCGCTTCTGTCGTAAGGAAAGCACCTGTTGACTCAACAATATACTCAGCCCCGACCTCATCCCATTTCAACTCTTCGGGGTTTGACTCGGCAGTTACGCGAATCGGCTTTCCATTAACGATAAGCAAACTCTTTTCCAAATCGAAATCAATAGTACCTGCAAAATGGCCATGTATAGTATCGTATTTCAGCATATATGCCAGGTAATCAACCGTTGAATGGCTGTTGATAGCCACAATATCATACTTGTCTGCCTGTGTGCAGGCGGCACGAAATACCATACGACCAATACGTCCAAAACCATTGATGCCAATCTTAATCTGTGTCATAATCTAATCTTAATAATTTTTTGGTAATTATATGTTATAAGGTTCAATTAGTCCGATACTCAAAATGCCATCTTTATCAGCCAAATTTCTCCAACCACAATAAAGAGTAGCGCGCTTGCCATTATTCAAAATAAAAATATTTAATAATATACTTTTTCAAAATCGGCGCAAATTTATAACAATATATTTTCAAAACAACCTGTATTCACATTTTTTTATTCACAATTAGCACATTTTTATCTTTTATGCGTCTATTGTTTTTAATATTTTTAATAATTTACGTCTGATTTTTCCCGCTGGGTACCCTGTGTAACATTATGATTTTATCGAGAAATAATATTTTTTCTTATGATTTAGCATTCCGCTTGGCTTTTCACTTATACACTAACATTATCACCAAAACATCGCGCCATCAATCGGTCCAAAGCCCCACCGCCCATAAATATCACCACTCGATACGGCACGGAATTTGACCGGATGCAGGTGGGTCTTCTTATAGGCTCGAAGAGAAAATAAGTTTAACCATTAACAAAAACATTATGCTGCCTGCACGACGCAATCAAAGCAATTGGCTACCGAGTATTTTCAACGATTTTTTAGGCTCGGAGTGGCTCGAACACCGCAACACGACGGCTCCGGCCGTCAACATTCTTGAAACCGACACCGAATATCGGGTTGAGGTTGCCGCTCCGGGCATGACCCGCGACGACTTCAAAGTACACATCAACGAGGATAACGAACTGATGATCTCGTTGGAAAAACGCACGGAACAGAAAGAAGAGGAGAAAGATAAATGCAAAAAGAAATGCACCTATCTACGACGCGAATTTTCTTACACCCAATTCCGCCAAAGCCTATTGTTGCCCGACAATATCGAACGTGACAAAATCTCGGCCTGTGTCGAAAACGGCATGATGACGATTGAAATCCCAAAAAAGAGCGTAGCAACAACGACCGTTGCCCGCCAGATTGAGGTAAAATAATCGGAGGTATTATTTTGATGAGGCTGTCCAACAAGTCTAATTCTAACGATTTCACCCCTGCCAGAAGTACATCTGACGGGGGTGATTTCCATTTTTGAGGACTTGTTAGACAACTCCATTTATAAGGCAATTATACTGTTTGAAAATCACGCCTCCTTTTTATGATCGATATCACAAGCTCCGCAATTCCCCGTACAGCCCGCAACCGGTGAGCCTACATCAGAACAATCGGCAGCACCGTCAGCCTCGCGTGTCTCTTGCACAGCACATTTGATACCCAAACGTTGCATATTCTTATTGGTAGAGATCTCCGAGTCGATATGGTGACCCTTGATCATCAGTGTAAGCGACATGCCGACGACAAAAAAAGCGACGGCTCCAAGTGTACAGAGTATGACGATTAACCAATCAGGCATAGAAGAGATATTTTTACGTTCCGAAATTTTGGGTTTCGGCAACAAATGTATACATTTGTAAGGTAATTTGCAAAAATGTGACCATACTGCGACGAAAAATGTCGCCGGCAGGTCTAAACGATAATCGCCATGAAAATTGTGATTGCGGGAGCAGGTGAAATGGGTAGTCATCTCGCTCGTATGTTAAGCGGTAATGGCCATGATATTACCATTGTGGATGCCGATCAGAAATTATTGTCGGAGGTCGAAAGTTTGGCCGACGTGATCGCCGTGGAGGGTGATTCCACCACTTTCGAGGTATTGCGTCGCGCCGGTGTTCGCAAGTGCGACCTCTTTATTGCTGTCAATCACATCGAAAACGACAATGTGGTTGCAGCGATGTTAGCCAAAAAATTGGGCGCCCGTAAATCGATCGCCCGCATCGATAATAACGAATACCTCGAACCCAACAACAAAGAGGTCTTTATCGACATGGGTATCGACTATCTGTTCTACCCCGAAAAGGTTGCCGCCCGCGAGGTGATCAACCTGTTGGGGCATACGTCAACCACCGAATATGTCGATTTTTCCAGCGGCAAACTCTCGCTGGTAGTATTTCGTTTAGAACCGGCATCCCCGCTCATCGGTCGGACATTGACGGGATTCGACGAAGATCCTTCGCAGTTGAACTACCGCACAGTGGCCATCACCCGTAGCGGCCAGACGATCATTCCGCGACGCGAGGAGCGTTTTGCCGAAGGGGATATGATCTATGTGATCGCCCGACAAGATGCCGTACGCGAAGTGATGGAATTTTCGGGTCAGTCGAATATCGAGATCAAAAATATGATGATCTTGGGAGGCTCACGAATCGGCATACGGATCGCCATGGAGTTGCAGGACGAAATGAACATCAAATTGATCGATTATAACGCCGAAAAAGCCTACCGGCTGGCCGAGATGTTAGACAAAACACTGATCATCAATGAAGATGGACGCAACACCGAAGCTATGCTGGAAGAGGGACTGCCGAACATGGACGCCTTCGTAGCGGTAACCGGACGTAGCGAAACCAACATTTTGGCGGCCATGCTGGCCAAGCGTATGGGGGTAAAGAAGGTGATTGCCGAGGTCGAAAATCTCAATTACATCAATTTGGCCGAGTCAATCGGTATCGACACCATCATCAACAAAAAGCTGGTAACAGCCTCGAACATCTTCCGGTTCACGATGTCCACCGACGTACAAGCCATCAAATGCCTCACGGGTAGCGATGCCGAGGTTTTGGAGTTCATCGTAAAACCCAATTCTCCGGCAACCAAAGCACGAATCAAGGATCTGGGACTGCCGGAAGACACGATCATCGGCGGCGTAGTACGCGGAGATAAAGTATTCATCGCCGTAGAGAATATGGAGATCAACGCTTACGACCGTGTGGTTGTATTTGCCATGCCGGCATCGGTCGGAAAAATCGGGTATTATTTTAATTAGCAATCATGTCACTCCGCAGCACAATATTGAAAGCGTGGTTTTCGCAACGCTTGCGAGCCATCGATCGATTCCGACAACATCCGATCGAAGTACAAGAGCGCATGTTGCACTATTTGTTGCGACGAGGCCACAACACCGAATTCGGACGACGATACAACCTGCACAACATACATACCGTCGAACAATTTCAGGCCTCGGTCGAAACATTCGACTACGAGAGCTTCAAACCCTACGTCGAACGCATGCTCGCCGGCGAACGCAATGTAACAACCTCGGGGCAGGTGCGGTTATTTGCCCGTTCATCGGGAACAACCTCCGATCGCAGCAAATACATCCCCGTCACCAAAGAGTCGGTATATTGGAATCATACGCTCGGCATGCGCGATGTTGCCACGCTCTTTACGGCAGCCATGCCACAGAGTCGGGTGCTCGATGGCAAGACATTGACTTTGGGCGGATCGTGCACACTGGAAAATGGCGCATTGGTGGGCGACTTGTCGGCTCTTTTGATCCATGAGATGAAATTTTGGAGCGGATGGTTTCGAGCTCCGCGTATCGAAACGGCAATCATTCCCGATTTCGATAAAAAGGCAACAGCCATCTGCCGCGAATGTGTCGGAGAGCGTATCACAGCCTTTGCCGGAGTCCCCTCGTGGAATTTGGCTCTGATGCGTCGCGTATTGGAGTACACCGGAAAACAGCATTTATTGGAAGTATGGCCCGAATTGCAGATGTTCGCTCACGGAGGCGTGGAGTTTACCCCTTATCGGCGATCGTTTGAGGAGTTGATTCCTTCACCGAACATGCGCTACATGGAGACCTACAACGCATCGGAAGGATTTTTCGCATTAGCCGATGATTTGAATCGCTCCGACATGTTGCTGATGCTCGATTACGGCACTTTCTATGAGTTCCGCGATGGCGACCGCATCGTTCCGCTCGAAGGTGTCGAATGTGGCAAGAGCTACGCCCTACTCATTTCGTCGAACAACGGTCTGTGGCGTTACGAAATCGGTGATCGGGTGGAGTTTACCTCAACCGCCCCTTACCGCATCCGATTTGCCGGCCGTACAAAACAATACATCAATGTCTTTGGCGAAGAGTTGATTGTCGATAACGCAGAGGCTGCGTTGGCTACGGCATGCGCCCATACAGGTGCCGTAGTCACCGAGTACACCGTAGCCCCCTGCTATATGTCGTTACACGAACGAGGAGCCCATGAATGGATTGTGGAGTTCGACCGAGAACCGGACAGCCGCGAACATTTTGCCGAAGAGTTGGATAAAGCCTTGCGCAAAGTCAATTCCGATTATGATGCCAAACGCCAAACAACTCTCGAACGGCAACGGGTGACAGAGGTCGCTGCGGGGACACTACTCGCATGGCTGCAACAACGTGGCAAGAATAAAGTCCCCCGATTGGTCAACGACCGCCACGTGGCCGACGAAATAATCGCATCGATAAATAAGAATTAAGCCTAAAAATCATTCAAAATGTATATCGCCATAGCAGGTAATATCGGGAGTGGCAAAACCACACTAACCCAAATGCTGACCAAGCGTTACAACGCAAAGTCCTATTTCGAAGATGTTGACAACCCCTACATCGGTGATTTCTATGAGAATATGAACCGATGGTCGTTTAATCTCCAAATCTACTTTTTGGGCAGTCGTATTCGCCAAACCATGGAGATGTTACGCGAAAACAGTTCAGAGATTATCGTACAAGATCGCACGATTTATGAGGACGCCCATATTTTTGCCGACAATCTCCACGAAATGGGACTGATGGCTTCGCGCGACATCGAAACCTATATGGGCATCTTCCATTTGGTCACAGAGTTGATCCCCAAACCCGATCTGCTGATCTACCTGCGTGCCGGAGTTCCGACACTCATCTCGCAAATTCGTCATCGCGGCCGCGAATACGAGATGAATATCGACGAGAATTACCTCGCACGATTGAATGACAAATACAATCAATGGATTGATACGATCTACGATGGCGAGGTGCTTGTCGTAGATAAAGATCACGAGGATTTTGTGGCCGATCCGGCTGTTTTCGAACGTATCTGCGCCGAGATTGAGGCTCGTAAAACACGAAAATAATCCATGTCGTTACCCGAGAAGTTTGTCGAACGCACGTTATGCGAATGGGGAGAGATCGAAGGAGCCGCTCTATGCGCCGCTCTCGATTCCGACTCTCCGGTTGCCATACGTATTCACCCCGACAAAGCAGCCACAGGAGTTACCACTCTTTCGGGACTTTCAACAGGCCGGCGAGTTCCGTGGTGTAATACGGGTTATTACCTCACCGAGCGACCGGCGTTCACATTCGACAGCGACTTTCATGCAGGAGCCTATTATGTGCAAGAGCCCTCGTCTCAATTCGTCGAGTATCTGTTGCAGCATGCGGAGATGCGCGGAGCGCGCTTGTTGGACATGTGTGCAGCACCGGGAGGCAAAACGACACTTTACGCTTCGTTAGTAGGCCCCGAGGGTGTTGTCGTAGCCAACGAGATTGACCGCCGCAGAGCACAGGTATTAGCCGATAATGTGCGCAAATGGGGAACGGGGAACGTGGTTGTCACTCTGGGGGATTCCTCTTCGTGGGGGGAATGTGCAGGTTGGTTTGATGTAGTGGCGGTCGATGCTCCTTGCTCGGGAGAAGGGATGTTTCGCAAGGATCTGCAAGCCCGCACCGAGTGGAGCGAAGGAAACGTAAAATTATGTACCACACGACAAGATACCATCCTGCGCGATGCGTGGCAGGCATTGCGTGCCGGAGGAACTTTGATATACAGCACCTGTACGTTCAACCGCATGGAGGACGAAGGTGCTTTGGAACGCATGCTCGAATGGGCCGGAGACGAGGTTGTCGAGGCGCAGAATATCGTCACCGATCCAGCATGGGGTGTGGTTTGCGGAAGAGTGGGAGCTTTTCAAACGTTCCGCTTTTTCCCGCATCGGGCATGTGGCGAAGGTTTTTTTGCAGCTGTGGCCCGCAAGTCGTTTGATGCCGGAGGAAAAGAGAGAATCCCCAAATCGCGTCGCACGGCAATTACCGCCATAAACAAAAGCGTCGAGACAGAGCTGCGACGTTGGGTTGCCGAGCCGGAACAATTTGCGTTCGGAATGGTAGGCGACACTTGTTACGGATGGTACGCCAACCAATTTGAGATGGTACGGTTACTCTCCGAGAGAAATCCGGTAATCTACTCGGGAGTGGCTATGGGACAGCTCTTCAAAGGGACATTGAAACCCGATCCGGCATTGGCTTTTGCCGTTGGGCTTCATCGAGACGCATTGCCTGTTGCCGAATTGGGCTCGGAACAGACTTTGCGGTTTTTACGCCGACAAGATATTGATGCGTCACAATTGACAGAGGGTATGAATCTGATCACGGCCCGCAATCGGGCATTGGGTTTTGCCAAACGGATCGGCAACCGAGTGAACAATCTATATCCCAACTCATTGAGAATTTTGAAAAACGATTAAATATGGCTGAAAAACTTTTTTATTCAATGGGCGAAGTTGCCGAGATGTTCGATGTCAACCCTTCGTTACTTCGTCATTGGGAGTCGCAATTCAGCGTCTTGCGACCTAAGCGCAACAAGAAAGGCAATCGACTTTTTTCACCACAGGACATCGAGAACTTAAAACTGATCTATCACCTGGTCAAAGAGTGCGGCATGACACTCGATGGTGCAAAAAAGGCGTTGCGTCGCCAACGTACCGAGGGCAATACAGTATCCCGAGATGCCGAATTGATGGAGCGATTGCAACATATCCGTTCGCTCTTGGTCGAGGTGCGTGAGGATCTGAAAGAGTCGGCAGAAGAGGGTGCCCACACTTCCGATGCCCCCACCGCATCTACGCCATCGAAACCGCGCAAAGGTCGCCAAGCGGTCATAAAGATTGCAACTTCCGAATCGCAAGTTGCCACCGACAACACGCAAGTTGCACCAACATCAGACCTCGTTTCCGACAATCAATCGGTTTCGCCATCGGAAACAGGTTCTGTACCTCCTACGACAAAAAACCTGCGCCGTACACGTCGCAAAAAGGAAGAACCCGAAAACAAAGAGTTGTTTGCATTCTTCGAACAATCGTTGTTTTAGTCCATTCACAAAGACCGATTTCTGACATGAAAATACGAGAGATAACGACTGTGATCGAGCAATTTGCGCCACTCGATTTACAAGAGTCATACGACAATGCCGGTTTGATCGTCGGCCACCCCGACGACGAGGTACATGGCGCATTGTTGGCGGTCGATGTTACGGAAGAGGTACTCGATGAGGCGGAACGCGAAGGATGCAATCTGATCATAACGCATCACCCGATCATTTTTCATCCGCTCAAACGTTTCAATTCGGCCGATGCCGTACAGCGTTGTGTCGAACGAGCCATTCGGCAAGGCATTGCGCTCTATGCCTGCCACACCAACCTCGACAGCACCTTCGGAGGCATGAGTTGGTATTTGGCCGAGTTGTTGGGGATCGGTGCTCTTCGGGTATTGGAGCCATCGGCTTCCGACCCGCAAGTGGGATTTGGAGTCGTTGGAGAGCTTTCCGAACCGATCGACGCACAAACCTTTCTGCGACAAGTGCAACAAAAACTCGGATTACAAGTAATTCGACACAGTGCCATTGCACGCCCCGAGGTACAACGAATCGCAGTCTGTACCGGAGCAGGAGCGTCGCTTATCAGAGCTGCCCGACGCGCAACAGCCGACCTTTATCTGACGGCCGATCTGAAATATAACGATTTTATGACCCCCGACAGAGCCCTCACAGTGGCGGATATCGGTCATTTTGAGAGCGAATATTGCGCAATTCAACTTTTATTTGATATTTTATCAAAAAAAATGATTACCTTTGCGGTTCGCAAGAGTAAGCACTCTTGCAATCCGGTGAATTATCTGGTGTAAGTCTAAACAATATTAATACGATATGGCAACGCAAAAGAAGACAGCCGAGGTCGATTATTCGATGCAGGAGCGAATTATGGCTCTCTATGATTTGCAGAAGATCGACAGCAAAATCGACGAGATCAACAAGGTGAAAGGCGAACTTCCGTTGGAAGTTAAAGATCTCGAAGATGAGATGGCCGGCTTGAAAACCCGCATTGACAACATCAATGCCGAGATCGAAGAGTTGAACACACTCACCAAACAGCGCAAGCGTGAGGTTGATCAGGCTAAAATCATGATCGGGAACTACAAAGAGCAGCAGAATAACGTGCGTAACAATCGCGAATTCGATGCCATCACCAAAGAGATCGAATACCAAGAGTTGGAGATCGAGTTGGCCGAGAAACGTTTGAAGGAGTATGCTGCCGGCATCAAAAGCAAAAAGACCCTATTGGAGGATGCCGAGAATCATGTTACCGAGCGCAATATCGACCTGTCCAGCAAGAAAGCCGAGTTGGAAGGCATTGAGGCTGAGACAGCTCCTCGTATTGCCGAATTCGAGGCACAAGCTACGGTCGCCAAAGCTAAAATCGACGAGCGTCTGCTCGTTGCCTATGAGCGTATCCGTCGTAATGTACGTAATGGCTTGGCCGTAGTTACGGTGCATCGCGACGCCTGCGGAGGCTGTTTCAACCGAATTCCCCCTCAACGTCAGGCAGACATCCGATTGGGCAAAAAGATTATCATTTGCGAATACTGCGGTCGTATCTTGGTAGCCGATCCGGAGGAGAAACAGGAGTAACCTTTATCGGCAACCACGATCGGAAAAAGAGGCTGTCCAACAAGTAGTGTTGCGACAGCCTCTTTTCGTAGAAGTTGTATAACAAGTGGGATTTCAAGGCTTGCGAAGCCCGAAAAAGCGGAGTTTACTGAGGCGTAAATGAGCATTTGAGGGCTAGTGTAACGCAGAAATCACCTTGTTAGACAGCTTCATTAAACAATTGGTGAGGAGATTCGACGGCTCTGTTGCCCCCTTTTGCTTATCACTCCTATCCATATTCCATTTCGGACAAAAAAACTGCCGTCGAACCTATGGCGGGAAATTAGAGGAGCGCAAGGGCAAAATAGACGAAACACCACGTTTTTTTATCCGGCGATTCAATAAAATGCTCTCATTTTGCGTTTGGTTAAAAAATAACTAATTTTGTTTGCTGTTTGTGCGTGTTGTTTGCACATATTTTCGTTACTAAAATTCGCAACGATGGTCAAAATACTTTGGGTCGATGATGAAGTCGAATTATTGAAGCCGCATGTGCTTTTCTTGCAAGGAAAAGGATACGAGATCGACACCTGCAATAATGGATACGATGCTATTGACATGGCATCCGAAAACGCTTATGATCTGATCATCCTCGACGAGATGATGCCCGGCATGACCGGTTTGGAAACTTTGCCGAAAATCAAAGACATACGTCCCACAACTCCGGTCATCATGGTTACCAAAAGCGAGGAGGAAAATATCATGGACAAGGCCATCGGATCGAAGATTGCCGACTACCTCATCAAGCCGGTAAACCCCAACCAGGTATTGCTGTCGATCAAGAAACATGTCCACTCCCAACAACTTGTCACCGAACAGACCACAGCCGATTATCAGGCAGAGTTCGGGCGCATCTCGCAATCACTCCAAATGGCCGATACATTTCAAGATTGGTGCTCGCTCTACCGCCGAATTACGGGTTGGGAGATCGAGTTGGAATCCTCGACAGATCAGAGCATCAAAGAGGTGCTTTCTTATCAAAAAAGCGAAGCCAATCAGGAGTTTTGCAAATTTGTGCGTCGAAACTATTACAATTGGATAAATAAACGGGTCGAAGATACTCCGGTGATGTCGCATACGCTTATGCGCACCAATATTTTTCCGGTGGTCGATGAAAATCCGAAAACCACATTGCTGCTGATCGACAATTTCCGCTACGATCAGTGGCGAGCCATCTCTTCGATGTTGCGCGGTTACTACGATATCCTGCAAGACGATTTCTATTGCGCCATTCTGCCCACAGCAACCCAATATGCCCGCAATGCCATTTTCGCCGGACTGATGCCGCTTTCGATCGACAAGTTAATGCCCAACAAATGGCTCAACGACAATGAAGACGGAGGTAAAAATCAATACGAAGAGGAGTTTTTGCGTCGTTTGATGGCTCAAAGTGGCAAACAGTGGCGGTTCTCGTTTGATAAATTGGTACGTCCCGAGCAGGGTCGCCGACTGGTCGATAATATCCAAAAGATCTACGATGCCGATTTCTCGGTGATCGTCTATAACTTCCTCGACATTCTTTCGCATGCCCGCACCGAAACCGATGTCATCCGCGAGCTTACCGAAGACGAAGCGGCTTTCCGTTCGTTGACCCGTTCGTGGTTTGAACACTCCGATCTATATACCATCTTGAAACTTCTCTCCGAGCAAGGACATACGGTGATCATCACCTCCGATCATGGTACGATTCGGGTGGATAATCCGGTAAAAGTTACCGGCGACCGCGAAACTTCGGCAAACCTGCGTTATAAAACAGGGCGAAATTTGGCCTACAACTCACGCGAGGTTTACGAGATTCTGCGCCCCGAAGATATTCAACTACCGTCGAGCAACCTCACATCGAGTTACATTTTTGCTTATAACTCCGACTTTTTAATCTATAACAACGATGCCAATCGCCACATCCGCTATTATCGCAATACCTTCCAACACGGTGGGATCTCGATGGAGGAGATGATTGTGCCTTATATCGTATTGAAGCCCAAAGCATAAAAAAACATGAAGAGCATTCACATTACTTCTCTCAACGAATTACCCGATGTGGCTCAGGCCGTTATCGAAGCCATAGGCGACCGTTCGGTAGTGATTTTTCGCGGAGAAATGGGTGCAGGGAAAACAACCCTGATTCGTGAGATCGTAGCTCAGTTAGGAGCTACGGATGTGGTAACCAGCCCCACCTTTGCCATTGTCAATCAATATCAGGGAGCAATGGATCGCCGCATCTACCATTTCGATTTTTATCGTCTCGAAGATCTCCGCGAAGCCTATGATTTCGGCTACGAAGAGTATTTCTATTCGGGAGACATTTGTTTGGTGGAGTGGCCCGAACGCATAGAGCCGCTGCTCCCCGAAGAGGTGATCACGGTACGAATCACCGTTGACGATGAAACCGAACGCACATTCGAGATCGAATGACAACGCCCCAAGACATTGACAATTAACCCATAAAACCATGCAAGAATATATCTCCAAACAACATCAGATCCTCCGTCCCGCAGAGCAGATCTATGCCGCTATCAGCCGCTTCGACAACCTCACACCCGCTTTGGCCGACAAGGTCGAAGAGTGGCAGGCTTCCGAGGAACATTGCTCCTTCAAAGCCAAAGGTTTCACCGTAAAACTCCGCATGGAGGAGCGGATCGCGCCCAAACATGTGAAGATTGTTGGCGATGAAGGGAGCGGAGTACCGATGGATTTTGCCTTCTGGATTCAACTCCATAAAGTTAGCGATACCGACACGCGGTTGCGATTGGTATTGCATGTCGAACTGAATATGATGATGCGCATGATGCTCGGCAACAAATTGCAGGAAGCCGTGGATCATATCGCCGAAGGGATTGCTCGGGCATTCCAATAGATCTTCTACATTCGATCGGTTTTCAACTCTGCATGTTTGATACGCCAAATCCAAAGAGTATGACATATCAAACATGCTGTTTCGTTATTTTATTAACACTGATTTTCTTTCGACTTTGGTAAATAATCCTTACCTTTGCTACGTTGTAGTTTGTTTTAATTACTACTCGAATGAAAATAGCTATTGCCCAGCTGAATTATACGGTCGGTGATATCGATGGGAACACTTCGAAGATTATCGACTCGATTCAAAATGCCAAAGCGCAAAGTGCCGATTTGGTAGTCTTTGCCGAGCAGGCCGTGAGTGGCACTCCGGCGTTTGACCTATTGCGAAAATCCACCTTCCTCGAATTATGCGAGGATGCGTTGGTCGAGATCGCCTCTTGTTGCGACGGAATCGCTGTCATTGTCGGTCTGCCGATTCTCACCTCAAATGGAACAATCAGTGCCGCAGCTTTGATTCAAGATCGCAAGGTATTGCGTTATATCGGCAAAAAGCACATTACGGCACGTCGCGAGATGGGATTCCTGATTCCCTCCAAAGGTTTTGAATACGCAACGATCAAAGGGCATAAATGCGCCATCATTATCGGTGACGACCTGAGCCGTGAGCGCAATTTCGACCACTCTGTCGAAACGGTTATTTCGATCAATGCACGAAAATACGGCAAAGGTGCACTCTCGTATCGCTACGAACTGATGCGCAATTTGGCATTTGTCGAGGGCAAAAACATCGTATTGGTCAATCAGGTCGGAGGTTCGACGGATATTGTTTACGATGGCTCTTCCGGTGCTTTCAACAATCGGGGCGAATTGGTCTTGATGATGAAACATTTCGAAGAGGATTTCCAGATTTTCGATACCACGGCTGCCGATAGACCCGTCGAAATTCCCTCTGCCGGTGAGGCTCGTATCCAAATGGTCTATCGAGCCGCATGTTGCGGATTACGCGACTTCTTCCGAAAGAATGGGTATCAAAAAGCCTGCATCGGACTCTCGGGAGGCATCGATTCGGCAGTAGTTGCCGCGGTGGCTACGGCAGCTTTGGGACGAGAGAATGTACGCGCTTTGCTCATGCCCTCGCAGTTCTCTCCCGATGATTCGGTTGAAGATGCCAAATCGTTGGCCGAAAACTTAGGCATCGAATACAACGTTATTCCCATTTCCGAGATCTACACAAGTGTCGTCAACACCCTCAAACCGGTAATCGGAGGTCGCGAATTCGACTCGACCGAGGAGAATATCCAAACCCGTATCCGCATGGCGCTGTTGATGGCCGTACAGAATAAAACTGATTATATCCTGCTCAACTCCTCGAATAAGAGTGAGAATGCACTGGGATTGTGCACTTTATATGGCGACACAGCCGGTGCTTTCAGTCCCACGGGCGATCTCTACAAAAGTGAGATCTACGATTTGGCCCGTTATATCAATCGGATCAGCGACAATGTAATCCCCGAAAACATTCTCACCAAAGAGCCCTCTTCGGAGTTGCACCCGGGACAGAAAGACAGCGATATTCTGCCTCCCTACGAGGTGGTGGACGCCATCCTTTACCGCATGATCGAAAAGGGGCAACATCGCGAAGAGATTATCAATGCCGGATTCGACTCGGAGGTTGTGGAGAAAATCCACAAGATGATCATGCGCAACGAGAAGAAACGTTATCAATTCCCTCCCATCCTACGTCTTTCTATGTGTTCGTTCGGTCATGAACGGCTGATGCCATTGACCAACAAATACGGAGATTAACCGACATAATCATCAAAGTCTTGACCAAAGAGATTCAACATAGCGGAGTTGTAGATCACACAACGGGCGACATGGTATATGTGAAAATCACATCACATAGCGCCTGTGGCTCATGCAAGGCTCGACAAGCTTGCGGATTGGCTGAAACACAGGATAAGATGGTTGCGGTACGCACCTCACAAGTTGCCACATTTGCCACGGGTGATGCAGTGATGGTCGGAGTACGACGCAATGCCGGAGCTTGGGCTGTGATACTGGCGTATGTCGGAGCGTTGGCCGTATTACTGACCGTATTGGTGACCACAATTGCCGGTTTGGGTTGGAGCGAGGGGCATGGTGCTTTGGCCGCTGTGACAGCCGTGATACTTTATTACGTCGGTTTGTGGCTCTTTCGCCGAAAGATAGAAAACACAATTCAATTCACAATAACAAAAATTTAATGGAAGTTTTAATTTACACAATCCTGACATTATGCGTGTTAGGTGTACTTTCCGCGGTGATTCTCTATTTCGTGGCCCAGAAATTTAAGGTCGAAGAGGATCCCCGTATCGACGAGGTGGAGAAGATGCTGCCGGGTGCAAACTGCGGTGGTTGCGGTTTCGCCGGATGTCGGGGTATGGCCGATGCGCTGGTGAAGAACGACGACATTTCGTCGCTTTTCTGTCCGGTAGGTGGCAGTGCCTGCATGAAAGCAGTTGCTGCATACCTCGGTAAAGCTGCTGCGGAGAAAGAGCCGCAAGTAGCAACTGTTCGTTGTGGCGGCACGTGTGATAAACGTCCGCGAACCAACCAATTCGACGGCGCCAAATCGTGTGCAGTGGCATCGGCTCTTTATGTCGGTGAAACAGGCTGTGCATTCGGCTGCTTGGGATTCGGTGATTGCGAGGTGGCCTGCTCGTTTGATGCCATCCACATCAATCCTACAACCGGACTGCCCGAAGTAGATGCCGACAAGTGTACGGCTTGCGGTGCATGCGTGAAGGCTTGTCCCAAGATGATCATCGAGTTGCGCAAGAAATGGCCGAAAAACCGTGCAGTCTATGTTTCCTGCGTATCGAAAGACAAGGGCGCTGTGGTAATGAAAGCCTGCAAGGCCGGTTGTATCGGTTGTGGCAAGTGCGTGAAGGTGTGTGCATTCGACGCCATTACGGTTGAAAACAATTTGGCTTACATCGACTCGCAGAAGTGTAAATTATGCCGCAAATGTGTGAACGAGTGTCCTACGGGCGCCATTAAACTCGTCGGCATGGATCCGCTCCCCAAAGAGCCGAAGGCTCCCGCTGCACCCAAAGCAGCTCCGGCCGATGCCGCTCCGAAGAGTTCCGAACCGGCAGCCGAGTCCAAATAACCCATGTAAAAAACAATCCGAAATATGAAAACATTTCCAATAGGCGGTGTTCATCCGTCGGAAAATAAGCTGAGTTGCGCCAAGCCTATCGAGGTGCTTCCGTTGCCCGAGGTGGTAAATATCCCCCTCGCACAACACATCGGAGCTCCGGCCGTAGCTAAGGTTGCCAAAGGCGATAAAGTTCTCACGGGACAACTGATCGCCGAGGCCGGCAGTTTTATGTCGGCGAATATCCACTCGCCGATCTCGGGTACGGTTACGGCTATTGATGCACTGCCTAACGGGCAGGGACTGCGTCAGGTAATGATCACTATCAAATGCGAGGGTGACGAGTGGGTCGATACGATTGACCGCTCGACCGAATTGGTGCGCGAATGTAACCTCTCGTCGCAAGAGATTATCGCCAAGATCAAAGATGCCGGTATTGTCGGCATGGGTGGTGCAACCTTCCCGACCCACGTAAAACTCTCGATCCCTGCCGGCAAAAAGGCCGAGGCTTTGATCATCAACGGAGTAGAATGTGAGCCCTACCTCACCTCCGACCACCGCACCATGCTGGAACGTGGCGAGGAGTTGCTCGTGGGCGTTACGATTTTGATGAAAGCCATCGATGTAAAACAAGCCTACATCGGTATTGAGAATAATAAACCCGATGCCATTGCCCATCTTCGCGAGTTGATCGCCAAAAACGGCTATACAGGAATCGAGGTTACTCCTTTGAAAGTCATGTACCCGCAGGGTGGTGAGAAACAGTTGATCGCAGCTGTTATCGGCCGTCAGGTTCCCCCTCCTCCCGCATTGCCTATCGATGTAGGAGCCGTGGTATGTAATGCTTCGACAACTGTTGCTGTTTATGAAGCCGTACAGAAGAATAAGCCACTGATCGAGCGCGTAGTAACAGCGACCGGCAAAGGCATGAAAGAACCCAAAAATTTACTGACCCGCATGGGCACCCCGATCACATCGTTGCTCGACGCCGCCGGAGGTCTTCCGGAAGATGCCGGCAAGGTAATCAACGGAGGTCCGATGATGGGTCGTGCCATGGTTAATCTCGATTCACCCGTTACCAAAGGATGTTCGGGTATTACGGTGATGAGTGGCAATGACGCCGTACGTCGCGAGCCGTCGCAGTGTATCAAATGTGCTAAATGTGTTTCGGCTTGTCCGATGGGATTGGAACCTTATTATCTCGCCAAGATGGCCCGCAAGAAGGGTTGGGACGAGTTGGAGGCTCAAATGATCACATCGTGCATCGAGTGCGGCTGTTGCCAATCGTCGTGTCCGGCATATCTGCCACTGCTCGACTGGGTACGCCTCGGCAAACAGGCCGTAATGGGCATCATCCGTTCTCGCGCTACCGCAGCAGCTCCTAAAAAGTAAACGAAAAACAGAAAAGTATATGGCAAACAAACTTATCGTTGCTCCCGCACCGCATGTGCAGAGTTCGCAATCAACGACATCCATCATGCGCGATGTAGTCATCGCTCTGATGCCTGCGTTGGTGGTCTCTGTCGTGGTGTTCGGTTGGAGCGTACTCTGCGTCACGGCTATCTCGGTGCTTGCCTGTGTGGCGTTTGAGTATTTGATTCAAAAATTCGTAGTCCGTGGCCCGCTGACCATCTGTAACTGGTCGGCTGTGGTGACGGGTGTTCTGTTGGCTTTTAACCTGCCGGCGTCGATTCCGTGGTGGATCGTTGTGATCGGTGCTTTTGTCGCGATTGTTGTCGCTAAAATGACCTTTGGCGGCTTGGGAAAAAATCCCTTTAACCCCGCATTGGTAGGCCGTGTATTCCTGCTGATTGCCTATCCGGTTCAGATGACCGATTTCCCGATGCCCGCAAACGGCACTTTCGACGCCTTGTCGGGTGCTACACCGCTGGCTGCCGTGAAATTCGGAGCTTCGGCCGATGTATTGGGCGTTCAGGAGCTGCTGTTGGGTAACATGCCCGGTTCGTTAGGAGAGGTTGCCGCTTTGGCATTGCTTTGCGGTTTTGTCTATCTGCTGTGGCGCAAGGTGATCACTTGGCATATTCCCGTTACGATCTTCGCAACAATGGCCGTATTTGCCTTTATCGTGGCGTTGAGCCGCGGTATTGAGGGTGATGCTCTGTGGCAGTTCCCGCTCTTCCACCTTCTTGCCGGTGGTGCAATGCTCGGTGCTATTTTCATGGCAACCGACTATTCCACGTCACCGATGACCATCAAAGGCGGTGTGATCTTCGGTATCGGCATTGGTGCTATCACCATGCTTATCCGTTTATGGGGAGCCTACCCCGAGGGTATGTCGTTCGCGATCCTGATCATGAACTCCTGCGTACCTTTGATCAACAAATATGTCAAACCCACACGTTTCGGCGTAAAATAGGAGGATGAATCATGAAAAGTACACTTTTTAATATGACAGCTGTCCTTCTGGGTATTACACTTATAGCTTCGGCCGGTGTAGGTGTTGTCAATATGATTACCGTAGAGCCTATCGCCGCTGCCGAACAGGCAGCCAAAACCGAGGCTTTGACCCGCGTACTTCCCGAGTTCGACGCTACCGAAACGACCCCGAAAACCATCGACGAGATGGAAATCACGGTACATACCGCCACGTTGGGAGGTAAAACCGTAGGTTATGCCGTGGAGTCGATGTCGAAAAACGGCTTTGGCGGCCCCATCAATCTGATGGTCGGTTTCACACCCGAAGGCGAAGTGATCAATGTCAACGTATTGAAACAGACCGAAACACCGGGCCTCGGCACTAAAATGGCCGACGAGGGTAATCCGTTGCTCAACAGCGTGAAAGGCCAGAAACTGACCGAGAAGAAATTGGTAAACGGCATGTTGGCCGTAACAAAAGATGGCGGTGATGTCGATGCCTTGACTGCCGCCACGATTTCGTCGCGCGCCTATGTCGATGCGATCAATCGTGCATGGATGGCTTATAAGAGCGTTGCCGACGGTGTAGCCCCTACGGCTGTATCAGGAGCTACCAAACAACAATCCGCTAACGAGCCTAAGGCTCAGGAAGGAGGTAAAAATGAATAAGTTACAAATTATTTTAAGCGGTATTCTCAAAAATAACCCGACCTTCGTATTGGTGCTGGGTATGTGTCCCACATTGGGTACAACCACCTCGGCAGCGAACGGTATGGGTATGGGATTAGCGACGATGGCTGTATTGATCATGTCAAACTTGGTGATCTCTTTGGTTAAGAATATCATCCCCGACAAGGTGCGTATTCCGGCATTTATCGTCATCATCGCATCGTTTGTAACCATTATTCAGATGTTGATGCAGGCTTTCGTGCCGGCATTGTATGCATCGCTAGGCGTATTCATCCCGCTGATCGTGGTAAACTGCATCATCTTGGGTCGTGCCGAGGCTTTTGCTTCGAAAAACGGTCCGATCGACTCGATGTTCGATGGTGTAGGTATCGGCTTGGGATTCACCGCCTCGTTGACAGTTATCGGCTCGGTTCGCGAGATTCTGGGTAGCGGCGCCATCTTTGGTGTCAGCCTCGGAACAGCAGATTATATGCCGCTGGTCTTCGTATTGGCTCCGGGAGGTTTCTTGACCCTCGGCTATCTGATGGTTTTGTTTAATAAATTTGCCAAGAAGTAGTTATGGAAATATCCTATTTCGCAATCATCATCGGTGCCATCTTCGTTAACAACGTTGTTTTGGCACAATTCCTCGGCATCTGCCCCTTTCTGGGTGTATCGTCGAAGGTTGAAACTTCGTTGGGTATGGGCGCTGCCGTAACCTTCGTTATGGCACTCACCGCACTGGTTTGCTGGCCGTTGCAGACATATGTTCTCGACCCGCTCAACATTGGTTATATGCAGACCATCGTCTTCATCTTGGTTATTGCCGCCTTGGTGCAGATGGTGGAGATCATTTTGAAAAAGACCTCTCCGGCTCTTTATCAGGCATTGGGTATCTTCCTGCCGCTCATCACGACCAACTGCGCTGTGTTGGGTGTAGCAATCCTAATGATTCAGAAGGAGTTCTCTTTGCTTCAAAGTGTGGCTTACTCGACCTCTACCGCTCTCGGTTTTGCATTGGCGCTGGTACTCTTCGCCGGTATCCGTGAACGCTTGGAATTCGAAGAGGTACCTGCCGCATTCAAGGGGGTTCCTATTGCTTTGGTTACTGCCGGTATTCTCTCCATGGCTTTCATGGGCTTCTCCGGTTTGGTATAGAGGCAGAGCAACAAGTTTCGTTGCTATAACAACAAGGGGGCTGACTAAAAGATTTTTTAATCAGTCCCCTTGTTATTCATTTTATTTTCGTATATTTGATGAAGTTTGATGTAGAATATTGTGAATATCAAACCTTTATGAAGAACTCACGTGAGAATGGGCAATGGATAAGAAATTGCTAACTTGTTTTGTTACACTATATTCCT
>CAZGPA010000018.1:0-38548 GCA_964527525.1 uncultured Alistipes sp. | reverse complement strand
CGCATAATCTAATCTTTTTTTTGTTACAAAATTAGTTATCAGCGAGTTATACATTAATATGCAAACTAACGCAGAACGATGAAACGTGACGACACAAAGAAAAACTTTACTGCATTATCGGGTAATGACTTGGCAACCGTACACCTTCATTACCTTTCATTTCCTTGCTTTATTGCTCTTGTTACCTTTCCCGAAGTTTGCGGTGTAATGCGTTATCGGTCAGTGATAAACGCACTTTTTCACTTTTTTTGCTCCGAGAACCGTAATTTTTTTTCAAAAATAATCATACGAAATGCAAAAACAACTTGCCTGTCCAAACTGAAAACGCTATATTTGCAACCTCACTAAGGTTAATTGAGCAAAACAATGTTAAGCAGACAAATTGCATCAAAGTTACGGAACTTTGAAACCCCATTCTATCTTTACGACACAGCGTTACTGCGTCAAACCCTCGAAAGCGTCGTATATGAATCGAAAAAATACGGTTACAAAGTACACTATGCCATTAAGGCAAACTACGACGATCATCTCTTGGCAATCATTCGCGAATATGGTCTGGGTATCGACTGTGCCAGCGGCAACGAGTTGCGCAAAGCAATCGAAGCCGGATTTGACCCTCGCGGAATTGTATATGCAGGTGTAGGTAAACGCGATAAAGAGTTGCGTTACGCTATCGAACAAAAAATCTTGGCAATCAACTGCGAGTCGATTCAGGAGTTGGAATTGATCGATCAACTCTCGGCTGAAATCGGTACGACAACCGATGTCGCATTGCGTATCAACCCCGATATCGACCCCAAAACCAACCACTGCATCGATACCGGTCAAGCCGATAGTAAATTCGGTATCTCCTACGAAGAAGTGCTCGAACACGCTGCCGAAATCAAGAAATTGAAAAATGTCAATTTTGTGGGAATCCACCTGCATATCGGCTCCCAAATTCGTGAGTTGCACGTATTCGAAAATATGTGCAACAAGGTCAATGTCATCATCGACAACCTCGAACGTTTGGGATTTTCGTTCCGTTTTGTAGATGTCGGAGGTGGTCTCGGTGTCAATTACGACGTTCCCGAGAACGAGCCCATTCCCAACTTCGCATCGCTCTTCTCCATCGTGCACAACCACTTGGCAGTAGGGGATAAAGAGGTGCATTTCGAGTTTGGTCGTTCGATCGTTGCTGAGTGTGGTGAGTTGATCACGTCGGTATTGTTCAATAAAACCACTGCTACGGGTCGTCGCTTGGTGATTGTCGATGCTTCGATGACCGAGTTGATCCGCCCCGCACTTTATGGCTCATACCATAATATCGAGAATATCACCTCCGAGGAGGAACACAATGTGAAATATACGGTTGTCGGCACTGCTTGCGAATCGACCGATGTATTCCAAGAGAATGTAAGCCTCAAAAAGACTCGTCGCGGCGACCTGCTTGCGCTCAAATCGGCAGGAGCTTATGGTATGTCGATGGCTTCGCGCTACAACTTGCACGACCTTCCCGGAGCTGTTTACAGCGATGAATTATAAGGTTGCATAAAGCCTGAACCAAAGGGGGCTTTCCGGAAAACGGATAGTCCCTTTTTATTTTTGCAGAACTTTATATAAAATATGCAATATGCTAATATTTATCATATTACAAGAATGAATAAATCTCATGTGGCTTACATTGGCTTTTGCTTCGGCAGCATTACTCGGACTCTATGATGTGGCAAAGAAAAAGGCACTCGTCGGGAATGCTGTCTTGCCCGTCCTATTGCTCAATATCCTATTTTCAACACTCTTTTTTCTCCCGGCTCTGTTGGCTTCGGAATTGGGGCTTGGTTGGTTTGACGATACATTGTTTGCCATAAATTCCGGCACTTCCACTGATCATGTATTGGTTGCGATAAAGTCGTGTATCGTATTGTCGTCGTGGATTTTTGGGTACTTTGCCATGAAACACCTGCCGATCACTATCGTCGGGCCGATCAATGCCACACGACCGGTCATGGTCCTTGTGGGTGCCATGCTGATTTTTGGCGAGCGATTAAATCTCTATCAATGGATTGGCGTATTGTTGGCAGGCATTTCACTTTTTCTGTTGAGCCGTTCGAGCAAACGCGAGGGAGTTGATTTTTCGCACAATCGTTGGATCTTTTCAATAGCATTAGCGGCTATCTTGGGGGCAATAAGCGGACTTTACGACCGCTATATCATGCAGCAACTCGACCCCGTTTTCGTGCAAGGTTGGTATAATCTTTACCAATTATTATTGATGTCGGTAATTGTAGCACTCCTTTGGTGGCCACGCCGCCATACAACCACACCATTCCGTTGGAGTTGGGCGATTCCGCTGATCTCCATTTTCCTCACATTGGCCGACTTTCTCTATTTCTATGCACTACAACAACCTGACGCCATGATCTCCGTAATATCGGTTATTCGTCGTGGTTCGGTAATTGTTTCATTTCTTTGCGGGGCTATTGTTTTTCACGAACGCAATCTGCAAGCCAAAATCATCGATCTGATATTCATCGTTGTCGGACTGATTTTCCTGTGGATCGGCACAAAATAGAAAAGAGGCTGTCCAACAAGTCGTGTTGCGACAGCCTCTTTTTTTTTGTCCATATCGGGGCAACCTACATCATGCAGTAGATTAGATGATCTTCTCCAATAAATTGACAGTAGCCGCGATTTCACTATCGCTCGGAGTGTAATCGCGTAACGATCCGGCCAAATATTGCTCATAGGCCGACAAATCGTTAAGTCCATGACCGGAGAGGTTGAACAAGATGGTGCGCTCCTCGCCGGCCTCTTTGGCTTTCAATGCCTCGTTTACCGCAGCAGCAATGGCGTGTGTCGATTCGGGAGCCGGAATGATTCCCTCGGTCTTGGCAAAGAGGATACCTGCTGCCAACGTCTCTGTCTGATGTACGGCCTGTGCCTCGATCAATCCATCTTTGAGCAGCTGGCTTACCACAGATCCTGCACCGTGATAGCGCAACCCGCCGGCATGAATATCCGATGGCTGGAATTCGTGTCCCAACGTGTACATCGGCAACAGTGGAGTAAGTCCGGCGACATCGCCAAGATCGTATTGGAAAGTTCCACGAGTAAGTTTGGGACAACTTGCAGGCTCTACCGCTACGATACGCATGTTGTGTCCTTCTCGGAAATTCTTACCCAAGAACGGGAATGCAAGTCCTGAAAAGTTACTGCCCCCACCAAAGCATCCGATCACCACATCGGGGGTTGCTTCGGCCATCTCCATCTGTGTCACAGCCTCCTGTCCGATGATAGTCTGATGCAGCAACACATGATTCAATACACTGCCCAAACAATAGCGCGTATCCTCCGGATGTTGCAGAGCCATCTCCACCGCCTCGGAAATCGCCAATCCCAAACTGCCCGAACATTGCGGATCACGTTCGAGTGCGGCGCGACCGGCGGCTGTCAATGTGCTGGGTGAGGGTGAGCAGGCAGCACCCCAGGTCTGCATCATTAGACGACGATAAGGTTTTTGATCGTAGCTCACGCGTACCATGAAGACCTGTAATTCCAACCCATAGTGACGTGCCGCGAAAGCCAACGATGCTCCCCATTGTCCTGCTCCCGTTTCGGTGGTCAGGCGACGAATACCCTGTTTGTAGTTATAGTAAGCCTGCGGCACAGCCGTATTGGGCTTATGCGATCCGGCCGGAGAGACACTCTCGTTCTTGAAATAGATCTTTGCCGGTGTGTCAAGGGCTTTCTCCAAGCCTGTGGCTCGCACGAGCGGAGTAGGACGCCAAATCTTGTAAATCTCACGAACCTCCTCGGGAATATCGATATAACGCTCTGTGGATAACTCCTGTTTAACAACCTCCTCGGCAAAAATAGAGGATAGCTCCTCTTGGGTAACCGGTTTCTTGGTCACCGGATTCAGTGGCGGCAGCGGCTTATTGGGCATATCGGCAACGATATTATACCATTGTGTGGGCATCTGCTGCTCGGCAAGATTAAATTTTTTGGTATCCATAATTCAATATCTTAATTGTAGTTCTAAATTCAGTAGGGTAGTTTGCAAATAAAATCCCGTTGCTTACTTTGTAAACAACGGGGGTTTCAATATCGCGTCATCCTATTAACATACAAACGCAAAATCGCACTCATTGCTTACAAGAGTCAACGAGCGCCACCACCATGCGTGCTGTATGTAGGATTGACCTTTCATAGTGAGTGCAAATATATACTATCAAAAGCAAATAACCAAAAAAAATACAAAAAAATCACTCTTACTCGATTTTTTCATTACCTTTGCGGTAACAATTCCAAAGTTTTCGCCCTGCCTGAAAGTTCTAAATGGAAATCTCCCATTTAATTCGAACTTTCCAAATCTTTAATGAAATCGAGACTCTCATAGTGATTTGCTTTGGGATTGTTGTGCCTACCTAATTAATAATAAACTCAAAAATTGCCAACAAAAGTTAGTAGAGCCCCGATTATTTAACTATCTTTGCCTTATGATACCTACCACCCCAATAGCCACCGAGCGTCACCCGCTAGACCCGTTTCTGCCCGCCAAGGCAAAAATCCTGCTACTGGGGAGTTTTCCGCCCCAACGCAAACGTTGGTCGATGGATTTTTTCTATCCAAATTGGCAAAACGATATGTGGCGTTTGATGGGGCTGATCGGATTTGGCGACAAACATCATTTCGAAATTATCGGAGCAAAGCAGTTCGACAAGGAGCGAATTGCTGCATTTTGCACTCGACAAGGTATTGCACTATATGATGCTGCCTACGAGATACGGCGATTAAACGACAATGCTTCCGATAAGTTTTTAGAGGTAGTAACTCCCACCGAACTGCCTACCTTACTCGACTGGTTGCCCGCCTGTCGTGCCATTGTCACCACAGGCCAAAAGGCCACCGACATCCTTGTTGCAACTTATGGCTGTCCGGAGCCTCCCGTAGGTGGGAAAAGTGAGTTGTCTATCGGCAATCGCTCGCTTCATTTCTGGCGTATGCCCTCCACCTCTCGCGCATACCCGTTGGCTTTGGAGAAGAAAGCAATCCATTACCGACAGATGTTAACGGCCGAAGGTGTTCTCCCATAAATATACAGAAAAAGGATAGCCGAAAAGCTATCCTTTGTGTGTTAGAGCGGAAAACGGGACTCGAACCCGCGACCCTCAGCTTGGGAAGCTGATGCTCTACCAACTGAGCTACTTCCGCATTGCGGAGTACAAAGATACTCCGCTTTTTTAATATTTCCACATTTTCGCAGAGAAAAATCGATTTAACCCACGATTTTCTGCAACGATGCGAGATTCTTTTCGTTTTTCAAGTTACGTCCTCCGGCCTCATAGAGATAGTCTAAGCGGTCGGCAAAATAGGTCTCAACTTTTCCGCGAACAATCTTCATCGTACTGTTTACCAATCCGTTTTGCTCGGTGAAAGCCTCGTCCACAATAGCCAATCCGGCCGGCAACCAACGTTCGGGGAACTCTCCGGCATAAATACCTCCGGCGCGATAGTTATCAATTTCTGCGCCAATAATTTCGGCCGCCACCTCGGCACGTTGGGCCTCTGCAACACTGCGAGAGGTCAATTCGCGACGTAACGCATCGCGATTGGGAACAACGATAGCACCCGTAAAAGGCGACTGATTGTTGTAGATCAAGATCTGATCGATGTATGGAGATTTATCGACAATAGCCTCCTCCATTCCTTCGGGACTGTATTTTTCGCCATCCGAGGCAATCAACAGACTCTTGAAACGACCTAAAACATAGAGGAACTCATCTTCGGAAACATAGCCCATATCCCCCGTATGCAACCATCTGTCGCGAACGGTGTCGGCTGTAGCTTCGGGATTCTTCCAATAGCCGGCCATGACATTTTCACCACGAATGACAATTTCACCCTTTTGGCCACGAGGTAACTCGCGCCCCTCCTCGTCGAGGATTTTCAGTTCAAGCGGTATGAGAATCTTACCCGACGAGCCAAAACGATGGCAATGGTATCTCGGTGAGTTGGTCGAGATGACGGGAGTTGCCTCCGAAAGGCCATACCCCTGAAACATCGGAATACCAATGGCATAATAGAAACGTTGCAATTCGGAGTCCAACAATGCGCCGCCACCAACAAAGAATTGAAGGCAACCGCCAAACGCCATGCGCACCTTACTGAACAAAATCTTGTCGAAAAGTGCCACGGCCGGTTTCAGCAGAAAACGCCACCCCTTACCTTTGCTATAACCATCCAAATTATAAGCGTAAGCCGTACGCAAAGCCAAACGGAATAACCGTTCGGTCGTAGGTCCTTTGGCTCGAATCGAGTTTTCGATATTTTTGCGGAAATTCTTGGCCAAAGCAGGTACCGACAACAGGAAATGCGGACGCACCTCGCGGATATTTTGCGGGATGTTTTTGAGCGTCTCCATCGGAGTTGCACCAATCTGTACGGTAGCTACCGTAGCTCCGCATGCAATCATGATGTAAAAACCTACAACATGCGCAAAACAGTGGTCAAGAGGCAGGATGATCAGCGTGCGATAGTCATCGGGAATGGTGATGCGTGACAGCGACTGCTCGACGTTAGCCGTGTAGTTGCGATGGGTGAGTACCACACCTTTGGGATCGGCGGTTGTGCCGGAAGTATAAGTGATCGTGGCATAGTCATCATTCTGAATAGCCTGACCGATCTTCAAGAATTCCTCCTTGCCGGTTTCGAGATAGCTGCGACCCATGCGTTTGAGTGTACCGTAAGCCATCTCACCCTCTTCAAGGGGTGTATTACCAAAAACAATGATCTGCTCAATGAGCGGCAACTCCTCGCGGATACGGCGAATTTTGGGCAACTGCTGTTTCGATACGAAGAGCACCTTAACCTCCGCATGACGCAGACGGAAGAGCAGATCGTTCGACTCCTCCAACTTGACCGACAAAGGCACACTGATGGCTCCGGCATAGAAAAGACCGAGTTCCGAAATGATCCAAGCATTGCAGCCTTCGGAGAGAATCGCTATTTTATCACCTCGTTTCACCCCAAGCGACACAAGGCCGGCTCCAACTTCGAGAGCCTGCTCTTTGGTCTCGGCATAGGTCGTAGGCTCGAACTCGCGGTGGAGTTTTTCGAGCAGGAAGGTCTTCGATCCGTACTTCTCGACGGAAGACTCGAAGAGGTCGATGATCGTTTTTTTCATAGGTTAGTCCATTTTCAATACGGCAAGGAATGCGGATTGCGGCACCTCGACATTTCCGATCTGACGCATGCGTTTCTTACCTTTCTTCTGTTTTTCGAGCAGCTTACGCTTACGTGAGATGTCACCACCATAACATTTGGCGGTCACATCTTTACGCACAGCCTTCACCGTCTCGCGAGCAATGATCTTGGCGCCAATGGCGGCCTGAATGGCGATGTCGAATTGTTGGCGCGGAATCAACTCTTTGAGTTTCTCGCACATCTTACGGCCAAAGTCGTAAGCATGATCGGCATAGATCAGCGACGAAAGCGCATCGACCGGCTCACCGTTGAGCAAAATATCCAGTTTGACAAGTTTCGAAAGTTGGTAGCCCGTGCGATGATAATCAAACGAAGCATAACCTTTCGAAATACTCTTCAACTTATCGTAGAAATCGAAGACAATCTCCGAAAGGGGCATATCAAAATTGACCTCCACACGATCCTGCGTGATGAAGGTCTGGTTTTTCATCACACCGCGCTTGTCGATGCAGAGTTTGATGACGTTGCCCAAAAACTCAGTTTTGGTGATGATCTGCGCGGTAATATAGGGCTCTTCGATTTTGGCAACCTTTGTGATTTCGGGCAGTCCCGAGGGGTTGTGTACTTCGAGAATGTCGCCCTGTGTGGTGGTGATACGATAAGACACGTTCGGCACGGTGGTAATGACATCCATGTCAAATTCACGGTACAAACGCTCTTGGATGATCTCCATGTGAAGTAAACCGAGGAATCCGCAACGGAAACCGAATCCGAGGGCAAGCGAACTCTCCGGCTCGAAGGTCAGCGAGGCGTCGTTGAGTTGCAGTTTTTCGAGCGAGGCTCGCAGATCTTCGTATTGGTCGGCTTCGACGGGATAGACTCCGGCAAAAACCATCGGTTTTACATCCTCAAAACCGGCAATTGCCTCTTTCGAAGGATTCGATACCGAGGTAATGGTATCACCTACCTTGACATCGGCCGAGGTTTTGATACCCGAGCAGATATAACCCACATCTCCCGCCTTGATCTCATTGCGAGGTTGCATTTTGAGTTTCAAGACACCGACTTCATCGGCATCGTATTCACTCCCCGTATTAAAGAATTTCACATGATCCCCCTTGTGGATCACACCGTTGAATACACGATAGTAGGCAATAATACCTCGAAACGGATTGAATACCGAGTCAAAGATCAAGGCCTGCAACGGAGCATTTTCATCGCCTTTGGGCGCGGGAATACGGTGAATAATCGCTTCGAGCACCTCCTCGACACCAAGTCCCGTTTTGCCCGATGCCAGCAGAATATCCTCGTCTTTGCAACCGATCAGATCGATCACCTGATCCTTCACCTCGTCAATCATGGCCGAATCCATGTCGATTTTGTTCAACACGGGAATAATCTCCAAATCCTGCCCGACGGCCAAATAGAGGTTTGAGATGGTCTGCGCCTGAATACCTTGCGTGGCATCGACAACCAACAGAACTCCTTCACACGAAGCGATGGCGCGCGACACCTCGTAGGAGAAGTCAACGTGCCCGGGGGTGTCGATCAGATTAAGCGTATATTTCTCGCCATCGCGAGCCGTATATTCCATTTGGATTGCGTGGCTCTTGATGGTGATTCCTTTTTCGCGTTCGAGCTCCATATCATCCAATACCTGCGACTGCATTTCACGCTGATTCAGCGTATTGGTCTTTTCCAGCAGACGATCGGCGAGGGTCGATTTACCGTGGTCAATGTGAGCTATGATGCAAAAATTGCGGATGTGTTTCATAAACTTTCGTAAAATATCCGCAAATATACGAATTTTTGGAAGAAAATCCACATTCACTCCGAAAACAGCATCACCCCAATCGCGAAAAAAGAGTACCTAAGAGTTGTAGCCGATCGACAAAAAACGAGGCTGTCCAACAGGTAGTGTTGCAACAGCCTCGTTTCGTAGAAGTTGTATAACAAGAGGGATTTCAAGGCTTGCGAAGCCCGAAAAAGCAGAGTTTACCGAGCGTAAATGAGCATTTCGAGGGTTAGCGTAACGCAGAAATCACCTTGTTAGACAGCTTCTCAAACCTATCAGTAGGGTAGTCCTCCGCTATTTCGCACCATCTTTTGCGGGGCGCATAACTACCTGCACAAGATTTTTATCGGCAAGGATCTTCTTGGCCAACTTCTGCACATCGGCACCGGTCAAGGCAAGGAGCGTCTTTTCGTATTCGCCAAAGAAATCTATTCCCGAAGTGTAGCGAGCCTGAACATAGGTCATCCAGCCGTTATTCTGCTCCAACGAGTTTTTCCACGTCTTAACCAAATACTCGCGCGTCTTTTCGATATCCTCGCTAAGAGGACCTTCGGTTGCGATCTTCTCGATCTCCTTCATCACGATAGTCCGCAACTCATCGGCCATCTTCTCATTGGTATCGAATGCGATATCCATGCAATAGGTTTCGTACGGGAGATATTCGGTCGATCCGCCCACATGAACACCATAAGTACCGCCTTTCTCCTCGCGAATCGAAACCAAATAACGCGAGTTGAGCGCCTGAGTCAAAAAGGTAAGAGCCAATTTGTTTTTGAGCGTATAAGGCATCTTGCCCGTAAACCGATAATGCACCGAAACTTTGGGCTGCTGCATAACAGCCGTGAAATCCTCCGTCACAGCACCCTTCACTGCCGCAGCTTTATCATCCACTGCTTTCGTCGGTTTGCCGGTTACGGGAATCGAGCCGATATATTTCTCGACCAGAGGTTTCAATGTGTTCAGATCAACATTGCCGACAAACGTGAAGATAAAACTATCCGCTCCGGAGTAAAGTTTCGCATAGATTGCCGGCAGAGCCTCGAAACGGAACTTGTCGATATGAGCCAATGAGATCATCTGACGGCGTGGATTGTGTCCGTAGGCCACATCGGTAAACTTCTCGCTCATGATATAGTCGGGATTCGAACGCACATTTTCGAGTTGTGCCCGTATCATTTTGAGCATCGTATTGTAGTCGTTTTGATCGAAACGGGGTTGCGTGAAGTTCAACCAAAGCAACTGCAACATCGTCTCGATATCTTTCGGAGAACAAACACCATTCATCGAACTGAAATAGTTCTCGACCGAGGTTTGAATAGAGGCTGTCTTGCCCGAAAGTTGTTTCCGCAACTCGGTGGTAGAGAACTTGCCGACACCCGACATGGTGCGAATCGAAGGCATCAACTCTCCCATGTAGAACTCGTCGTCGCTCAATACCGAAAGACCGCCCTCTCCACAAACACTCAACCGCACTTCATCGGCTTTGTAGGTTGTCGGTTTTACAACCACTTTTACTCCATTTTTCAGTATCCACTCCGTGATCCCCAACTGCTCATTGGTAACGGTTTTATCAACCGGAGATCCGGCCAATGTCGTTCCTTCGGGAATCAGCGGCTCTTTTACGATATTATCCTCATAAGCGGCAATCTCCGAGGCGGCAACCTTTTCGCGAATAGCAAGCAATTCGGCCTCGGCAGGTTTGGTCAAACCCTCTTTTTCGGGAGCAGTAACAACTAACACCTGATTTTTCGGGGTAACGGTTTTCTTGACAAAGTCGTTCACCATATCGACGTTCACCATATTGATCAGCATGCTGTCGAGACGCCACTCGGTTTCGGCATCGGGCATCGGCGCATTTTCTTGGAAGTTTTTCAGATAAGTACGCACATACTCGGCATTGCGACGGTCGTTACGATTGGTATAGCTGCGCTCCGCACGACGCATCAGGTTTTGGCGAGCACGCTCAAACTCTCCCTGCGTGAAACCATGACGACGCAACTTTTCGGCTTCGGTATATAGAGCCTCAAAACCGCGATTGCAGCCTCCATCTTGTGTCATGACAACAAAAGCCATGGAGTTGAGCGTAGGAATAACACCTACATTTCCCGACATCATACCGCCCCCGAGGAACGGAGCATTGGGTTTCATGGCAATCTCTTCAAGACGTGCATTACCCATCGTCGTAACATAAGCCGAAATGATATCGAGAATCTCCGCCATCACAGTATTGTTGACTGCTTTGGGAGTAGCTGCACGCTTGATGAAGAGCTGAATTTTAGTACCCTGCATCTCAGGATCGGTATAGATGCTTACGATCGGAGCTTCGTTGTCGGGCACAACAACCGTCTCTTTCTTTACGGCATCGGCTGCCGGAGCAGGGATATCGGCCATCAAAGTTTTGAGTTTGGCTTCAACAGCATCGACGTCAATATCACCCACAATCACCACCGTCTGATAATCCGGCCGATACCATTTTTTATAGAAATCTTCCAAATCTTTGTGCTGAAAGTTCTTCAACCCATCGAGATAACCGATCAAATTGCGTTGCTCATAAATCGTACCTTTGCCGAGGGCTTTGATCAGAGCCATCGTCGAACGCCACGAAGCCCCATCGCGCGTGCGCAACTCCTCCATGATCACGCCACGTTCCGAGTCGATCTCTTTCGGCTGCAAGGCGATAAAGTGAGACCAATCGTGCAGAATAAGCAATGCGCTGTCGATAACTCCCTGACGAGTTGTCGGAACATCTTTCATCAAATATGAGGTGTAGTCCCAGCTGGTCGAGGCATTGAGGTTGGCACCGAACTTCACGCCGATCTTCTCCAAATACTCGATCATCTGTTTGTTCGGCAAGTTTTTCGTGCCGTTAAAGGCCATGTGTTCAAGGAAATGGGCGAGACCCTGCTGCGAATCACTCTCCTGAACAGCCCCCACATCGTGCAAAATATGGAAATCGGCCTGTCCTTTGGGCTTCTCGTTATGACGGATGTAATAAGTCAATCCGTTGGCTAATTTTCCCTTGCGAACAGCCGGATCATCCGGAATGGGTTGCATGGGATTCATTTGAGCCACAGCATTACTCATTGCAAACACGGCTGCAAGGAGTAGCAAACTAATTTTTCTCATAGGCTTTGAATTATTTGTGATTTTTTACTCTTCTTCGGACGTGGGGCGATATTCGATAATATCTCCGGGCTGACAATCCAACTCCCGACAAATGGCTTCGAGTGTCGAAAAACGAATGGCTCGCGCCTTGCCGTTTTTGAGAATCGACAAGTTGGCCGGAGTAATATCTACCCGCTCGGCCAATTGACCGAGTGAGATCTTGCGTCGGGCCATCATTACATCGATATTGATAATTATAGCCATAGATACCCCCCCCCGTTAATTATTTCTAATTCAGTCATACTCAACCGATTCTTAAATGGTTAATTTTTGCTCTTCACTCAATTGCGTCCCCACCGAGAATACTTCTGCCATAAAGAGGAACAGAATCCCGACGATCACCTCCCAATAGTTGAGCGGGAACGTAGTTGCCACCTCCAACGAAGTCTCTGCCAGCAAGCGGGATGCTTCGCGAATGTTGATATAGAGCACGGAAGCCCTGCTCAACTCGGCAACAAGAATCAAAATGCCAATCCATCGCGTACGCGAAATATTACATTGGCAGATGGGCTGCTCGTTGCGTATTGACTTGCGCAACGAGTTAATGATCAAAGCAAACAGGACAAATACAGCTAAAAACGAAACTCCCATGATCAACATCAGCAAATAAGCACAACCGCTGTTTGCATTTACTTTGAACGCATTGCCAATCGTATAGCTTTCGGGGACACGAACCCGCAAAGCAATCTGTTGAATGTCCGACGTCACCCCTTCGGGCAGCCCTTCGATGCGCAACTTCTCGCCCTGTCCCGTAATAAGAGGGGCCGAAACCGAATAGATTCGGCCATCGCCGAGCATCTCGCTCTGATTCACCATGTTCTCTGCATCATTCCAACCGCGCGAAAAACTGGGAACAATCGTGGCCATAAACCCGACGAAGAGTGCCACAAAATAGATGACATAGATCGTCAACAAATGTCTGTGTAAACGTTTTTTGTTCTGCATTTCTTCGGAAATTAAGATTTTTCCACCTGCAAAGATAGTGTTTTTTTCTCGATGAACAACCAATATTTATCGTTTTTCAATAATATTTTTCGTGCTCGACAAAAAAAACGTTATATTTGTAAAAATATTTCTCCCGCGGGAAATACTTTTTTCTTAACTTTGCCCAAGAGAGATTTCAACCGTTATTTATCATATAAATTTTCCAATGCTTAAAAGAACCCGACAAATTTTGGCAATAGTGGTATGTACAGCCATCACTTTATTATTTCTTGACTTTACCGGATCGCTGCACCTCTATC
Organism: uncultured Alistipes sp.; assembly: GCA_964527525.1. GTDB lineage: Bacteria > Bacteroidota > Bacteroidia > Bacteroidales > Rikenellaceae > Alistipes. The sequence goes on along the minus strand of CAZGPA010000018.1, from coordinate 25,159 downwards.
TAGGATGGTTGGCCAAAATGCAACTATTACCCGCCATATTAGCGAGCAACTTCATAATCGTTGCCACGTTGGTCGTATTGACTCTTTTTTGCGGGCGTATTTACTGTTCGGTCATTTGTCCGTTGGGTATCATGCAGGATGCTTTTGCCCGTCTTGGCCGCCTCAAAAAGAAGAACAGATACAACTACTCGCCCGCCAAGAACATATTGCGCTACATATTTCTCATTATTCTAATCATTGCCCTCGTCGCAGGAGTCGGTTTTATTGTTGCCCTGCTAGATCCTTATAGTGCTTTCGGCCGCATTGTTGAGAATCTGCTCTCTCCGTTATGGAAATGGAGCAACAATCTGCTGTCCTATTGGGCTGAGCAAAGTGAAAGTTACGCTTTTTATAGCGTGGATGTTTGGTTGAAAAGCGGTCTTACTTTAACCGTTTCCGCCATTACCGTAACCGTCATCGGATGGCTGGCATGGCGCAACGGTCGCACCTACTGCAACACCATTTGCCCTGTCGGCACCATGTTAGGATTCCTCTCGCGGTTTTCGTTGCTGAAACCCGTCATCGACACCTCCAAATGCAATTCGTGTGGGCTATGTGCCCGAAACTGCAAGGCCGCCTGCATCGACAGCCGGCAACACACCATCGACTATTCCCGCTGTGTGGTATGTTTGAATTGCATCGGCAGCTGTAAAAAAGGTGCCATCACCTACCAATGGCGCAAATCGGGTGCTGTCAGCCAATCTGAAAACAAAAAAGAGCATCATATCGATAAGGGACGTCGCAACATGCTCACCGGAACAGCCTCATTGGCTGCCGTATCCCTGCTCCATGCTCAGGAAAAGACCACCGATGGCGGATTGGCCATCATTATCGACAAGAAAATTCCCAAGCGCAACCAAGCTGTCCGACCCGCCGGCGCACAAGGAGAAAAACATTTCACGGCTCATTGCACAGCCTGTCAGCTTTGTGTCTCGGCCTGTCCCAACAGAGTGCTTCGTCCTTCGGAAAATTGGGAGACGCTGATGCAACCGGAGATGTCATTCGAAAGGGGATATTGCCGACCGGAGTGTACCCGCTGTTCGGAAGTCTGTCCCGCAGGAGCCATTCGTCGCATAGATAAAGCCGAAAAATCTGCCATACAAATCGGTCACGCCGTTTGGATCAAACAGAACTGTATCGCCGCCAACGAAAAGGATCTGTGCGACAACTGTGCCCGCCACTGTCCTACGGGTGCGATACAAATGGTTGAACAAAACGGCAAACCTTCTGCCCCCAAAATACCTGTTATCAACACAGAACGTTGCATCGGATGCGGTGCTTGCGAAAATCTTTGTCCGGCACGCCCTTTCAGCGCCATTTATGTAGAAGGACACGATCGGCATAGAACCTTATAAATTTCACCTAATCCGAATTTGACCATGGAAGAAAAGAATAAAAGCCACATCAATCGTCGTAAATTCCTGAAACGTCTCGGCATGGGAACCGCAGCCGTTTCGGTTGCCGCTCTCACCGGATGCAAAAGCGAAAAGAAACCGGTAACCGACGAGAACCTCATCGCAACAAGAGTGATTCCTAAGGATCAAATGACCTATCGAACCCACCCTAAATCCGGCGACAAGGTCTCCATTCTTGGATACGGATGTATGCGTTGGCCGACAATTAAAAACGAGCAGGGAGAGGAGGTCATCGACCAGAACGCCGTCAACCAATTGGTTGATACGGCCATAGAACATGGTGTCAACTATTTCGACACATCGCCGGCCTACTGCAAGGGAGGCTCCGAGCGTGCAACAGGCATAGCCCTAAAAAGGTATCCGCGCGATAAGTTCCTCATTGCCACCAAATTATCCAACTTTGCCTCCTCCACTTGGAGCCGCAAGAAATCTATGGAAATGTACTACAACTCATTCCGAGAACTGCAAGTGGATTACATCGATTACATGCTGCTGCATGCGGTGGGCATGGGAAACAACGGCATGAAAAGATACGAGGCTCGCTATATCGACAACGGCATGCTCGACTTCCTGTTAGAAGAGAGAAAAGCCGGTCGCATCCGCCATTTGGGATTCTCTTATCATGGCGACGTGAAAGTGTTCGACCATCTATTGGCAAAACACGACATCTACCAATGGGATTTCGTACAGATCCAAATGAACTACCTCGATTGGCAACATGCCAAAGAGGTCAACCGGAGAAACACCAATGCTGAATATCTCTACGGAGAATTGGAAAAAAGGAATATTCCGGTTGTCATCATGGAGCCCCTGCTCGGTGGACGTCTCTCAAAGGTGCACGACCATATCGTTGCCCGCCTGAAACAACGCGAACCGGAGCGCAGTGTGGCTTCGTGGGCCTTCCGTTTTGCCGGAACCCCCAAAGGGGTGTTGACCGTTTTGAGCGGCATGACCTACATGGAACATCTTTTGGATAATCTGCACACATATTGCCCATTGCAACCACTCAACGACGAGGAGATGCAATACCTTTATGAAACGGCCGATTTGATGATGCAGTATCCCACCATCCCTTGCAACGACTGCAAATATTGCATGCCTTGCCCCTACGGTTTGGATATTCCGGCTATTTTGGTGCACTACAACAAATGCGTAAACGAAGGCAATGTTCCCGAGGACCGTCAGGCTGAGAACTACCGCGAAGCCCGTCGAGCCTTCCTCGTGGGCTACGACCGAAGAGTCCCCAAACTCAGACAAGCCAACCACTGTATCGGTTGTAAACATTGCATCCCGCATTGCCCGCAAGGCATCGATATCCCCAAAGAGTTGCAACGCATTGACGGATTTGTAGAAAAGCTCAAACAAGGCACTTTGTAGTACGATTCATTCATTTTTCGGAATTAAATATATATGGCAGAAAAATCATTTTATAATTATCGGATCAATCCCCATGAGGTTGATTTTACATTACGAGCCACCGTGCCGGCTTTGGGCTCTATAATCCTCAATACCGCAGGATTTGATGCCGACGGCAAAGGATTCGGCGTACAGGATCTGAACGTCGATAACTTTTCATGGGTGCTTTCGCGTATCGCATTCGAATTCGACCAGCGCCCCAAACAATCCACCGACTATACAATTGCCACATGGATCAGCGACTATGGCCGAGTGCTTTCCACCCGAAACTTCACCCTGACCAATGCCGACGGAGTAGAATTCGGACGAGCCGTTTCGCAGTGGGCGATGATCGACCTCGCAACCCGCTCGGCAGTCGATCTGTCGGGAGTTGGCAAGAGCCACGAGGGAGCTATTGTCAATGTCCCGTCTCCGACGGAGCGCCCGCGTAAAATCCGTGAAGTGGCACCCACCAGCACATTCGAGCATCGGGTAGTGTATAGCGATATCGATTTCAACCAACATGTCAATACCATGCGTTATATCGAGATGATGCTCGACATGCTACCCATCGACCGATTGACCGCCGAGAAGGCAATGAGAATGGATATCCACTTCCTTCGCGAATGTCGCTTCGGCCAGACACTGACCATCGGATGCGAGTTGCGCGAGAATACAGCACTATTCGAAGTGGCTTCCGATGCCGGTTATGTGGCAGTAAAAGCTGCCATCGAATGGAAATAGGCGATAAATCCCGATCAAATCCGAGAAAAGTTTTGCACACGACAAACGTGCAGAACTTTTTTCATGCCGGAAAATGGATAGTTCTCCTATAATTTGACTATCTTTGTAGCCATATGGAACAAATGGAAGAGAAACAGCCTTACGACGTGATTGTCATCGGGGCAGGTGCTGCCGGCATGATGGCGGCAGGAACAGCCGCACGCAACGGCTATCGGGTATTGCTACTCGAAAAAATGGAGAAATCGGGGCGCAAAGTTCGTATATCGGGCAAAGGTCGTTGCAACGTCACCAACGCCCGACCTGCCGAGGAGTTCTCGTCACAGGTACGTACCAATGCTGATTTTTTGAAACCTGCATTTGCCGAGTTCGACAATCGTTCGACCTATCGATTCTTCGAGCGTCAAGGCGTAAAACTCGATGTCGAACGTGGCGAGCGTGTCTTTCCGCGCAGCGGCAAAGCATGGGATATCGCCAATGCCCTGCTCGAATATTGTGTGGCCAACGGTGTCAAAATATGCTACGACACACGTGTTACAGAGATCCTGACCCTTGGCAAAAAGGTCTTCGGTGTACGTTACATCAACAAACGAGGCTTTGCCCGCAAGGAGGAGTGCGCCAACGTAATTCTTGCCACAGGCGGTGTCTCTTATCCGGCCACAGGCTCTACGGGCGATGGATACACCTTTGCTGCCGACCTCGGTCATACGATCGAGCCGTTGCGTCCGTCACTCACCCCGCTCGTTTCCTCGCACCCCCAAGTCAAATTTATCGACAAACTTTTGTTGCGCAATGTCCGCGCCACCCTCTATATCGACAACGAGCCATTCCGCGAGGAGTTCGGCGAGATCGGATTCTCGTCTCGCGGCATCGATGGCGCTGTTGCGTTGCGTCTGAGTCGCGATGCTGTCGATGCGCTGATCGACGAACGTAAAGTAAAACTCGTTCTCGACCTCAAACCCGCCCTGACCGAAGAGATGTTGCGCGACCGTATCGCCCGCGAGATTGCAGAGATGGACTCCAAAGAGTTCTTCGGCGAACTGTTGCGCAAATTGCTCCCCATGCCGTTAGTGATGCCTATGGCTCGCGAGTTGGATATCCATTCGAAAGACTACATCAGCCGCATTACCGACGAGCAAATCACTCGCTTGATCCGCACATTGAAGGGGTGGACACTGCCTATTACCGACTATGCCCCCTTCGAATATGCCGTGGTTACGGCCGGAGGCGTATGCTGCAACGAAGTCGATCCCAAGACCATGCAATCGCTCAAAATCGAAGGACTCTATTTTGCCGGCGAGGTACTCGATATCGATGCCAACACCGGTGGTTATAATCTGCAAATCGCCTTCTCGACAGGACATCTGGCCGGAATGTTAAAAAAATAGCGACCATGCAACTCAAAGGCGTGATAAATAACCGTATCTCGAAACCGATGAGAAGTTTACACAACCATCTGGTACGAATACGTTATTTCCGAGGACACGGGGTACACTCGCCTTTTGTTTATGATTTGGTTCGGCAGGTATTCATGCGCCGCGAATTGTTGGAGGGCGATCGAAATTTATATCAGGCTCTACGAGAAATCGGTGTTTCGCACCACCGTGCCACCCAATTACAGAATCTGGCCATCCACTGCGGATACCAAACTTTCTCGATAGATTGTGCCGGAGGCGACCTATGTATCGCCAGCAAGGCACTGACACGCACCGAACTTTTTGCGTTGGCACATATTGCCACCTCGCAACACACCACAGTTGCCGTTTTGTCACCATATGCCGACAACGAGCGACAAATGATCTGCCGGCAATTGGAAACGGCACACCAATCAACCACTGTGGACAACCGTGGATACTTACTCATTTTCAACAATCATTTGCCGAAACAACATTTCCGAATATGAAAATTTATACCAAACAAGGCGATAACGGCACGACATCACTCGTTGGTGGAGAGCGTGTATTCAAGACCGACGAACGGGTCGAAGCATACGGTACGGTCGATGAATTGGCGGCTTTTGTCGCTCTACTTGCCGATCGTTTACGGGAGACAACCCAATTGACCGAACCTGTCGAGGAGTTGCATCGGATATTGGCTCGTCTGATGTCGGTAGAGGCTCTGTTGGCAAGAGGTAATTCGGGGTGTGAAAAGGTAGCACCTTTGGACGTAGAGCAGGTCACATGGTTAGAGGAGCGGATCGATGCTATGCAGGCGGCATTACCGGCAATCACCAAATTCACCCTGCCGGCAGGCAATACGGCCGTATCGCTCTGCCACGTCTGTCGCACCATTTGCCGTCGTGCCGAACGGGCAGCTCTTCGTGTCGATCAAAAATACGGTACCGACACCACGGTTTTGGCCTACATGAATCGCCTCTCCGATTATTTCTATCTATTAGGCCGACTGCTCACGCAGCAACTCGGAGCAGAGGAAATATTATGGATTCCGTAACACGCAGAATATCAATATTACTAATCACAAAACAATGCAGTTTTGTGATTTTTTGTTTGTTTTTCGGGATTTTTATATACTTTTGCACATCCAACAGTAGAGAAACCCTCTTAAAAATAGGGGTAAATCGCTGATAACAAGGCTTAAAACTAACTAATATGTATTGGACACTGGAATTGGCATCGAAACTCGAAGATGCTCCATGGCCCGCAACGAAAGAGGAGTTGATCGACTATGCGGTTCGTTCGGGCGCACCGTTGGAGGTGCTTGAAAACCTGCAAGAGATTGAGGACGAGGGCGATATCTATGAATCTATCGAGGATATCTGGCCTGATTACCCCTCGAAAGATGATTTCTTCTTTAACGAGGAGGAGTATTAATCACCTTTTTTCCAAAAGACACGAAAAGCGATCCGAAAGTGGTCGCTTTTCTTTTTGTTGGGGCATATCTGCATACTTCATCACAAAACTATCTATTGCACGATCCAACTTTCAAAAAATATTGCTATATTTGCAATAGACAATCCAAAGATACTGCCTATGAAGAGATAATCAACAACTATTTTGACCTCATCCCGTGCCGTTCCCGCACAAAAAGCGCCGGCACAAACATATAAAAAGCGTTAGCTTTATTTCTTGCTTTCTGAAACTTCGCAACTTTCAAAAGTCTAACAAGAGTAAAGTGTAAACGCTCACGTTTCTACGTGGGCTTTACTCTATTTGTTAGACAAGGTATTGCGAAGACCTCAGAAAGCAAATAAAGGTTTAGCCTGCGTTTTTTATTTATCCTTATCCAAAAATTATTTAACCGTTGCCACATCATGAAGAAACTATTACTTTTTACACTCGGATTTATCACCTTATGCAATACACTTTCGGCACAAGACATTATCCTTACAAAGAATGATACCGAGATTCAGGCCAAAGTAATCAAAATCAGCAAAAACGAGATCGAGTACAAACGTTGGAACAATCTCGAAGGACCCACCTATACCATTCCGACTAACGAAGTCTTTCACATCAAATACCCGAATGGCACCAAAGATTCTTTTTACGTCAATTTATCACAGTCCAACCATTCTACCCATAACAAAGGGGCACATTATCAAGGAGAGATCACTGTTGCCTATGGATTAGGAGTCGGATTGGCTTCCAAACTCGTAAATTTAGATCGAATCGCATTCGAAACGGTACACGGTGTTCGAATCAATCCCTATCTATTTACCGGAGTGGGAGTCGGATTTAATTACTTCTATGAGCAGATTGAATATGAATATGATAGTCTCCATAACAAACGAGGAGGTGGTGGTGTTATGCCTTTTTTTGTCAATTTCAAAGGTTGTTATCCTTTTGATAGAAACTCCTCCGTCTATCTTTCTCTTGATTTAGGAGCAGCGGTAGGGGTTTATGGGTATTATGATACAGGAAGCGGATTTTACACAAGTGTCGGCCCGGGCTTGATATGCGGAGCAGGAAATTTCAGCATTCGTTTCCAACACATGGGAACAGGCATGAATGCCATTCTTTTCCGCTTTGGCGTTACATTCTAAACAACACACCTAAACACAACGAATCCCACCTCGCAATCGGTGGGATTCTCTATTTTTATCGGGCAAGAAAGAGTCTCGCAGATCAACGCACCTGACGTATGATCTCTCCTCCGCGCCGTATTGCTTTCTCATTGGCCGGCAGCATCTTCCAAGCTCGTTCCGGCAACGACTTTTTCAAACCGACCATCACGTTCTCCATCTCGACCCCCGGTCGCACTTTGAGATAGCCGCCCAAGATCATCGTATTGAATAGTTTAGACTCTCCCATACGGGCACACTCCGCAGTAGCATCGATTGCATAGACCGTGATATCTTTGCGCACCGGATGACGCGTAATACCGTTTGTATCGTAAATCAGCACCCCGCCCGACTTTACCATAGGCTCAAACTTCTCCATCGACTGCTGATTGAGAACGATTGCCGTATCATACTCGTGCGAGATGGGCGACGAGATTTTTCGATCCGACAAAATCACCGTAACATTGGCTGTTCCGCCGCGCATCTCCGGACCATAAGAGGGCATCCATGTCACCTCGAAATCCTGCATCACACCCGAGTAGGCAAGAATTTTACCCATCGACAGCACACCCTGTCCGCCGAAACCGGCTATAATCAATGTCTCTTTCATCGTAGTCCCTCCTTATTTTACCTCTTTGATATCGCCCAACGGATAGTAGGGTAGCATATTCTGCTCCAACCATTCGTTCGATGCCACCGGCAAGAGTTTCCAACCGCTGTTGCAGGTCGCGACAACCTCCACCAACGAAAAACCTTTACCCTCCATCGAGCGTTGAAACGCCTTTTTGATTGCCGCCTTGCACTTACGCACATTGGCCGGCTTGTGGACGCTCTGACGAGTGATATAGGTCGCACCGTCCAGATGCGCCATCATCTCCGCAATCTTATAGGGATATCCGTTCAATTGCGGATCTCGGCCGTAGGGCGTCGTGGCTGTTTTCATGCCCAATAGGGTAGTAGGAGCCATCTGGCCGCCCGTCATACCGTAGATCGCATTGTTGATGTAGATCGTCACCACATTCTCACCACGAGCCGCCGCATGAATCGACTCGGCTGTTCCAATAGCCGAGAGATCGCCATCTCCCTGATAGGTAAATACCAAACGATCGGGATTGAGACGTTTGACAGCCGATGCTACGGCCAATCCGCGCCCGTGCGACGCTTGAATCCAATCGATATCGATATAATCGTATGCAAAAACCGAACAACCGACCGGAGAGACTCCGATACTTCGGTGTTCCAAGCCCAACTCGTCGATCACTTCGGCTACCAGTTTATGAACCGTACCGTGGCTACAACCCGGGCAAAAATGCATCACATGGTCAGTGATGAGTCGCGGTTTGGCATAAACCAAATTCTCCTGTTTAATCTCAACCTCTGCCATAGCCCTTATTTATTAATCAATTTCTCTTTGAGGACTCTCAGCACCTCGTCGGGTGAGAAAAGCATGCCGCCTTGACGGCCATGATGCGCCACCGGAGCTTTGCCATTTACAGCCAGCCGCACATCTTCAACCATCTGTCCGGCATTCAATTCGGCCGTAAGAAAGCCCTTGACTCCACGCGCTGCCAATTCGGCAATTGGCTTGGTGGGGAAAGGGTAGAGGGTGATCGGACGCAACAAACCGACTTTCAACCCCTCGGCGCGTGCCAACTCTACGGTTGCCGAACAGATGCGAGCCGACGACCCGAAAGCCACGATTACATATTCGGCATCATCACACTCGAAAGTTTCGTAGCGCACCTCTTCGGCCTCGATCGCGCGATATTTGGCTTGCAACCGCTCGTTGCTTGCCTCCATCTTCTCGGGTTGCAACTCCACTGAGGTAACCACATTACGGCTGCGGTTCTCCGGTTTCCCGCAAGCGGCCCATGTTCCCGACTCTGCCACAATCTCGGCATCGCTCTTACGCGGACGCTGGGGAGCTAAGATAACCTTCTCCATCATTTGACCGATACAACCGTCGGCCAAAATCATCGTCGGAATACGATATTTGAAAGCCAAATCAAATCCCACGGCTACATGATCGTGCATCTCCTGCACCGAATTGGGGGCTAAAACGATCAAGTGATAATCGCCATGTCCACCACCTTTGACCGCTTGAAAATAGTCACCCTGCGAAGGTTGAATGGTCCCCAATCCCGGGCCGCCACGTTGGCAATTGATAATCAGGCACGGGAGCTCTGCTCCGGCTAAATAGCTCAAACCCTCGGCCATCAACGAGATCCCCGGACTCGACGAGGAGGTCATCACCCGTTTGCCGGTTGCAGCGCCGCCATAAATCATGTTGATCGAGGCAATCTCCGATTCGGTCTGCAATACGACCATTCCCGTTGTCTCCCACGGTTTGAGTTCCATCAGCGTCTCCATCACCTCCGACTGCGGGGTAATGGGGTAGCCGAAATAGCCATCACAACCATAGCGAATCGCGGCATGAGCAATCACCTCGTTGCCTTTCATCAGTTTTATCTCTTTCTCCGCCATAGTCTATTCAAATTTTTGACGATAAACAGTTATGCAACTGTCAGGACAGATCACTGCACACGAGGCGCACCCCGTGCAGGCATCGGGATTCGCCATGAAAACCACAGGATAGCCCTTGCCATTGAACTCCGTCGATAGTTCGAGTACCTTGCACGGACACGATGCCACACAAACTCCGCAACCTTTGCAGCGTTCCTTATCGACCACGATCGTTCCTTTTATCTTAGCCATAAAGAAGAGTTTATTCTAAAATTGTTACAAATATAGCAAAAATTTAGAGGAATAAAAATAATAAAATCCCCAATCTGTAAGGAAAACCGTTATCCACAATCAAACAGGTAGAAAAAAGTAGTGAAAAAGCACAAAAAGCAGTTATCATGTGCCAGCTGATACTCGTTCGAAATAACCATAAAAAGTACGAGTCGGATGACTTTTCGTCATCCGACTCGCAAACTTCATCCAAAAGGAGAACTTACTCTTTGAACGAGTGAATTACCACACCCGAACGCAATTTCGGCTCAAACCAAGTGGTCTTCGGCGGCATGATGTTGCCCGTATCGGCAATATCAATCAATTGCTGCATCGAAACAGGGTAGAGTGCGAAGGCCACAGCCATCTCACCGCTATCCACACGACGTTTCAACTCGCCGAGGCCGCGGATACCGCCCACGAAATCGATTCGTTTCGAAGTGCGGAGGTCAGCGATACCGAAGATCTTGTCGAGAACAAGATTCGAAAGTACCGTAACGTCGAGCACACCGATCGGGTCGTTATCATCGTAAGTACCCTCTTTGGCTGTAAGGCTCCACCAGTGACCATCGAGGTACATGGCAAAGTTATGCAACGCATTGGGACGATACTCCTCAGTACCCTTATCCTCTACAACGAAATACTCGCCCAACTTCTCCAAGAGCTGCGCCGAGGTCAAACCGTTGAGATCTTTCAATACGCGGTTGTAGTCAATGATGCGCAACTGACCGGCAGGGAACGTAACAGCCAAGAAATAACAATACTCCTCATTGCCCGTGTGGTTGGGGTTCTTGCTTTGGCACTCAGCACCTACGCGAGCTGCAGCAGCCGTACGGTGGTGACCATCGGCTACATACAAAGCCGGAATACCGGCAAAGATCTCGGTGATACGATCGTTGGTCTTCTTGTCGCGAATCACCCACAATTTGTGGCCGAAACCGTCAGCAGCCGTAAAGTCGTACTCCGGAGCATTGTTTTTCACTACATCGGCAACGATAGCGTCGATCTCGGCATCGTCGGGATAAGCGAAGAATACCGGCTCGATATTGGCCTGCTGGTTGCGAACGTGAATCATGCGATCCTCCTCTTTGTCGGTACGCGTCAACTCATGTTTCTTGATAGCACCCGAGAGGTAGTCCTCATAATGGCAGCACATGGCCAGACCGTACTGTGTGCGGCCCTCCATAGTCTGCGCATATATATAATAGTACTCCTCAGGATCTTGCTGCAACCATCCCTTTTTCTGCCACTCGGCGAAATTCTCAACGGCCTTATCATAGACCTCCTGCGAATGTTCATCGGCGATGGGATCAAAATCGATCTCAGGTTTGATAATATGCAGCAACGAACGCTCCGTAGCCTCGGCTTTTGCCTCAACGGAGTTCAACACATCGTAGGGGCGCGATGCCACCTCTGCGGCATGCTCTTTCGGAGGACGTACTCCGCGGAAAGGTTTGATTCTTACCATGACTCTCTACTATTTGTTAACTTGGAAACGTGTGTTACCATCGCGGAAGAACTCCACGATCTGACGAGCTGCCGCCAAACCGGCATTGATATTAGCCTCGGCAGTCTCTGCACCCATCTTCTTGGCGGTAGCGAAAGTACGTTTACCAAACTGCTCGTTCAATTCGGGCTGAATGGCAGCAGCAACGTCGGTAACATACTTCAAATCCTCGCGCTCGGCGAGAGCCTTGCGAACACCCTCCTCGTCGATCACCTCCTTACGGGCGGTGTTAACCAAGGTGGCACCTTTGGGCATCGACATCAGCAAGTCGTAGCCGATCGAGCCTTTGGTCTCGGGAGTTGCGGGAATATGCAGCGAGAGATAGTCGGCCTGTGCATACAACTCGGCAACCGAATCCACCTTCTCAACGCCATCAGCCTCAAATACGGCTGCATCCTTGATGAAGGGATCATAAGCAACAACACGCATGCCGAGAGCCTTACCCTTGCGACCTACCAACTTACCTACGTTACCATAAGCGTGGATAGCCAGTGTTTTGCCCTGAACCTCCGAACCCGTACCGGGTGTGAACTGATTACGAGCCATGAAGATCATCATAGCGATAGCCAATTCAGCCACAGCGTTGGAGTTCTGACCCGGTGTGTTCATTACAACAACACCGCGAGCCGTAGCAGCAGCCAAGTCAACATTGTCGTAACCGGCACCGGCACGAACCACGATCTTCAATTGTTTTGCAGCATCGATAACTTCTGCCGTAACTTTATCGCTACGGATGATCAACGCATCGGCGTCAGCCACAGCTTCGAGCAATTGTGCTTTATCCGTATATTTTTCAAGCAGAGCCAACTCATAGCCTGCACCCTCGACGATTTCACGAATACCGTCAACAGCCTTCTTGGCAAAGGGTTTTTCTGTTGCAACCAGAACTTTCATAATTTTCACTTTTTCTGTTTCAATCACTTCAAACGCATCCCACGTTTTAACTTCACCCGTCAGAGCGTTGTATCCCGTGGGCACTTTTGAATATAGCGCCATTCGTGATGATTATTTATGCAAATTTTCGAACTCCTGCATGCAGGCAACCAAAGCCTCTACCGACTCCTTCGGGCAAGCGTTGTAGATCGAAGCGCGGAAACCACCTACCGAACGGTGACCCTTGATGCCGACCATACCTTTCGACTTGGCAAACTCCATGAATTCAGCCTCATACTGCTCTTTACCCTCAGCCATTACGAAGCATACGTTCATCAACGAACGGTCCTCTTTGGCAGCCGTACCTACGAACATCGAGTTGCGATCGATCTCGTTGTAAAGCAACTCGGCTTTCTCTACGTTGCGTTTGTACATAGCTTCAACGCCACCGAGCTCTTTCACCCATTTCAAAGTCTGGTACATTACGAAGATGGGGAATACGGGAGGTGTGTTGAACATCGAGTGGTTGCGCTGCTCCTCGGGGAAGTGGGTAGCATAGTCAACCATCGTCTGCAACTTGCGCTCCGACGAACCGATCAAATCTTTGCGAACGATTACGAAAGTAACACCAGCGGGGCCTACGTTCTTTTGAGCACCACCATAGATCATACCGTACTTCGTAACGTCAACCGGACGCGACATGATATCCGACGACATATCGGCTACGAGTGTGATCGGGCTGTCAATATCCTCGTGGATCTCTGTACCGTAGATGGTATTGTTGGTCGTGATGTGGAAATAGTCGGCATCAGTAGGAATGGTGTAACCCTTCGGAATGTACGAATAAGTCTTATCCTCCGACGAAGCCACGATCTCAACCTCACCATAGTATTTAGCCTCTTTGGCAGCTTTCTTGGCCCATACACCGGTCTGCAAATAGGCAGCTTTCGTCTTCAACAGGTTGGCGGGAACCTCAAAGAATTGAGTCGAAGCACCACCACCGAGGAAGAATACGGCGTAGTTATCGGGAATGTTCAGCAGGTCGCGCCACAGTTGTTCAACTTCTGCCATTACACGCTCCCATCCGGGAGTACGGTGCGAGATCTCCAAAATGCCGATACCGGTGTTGTCGAAATCGCGAATAGCCTCGATTGCGGCCTCGATTGCCTGTTTAGGCAGTACGCAGGGTCCTGCGTTAAAATTGTGCTTTTGCATAATGCTTTATAAAATTATAAGGTTTGGTTATGTTTGTATTGGTAAAATTACTACAAATGTAAGGCTTTTTTTTCAAAAACCAACCTTTGAGAGAAATAAATTTCATTCCCACAAACGAATGCTCGCCTTTTTGAATTGTTTTTTGTATTTTTGTGCCACAAAAGAGAATTACCATGATAAAATCAATGACAGGCTTCGGCAAAGCAGAAGTCTCGCTCCCAAACAAAAAGATTACAATTGAGATCCGTTCGTTAAACTCCAAACAATTGGATCTCAACCTGCGCCTGCCCGCAATATATCGGTCGTCGGAATATGAGATCCGCAACATGGTCGCCCGCAATGTCGAGCGTGGCAAAGTCGATGTATTTATCACCATCGAAGCACAAACCACCCAAACCTCGGCCAAGATCAACCGAGAGATCTTTGCCGCATACCTGCAACAGATCAACGACACGCTCAGTTTTTCGCGCATCGATGCCAGCTACGATGCGATCCTGCCTTGCCTCCTGCGACTGCCCGATGTGATGTCCACCGAAACCGAGACACTCTCCGACGAAGAACACACCATCCTTCTCAATACCACACAACGAGCCATCGATCAACTCAACGCGTTTCGACAGCAAGAGGGTGCAATCTTAATTGCCGACCTTCTGCAACGAGTCGATAAAATCGAAAAGTACAAAAGTGAAGTCGCACCGTTCGAGAAGGCACGCACCGAAACAATTCGCGCCCGAATTCTCGATGCGCTGACCCAACTAAACGTCGAAGTAGATCACAACCGCCTCGAACAGGAGATGATTTTCTATTTCGAGAAACTCGATATTACCGAAGAAAAGGTGCGTTTGACCAACCACTGCAACTATTTCCGCGAAGTCGCTTCATCCGAAGAGGCCGCAGGTCGAAAGTTGGGATTCATTGCTCAGGAGATGGGCCGCGAGATCAACACCATGGGCTCGAAAGCCAACGAGAGCAACATCCAGATATTGGTGGTCAAAATGAAAGACGAATTGGAAAAAATCAAGGAACAGGTACTCAATATACTATAATATATATACTCTCTTTCCAAAACGCGCCATCGAATCAACCACAAGCCTTCAACCCCCTCTGAAACCAATGTAAATTATGGGTAAAGTCATTATATTTTCAGCACCAAGCGGATCGGGCAAAACAACCATCGTGCGGGCTTTATTGAAACAATTCACCCAATTGGAGTTCTCCATCTCGGCAACCAGCCGAGCTCCTCGCGGCAGCGAGCAAAACGGCGTCGATTACCATTTCTTCACACAAGAAGAGTTCCAAAAAGCGGTTGCCGAGGATCGTTTCGTCGAGTGGGAAGAGGTCTATCAAGGCACATGCTATGGCACGCTACGTAGCGAGATCAAGCGTATTTGGGACAAAGGCAACATCATCGTCTTCGATGTCGATGTCATGGGCGGTATCAATCTCAAACGCATCTTCGGGGATGACGCCTGCTCGATCTTCATCATGCCACCCTCGGTCGAGGAGTTGCGCCGTCGGCTTGTAGGACGCGGCACAGATGCTCCGGAGGTTATCGACCGTCGCGTCGCCAAAGCCGAGTTCGAATTGGCAAAAGCCCCCGAATTCGACCAAGTGGTCATCAACGACCAACTCGACGAGGCCATCGCCGAAACCATCGATCTGATCAACGCTTTTGCCGGTCCGCTCCAATGAAACGCATGATGCTTTATTTCGGGTCATTCAACCCCATACACCGCGGCCATATCGCCTTGGCGGAATATGTCGTGGAGCATGATCTTTGCGACGAAGTAGCCCTTATTGTTTCGCCGCAAAGTCCCTATAAAGCAGCAGAACTTCTCGTCTCCGAGTTGAACCGCTTCGAGATGGCAGAGATCGCTTGTGCCGCCTCGAAATACCCCGACAAGATTCTCCCTTCGGCTATCGAATTCGTATTACCAAAACCTTCATATACAATCGATACTCTTCGTTACCTCACCGAAAACTTTGGGTCTGAAATGTCGCTCTCGATCCTTATGGGAGGCGACCAGATCGAGGCTCTCGACGGTTGGAAAGAGTATGAAAAAATCCTCGATTTTCCACTCTATGTCTATCCAAGACCGAATGAAAAAATCGAGCGTTACCTCGACCGAATTACCATACTGAACGACGCTCCGTTATTCGGCATCTCCTCCACCGAAATCCGCAGACGCATTTCGCATGGCGAAGATACTTCGACCCTGCTCATTCCGGAGATTGAAAGATACATCCGAGAAAAAGGATTGTGGAGCCCTGCCTCCCATATTGCACTGCTCACCGCACGTATTGCCGAGGAGCCGCAGCGTATCGAACTCTATCTCGAACGCGGCAAACTTCACTATCGACAGAACGAGTGGGGGAGTGCGCTGAACGACTTCAACCAAGTTCTGCAAATCGACCCCTCCCATGTCGAAGCCAAACAATTCTCCGAGATGGTACGGGAGATTCTCGAATTCCGCTATAAAGACATTTATAATCCTTGAAATATGACACGTTTGAAAATAGCTCTTCTCGCCGGCGGCGACTCTCCCGAACGGGGAATTGCCCTCCAAAGTGCTGCACAGATCGAAGCAGCCCTTGACCACGAAAAATACGATATTACACTCATCGACCTCCACCACCGCGATTGGCACTATACGACACCGGACGGGCGCGAGTGGCAGATCGATAAAAACGATTTTTCGCTAACCGTCGATGGGTGTCGCAAAGAGTTCGATTACGCCTTGATCATCATCCACGGTACCCCGGGCGAAGACGGCAAATTGCAAGGCTATCTCGATATGATGGGAGTTCCATACTCCTCCTGCTCGATGACCTCGTCGGCCATCACGTTCGATAAAATCACCACCAAACGCACGTTGGCCGGCCGAGGGATCAATCTTGCCCGTGAGGTCTTTCTGCGTCGTGGCGAACCGATCGATACAGCGCAGATTATCGCCGAACTCGGCATGCCGCTCTTTGTCAAACCCAACGCCAGCGGATCATCGTTCGGTGTCACCAAAGTTCACACCCCCGAAGAGCTTCCCGCAGCCATCGATGCCGCCTTTGCGCAGGGAGACGAGGTCTTGATCGAGGAGTCTATTTCGGGGCGTGAAATTGCCTGCGGAGTGATGATTGCAGCCGGCAAAGAGTATCTCTTTCCGGAGACAGAGGTCATCTCAAAGAACGATTTCTTCGATTACGAAGCCAAATACACAGCCGGATTCTCCGACGAGATCACTCCCGCCGACATCACCCCCGAATTGCGGGCAACACTCAACCGCATGACCCTCGAAGCCTATCGCACCTGTCGTTGCAGCGGAGTGGTGCGCGTCGATTTCATCGTAACCCCCGAAGGTGTTCCCTATTTCATCGAGTTAAACTCCATCCCGGGCATGAGTCTCGGAAGCATCGTTCCCAAACAAGCACAAGCTATGGGGCTCTCACTCGGAGAATTATATGACATCGTAATTGCCGATACCTGCCACAAATGATTGAAATAGACGATAAAATCGTAAGCGCCGATCTGTTGCGCGAGTGTTTTGCCTGCGACATCACACAATGCAAAGGAATTTGCTGTGTCGAGGGTAATGCCGGAGCTCCCTTGGAGATCGAAGAGGTCGATATTCTCAAACGCGAATATCCTGCATATAAACCCTATATGACCCCCGAAGGTATCGCTGTCATCGAACAGCAAGGATTCATGGTTGTCGATGAAGAGGGTGATTACACCACACCGCTCGTCAACGATGCCGAATGTGCCTATACCTACCAAGAAAACGGGATCACACTCTGCGCCATCGAAAAAGCGTGGTTGGAAGGCAAAACGGCTTTTAGAAAACCGATCTCGTGCCACCTATACCCGATTCGACTGATGCAGTTCTCCAACGGCACGGTAGGCTTGAACTACCACCGCTGGTCGGTCTGCGCCTCGGCGCGCAGTTGTGGGGCAAAATTGGGAATTCCCGTTTATAAGGCACTCAAAGAGCCTATCATCCGTCGTTTTGGAGAGGATTTTTATCAAGCTCTTGAAACCGCTGAGAAACTAATCAAACAACAATAAAAACCGACATGAATTCACTTCGATATTTACTTTCGGTAACCATCGTAATAATTTGTTTTACAACAGATGCCATAACTGCAAAGCCTAAGAAGATGACACGAGCACAACTTGCCGCCCGACAGGCTGCAACCGTTGACTCGCTCCGCACGGAGAATAGTCGTCTTTTGCTACGTATCGATTCGCTCGAAAAGGCTCGTCGTAACAGCCCGTCAACAACCTCCACACAACAATCCCGACAAAAGCCGGTCATCGATCCCGAGAAAGCAGCAGCCGATTCGATCGCTCTCGTGAAAAAACGCTTGCGCCCTACGCGTATCGCCTCGACCTTCGAAACCGGCAACCTGACCGTACTCGACACCCTATCCACCGACAACGAAAGTGTAAAGGTCATTCTCTACGGCAATAACCAATGGAAATATGCGATCGACCGCACAGCAAGGCGCGACAGCTTAATATTCGAGAGGTATTGGGATACCGAGAAACTCTTCCCGTATAAAGAGGTCGATATGTCGGCCATGCCAAATTCGGTAGTGATCGAACTGCTTGATTCCGTCACCGGCTACCATTGTCCCTATCAAGGTGCAATCCATCCGCGCGGGAAATATGGCATGCGTCGTCGGCGTCAACATCAGGGTATCGACCTGCCGTTAAAGACCGGTGACCCGATCTATGCAACATTTTCGGGTCGTGTGCGCATCTCGCAATACAATCGCGGAGGTTATGGCAACCTTGTGATCATCCGCCACGACAACGGCTTGGAAACCTACTATGGTCACCTCTCCGAGCGTATGGTAACCCCCAATCAATGGGTCGAAGCCGGACAAGTCATCGGCTTGGGTGGCTCAACGGGGCGTTCGACAGGACCGCATCTCCACTACGAAACCCGCTATTACGGACAATCCTTCGACCCCGAACGTTTGATCGATTTCAAGAGTGGCGAGTTGTGCCGCGATATGTTCCTATTGAAGAAATCCTATTTCAGCATACACTCCAAAGCAGGGCAGGACTTCGAAGAGGAGATTGCCAATGCCGAACAAGATAAGAAAGAGGATGCCGAAAAAGCCGCCATGCGCTACCATACAATCCGCAAGGGAGACACGTTGGGTCACCTCGCACGACGCTACGGCACAACGGTAGGCAATATCTGCCGTATGAACGGAATCAAATCGACAACCATCCTGCGCTTGGGTCGCAGGTTACGCGTGAGATAGTTTATCCAAATAACTGTACAATAGATCTTTCCAACGAAAAACAACACCCCTGCCGAAATATATTCCGACGGGGGTGTTTTCCGTTTCTTGAAGTTGTTAGAAACCTTCTTAACTCCGTTATATCTTATTTCGAATAATCTCGCTCTCCGAAGATCAACGACCCGACGCGTACCATCGTAGCTCCACACTCCACTGCAATCGGATAGTCGTGCGACATCCCCATCGAGAGAGTATCAAAACGAGCCGTAAAATAGGGCTTCAACATCTCGAAATAGTGTCGCAATTTTTCGAAATCTCCACGAATCACCTCTTCATCATCGGTATTCGTCGCAATTCCCATCACTCCTCTGACACAGATATTGGGCATTGCCCCAAACGGTGCCGTACGAATATATTGCATCAATTCATCAAAATCCCATCCTGTTTTAGTCTCTTCGGCCGCCACTCGTATTTCGAGCAGAATCTCAATCGTTCGATCACATTTAGTAGCTTCGCGTTGGATGGTTTCGGCCAAACGAACGCTATCGACCGAGTGAATCAACTTCACGAACGGAGCAATATATTTCACCTTATTGGTTTGCAGATGTCCGATCATGTGCCACTCGATATCTTTGGGCAACACCTCATATTTCTCCCGCAACTCCTGTGGGCGATTCTCGCCAAACAAACGTTGTCCGGCATCATAAGCGACCCGAATAACTTCGGCCGAATGAGTTTTCGAAACTGCAATAAGCCGGACATCCTCCGGCAGCGTGTTGCGTACCGACGACAATTGATAAGCTATCGACATAAATCAGAGAAGTTTTACCGCGTAAAAGTACACAAAAATCCTGCAACACGAAACTCTCGCCGTAAAAATATGCCCAAACTCATAAAAAAAGCAGATGATCCGAGAGCGCATTTCTGCTGAAACCTTCCAATATTTCACGCTCTTTTTTTTCTCGTCAAACGCCCCAAAAAGAAAAATCCGGCCTCCGATTTTTTTGCTATTTGCAATTATGTTTCGTATATTTGCCAATTAACCGTGTTTTTTGAAGCTAAATACTACCTAAATATTTATTGCTATGAAGAAACTTTCCTTACTTTTAGCAGGTTTCGTGCTGATGATCTCAGCTCCGACAATCGCATGTACCAACTTTATTGTCACCAAAGGAGCCTCGACCGACGGATCTGCCATGGTATCCTACGCTGCCGATTCTCACTCTCTTTATGGAGCTCTCTACCATACTCCGGCAGGAAAATTCAAAGCCGGTGCCATGTTGCCGGTTTACGAGTGGGATACGGGTCGTTATCTGACCGACATCCCGCAAATCGGCTCGACCTATTCTACGGTCGGCAACATGAACGAACATTCGCTCATCATCGGTGAAACAACATTCGGCGGCCGCGAAGAGTTGAAAGACCCTCAGGGCAAAATCGACTACGGTTCGCTGATCTACATCACCTTGCAACGCGCCAAAACGGCTCGTGAGGCAATCAAGACCATCGTTGAGTTGGCCAATACCCACGGCTACGCTTCGAGTGGCGAGTCCTTCTCGATCGTTGACCAAGAGGAGGCTTGGCTCATGGAGTTGATCGGCAAGGGATTCACCGATAACGGAAAAGGCCAAAACCGCCACAAAGGTATCGTGTGGGTAGCCCGTCGTATTCCCGATGGTTATGTTTCGGCGCACGCCAACCAAGCACGCATCACCACCTTCCCGCTCAACGACAAGGAGAATTGCCTCTATGCTCCCGACGTGATCTCATTCGCTCGCGAGAAGGGTTATTTTACGGGCAAAGACGAGGATTTCAGCTTTGCCGATGCCTACGCCCCGCTCGATTTCGGAGCTATGCGTGCCTGCGAAGCGCGTGTCTGGGCATTCTTCCGCACAATCGTCGATGGCATGGATCAATATTTGGATTTCGCCATGGGGCACAACCCGAAAAACAAAATGCCGCTGTGGGTAAAACCCCGCACGAAAATCTCTCCGAAATTCATCTTCGACCGCATGCGCGACCACTACGAGGGTACTCCGCTGGATATGACCAAAGACCTCGGTGCCGGAGGTCACGGCCTGCCTTATCGCTGGCGTCCGATGCACTTCAAGGTTGACGGTGTCGAGTACTGCAACGAGCGCGCTACGGCAACCCAACAGACCGGCTTCTGGTTTGTGGCACAAGCCCGTCCCAACCTGCCCGCCGACATGGGTATCCTTTGGTTCGGCATGGACGATGCCGCCACTTCGTGCCTGACTCCGATCTATTGCTCGACCACCGAGATCCCGAAGAGCTATTCGACCGAGAGCGGCTCGATGCTCAACTACTCCGATGACTCGGCATTTTGGCTCTTCAACCGCGTGGCAAACTTTGCCTACCTGCGTTACGATATGATTTCGGCCGACATCCGCAAGGTTACCGACCAATGGGAAAACGGTCAATTGGATCAAGTTGCCAAACAAGCAACCGCCCTTGCAGCCCAGCCGCAAGCAACTCGCCAAAAACAGTTGACAACGACAACTTGTGCAACCGCCAATCAACTTATCGGCAAATGGCGCATGTTAGACAGATACCTGTTGCTCAAATATGTCGATGGCAATGTCAAGAGCGAGAAGGGTAGTGTTTTGGATTTCCTTGCCAATCCGCGTCCCGATCACTTTGTCGATAACGGCAACGGCAAGCAAATCCCCGGCAAGATCCAATTCCCGGGTTACAACGAGAAGTGGAAACGTGCTGTCGCCAACGACAACGGCAAAGTTTTACGGGTAGTCAAGTAATTCGTTCCGACAAAAGTAATCGTTTAGGCCGATGATCATTCGTCCGCGAAAATCCGTCTTATATGAGAGGGAGGGGGTAAATCTCCTCCTTCTTGAATGGATTTTTCAATAAATCGGGAGCTTTTGCTGTCCACCATTTTCTGATAAGAACAAAACGATGAAAAGAGAGATTATCACACTACTCGCTTTGATAGTAGGAATCTATACCGTCGAAGCACAATATAAATTCCCCACCTCAATCAAACAAGACAAAAAGAGGGTAATGAGCATGGGATATTGGGATCATTGGAATCCCGAAGTGCAGGCTCGTATCGATAACGACATCGAACGAAATCGCAAAGCAGATGCCGAGATTACATTGTCGGATTTTGCCAAAAAGAGCAAAGTACGAATCGAATTGATCGCTCACGATTTCAAGTTCGGAGCTCACCTCTTCAACTTCAACCAGTTGGGTAAAAAGGAATATAACGATCGCTACAAGGAATTGTATGGCACATTGTTTAATCAAGCGACCATACCTTTCTATTGGAAAGAATTCGAACCGGAGCAAGGCAAACCTCGTTTTGCTACCGAATATCGCGACACCGAAGAGTTCTGGAACAAATGTACCGATCCTTACGACCAGCCTCATTGGCGTCGCCCATCCACCGACCAACTTGTGGCATTTTGCAAGGAGAAGGGCATCCGCGTCCACGGCCACGTCTTGACGTGGGGTAGTCGCCGCTGGCAACATCCCGAATGGTTGCTCGACCTACTCACTCCCGAAGAGAAAAAGGCGTATCAGCGTCTTATCCCCAACGAGCCCGACCGTTTCAAAAGCTCCGGCAAATTTGCAAATTCCGACCGTGTAACGAATGAGTACCGCAAAATGTCAACCGACGAGATAGCCAATACCTTCTCGCACTATCTTGACACTCTTGCAAAAGTTTGCGACGAGCGTATTCGTTTGATTGCCAAACATTACAAAGGAGAAATCGACAGTTGGGATGTCGTCAACGAGAGTGCTGTCGATGTTATGAAAAAGCGACACATCGAGAATCATAAGGCTTGCAAGAGCCATTATGGATTGATGGCCGGAGATTATCCCTACCACGCTCTTAAAAGTGCCGAGAAATACTTTCCTTCCGAAGTCAAATTAGCCATCAACGACTATAACCGTAACAACGCATATACAAATCAGGTAAAGCGCCTGCAAGAGCGTGGTTGCAAGATCGATATTGTCGGTCAGCAGATGCACCTCTTCAAGCCGAAACAGTGCCTTGATATTGCCAACGGTGAAGAGCTCCGCACGCCGGAAACAGAACGCAAACTTATCAATTCTCGAAGCAACCTGAACAAACCGATCCACATGAGCGAAATCACCATCACTTCGCCGAGCAACGACGAGCGTGGTATGATGATCCAAGCCATCATCGCACGCAACCTCTACCGCCTGTGGTTCAGCATGGAAAAGGTTATGGGTATCACTTGGTGGAACGTGGTGGACAACTGCGGTGCAAAGAACGAGCCTACCACCTCCGGACTCTTTACTCGCGATATGCAACCCAAGCCGTCGTACTATGCTCTCAACGATTTGATCAACAACGAGTGGAAGACCAACCTCACCACCCGCGTCGGCAAAGATGGCAAAGTACGTTTCCGCGGTTTCAAAGGCAACTATCGCATCACGTGGACCGACTCGAAAGGCAAACAGCAAACAATGGAATATTATTTGAAATAAATCAACCAACAATCAAAAAAATTATGCAATACGACATTATTGTCATAGGAAGTGGCCCGGGTGGCTATGTTGCTGCAATTCGCGCGGCACAATTAGGAAAGAAAGTGGCTCTTGTTGAGCGTGCGGAAGCCGGTGGTGTATGCCTCAATTGGGGTTGTATCCCGACCAAAGCATTGCTTAAAAGCGCACAGGTTTACGGCTATTGCACGGCTGCCGCACACTACGGCGTAGAGGTAGTTGGCGAGGTGAAACCCGACCTCGAAAAGATCGTGGCTCGCTCGCGTTCGGTGGCCGAAACCATGTCAAAAGGCGTACAGTTCCTACTGAAAAAGAACAATATCGACCTCATCGCTGGCTTCGGCCGTTTGACCGGAGCAGGCCGTGTCGATGTCGATGGTACGGAGTACACTGCCGAACACATCATCTTGGCCACGGGTGCCCGTCCGCGCGAAATGCCGTTCATGCCCGTCGATGGCGAGCATATCATCTCATCGAAACAGGCTTTGACGCTCTCCAAATTGCCGCAATCGATGATCGTTGTGGGCTCGGGTGCTATCGGTAGCGAGTTCGCATGGTTCTATGCCGCTCTGGGTGTGAAAGTTACCGTCGTGGAGTACCTGCCGCGCATGATGCCGCTCGAAGACGAGGAGGTTTCGAAGGCTATGGAGCGAGCTTTCCGCAAATTGCGCGCCAACGTGCTGACCTCCACCACCGTAAAAGCCGTGCGTATCAATGCCGAGGGTATCTGCGAGGTCGATATCGAGGGCAAGAAAGGCGCCGAGACAATTACTGCCGACATCGTATTATCGGCCGTCGGCATCCAGTCCAACATCGAGAACATCGGTCTCGAAGAGTTGGGCGTTGCTGTCGAGCGCGGTAAAATCCTCGTCAACGAATACTACCAAACCAACGTGTCGGGCGTTTATGCCATCGGCGATATCGTCCCGGGACCCGCTTTGGCGCACGTAGCCTCGGCCGAGGGTATCTGCTGCGTCGAGGCAATCTGCGGTTTGAATCCCGCACCGGTAGATTATACCACCATTCCGTCGTGCGTATTTACGCAGCCCGAGGTGGCTTCGGTGGGATGGACCGAGCAACAATTGCAGGAGAAAGGCATCGCCTATAAAGTCGGCCGATTCCCCTTCACGGCATCGGGCAAAGCTACGGCTGCCGGTGACCGCGATGGATTTGTCAAGGTGCTCTTCGGCGAGGAGAATGGCGAACTGCTGGGTGCCCACATGGTAGGAGCCAGCGTTACGGAGATGCTCGGTGAGCCGACATTGGCCAAGCGTCTCGGTGTCACAGCCCATCAAATTGCCCGCACCATCCACTCGCATCCGACCATGCACGAAGGCCTTATGGAGGCTGCCGAGGCCGCCGAAGGTGCAGCAATACACTTATAATATAATAACCAAGCAAAAAAGATGAGGCTGTCCAACAAGTAGTGTTGCGACAGCCTCTTTTCGTAGAAGTTGTATA
>CAZGPA010000017.1:0-38905 GCA_964527525.1 uncultured Alistipes sp. | reverse complement strand
GGTGTAGCCATTCGTGTTTCGATATCTTTATATCGGGTTGACTTGGCACCCAGCACCACCTGCTCGGGTTGGCGGATCACACCACCCAATGGCTGCATCGGTTTGATCGGTTCCAGATCCGAGGTGCTTTCGGGTTTCTCGCCGACGGGTATCACCTGTCGAGCCGGCGGAATGATCTGACGCATGGACTGTCCGGAGATCTCCTCATCGAAACCGGTTGCCACCACCACCAACTCGATGGCGCTGCCAAGTTGCGGTTTTTCGCTCGTACCCCAAATAATATTGGCATCGTGTACCTCTCCGTTGACATCTTTCACGCTGGCATGAGATTGTATGTATTCGAGGATACGCATCACCTCTTCATACATCAACTCCTCGGTATTGGCCACCGAGATATTCAACAAGATGTTTTTAGCACCCGAAATCATGTTGTGGTCGAGTAGCGGCGAATGTAACGACGCCTCAGCAACAGCCTCGGCTCGATTTTCACCCGTAGCGACAGCCACCGCCATATGTGCATGGCCGCTGTTATGCAGAACACGCGCCACATCGGCAAAATCGACATTCACCAAGTCACTCTCCAACGTGATGAGTTCGGCGATGCCCTTTGCCGCCGAAGCCAAAATATCATCGGCTTTGCCAAAGGCTTGTTTGAGCGACAACTTGCCATAGATCTCCAAGATATTTTCGTTGTTGATGATCAACAGCGAATCGACATGTTGTCGCAACTCTTCGATACCGCGGAAAGCCTGTTCATAGCGAATCTTACCCTCCACGGCCAATGGCGAGGTCACGATACCCACGGTCAACAGCCCCATTTCACGCGCCAACTTGGCAATGATTGGCGAAGCTCCCGTACCGGTACCACCACCCATTCCGGCAGTGATAAAGAGCATCTTTGTTCCGGCCTCCTCCAACTGCTGGCGGATCTCGGGAAGGCTCTCCACAGCAGCCCGACGTCCGTTTTCGGGATCGTTGCCGGCACCAAGACCCTCGCTGCCCAAACGTATTTTCAGCTCCACAGGACTTTTGTCCAACGCCTGCTGATCGGTATTGCACACCATAAAAGTCACCCCGCATATCCCGAGGTCCCACATGTGATTCACGGCATTACCACCGGCACCACCGACACCAATCACTGTGATAATCGTTCCTTTTGCAGGAACCGCCTTGATTTCAGACATCAATTCGTCCGTCATATTTCAATCTATTTCGTATTCTCTTTCAAGATATTCGATACAAATCTTCTCGATCCAAACCCTCTGACCGAAAATTTGTGACATCAAATCTCTTCGTCATCGGGTTGTTGTGCGTTAAATTTATCGCTTATCGTTCTCAACACCTTCTCGATACTCAACCCAAATCCGCCTTTGCCACTCTTCTTTACCGGTTTATCCGTATCGCTATTGGTCGTGGGGAGCTGCTCCTCTTCTCGATCGCTGTTGTCAACAGCTACCGGCTGTTGTACGGTCGGCGGAGTCGATTGTGTTGTTCGCGGCGGAGCGACAGACGAAGATGTCGGCATAGTAGGTTGCGGCACGCCTTGTGCGCGGGCAAAAGGATTTACCCCCGAGGGTGATTTGTTCTCCGACGGCATATTTCCCGCAGGAGTATTTACAGCAACTCCGGTTACAGGCGGAGTCACAACAGGCTGTTTGTTCTCCAGTTTGACCACCGGCCGTTCAACCACCACACTCGAAGCGCCCAACTCCGCGCCTCGCAACAACAATCCCACGACTGTCGCAAACGAAGGATCGGCGATCTTCTCTTTCGAACTCTCGCTAACGGCAACATCGGGCAACGCAACACGCACCTCCATTCCCGTCACCCGACGGAAGAGCTCATCGAGATCTTTGAGTTTGGCCGAACCTCCCGTAAGGACAATACCATAGACCAATTTTCCGGCATATCCCGAATCACGGATCTCTTGCAAGACAAACTCTGCAATATCGGTAGCACGAGCCTCGATCACCGTGGCCAGATTACACAACAAAATATCTTTGGCCTCACGAGCCGGACCTGTCACACGAATAAGTTTTTCGGGAGCCAACTCGGCAACCGCCGAACCGTATTTCTGCTTAAAACTTTCGACATATTTTTCGGGCACACACATCGTCCGGATATCACGATTGATGGCCGATGCTCCCATCGGAATCGACACCACATAGCGCACCACATTTCGATAATAGACCGTAACATCGGTCACTCCGCTGCCGATATCGACCACGGCTACACCCTCCTCCTTCTCGTCGGGGGTCAATACCGCCTCGGGAGTCACAAGGGCATTGGGCAACGTGCCGAGCATCTTGATTCCCAATCGGCGAAGCGCCATATCCAAACGCTGAATCGGGGTTTTAAGACAAAGGACGAAATTAAACGTCGAGGAGAGTTTCTTGCCAAACGATCCCACCGGATTCTTTACCTCCTGATGGTCGTCAACCATGTAATTTTGAGGCACTCGCTCCATAATGATCTCGTCATCGGGGGCTTGCACGTTACGCATACGATCGAACAAGCCATCGACATCTTTCTGGTTGATCCCGTTTTGGGGATCATACACAAAGACATGGTCGGTATGGCGGGCGCAACGCACGAAATTTCCCGATATACCGGCATACGCCTCCTCAACGCGGGTTCCCAATTGGGTTTCAACCTCCGAGACCGCCTCGCGAATAGCTTGTCCGACCTGCTCGATATTCTCGATCATACCTGCCTTCACCCCTTCCACGGGTTTCTGCACGGTACATACCACATCAAGCAGCCCCTCCGAAGTCTTCTCGGCAACAGCCACCGTCACCTGTGAAGACCCGAGGTCAATGGCAAAAATGTAATTCTTTCTTTCCACGACAAAAAAACATCTTATTATTTCCTACAAACCACCTGTTTGTCGAATCTGACATCTATCACCCGATAGGTATCCCAACCGATTCGGGAAAGTCCCTGCCGATAGAAGCGCAACAACTTGTTCAGTTTCTCTTCCACCTGCTCAATACGCCCGAAACAGATCGTATATTGCCCGCTACGAGGGATCAGATCGATTTCCAAAGCTCCGCTATGTGCCGTACGAGCTACGATCTGCACGACTTCCGACCTCCAAAAATCGTTATTTTCGACATGCTCTACAAAGGTAAGGAGTTTCATGAAATCTTCGTAGTTTTTCTCCAACTTTTTTTGCACACTGCGTTGTGCCGCCTGTTGACGCTCGACCGCCTCGATTCCTTCGCGGATCAAACGCGCCTCGTAACGGAAATCCCGCCGACGCTGTTCTTTATAAAGGCGCAACTCCTTGACCCGCTCTTCGAATTTCTCTCGACTCTCGAAAGCCCACCAACGCCGTTTGATACGCTTACGGCGCAACTCCCTCAAATTCTCATCGTTTTTGAGTGAACGTTTATAAAACGGGAACTTCTCCTGTTCCAACTCTTCGATTCGTCGATCGATACGAGCCAGCTCCCGATCGATGTAATCACGCACGGTACCCTCGTAATTCGCGGGGAAGGGCGGGCGATAGCTCCCCGTCACTACCGGCACATAACGCGATACTCCCTTCGGAGCGACAAAAACCACCCCCTCGGATGTGGTATAGCTATTCATCCCATCGGTCAACAATCGCAAAACAGGTCGATGTTGGCTGATATTGATTCGCAATACTCCGTCATAATTCACACGGGCCACGACCCGATCGACAAAGCCGTTACGGGAGATGAGTTCCTCGATATCAGTCAGTCGCAACGAATCGACCGGCTCGTTGATCGTCGGAATCCCGTTGTTGCTAATCCATTCGCGCACGCTATTCGAGGCTACCAGATATCCTTGCGAGGTGCTATCCTCCACGCAAATCTCCAATGCTTGCACCCGTTGTCCGCTACGCACCTCACGGGCACGGCAGGCTGCTCCGATCACATAAGCAATCGCAGCGACCCACAATAGGGCGAAGAAGAGGTATTTACCCCAACGGCTCACCTCGAATAACGATTAACTTTTTTTATTCAATTTTTCGGCTAATCCCTCACAGCAGGCATCGATATTTCCGGCACCGAAACTGATCACCACATCGGTCGCCATTGCAGCCACTGTTTCCACCAACTGTTCACGCGGCACAATCTGCCACGGAACAGTGATTCGCTCGCCGATAATCTCCGACACAACGCCCTCGATCGGTTCCTCACGAGCCGGATAGATCGGCAGGAGCACCACCTCGTCGGCTTGCGACAACGCCTCGGCAAACTCTTCAAAGAGGTCGCGGGTGCGGGTGTAGAGGTGGGGTTGAAAAATAGCGGTGATTTTTCGTGCGGGGAACATCCGACGCACGGAGGTAAGTGCCGCGGCCAATTCGCGCGGGTGGTGGGCATAGTCGTCCATATAGACCTGACGCGGCGTGTTGATCCAAAACTCGAAGCGACGTTTCACCCCCGAAAACGAGGCCAACCCTTCGCGCAGACGATCCAAATCGAGGTTGCGCCCCTCGGCTTTTGCCGCACACCATACCGAAGCCACAGCAGCCACCGCATTTTCGATATTTACCCATCCGGGGACTCCGAGCGTACAACCCTCGATTGCTCCATCGGGTGTCATGATGTCGTAACGATAGTAACCTCCATCGAGCAGTTGCACATTGCATGCCCAAAAATCACATGGCGTATCGTAAGCATATCGATAACAGGTAATTTCCGAATTATCGACCCGAATATCCACCCC
Organism: uncultured Alistipes sp.; assembly: GCA_964527525.1. Taxonomy (GTDB): domain Bacteria; phylum Bacteroidota; class Bacteroidia; order Bacteroidales; family Rikenellaceae; genus Alistipes. Next base: position 34,207 of record CAZGPA010000017.1, on the reverse strand, counting down.
CTGTTTCAAGATCAGGTATCCGCCCTTCTTGATTTGTCCCACAAATTGCGAGAAGGCTTTTTTCAGCTCCTCATGTGTTCCGTAGATGTCGAGATGATCGGCATCGGCCGAGGTCACCACCGCCACATCGGGCCACAACCGCAAAAACGAGCGGTCAAACTCATCGGCCTCGACAGCCAGACGAGCACCATCGCCCAAGACCAAATTACCATCGAAGTTCTTCGAGATTCCTCCCAAAAAAGCAGAGCCGCCCCCCGTCAGTGCGTGATTGAGCCAAGCGATCAATGTCGAGGTGGATGTCTTGCCGTGTGTGCCGGCCACCGCCATCACATATTTCCCCTCGGCCAAGTGACCGAGCATCTGCGAACGCTTCTCGACACAAAAACCATGATCGACAAAATAGCGGTATTCGGCATGCTCTTGGGGGACAGCCGGTGTATAGACCACCATCGTAGTCTTAGGATCCAAAAACTCTTCGGGGATCTGTTGCACATCCTCTTCGTAATGAATCTCCGCACCCTCCGTTTCCAACGCCTCGGTCAGCCGCGAACGCGTACGATCATAGCCGGCAACCCGACGGCCCTCGTGCAGGAAATAACGCGCCAAAGCGCTCATCCCGATACCACCAATTCCCAAAAAATAGATATTTCGAAAACTTTTCATGACCCCATTTTCAGTATAGAAGATTCTCCGACCCGGTTTCTATCTGTTTAACGACCGACGACCCGCATGATTTCATCGACAATCCGTTCGGCGGCATCGGGACGTGCCAACTTTTCGAGGTTGGTACTCATCTGTACCAACGCCTCTTTATCGGCCGCCAAAGCCAACGCCTGCTCCATAGCCTCTTCGCGGCAACGATTGTCGGCAACCAACAAAGCAGCACCTTTGGACTCCAAAGCCTGCGCGTTTTTGGTCTGGTGATCTTCGGCAACATTGGGCGACGGCACAAAAACCACCGGTTTGGCCACCAACGACAACTCCGACACCGTTCCGGCACCGCTACGCGAAACAACCACATCGGCCGCGGCATAGGCATAGTCCATGCGGTCAATGAAAGCCCCCTGCCAAACATGCTCGGCAGGGTGAGCGGCCAGAAATTCACACATCTCCCGCTCGTAGTATTTACCTGTCTGCCAAATCACCTGCACCGGAGCTTTGCCCTCCGTACGCACGATCCATGCCTTCATCATCTCGTTGAGCGACCGTGTTCCGAGTGACCCGCCAACCACCAAGACCACCGGCAAATCGGCCGACAATCCGTAATAGGCCAAAGCCTCGGAGCGATCCGCCCCCGTCTTCGAGAAGTTCCCGCGTAACGGATTTCCCGTCAGGAGGATCTTCTCCGCTGGAAAGAAACGTTCCATGCCCTCATATGCCGTACAAATGCGTCGGGCTCGTTTTGCCAAAATCTTATTCGTCACTCCCGCGTAGGAGTTTTGCTCCTGAATCACGGTCGGCACTCCCATACGTTGTGCGGCCCACAGCACCGGAGCGCTGGCATAACCGCCGAAACCGACCACAACATCGGCTCCAAAATCGCGAATCGTCTGACGTGCCTTACGAATACTGCGCAACACTTTGAACGGAACCAAAAGATTGCGCCACTCCAAACGTCGTTGCAGGCCGGCAATCGGCAGGCCGACAATCCGATAACCCAGTGCCGGCACCTTCTCCATCTCCATCTTGCCCTCAGCACCGACAAAAAGCAACTCTACATCCTCTCCCAATCGCCGTTTCAATGCCTCGGCAACCGCAACAGCCGGATAGATATGGCCTCCTGTGCCACCCCCCGAAAGGATGATTTTCAACGGTTTCTGATTTCCCATTATCTTTTAATTTCCTTGTTTACCATCTATTTCATTCCTACCGTCCCCAGCCTTCGCGGTCGAGCGAACGATAACCGATCGCCTCGGCGACATCCGAGGTCTCGATCCGTTCACGCCCCGCCAGATCGGCAATCGTCCGCGCCACTTTCAGAATTCGATCATAAGCACGAGCGGATAAAGACAATCGATCCATTGCCCGTTCGAGCAAAGCAGCCGTAGCTGCATCGAGCCGGCAATGTTCGCGCAGCAGTGCCGAATTCATCATGGCGTTGGTGTGTATTTTCGGGACGGCGGCAAACCGACGAGCCTGAATCTCCCGCGCACGCATCACCCGTTCGCGTACAACGGCACTCGACTCCTCGGAGGTTGCGGTCGAAAGCGCCGAGGGTGGGACAGGAGTCACCTCGACATGCAAATCGATACGATCCATCAAAGGGCCGGAGATTCGGCTCATGTAGCGATGCACCGATCCCGCAGAACACGAACAATCTTTCGTCGGGTGATTATAATACCCGCAAGGGCAGGGATTCATGGCAGCAACCAACATAAAGTTAGCCGGATAGATCACACTGTATTTTGCACGCGAGACCGTGATCTGCTTATCTTCCAACGGTTGCCGCAACACTTCGAGGACACTGCGCCCGAATTCGGGCAACTCATCGAGGAACAACACCCCATTGTGCGCCAACGACACCTCGCCCGGGGCAGGAGACTGACCGCCACCGACCACCGCAACCTGCGAGGTTAGGTGGTGGGGAGCTCGAAAGGGACGTTGTGTCATCAACCCTCCGGCAAAGCCCGTTTTGCCGGCCACAGAGTGGATCTTTGTGGTTTCCAACGCTTCGTCGCGTGTCAATGGCGGCAAGATTGTCGGAAGGCGTCGTGCCAGCATGGTCTTTCCCGACCCGGGAGCTCCTACCAACAACACATTATGGCCTCCCGCTGCCGCGATCTCCATGGCTCGTTTGGCCTGCTGTTGTCCCTTGACGTCGGCAAAATCTTCATCATAACAGCCGGCGGTCGTTTCGAAGGGCTCTTCGGCAACAACTTGCATCGGAGCGATCTCTGTTTCTCCATTCAGCCAGCCGATCAACATTTTCAGGCTATCCACCGGAACGACTTCGATTCCCTCAACAACAGCCGCCTCCGAAACATTCTCTCGGGGCAAAACCACCCTTCGCAACCCCAACTCCCGAGCCCGAATGGCAATCGGCAACACGCCACGCACAGGACGTACCGACCCGTCGAGCGACAATTCGCCGACAAAGAGTGTTCCTTCGACCGCCTTGATCGGGATTCGCTCCATCGCGGCAAGGATTCCCACCGCAATAGGCAGGTCGAACGATGCGCCCTCTTTGCGCAGGTCGGCAGGAGCGAGATTTACCACCACTTTTCGACCCGTCATCCGCTCTCCCGAATTTTCGAAAGCGGCACGAATACGTTGTTCGCTCTCTTTGACGGCACTGTCGGGTAGTCCGACCAAATACATGCCCAATCCGCCACCGGTGATATTGACCTCGACAATCACCGATGCCGCATCGATTCCGACAATAGCTCCTGCATGAATTTTGACAAACACCGACTTATCTATTTAACTGTTCGACACTTACACAACAAAAATCTTATTAGAACGGCACTTCGTCGCCCATATTCTGCGATAGATTCGGATCGAACTCTCCGCCCGTTGCCGCACCGAGAGCTCCCAAGCCCGCACCCAATCCGCCACCGGTACTCGGCCCGTTCAGTCCGCTGGCATAGTCGTCGTAAGCCTGCTGACTGTCGGCAGCCTGCGAAGGCGACAACATCGAGTCGTCCATATCGGCAAATCGCGCCTGCTCTTTCAAGAAACGCAGATTGACATCGGTGACGGCACCGTTACGGTGCTTGGCGATGATGATCTCGGCCAAGCCGGCAGTCGGCTGACCGTTTTCGTCTTGGTTGATGCCGTAATACTCCGGACGATGGATGAATGCCACGATGTCGGCATCCTGCTCGATGGCTCCCGACTCGCGAAGATCCGACAACTGAGGACGTTTCGAGCCGCCACGCATCTCGGTAGCACGGCTCAACTGCGAAAGGGCGATCACCGGCACATTCAACTCTTTGGCGATCGCTTTGAGTGTACGCGAAATGAAGGCCACCTCCTGTTCGCGATTGCCTTTCGAGTCCTGATTGCCGGTCATCAATTGAAGGTAGTCGATGATAATGATCTTGATGTCGTTATGGATTTTCAGACGACGAGCCTTCGAGCGGAACTCAAAGACCGACAATGCGGGGGTATCGTCGATGAAGAGCGGAGCGGCTCCCAGCGGTTTGGTCGCCGATTCCAAGTGCCGCCACTGCTCCGGCGAGAGTCGTCCCGACTTCACGTCGTTGCCCTGCAACCCTGTTTCGGCAATGATCAGACGCATCATGAGCTGCACGGCCGACATTTCAAGCGAGAAGAAGGCCACACCCTGCTCGTGATCAACTGCCATGTTGCGAGCCATCGACAACACAAAGGCCGTTTTACCCATCGACGGACGTGCCGCAATGATGATCAGATCCGACAGCTGCCAACCGAGGGTCACGCGGTCAATCGCCATGAAGCCCGACGGCACACCGTTGAAAGCACTCGTATTCTTCGAAGCCTCCTCGATCTGCATCAATGCCCGCGCCAAAATATCCTTCGACGACTGCACCGAACGTTTCACATGCCCCTCCGAGACCTTGAAGATCTCGCCCTCGGCATATCCGATGAGCTCCGTCACATCGGTCGATTCGTCGTAAGAGCGTCGTTGAATCTCGGTAGCCGAACGGATCAATTCGCGTTGCACGTATTTCTGGGCAATGATCTTGGCATGAAACTCGACGTTGGCCGCCGAACCCACTTTCTGAGTCAGTTGGGCAAGATACGATGCTCCTCCGACCTTCTTCAACTCTTTTTTTGCTTTGAGCCGTTCGGTCACGGTAAAGAGGTCGATGGGTTTGAGCTCCATCGACAACTCCTCGATCGCCTTATAGATCGTGCGGTGCTCCTCGGTATAGAAAGCCTCGGGAGTGACAAACTCCTGTACGGCAATGATACTGTCCTTTTCGAGCATCAACGCTCCGAGGACAGCCTCCTCCAACTCAACAGCTTGTGGCGGCACATTGCCGACCGTTTCGGTCAACGTTTCGAATGCCTCCCGATTACGGGAAGAGGGGGTATAATTTTTAGCCATTATTTCGTGATATTTCAATCTCCAAAAGTAACGATTTACCACGACATATCAAAACCCGAAGAGAAGAGTTTTTCGACAAAACGATGTTTATAACATCGGGTAACGAATCTTCACACAATCATGAGCAGCAATCGGACTGTCGAAAACTTTTTCAACCCTTCACTCCCAACTCATGACGCGACACGGCCAAAGCCGCAATACTCACCCTGCAATCGGGTGTTGTCTGCAAAACAGCCTCGGCACACGAAAGGAGCGTACTGCCCGTGGTTATCACATCGTCCACCAACAGAATATGGTGTCCGGCCAATCGTTCGGGATGCCGCACCGCAAACGCTCCCTCGACATTGGCAGCCCGTTCGCGCCGAGTGCGAAGTGCCTGACTCGGTGTATTGTGACGACGATAAACACTCCGACGATCCACCGGCACGCCAAGCTCCGCAGCAATACCTTCGGCGATATATTCCGACTGATTGTAGCCCCGATGACATTGTTTAAGCGGATGCAGCGGCAACGGAACGACGATCTCGACATCGTCATACAGACCGCTCTCAGCCAAACAATGTCCATACCACGCACCCATCACACGGGCCGACCGCCAAGTATTGCGGTATTTGAAACCATGAATCAGATTGCGCCAACCGCTCCCATGAACAAAAAAGAGAAAAGCCGAAGCGCGATGGATCGGCAATTGATCGCGGCAACGATCGAGCAACGGATTGTCGGCCTCGTGCCAATATCCCGTAAGCGGAGCCAATGCCCGACACAGGAGACATACCACCTCCTCGCCCGCAACCAACGGTTTTTCACATACGGCACAACGCTCCGGCAGGAAAAGTACACGCAGATCCTGCCACCAATCATTGAGGATCGACATCGGTTATAACGGTTATTTGTTTGAAAGCAGAATCGCTGAGCATTCTCTTCAACTCTTCGTTCAGGATTTCTCGGGCACGCAACGAAGAGGCTCCGCTCTCGATTTTGAGGAGCAGATTCATCAAGTACTCGCCCCGAATACGATCGACCGGAGGCGTCATAGGTCCCAACAGCCGTTTCCCGAAACGTCCGCGCAAGCGCGTTGCCAGAGTGCCGGCAGCCCGACGCAGCAACTCCGGATCGCTGTGGCGCAACGTCAAAGAGATCAGTCGCGCATACGGAGGATAGAAGTATTGTTGCCGCTCAGCCAACTGCTCCCGCGCCATTGCCTCATAGTCGCCGGCAACGACTTGACGGATAACCGGATGCATCGGCTCGGCAGTTTGGATCACCACCTCGCCCCCTTCGGAGCGCCGACCGGCCCGACCGGCCACCTGCATCATCCGCTGAAAAGCCCGCTCGGCGGCTCGGAAATCGGGGTTGTTCAGCAAATTGTCGGCATTGAGAATCCCGACCAACGAAACCCCGTCGAAATCAAACCCTTTGGTGATCATTTGCGTCCCGACCAGAATGTCGGTTTTGCGCGCTTCGAAATCCGCCACAATGTTGCGAAAAGCCCGTTCGGAGGTTACGCTGTCGCGATCAAGTCGCGCCACACGCGCCTCGGGAAACAATCGTGCAATCTCCTCTTCGATCTTCTCGGTACCGAATCCCATTGGCACGACATCGGTGACCTTACACGAAGGACACTTGGCCGGCACGGTTTCGGTATGACCGCAATAGTGGCAGATCAGCCGTTCGCCACCTCGCTGATGGTAAGTAAGTGTCACATTACACGACGGACAGCGGGCAGTCCATCCGCACTCGGTGCAGGTGACATAGGGCGAAAAACCGCGACGATTCTGGAACAACATCACCTGCTCGCCACGCTGCAATGTCGCCTCGATTTTGTCTAACAGCAACTTGTTGAAATGGCTGCGCCGCTCGCCTCGACGGGCAGCCCGCAACGTGTCGGAAACCAGAATCCGCGGCAAACGAGCATCGCCATAACGTTCGGTGAGTGTTGCACTTGCGTATTTCCCGCTACGGGCATTGAGCCATGTTTCGAGCGAGGGCGTAGCACTGCCCAACAACGTGCGTCCTCCGTACAAACGCGCCATCATCACCGCACAGTCGCGGGCATGATAGCGGGGAGTCGGTTCGCTCTGTTTATAGCTACTGTCGTGTTCCTCATCGACAATGATCAACCGCAACCGTTTGAGCGGCAGAAACAAAGCCGAACGTGCCCCGACGACGAACTCACCCCCCTCCGAGCGGTTGAGTCGCAGATAGGTCTCCGTGCGGCACCGATTGGTAAGTTTCGAATGGAAGGGAGTGACACGACTGCCGAAAATACGCTCCATGCGGTCGATCAGCTGTGCCGTGAGTGCAATCTCCGGCACCAACAGCAGCACATCGCCTCCCTGCGACAACACCTCGGCAATCAGATGGATATAGATTTCGGTTTTGCCCGATCCGGTAATTCCGTGCAACAGAGCCGTACTCTTTCCGGCAGCAAACTGTGCTTGCAGATTGTTTAATGCAACGGCTTGGTGCTCGGAGAGTTCAGGCAGCCGGAAATTCGAATTCCCACGCTCCACATGTCGTTCGTGTTCGATTTGTCGGATAAACCCTTTGCGAGCCAACGCCTGCAACACGGCATAATCGACCCGCAACAATCGTCGGGCAATCTCGCCGGTCGCTATGCGGGTATCATCTCCGGCCGTAGCGATCTCCAACAACGCTTCGTATTGTTTCGGGGCGCGCCGTTCGAGTTTCTCGAAGACTTCGTGTAAACGGCTCTCATCCTGCAACGTGGCATCGAGCGCAACATACCACTCTTTTCTCGGCCGAAACTCCTCTTCGGCAAACTCCTCTTCGGTATCGCCCGAGGGTTTCATCAGTGTCGGCAACGCCGCACGCATCACCTCGCCAAGCGAGCACATATAGTACGACGCAATCCACTCCCACAAAGCCATCTGTTCGGCTGTAAGGAACGGATTCGGATACAAAACGCGGTGAACGGATTTGATTCGGGGAAAATCGGGGCGACAGTCATGGATTCGCCACACGATCCCCGTATAGAACTTTCGAGGTCCAAACTGTATGGCCACAGCCTGCCCCACGACAACCGTTACCCCATCGGGAATGGCGTAAGTATAAGCTGGTTGTGCCAGCGGCAGCACGATATCGGCATACAAAGACATGGGTCATCTGTTTTTCCGACCTCCGTATCGGAAGAGTCGGTATTATCTGCGGACCGAAGATCTCCTCGCCGATCCGAAATTACAATTTACTGAGCGCGCTGAATCCCTTACCGTAAACACCCATCACAGAGCCAACGGTAATAAACGCATTGGGATCGATAGTCTTGACAAGACGGAGAATCACAGTGCTTTCGCGTTTTCGGCAAACCACCATGATAATTTTCGAATTTTCTTTGGTGTACCAACCTTGCGAGTCGATAAATGTCACTCCGCGATGCAACTTTTGGGCGATGATATCGGCCATCTTTTCGTAATCGTGCGTCATGATAAAGAGCTGACTCGACTGCTGATTACCGGCCATGATCAAATCGGCCGCATACCCCACCACAGCTGTCAACACGAAACCATAGATCACGGCATCGATACTATATCCGACAAGCAACGACGAGCAGATAATCAACGAGTCGGTATAGATCAAAATCTTGCCGTAACTGATCGTACGATATTTGTTAATAATCATCGCCACAATATCCGTACCGCCCGTAGAGCCTCCTTGCCCAAAACAGATCGCAACGCCCGCACCGGCCAAAAGACCACCTAAAATAATCGATAGAATTCGTTCGAGATGGAGAAAATCGCCCGCAGGAAGGATTGTCTCCCAAATATTCATTCCGATCGAAAGCGTCACAATACAAAAGATTGTTTTGACGCCGAAATTCCATCCGACCACCAAACCTCCGATCACAAGCAATATGCCATTGACGATAAGCGCCATCGTACCAATTTGAATCGAGATGCCGAGCCACTCGTTCAATGCCGTAGCCAACACCAATGAGAAACCCGTAGCACCCCCTCCCGTACCTTTTGCCGGAATAATACAAGCGATCCAAGCAAACGAATAGAGCATCGCACCGAAAGTCATTATCACATACTCCTTAATGGACTTGAATGCGGAATCTTTTGTAATTTTCATGAAGCGAATCAATTTAAGACAAATTCGGGCGCAAAGATAGTACAATTTCACCTTGATACGCATCAGAACGCTCCAATTTTTTTTCAAGCATCGCCCAAAGCTGTTCGTTGCGCACCAAACCCCAATTGGGGCCGTAGTGATAACGAGGCGGAGCTTCGGAGGCAAACCGCTCGACCACCAGATCGGGGCGCAACCGCCGGAACAACTCGACCATCAGATCGAGATACTCGTCCAGTGTCCAAAATCGGAAATGTTCCGGATGGCTGTCGTATTCGGCGGCCATCGTTGTTCCGCGGAAAATCTGCAACTGATGGAACTTCACGGTGGTAAGAGGCAACGCATTGATCTGTTCGACTTGTGCCAACAACATATCGTCGGTTTCGTCCGGCAATCCGAGGATAAAATGGGCTCCGACATGCAGTCCCCGTTCGGCACTCATCGACACAGCCCGCTCGGCACACGCAAAATCGTGTCCGCGATTGATACGTCGCAATGTTGCATCGGAGGTCGATTCGATGCCGTATTCGACCGCCACATATTTATCGCGAGCCAAAGCGGCTAAATAATCGAGTTTTTCTTCATCAACACAATCGGGGCGTGTTCCCACGATAATTCCCGCCACGGCAGGATGCGACAAGGCCTCTTCATAGAGAGTTTGCAGCCGCTCCAACGGGGCGTATGTATTGGAAAACGATTGAAAATAGACCAAGTAGCGCGAAGCCTTACGGTAGCGGTTTACATGAAACTCGATCCCCTCCTCGATCTGTTGTCGCACACTTTTCGAAGGGGTGCAATACGAAGGGGTAAAAGCTCCGTTGTTACAGAACGTACAGCCGCCCGTGGCAAGCGATCCGTCGCGGTTGGGGCAGGTAAAACCCGCATCGACCGAGATCTTCTGCATCCGCTCGCCAAACAGCCGACGAAAATAACCCGCATAGGAGTTATAACGTCGCGTATCGCCCCAAGGATAAAGCATTGTTGTTTTTTGTTTTGATACTTTTCGCAGCAGCACGCAAGCCTATTGCATCTGCCTACGGAAGAAATCGGGATTTTATGGAGAGGGATCGTGTTTCTCCTTCCCCCCCCCGTGCTTACTCTTTGTTTTTCGAGTCGATCCAAATGGTCACCGGCCCATCGTTTACGAGAGAAACCTGCATATCGGCACCGAACTCGCCGGTAGCCACCTCACGGCCGAGCAGCTCGGCAACCCGAGCCGAGAAAGCCTCATAAAGCGGTCGGGAGAGCGCTTCGGGCGCCGCCTTGATATACGACGGACGGTTGCCTTTGCGGGTTGCAGCCATCAGTGTAAATTGGCTCACCACCAACACCTCGCCACCTACCTGTTGCACATCGAGGTTCATCACACCCGCAGCATCATCGAAGATCCGCAGCCGCACAAGTTTGCCGGCCAGATACTCGATATCTTCGGCCGTATCATCCATACCGACACCGAGCAATACCAACAATCCGCGACCGATGTGGGAGTGAAGTCGGGAGTCGATCGTCACGGAAGCCTCCGTGACACGTTGTATCAGGATTCGCATAAATTCAAAAGATTAGCAATTTTCAAACACAGCCCACAGTTTGTCGCCCGACGGCACGGGAGCCGTCACCACAACCGGCTCGTGGCGCACAGGATGTTCGAACTCCACACGCCGCGAATGTAACGAGATACCTCCGCCGGTGATCGAACGGCGAGCCCCATATTTCAGGTCTCCACGAATCGGGCAACCGATCTTCGAGAGCTGTGCACGAATTTGGTGGTGGCGACCCGTCAACAATTCGACCTCAACCAGCGTATAGCGCGTTGCCCGCCCCAGCACCTCATAACGCAGGCGTGCCGGTTTGGCGTCGGCTTTGGGCGTATCGAGCGCCCGCGAACGGTTGGTGCGGCCATCACGCAGGATGTAGTGGCGCAATTCGCCCGCCTCGGGATCGGGAGTCTGCTCGGTCAAAGCCCAATAGATCTTACGGATGCGTCCTTCGCGGATCATCTCGTTGAGGCGCACAAGGGCTTTCGAGGTCTTGGCAAAGAGCACCACCCCGCTTACCGGCCGGTCGATACGGTGGACCACACCGAGGAAGACCTCGCCGGCTTTTGCATCGCGCACTTTGATAAAGGCCTTGATCTGGTCTTCAAGGGCACTTTCACCCGAAGGGTCGGGCTGTACCAGATCGCCACTGTGTTTGTTGACGATCAGCAGGTGGTTGTCTTCATAAAGAATATCGTTGGGAGAGAACATCGTGGAGAGTTAATGGAGATTAAAGCACAAAAGTAAAAGGCAATAATTGGGCTGCCGAGGCAACCACCGTAGCCGAGCCGTTACCGCTCATGATAACCCGCATAGGCGAGCCCTGACGACGTTCGACATCGACCATCACCTGGCGACACTGACCACAGGGATAACACTCGCGCTCCGAAGGGTTCGAAGCGATGGCCAACGTCTCGATCGGATCGTCGGCATGGTTGGCTTGTGCATAGAACAGCAACGACCGTTCGGCACACAATCCCGCCGGATAGACTTCGCTCTCGAAGTTGCTGCCATAGATGATTCTGCCGCTACGCAAACGGGCGGCTGCTCCGACATGGAAGTTCGAATATGGCGCATGTGCATTGGCAGTGGCTCGCTCGGCCTCGATCACCAACAAACGGTCGGCCTCGGGGAGTGCATCACAAGACTTGTAACGTTCGTAATCAAAACAAAATTGCTGATTCATAAGCATCTCGGTATTTAGGCAGGGGACTTATGTCCACCCAATGGTGAAAGTCGTGAATATTAGAGTGATCTATTATTCCATTGTACAAAAATAGCACGAAAACCGGTAGTATCCTAATTTTAGCGAATATTTTTGGGGAGATTTGCCGACATTCCGACGAAAAACACGATCGGTTTTCTCCCGACATTACCCGTTCTGTATCGGCTTCTTACCCCCGTCGTTTATCAAAAAAATCGCATCCCGACCTTGCCATATTAATTTTTTTTACTATCTTGCGACGATTTTAGGAGAGATATACCCTCTGCGACAAAAACCATTCCTTGTCGCAACCACAAAACAAACAACGATACAACCAATTGCACAAACAACTTAAATAATCAATAACCCCTTCGGAGGACTATTGCCAATACTCCTCCCGAAATTCATCAAACAACTATTATGAACAACTTCTTATTTTTCCAAAACATCGGTGGAATGGAACTTTTCGCCATTGTGCTGATTATTTTGTTGCTTTTCGGTGGCCGTAAGATTCCCGAACTGATGAAGGGCATCGGCAAAGGTATTCGCAGTTTCAAAGACGGCATGAACAACATCGAAAAAGAGATCGAAGGAACTGACGATAAAAAATAACTCTCAAACTTAAATAAAAACTACTAAAACCATGTCAAACGAAATGTCTCGCCGTAATTTCCTGAAAACGGGAGCAACGGCAGCCCTCGGTTTAGCGGTAGTCCCCAACACCGTATTGGGCAAGAAGTTCGGACATACGGCTCCGAGTGACAAGTTGAATATCTTGGGTGTCGGCATCGGCGGCCGCGGTGCAAGCGTATTGCGCGGCTTCAAAGGTCAAAACATCATCGGTCTGTGCGATGTCGATTGGAAATATGCCGATCGCGTCTTCAAGGAGTACCCCAAAGCCAAGAAGTTCAACGACTATCGCAAGATGTACGACAAGATGCTCAAATCGGCCGATGCCGTGATGGTGGCCACTGCCGACCACACCCACGCCATCATCGCCGCCGAAGCGATGACCGCAGGCAAGCACGTCTATGTCGAGAAACCGTTGACCCACTCGGTTTATGAGTCGCGTCTGCTCACCAAACTCGCAGCCAAATATCAGGTAGCTACCCAGATGGGTAATCAAGGAGCTTCGGGAGAGGGTGTTCGCACGGCTTGCGAATGGATTTGGAACGGCGAAATCGGCGAGGTTCGCAAGGTCGAGGCTTTCACCGACCGTCCGATCTGGCCGCAAGGTTTGGCTCGTCCCGAAGGAGATCAAGCCATCCCCAGCACCATGAACTGGGATGCTTTCATCGGTCCGGCACCCTATCGTCCTTATAACGAGATCTATACCCCGTGGAACTTCCGCGGATGGTGGGATTTCGGTACGGGAGCTTTGGGCGACATGGCCTGCCACATTTTGCACCCCGTATTCAAGGGTCTGAACCTGCGCTATCCGACAAAAGTACAAGGTAGCTCGACCTCGTTGCTGACCGACTCGTGTCCTTCGGCACAGATCGTGAAATTCACTTTCCCCGCACGCGACAACATGCCCAAAGTGGCCATGCCCGAGGTGGAGGTTTATTGGTACGACGGCGGTTTGAAACCGGAGCGTCCGGAAGGATTGCCCGCCGGCAAGAACCTCAACTATCAAGGTGGCGGCGTGATCTTCCACGGCACGAAAGACACCCTGATCTGCGGTTGCTACGGCCGTAAGCCTTACCTGCTGTCGGGACGTGTTCCCTCCGCTCCGAAGGTATTGCGCAGAGTTACCGAAACCCACTACATGGACTGGGTACGTGCCTGCAAAGAGGACCCCGCCAACCGTGTATTGTGCGCATCGGATTTCAGCGAGGCAGGTCCGTTCAACGAGATGGTAGTCATGGGCGTTTTGGCCATCCGTCTGCAAAATCTCCATCAGGAGTTGCACTGGGATGGCGAGAACATGCGTTTCACGAACATTCCGGCAGGTGCCACGATCAAGACCATGATCAAAGACGGTTTCTCGATCAAAGACGGACACCCCACATTCAACAAGACATATACCGATCCGGTTGACGCCAACCAATTTGCTGCCGAGTTGGTTAAACACAACTACCGCGAGGGTTGGAAGTTGCCCGACATGCCCCTTTAATCAGAAAAATCACAATATTAAACACATAATCAATCATGAAAAAGAGTTTGATTCTCATGGCATCGTTGGCTATGGTAGCCTGCGGTAGCCGCGCAAACAATGCAGGAAACACCGAGAGCAAAGAGAGTGAAGCAAGTGCAACACCTCAATACACCGTTATAGAGAATGCCCAAATCGACTTGGCCCAACTGCCGCAAGATAAAGATGGTTATTACATCCTTTTCGATGGCAAAACTTTGAACGGCTGGCGCGGTTACGGCAAGCAGCACGTTCCTTCGAAATGGACCGTTGAAGACGGAGCCATCAAATTCAACGGCTCGGGCGGCGGTGAAGCCCAAGACGGCGACGGCGGCGACCTGATCTTCACACGCAAATTCAAGAACTTCGAGTTGGAACTCGAATGGAAAGTTTCGAAAGGCGGCAACTCGGGTATCTTCTACCTTGCACAAGAGGTTGAAGCTGAGAAAAATGGCAAAAAGAAGATGCAGCCCATCTATATTTCGAGTCCCGAGTATCAGGTACTCGACAATGCCAACCACCCCGACGCAAAACTCGGCAAGGATGGCAACCGCCAATCGGCATCGCTCTACGACATGATTCCGGCCGTTCCGCAGAATCAGAAACCTTACGGCAAGTGGAACAAAGCCAAAATCATGGTTTACAAAGGCACGGTTATACACAGTCAAAACGGTGAAAACGTCGTAGAGTATCACCTTTGGACTCCCCAATGGACCGAGATGTTGGAGGCCAGCAAGTTCAGTTCGAAGAAGTGGCCGTTGGCATTCGAACTGCTCAACAACTGCGGTGGTGCCAACCGCGAGGGTTACTTCGGTCTGCAAGACCACGGTGACGATGTTTGGTACCGCAATATTCGCATCAAGATTCTCGACTAATCTGCAACTCTATAAACCACATTCGTAATGAAACGTTGCATTTTGTGGATGATGGTAATTCTGCTTTCCGGAATCGTCTCTCCCGAGACGGTTTCGGCGAAGCCGAAAAAGAAATCGGGAAAGAAAGAGATTGCCATACAGCTCTACTCGATTCGCCACCTGCTCAGAAAAGATGGGAAGTACGTCGGCAAACTGCCTGAGGCTCTCAAAAGTTTGGCCCAAATGGGCTACACGGCTGTTGAGGCTGCCAACTATAAAAACGGCAAATTCTACGGCATGGCTCCTGCGGAGTTCCGCAAAGCGGTAGAGAATGCCGGAATGAAGGTGCTTTCGTCGCACACGACCAAAAACCTCACCACCGAGGAGTTGGAGTCGGGGGATTTCTCGGCCTCGCTCAAATGGTGGGAGCAGTGTATCGCCGATCACAAGGAGGCCGGCATGACCTATATCGTTACACCATCGATCCGACCCAAAACATTCAAAAGTCTTGCACAACTGGATACCTACTGCCGCTATTTCAACGCCATTGGCGAGATGTGCAAAAAGGCCGGTCTGCAATACGGTTATCACAACCACGCATTCGAATTCAAGAAGGTCGAGGGACAGGTGATGTACGACTACATGCTCCAACACACCAATCCCGAGTTGGTATTCTTCCAGATGGACGTATATTGGGTAGTTCGCGGACAGTCGAGTCCTGTGGACTATTTCAACAAGTACCCCAACCGATTCAAAGTGTTGCACATCAAGGATGAGCGCGAGATCGGACAGAGTGGAATGGTTGGTTTCGATGCAATCTTTGCCAACACGAAAACGGCAGGTGTTGCCGACATCGTGGTCGAAGTCGAGCGTTACAGCGGCGATGTAGAACAGAGCGTAAAACAGAGCATCGACTATCTGTTGGCAGCTCCGTTTGTCAAAGCATCGTATCGCAAATAATGGCGATCGGACAACAATGAACATTGACTTCGGATGTCGCCACTGCGGTATCCGGAGTTTTTTACACTAAACAGGAAATACCCTATGTCACAAGAATATACGGAGGAAGAGACCAAAACATTCTGGGGTCATTTGGAGGATCTGCGTTGGAGTTTGATGCGGGTGGTATTGGTGCTTTTCGTAGGCTTCATTGCCAGTTTTGCCGCCATGCGCGAATTTTTGTTTGACCAGATTGTCATGGCTCCCACCACCTCCGATTTTATTCTCTACCGTTGGATCGCCAGCCTGGGAGGCCCTTTCGCCTCGTTTGGCGAGCCCTTCTCGGTGCAGATCATCAACATCAAAGTCACTTCGCAATTCATGACCCATATCAGCATGTCGTTTTGGTTTGCGCTGTTGATCACATTCCCGTATCTGATATTCGAAATCTGGCGGTTCATACAGCCGGCTCTCTTTCATGAGGAGAAACGCAACATGGCCATCGCATTTGTCTGCGGAACGGGCATGTTCTTCCTCGGCTGTCTGGTGGGCTATCTGTTGGTGTTCCCCCTGACATTCCGGTTTTTGGCCGAATACCAACTCAGCACCGAGATCGCCAACCAAATCTCGCTCAACTCATATACGGGCAACTTCTTGGGAATCATATTTGTCATGGGAATCGTCTTCGAATTGCCCCTGCTCACATGGTTGCTTTCGAGGCTGGGATTGGTCAATCGAATGATGTTGCAAAACTACCGCCGTCATGCGGTTGTCGCACTGCTTGTGCTGTCGGCAATCATCACACCCTCGGGAGACCCGTTTACGCTTTTTGTGGTATTCCTGCCGCTCTACATGCTTTATGAGATCGGAATCTTCTTTGCTCGGAAAGGCGAAAAAGAGGAAGATGACGACAACGACAATCCTCCACATCCGGAAGGTGACCCCAACAAAGCCACCGCCGAAACAACTTCCGACGACGCAGACACAAACGAAGAGGGATCAAAACTCTCGTCGGCCGCAAAAGGGGTTGCGGCAACCGGAATCGCTACCGCTTCGGGTTGTTCCGAGACGTCGGAAATAAGCTATGACTCCGGTTATGACGAAGACGACGGGTACCTACCTGAGGAGAAATCTCCCTATCCCACCTACGAAGGCGACTCGGAGGATTACGAGGTGCCCGACGAATATATCGAAGAGGACGAAGACGACGAGGAGGATTGATCGAAAACGAAAATGAAATTCATCCAATAAAATAGGAGAATCATTACAACACAAACAAGGAGCTGTCTAACAAGTCTAATTCTAACAATTTCACCCCCGCCAGAAGTGCATCTGACGGGGGTGATTTCCATTTTTGAGGACTTGTTAGACAGCTCCTTGTTGTTTAATCATAACGAGCAGATCGTTAAAATTCCGATCCGTTATAGTTGGGTTGGAAGATACTCATCAACTTGGAATGAATCTTGGCTCCGTTGGCACTGTTGGTGAAATAAACCATATAGGTTTTCTTCTCGGGCATGATCCAGAAACGGCAACGGAAATTGCGGTTGCTGCCGGTATGTCCCCATACAGGGCCCCACTCCGTACCTTCGTTGGGATTGATGCGGATACCCAATCCGAAATATTTGCCGGCATTGTTGATGGGTCGCCATGCCGTGAGCATCATCTTATGGGTTTCGGGTTTCAGGAACTTGCCCTCCATCAAAGCCTCGATGAAACGCGAGAAATCCCGCACATTGGTACGCATCGAGTAGGCACTGTTGCTCTTCATGCTCTTACGCTGGCCACTCGTTCTAAAATCGGGATAGTAACCGGAGGCAGCCTGCTGGGCATACTCCTTGCGCCACTCGTAGCTGGTGCTGGTCATGCCCAGCGGATCGAAAATATATTTACGCGCCAACTGTTCGAGCGTCGAGCCGGTGATATGCTCGATGACACGTTGCAGATACCACATACCCTCACCCGAATAGCGATGTTTTGCGTCGGGTTTGAAGGCAAATTTGAGTTTTGCACCGCTGGGGCTGCTTTTCTTGGCCCAGTTGGGCAATCCGGTACCGTGGGTCAGCACCATACGGGCGGTAACCAACTTCGCCCACTCGACATTTTGGGCACTCTTTGCAGGGTTGTCGGGATAAGCATCTTGGAAACGATCCTCCACATATCCCAAATACTCCCACAACGGTTTATCAAGGTCGATGATACCCTTATCGTAAAGATACAGTACCAAATAACTGAAAACCACCTTACTCACCGAGCAGGCCTGATAAACGGTCGTACAATCGGACTCGGTAACAAAATCGCACTGTGCCGACTCGAAACAGAAATAACGATCGGGAGTTTTGTAGGCGAGCTGAATCAGTGGGATGTTGAGTTCGGTAGCAAACTTTTTAACCTGCTTTTTATACCACTTTTTCGATTTCTGTCCCGATACATTTTCGGGAAGGGAATGCTCGTTCTTCTTGGACTTGGCAGCCTCCAAATCGTTGGCCTGCAAATCGGCCGAGCAAAGTAACATCAGCGCCAAAGCAACTATTGCAAACGGCCGTGTGAATACTTTTGTTTTCATATGTTCTCCTGTTAAGTATAAAGTTAATGCTTTCTGTTAAAGATACTATTTTGTGCGAAAAGTTAAATGAAACAATAAAATTTTGTAAATAAATTTGGCCACATATATAGTTAATGGCGATTTTATGGGAACAAAAATAGACAAAATTTCCGAAATATCTCTCAGCATATAGCATTTCTGCCACAATTTTCCGTATATTTGTAACTGTATAAATTTCGTCTCTATGCTGATCAAGATTCTACTGGTCGTTTCGATCCTTATTCAGACCATCGCCTCGGTCTATGCTTTGAAATTGGTACGCAAAACCAAGTACAACTCGGTATGGATACTTTTTATCATCGGATTCTTCCTGCTCTCTGTCGAACGCTTTGTTCAATTGGTCTCGGTTTCAGAGGTTTCCATCGAGTTGGAGTGGTGGTTTGTCTATTTGGCGGTAGTGATCTCGATCTGTTTATCGATCGGAGTGATGTACGCCCACAAACTTTTCAAATATATCGAACGACTGAACCGCCAGCGACAGATGTTGAACCGCCGAATCCTCACCGCGGTACTGCGCACCGAGGAGAAGGCACGATCGCGCTTCTCGAAAGAGCTGCACGACGGATTAGGGCCGCTGCTCTCCTCGGCCAAGATGTCGCTTACCGCACTCTCGCGGGAAGAGAGCAATCCCGAACAGCGCGAGATCATCAACAACACGACCTATGTGATCAACGAGGCAATTCGCTCGTTGCGCGAAATATCGAATAACCTCTCTCCGCATGTACTCAACGATTTCGGGTTAGCCCGCGGAGTACAGAACTTCATCGACAAGAGTGCCGCCATGCACGAGGTGAAGATCCGATTCACCACCAACCTGCGATCGGAGCGATTCGATACCGACGTGGAGGTGATCCTCTATCGGGTGATTTGTGAACTGATCAACAACTCACTTAAACACGCCGCCTGCTCGGCGATCAATCTTTCGTTGTCGCAAAACGGCAGAGAGTTGACGCTCGACTACACCGACAACGGGCGAGGATTCAATCCCGAAGCGATGTTAGACTGCGGCATGGGATTGTCGAACATCGACTCACGGGTCAACTCGCTGGGCGGGACTTTCGAGATCGTTTCATCGAAAGGGAAAGGAATGAGAGCCACCATTCGTGTAAACACCTCAACAGAGAACGAGAACCACAAACACAAGAGAAACCGATGAAACCCGAATATCGCATCACACTGGTTGACGACCATTCGCTTTTCCGCAACGGATTGCGGGGATTGTTGGAGCACTACGCCGACTGTCGGGTGGTGTACGAAGCCTCCGGTGGCGAGGAGTTTTTAGCCGCACTCGACACGTTGGAGACCGACATCGTCTTCATGGACTTCGCCATGCCCGGGATGGATGGAGCTCGTACCACCGAATTGGCCTTGGCACACCGCCCCGACCTGAAAATCATCACCTTGTCGATGTTCGGAGAGGAGAGCTACTACTCGCGCATGGTGCAGGCCGGAGCTCGCGGTTTTTTGTTGAAGGACTCGGATATTGAAGATGTGATCGAGGCGATCGAATCGGTCATGGCCGGAGGCAGTTATTTTTCGCCCCAGCTACTCTCCTCGCTTACGGGACGAATGCGAACCCGCGAAAATATCTCCGACGAACAACTCTCGGAGCGCGAGCGGGAGATTCTGATTGCCGTATGCCGCGGATTGTCGAACCAAGAGATTGCCGACGAACTCTTCATCTCGAAACGTACGGTCGATAAACACCGTGCCAACATCCTCGAAAAGACCGGATGTAAAAATACGGCATCGTTGGTTGTATTTGCCATTCGAAACGGGATTGTCGATATCTGATAGAGGCTGTCCGCGATGTCGTGTTGCAACAGTCTCTTTGCGTAGAAGTTGTATAACAAGAGGGAATTCAAGGCTTGCGAAACCCGAAAAAGCGGAGTTTACCCGACGCAAATAAGCATTTTGAGGGTTAGCGTAACGCTGAGATCACCTTGTTAGACGGTTTCTTCGACGTTACATCAATTGCGCAAAAATACGCATAAACGACTCGGCAAGACGGGTCAACCTCGGCCGGCGAAACCAGATCTTGGGAGCAAGGATCTCACAGCACAAAAGGTCGTCTTCGAAAACAGCAGCCATACGGGTCGTAAACGCATTGTCATAGACAAACGCATTGACCTCGAAGTTGTGCTCAAAGCTGCGAAAATCGAGGTTCGCCGAGCCTATCACCGTAAGGTCGTCGTCGATAATCAACTGTTTGGAATGCAGAAAGCCCGACTTATAAAATACCACGGTGACACCGGCTTTGACCATGTCGTCGAGGAAAGAGTGGGTCGCCAAATCGACGGCACGGGCATCGGAACGTTTCGGCAACATCAACCGCACATCCACACCGGCCAACGCCGCGGTCTGCAAGGCGGTATTCAGCACTTCGGAAGGGAGGTAATAAGGGGTCTGTATCCAGATTCGCCGTTGAGCCGAAGCGATCGCCGTAGTGACCGACTGCAACAAACTACGCCATTTCCCAAAGGGGCCGCTGGCAACAATCTGCATCGTTGAGCCGACCTGTTCGGTCATTGTCGGGAAATAGGTTGAGCCCTCGACATGCTGCTGGGTTGTCGCCGCCCAATCACTTAGAAATACGGCTTGGAGGCCGATCACGGCATTGCCTTCGATGCGGAAATGGGAGTCTCGCCAATTTCCCCACGAAGTTCCTTCAAGATAACGGTCGGCAATATTCATCCCTCCGATAAATCCCACACGACCATCGATGACCACAATCTTGCGGTGATTGCGGTAGTTGACTTTGCTGGTGAAACGGGGGAATTTGACGTGCAGAAAGGCGCGCACCTCAATCCCCTCCCGACGCATTGTTTCGAAAAATTCGGTTTTTACCCCTCGGCTGCCCACATCATCGTAGAGGATACGCACCTCGACACCTTCGCGGGCTTTGGCTATAAGGGCTTCGCGCAACCGATGGCCGACGGTATCGTCGCAGAAAATATAATATTGCAGGTGGATATGGTGTCGAGCCTGCACAATTTCGGCTAGCAACGCCTCCATTTTCGATTTGCCATCCACATAGGGCACGATCCGGTTTCCGCCAAGGGGGACTGCATGGATCGTATTGGTCAGCAGGGTTGCAAGACGATTGTATCTCGCAGGGATACAAGGCGGAATCTCCTGATTGAAGGCTTCGAGTTTTGTAATAAGCCTCTTGCGCATACGACGCGGGATGATGCGTTGCTTGGAGAGATTCTGCCCGAAGAAGAAATAGCCGACCAACCCGACGACGGGAGCCAGCAACAAAATGATGATCCACGACACGGTCTTCACCGGATTGCGGTTGTCGCTGACAATAATCAGCACAATGCCGAGTACGGTCAGCGAATAGAATCCCGCAAAGAGATATGTAAGCAACTGCTGGATGGGCATGGCGCAGGCTTAAAATTCGACTTTATTGCGGGATGAACTATTTTTGGGTCGAAGCCGCATCGGAAGTTTCGGCCGCTTTCGGGAACTGTATGCCGTAAAGCAGATGTTCTACCCCTCGCATATAGTTGCGTTTGCGGGGTTTGGTAACGTCGGGAGCATAGACATAACCATCGAACGTGAAGACACGACCGGTGGCGGTATCGACCGTCGTATAGCTCACAAACGGACCTCCCATGAAATCGCCGTGAACATCCCAAAAACCGCGCAACTCGCACCAAAGACGCCCTTCGAGACGGAACATGCGGAAATCGGGGAAGATGACATCGGAGGTGGTCATGTAAGAGCCTTTGCTCGGTCCCGGGATACGCGCCGCAAACTTATTGCGGGCAGCCAACAGCGCCTCGGCCGTCAGTTGTTGCGGGCCCTCATAAGGATAGGAGTAGAGGAAAAATCCCTGACTTGCGGTGGGGTATTCGAAACGAGCCCACAGAAAATCGGGTTGATTATTGGCCAGCACATAGCCTTTGGGAACGGTCATCTCGACATCGAAGGTTTTGAGGATCGCTCTTTCGACGTTCTCCTGATGGTACGACTGATTGGTTTTCAGGTTTCGGTCTCGCTCGGTCTTCTCCAAAACTTGGAGCAGTTCGTTGCGGTGGTCGGAGACATAGGCCGTAAGGGCGGCATCGGACGGACCTTGCAGGGTCATGATGATCTGCGGCTCGGCCGTGACATCGTATTGCACGGCCACCGAGGTCTCTTTGAGCGCGGGATCGACCAACACCTTCAAGATATTGCGATGGTCGGCAATCATTCCCGAAAAGCCGCGTTCGGTGACACGCAACACATCGAAATAGGGCTCTGGCTGATTGAGGTAGGGCACGGGAGCTGTCAGCACGGCACGCAACGAGTCGCCCAACTCACCTATCCACTCCTGTTGGGGGCAAACGACAATCAATTCGTAGGCACGTCCTTGTGCCGCTTTGAGTTTCGATCGGGTCAGTTTGTGAAAAGCATCGCAACCCGTCAACAAAACGAGCAACAGCAACGCAGCAAAAGAGCGGAGAATCGTTTTCATGGTCGTGCACATTTAAGAATATGTACAAAGGTAGTGATTTTTTCGGAAAGATGTATGCAAAATACACTCCAATATTCGTGGTAGCAAACACAAACAGAGCTTTACACGACAAAGGGTCGGATCAAGAAAGAGGAGTGACCAATTTGTATGATCCCGCTATAAGCACTTCGGATCAAATCCCTCATCGGGAAAATCAACGCGAAAATAAAAACCGACATCAACGGCCGATTGTGGCGGGGATTTTCTATCTTTGTAGTCGGATAAACACCGAAACCATGAATCTTTCCGAATACAGCCGGCGCACGGCATGCGAAGTGCGCATCGGGCAGGTCACCATCGGCGGCACAAATCCCATAGCCGTACAATCGATGACCAACACCGACACCAACGACACCGAGGCCAGCGTGGCACAGATCCTGCGCATTGCAACGGCAGGCGGTCGGATCGTGCGCCTGACGGCACAGGGTCGCCGCGAGGGTGAAAATCTTCGCGAAATTGTGCAACGTCTTCGCACGGAGGGTTGCAATGCCGCCATCGTTGCCGACATCCATTTTGTACCCGAGGTAGCCAGCGTAGCGGCACAATATGTCGATAAGGTACGCATCAACCCGGGAAACTACCGTACGGATCGGGGTGAGTTGGAGGCGCTGATCGAGCAGTGTCGCCAGCGCGGTGTGGCGTTACGCATCGGGGTCAATCACGGCTCATTGGCCAAGCGGGTCTTCGACGAGTGGGGCGACACCCCGCAAGGTATGGTGGTTTCGGCCATGGAGTTTCTGCGGGTCTGCAAGGCACATGACTTCGATCAGGTGGTTGTCTCGATGAAATCGAGCAATACCCGCGTCATGGTGGCAGCCTATCGGTTGCTGGTCGAGGCGATGGATGCCGAAGGGATGAACTTCCCGATTCATTTGGGCGTCACCGAGGCTGGAAACGGATTGGAAGGGCGCATCAAAAGCGCCGTGGGAATCGGAGCTTTGCTCTCCGACGGCATCGGTGACACGATCCGTGTTTCGCTGACCGAAGCTCCCGAGAACGAAATTCCGGTGGCACAGCTTCTGGTTGAGCATTTCGAGAATCGTTCGGGGAATTTCGAAGTCTTACATCCAGAACGTTACTCTCCGACCGAATACCGCCGCCGGACAGCCGTGCAGATACCGATCGTACACAGCGAAACGCTCACGGGTTTCCGCATCATCGAGGCATTGTCTGCAAACCCGACTGCCGAGTTGCGAGCCGCAATCCTGAATTTGGAACAGCCGGACGAGCCCGTAGTGGTAAAACGTCGCTACGACGATCAATCGCTCGAAACATTGGCCGTAAAAGCAGCAGCCGACCTGGGTGTATTGTTCCTCGACGGATTGGCCGATGGAATTTGGATCGATGCCCCTCAATTCTCTGAAACCGAGATTCGCGATATCGAATTGATGATTTTGCAGGCAGCACGGGTTCGATTCTCACAGACCGAATATATCGCCTGCCCGAGTTGCGGGCGCACGCTCTACGATCTGGAAAAGACGTTGGCCACCATCAAGTCGCGTACATCGCATCTCAAAAACCTGCGAATCGGGGTGATGGGGTGTATCGTCAACGGCCCGGGCGAGATGGCCGATGCCGACTACGGCTATGTAGGGGCAGCTCCCGCAAGAATCACGCTCTACAAAGGGCGCGAGATCGTTGCCCGCAACATCCCGCAAGAGGAGGCTCTCGACCGCTTGATCGAACTGATCAAGGCCCATGGAGATTGGGTAGAGCCGGAGTTGTAAAATCGCATAAAATTATTCGGCAATGGTCATTCTTCCTTTGGCATATCTCCCCTCGGTGGAGTATTTCGCATACTTGAAACAGGGCAATTGCACGATCGACTTGGGCGAACATTTCATCAAACGTTCGGAGCGTAACCGAACCCGCATATTGGCTCCCGACGGGGTGATGGAACTCACCGTACATGTATGCAAAGCCAACCGCCCCCGCACCCCGATGCGCGAGATGCGTCTCGACTATTCGAAACGCTGGCAGCACCAACATTGGGGAGCTTTGACCGCCTCATACAAGGCCTCGCCCTATTTCGATCATTATGCCGAACTGTTAGAGCCGTTTTATCGGCACGAATATCGCTTTTTGGCAGATTACAATCGGGCTCTGCTCGAAACCCTCTGCAAGCAACTCGGCATTGCCGTACCGAATTTCAGCGAATCGTACATCGATGCAACCGAGGCCGATCTCGACTTGCGTCCCAAACAAAAAGAGGGCTCGGCATTTGTTGCCGAACCCTATGTACAGGTCTTCTCCGACCGACTTCCTTTCGCTCCTAATCTTTCGATTGTGGATTTATTGTTTGCAGAAGGCCCTGCGGCTTCGGCTGCGCTGGCGCAAAGTCTGCGGGGAAAGTAAATCCATCACGCAAAGTCCCCGCTACGATACGCACCTCGGCACGATCGGGCAAATCGATCGAGTCGGTGCGGTATTGGCAAGGGGCATATTCGGTTACTGCCACGGTATCGACTCCGATGGTCAACTGCGGAACTCCCGCCGAGGAGTAGATGCGCAAGAGTTGTCGGCGACCGTTTTGCGGCAAATAACGTTTCCCGACCAGATGGAGTGTCGGCGAACGATGATTCCACAAAGCGCGATAGAGGTAATAAGCATCTTTGCACGTACGACGATCGAATGTCACAAGACCATGGCAATCAACCCCGTATGATCGGCGAGAAGCACCATAATCAAACATGTTTTCGACCCAGACACCCCAGAATAGCGAGTCGTTTTGCAGGTTGCGCTGATACTCCTCGTGAAAACGTGTCTGTCGCTCCTCGGGCATGCGGTTTGTTTCGGGGAGCGACTGCTCCGAAGTAACGGCATGTCCCACCATGCCATTACCGCCATAGGAAATACCCGACCGAAGGTGCGACCAATTCTGTTTCAACTGATCCCGCCAGATCGTCAGATCGTCGGCCGAGCCACGTTGCCATCCCAACTCCTGTTTCCAAACGATCAGTTCGCTGATAAAATTGAGTGCCCCGTTGCGATTGCTATGCGCCACTGTGGGACGCGAGGGATCCATCGTACGGGCCGTGTTGTGCAGTTTGCGAATATATGAGGTGGGATTGTCGCCATTCATACGCAGACGCGAAAACAAACCCCACATCACCACCGAAGGATGGTTAATGTTTTGCGCGATAATCTCCTGCAACTGAAACATTCCGTTTTGTTCGAAAGCCGGCGTGGCAAAATAGGCTATGTCGCTCAAAAAAGCCCGATGCAACGGCATATCGATCCAAACCAGCATACCCTGTTCGTCGCAACGGTTATAGAGGTGCTGCGGATGAGGTTGCACCGCCGAGCGTAAGGCATTGGCACCCATATCGACAATTTGGCGCAGGTCGGCATCGAGTTGCTCGGGAGTGCGAATTGCTCCGGTATAGGCCGTATCGTGGTA
This sequence comes from uncultured Alistipes sp., assembly GCA_964527525.1. Taxonomy (GTDB): domain Bacteria; phylum Bacteroidota; class Bacteroidia; order Bacteroidales; family Rikenellaceae; genus Alistipes. Next base: position 7,911 of record CAZGPA010000017.1, on the reverse strand, counting down.
GAGGGTCACGCCATTCAGGCGGATCGGATCGTCGTTGATGGCAAGGCACCCCTGTCGGTCGGTCGCGATCGAGCGGAAACCGGTCCGCACACGGACCCGATCGGCCGGAGCGGACTCTCCCAAAGTGGCAGTAACGGTATAAAGTGTCGGTCGTGCCGGACTCCACAACTGCGGGCGAGCGATCGCAAAGGGAATCGATATCGGCTTGTCCTCGATGCGGACCCGCTGACGTTTGGTAAATACGCATCGTCCGGCCGAGTCGAGAATTTCGAGCGTCAGGTAGCTGTTTGTGGGCTCTTGGGCGGTCAAATGCACCTCTACGCTACCCTCGGCTTTGTCGTTTGTTACGAAACGCGGATGCACCAAAACACCCTCCGAACCGAAATAGAGCGGCGAAATGACTGTCGGCTCGGTAACGATCAACTCCACCTCGCGATAAAGACCGCCGTAACGATTCAGATCGGTGGAGGTAGGCAACACATCGTTACGGTAGCTGTTGCTCACACAAACGAACAACGTATTGTCGTGACCAAAACGGATCTTATCGGTAATCTCGAATGTAAAGGCCGTGGCAGCCCCTTGATGCGTTCCGACATAGCGACCGTTGACAAAGAGATCGGCCACATTCTGAGCTCCATAGAATTTCAAGAACAATCGTTTGGATGCCCAACTCTCCGGCACATGCAGGTTTCGCTGATAATTTGCCGTAGTTTCGTAAACCGGCAAGCCGACAGCAGGAACGGTATTCCAGCTATGGGGCAATGTCACGATGCGGGCATTGTCGGAGGTATTCTCCGACCGATAATAGAAACGCCACCCCTCGTTGAGCGGAATGATTTCGCGTGCCTGTACGATTGTGGATAATGTCAGCAACCAAATGATAAGAAGTCGTTTCATCGCATCATCAAAAAATATTGTCACCGCAAATATACGAAAAGGAGCGTGAAAAAAAGCAAACTTGGCTGATTTTTATTCCGAGCCACATCCTATATGCTGTAAATAACGGAAGAGGCGAGCGAAGTGGAAAACTGTTTTTCATGTCTCTTGCAAACTTCGCAAAATAGGCAAACACAAACACGCTTTTAATACGAATTTTTACGCACATGAATAACAACGGTAGCCGAAAGCATGTATCTTTGCAGGCGGGGGGGGATCATCTTTGAGCAACCGCCCTTTGCACTGTGGAGAAACCAGCCGAAAAATTATGGAACGGCAACTACTGCCGTGTGTGGATTGCCAACTTTCTGCTCTACTTCTCGTTCATGCTGCTGACGCCGCTTTTCCCGCTCTATTTGAGTGAGACTTTCGATGCCGACAAGCAGATGATCGGGATCGTATTGTCGGGTTATACGCTCACCGCACTCATCATACGCCCATTCAGCGGCTATTTGATCGACGGTTTCCCGCGAAGAGTTGTGCTGCTCACCAGCTTTTTCCTCGTCTTTCTGCTCTTCTTCGGATATCCGCTATCGGCCAGCCTATTGCTATTTGCCACGATCCGAACCCTGCATGGAGCTCCATTCGGAGCGGCCACCATCTCGAACAGCACGGTGGCAATCGATGTGTTGCCCTCATCCCGACGTGCCGAGGGAATCGGCTATTACGGGTTGAGCAACAATGTGGCAACAGCCATCAGCCCGACCATTGCATTGCTCATCTATGGCGCGACGCACAGCTACAACCTGCTCTTCGCGTTGGCGATTTTGGTTTCGGGGCTTGCTTTCTATTGCAACTACACATTGAAACTGCAACCCAAAGCCATAACCCGCCGACCGCCCTTGTCGTTCGACCGTTTTGTGTTGCTCAAAGCTTGGCGACAAGGTTTTTGTATCGCCTGTTTCAGCTTCTCCTACGGGGTTATCTCGACCTATATCGCCGTTTACGGAAAAGAGGAGTTGGGCATTACGGGCGGCACGGGATTATTCTTCATGTTGCTCTCGATCGGGTTGATCCTTTCGCGAATAACGGGCAGTCAGACCCTTCGCAGGGGAAAAATCGTACAAAACGCCTCGATCGGCATCTCGATTTCGGCAATCGGGTATCTGCTTTTTGCAGCTTTCCACAACCCGTGGGGATACTACGGAGCCGCTTTTATCATCGGATTGGGCAATGGACACATGTTTCCGGCCTTCCAAACCATGTTTCTCAATTTGGCTTCGAACGAACAACGGGGAACGGCAAACTCCACACTCTACGTTTCGTGGGATACGGGCGTCGGGCTCGGTATTCTTGCGGGAGGCATGGTGGCCGAGCTCTGGGGGTATCATGCGGCATTTTGGATGATGTGGATCGTAAACGTACTCGGAGCAATGAGCTATTTCGGCTCGGCAAAAGGGCATTTCCTGAGAAATCGATTGCGCTGATCTCGCCCGACAAAATTCCTTTTACGCTCCCCATATAGGTTGAAAACACGCAGTATAAATATACTGCGGATCAAAAAATTTTATAACTTTGTCGTTTGAAGACTCTTTTTAGAGCCGGATCGAACATTAATTTATGCCAACTATTCAACAAATGAAACGTTTTTTATTCTGTCTGATGCTGTTGCTCCCGACAACAGTTTTATCACAACAGGCCGCCATAAATAAGATTATGGCTATGGCTCGGGAGGACAATCGCGCCATGCAACATCTCGATATTTTAGTCAACCGTTTCGGAGGACGTCCGGCGGGCTCGGATGCCTGTGCCAATGCCGAGCAGTGGGCCAAACGTTGTCTCGAATCGTGGGGATATGACGTAAAACTCGAAAAAGCCGGTGATTTGAGCGTTGGATTCAACCGCGGTGGTTGGTGGGGACGCATGACCGGTGAGGAGTCGATGGTGTTACACTTCGCAACCCCGTCATACAGTTCGGGAACCAAAGGACCGCAACGGGGGCATGTATTGATGGAGCCTCGTACGCAGTCCGAATTCGATGGCATGAAACACCGGCTGAAAGGAGCATGGGTGTTGATTAACGGGAAATCAAACGGAAGAGCCATCCTCCGCAACGAGAAGGCGAGAAAACATCGTCAAGAGATCATCGCGAAAAACAACGAAGCCGAAGCATACAACAAAACGCTGAACGACCCCAACGATAGTCGCAAGTCGATCAACCGCAAGGAACCGGCACTCTTCTACGAGGAGATGGTTGCCGCCGGAGCTTTGGGATTCATTCAAGCCGCATCGGTACCCATTCGAGCCTTGTACGATCGCTCGGTCGTAAAGGATCGAGTTCCGTTTGACAGTCTGCCCACGACACCCTATATTTTGCTCGATGAGGAGCAATATGCCCGTATTTGTAAATTGGCCAAACAACGCCGTAACATCGAATTGGAGTTCGACATCCGCAATCATTTCAAAATCGGCCCTGTCGATTATCACAATGTGGTAGCCACGATCAAAGGCTCGAAATATCCCGACGAATATGTGGTGATGGGATGTCATCTCGACTCTTACGACGTCGCCACGGGAGGAGTGGATTGCGGCAACGGTGTTTCCGCGATGATGGAGGCTGCCCGTATGCTTGCCGTATCGGGAGCCAAACCCGACCGAACGATCATCTTCATCATTTTTGCAGCCGAAGAGTTCGGATTGTTGGGCTCGAAAGCGTGGGTTAAAGCACATCCGGAGAAGATCGACAAGATCTCGTTGATGATCAACCGCGATGGCGGACCGCTTCCGTATGTCGGTTTCGAAGTTCCGAAATCGATGATCAAGGAGTACGACAAGATTGTCGAACCCATTCGGCAACTCTATCCCGAATATGGCTTCGAGATCAGCGAAATGACCCCTGTTCCTCGTTCCAACGTACGCGGAGGATCCGATTACAGATCGTTCTTGGAGGTCGGTGTTCCTGCCGTAAAGATGACCATGCGCGATGCAAAAGGCTACAATTTCAACTATCGCGAAATTTGGCATACCGAGCGCGACACCTATCAAAAAGTCATTCCGGAGTATCAGGAGCAGGCGGCTGCCGCTTTGGCAATCATCGCATTGGGCACTGCCAACCTGCCGACAATGTTACCCCGCGAAGAGTTTTTCCGTCCGTAAAACGATTTAACCCAAAAAGATGAATTGGATTGATATTATCGTTATTTTGATCTTGGGCATCGCTGTATGGAATGGCTGGCGACGCGGATTTATCTTGCAGGTATGCAGCTTGGCGGGTATTGCCGTGGCCATCTGGGTGGCAATAAACTACGGGAAACTTGTCGGGCAATGGTTGCAACTCGATAATCAGGTAGCCACACCGGTCGGGTTCGTTGTCGTATTCGTGGTGGTATTGATTGCTGTGGCAATTGTTGCCCGCGGAATCCGCAAATTGTTTGATTTCACAGGATTCGGCATGCTCGATGTCTTGTTGGGCGTGGTGATCTCTTTGGCGAAATATTTGTTGGTACTCAGCATATCATTGTCGGTTTTCGATCGCTTGAACGACTCGTGGGACCTTGTTTCTCGCCAGACGATCGAGTCGTCGAAAAGTTACCGGCCGATCATCCGCCTCTCCGAACAACTGTTGCCGTTATGGGAGTGGATCGGCGATCAAATCCCGCAACAAGCGTTGAAACAACCGCAAGAGGTATCGAATATATAGGCCGATGGAGAGAAAATTTACGGGAGTGGTCGTGCGTGCCACAGGTAGCTGGTATGAGGTTTTACACAACGGAGCAACGGTACATTGCCGGATTCGGGGCCGATTGCGCTTGCGGGGTGTACGATCGACCAATCCGGTTGTCGTGGGCGATGAGGTGACCTGCAAGGCCGACGAGAACGGTGACTATGTGATCGCCGACATCACACCGCGTCGCAACTACGTCATCCGCCGCGCATCGAACCTCTCGAAAGAGTCGCATATCATCGCAGCCAACATCGATCAAGCGATATTGATGGTGACACTACAATCACCCGAGACCGCCACCGAGTTTGTAGATCGCTTTTTGGTCACCTGCGAGGCTTACAAAGTTCCCGTTACGATCCTACTCTCGAAAATCGACCTGCAAGATCCCGAGGCGGTAGCCGAGTTTCGCGCGATATACGAAGGGGCCGGCTACAACGTGTTGGAGGTGGCGGCAACCGAGGGACAAGGCATCGAACAAATTCACGACCTGCTCATCGGCCGCACCACCCTCTTATCGGGAAATTCGGGTGTCGGCAAATCGACATTGGTACGTGCCATCGACCCCTCATTGGATATTCGCACGGGAGAGATCTCCGAAAGTCACCACAAAGGTCGCCACACAACCACCTTTTCGACCATGTACACGCTGGCCGAAGGAGGTGCGGTGATCGACACCCCCGGGATCAAAGGGTTTGGACTGATCGACATCGACGACAACGAACTGTGGCACTATTTTCCGGAGATGATGCGGGTCGCGTCAAATTGCCGTTTTTACAATTGCACCCACACCCACGAGCCGGCATGTGCCGTGATCGATGCCGTTCGCAACGGCGAAATAGCATATGCCCGCTACGAAAGTTATCTGAAAATTCTCGACGAGGATGAAAAATACCGCAAATAATCCCGTTGTCACCTCCGACCCGAGGAGTGCTTGGTATGCCGAGCGCGTTGCTCTACTCTCCGAATTTATGTTGCCGGAGCGGTTCGCCACCTTACGTCGGGCACTCGAGATGCGTACCGGCTACATGACCGTTTTGGCCGAAAACATGTACCACGGTCAAAATGCCGCAGCATTGATCCGTCACTGCGAAGCCTTCGGAGTACAACGGATGCACACGGTCGAAACACGCTGCCCGTTTGAGCCGGCTGCGGGAATTGCCCGCGGCACCGAGCGCTGGGTCGATGTCGTGCGACACGCCTCCACCACCGAGGCTTTGGCATCGCTGAAAGAGGCCGGCTACCGCATTGTGGCGACAACTCCCCACCGCGAAGATGTCATTCCCGAGACCTTCGACGTCACACGCGGGCCGTTTGTGCTGGTCTTCGGCACCGAGCACGCCGGCATCTCCGACGAGGTGATTGCCGCGGCCGACGAGTTTCTGCGTATTCCGATGTGCGGCATGGTGGAGAGTCTGAATGTTTCGGCTTCGGCTGCCATCCTGATCTATCAGCTCTCCGATAGGTTGCGTCAAACAGTTCCCGATTGGCAACTCTCCGAGGCCGAGCAGATCGAGATTCTCTATCGTTGGATGCGCGGCAGTGTCAAAGATGCCGCCGAGATTTTGAATCGCAAATTGGGTGATCCGTTATAAACTTTGATTCATGGAGACTATTCTTCGCAAACAATTCCTGTCCCATGTGGCACAAACCTCTCCGACTCCGATGTTGGTAGGGGTAGAGCATGCCGAAGGGTCGTTTTTCTATACCCCCGAGGGCAAACGCTACTACGATCTGGTCGCCGGCGTATCGGTAAGCAACGTAGGTCACGCCAACCCCGCTGTGGTACGGGCCGTTCAAGAGCAGGCCGCCCGCTATATGCACGTGATGGTCTATGGCGAACTCATCGAACGTCCGCAGGTGGAGTACGCCACAAAGATCACCTCGCTTCTTCCCGATCCGCTCGACAGCCTCTATTTTGTCAATTCGGGAGCCGAAGCGGTAGAAGGTGCATTGAAACTCGCCAAACGATTTACACGTCGCACCGAGATTATCTCCATGCGTCGCGCTTATCATGGCTCTACCCACGGAGCGATGTGTCTGATGGGATCACCCGAAGGTGAAGAGTGGAAAAATGCATTTCGACCGTTGTTGCCCGATATGCAATCGATCGAATTCAACGATTTTGCAGCGTTGGAGCAGATCACACGCCGCACGGCCTGTGTCATTGCCGAGCCGGTGCAGGGCGAGGCGGGAGTACGTCTTCCGAAATCGGACTATCTCGAAGCGTTGCGCAAACGGTGCGATGAGGTCGGGGCTTTGCTGATCTTCGACGAGATCCAGACCGGCATGGGGCGCACGGGAGCTCTTTTTGCCTCGCTCAAATACGGCATCACCCCCGATATCATCTGCTTGGCCAAAGCATTCGGAGGAGGCATGCCCCTCGGAGGATTCGCGGCACGTCACGAGATCATGGAGACTCTGCAAAGCAATCCCATGTTGGGGCATATCACCACTTTCGGCGGACATCCGGTTTGCTGTGCAGCCGGTCTTGCAGCGTTGAACTATCTGTTGGACAATGCGCTTGTCGAACAAGTCGAGGCCAAAGGAGCACTTTACGAAACGCTCCTTGCAGATCATCCGGCCGTGCGCGAGATACGTCGCAGCGGTCTGTTGCTGGCTGTCGAGTTGGGCGAATCCGAGAAGCTCTATCACATCATGGAACTCTTCAAAGAGGCCGGCATTATGAGCGACTGGTTTTTGTTTTGCGACACAGCCTTCCGCATCTCGCCACCGCTCACCATCTCCGAGGAGGAGGTACGCGACAGCGCTCGCATTATCCGCGAGTGCTTGGATCGGTTGTAACCTGCTTTTTCATGCCACAATTGTCAAAGCATTAACATCACTATCTTGTGTAATCTAAATTAAATGTAATTAGTTTAGATTACAAAAATCATTAACTTTGTAAAAGTATTAATAATTTTTGCCCATGAAGTAATTTCTCTTTAAGGAAACCCGTGAAAGTTGCACAGTATTTCTATTATAGAGATAAGTTACATGCAAATTTATTAGGAAAGAAACGTGAAAGCGTAGAATTGTGGCTTATTGGTCAAAAATGAGAAAACCTCTCTGAAACAGCGTTTCAAAGAGGTTTTTCGTTACTTTGTCCTTTTCGTTTCGGACTCTTGGAGCGGAAAACGAGACTCGAGCCCACGCTACGCGTGGAATAGATGCGAATTGTTATTTACACCCCCGACCCCTAAAAGGGGCGACTTGGGGTCGCTTGTAACGAGCCTACATTTGCCGTAAATACAAAATCAAGAGCCTGTCTAACAAGTTTTATGTTGGGCAGGTTTTTGTTATGCCTATTTTGT
>CAZGPA010000016.1:0-39486 GCA_964527525.1 uncultured Alistipes sp. | reverse complement strand
GGCTGTGATCAATCCTACGCGCCAACCATATTTATATGCTCCGACCAATGTGAAAAAATAGATCGGCAGCCATGTCGGGCCTCCGGCCTGCACGGCGTGGCAGAGTTGCGGCAGAGCTATGTTTCCCAACACAAAGAGTGCCGTAAGCCAATAGGTTTCAATCTTTTGAAATCCCAAAGAATAAAATCTGACTGTGGATGTTTGCATGTTTATCACTTTTTGCAATTAGTTGCTAATCTCGCTTTTGCCTGTTTGCTCGTGTAGAAATGCCTCGATTTGCGGCAGACACTCCTCGGCTGTGCGACAACCGGCACAGCGAGCCTCTACGGGACACATTCCTGTTTGGGCTCGGTTGATAATGTGAGGAACGATATGCTCAACTTCGACCGATACACCGGCCAACCGAAAGAGTTCAAGTGCCGGTTCGCTGGCTACCTGTGCGAAAACTGCCACAACACCTCCCACGATCATCAACGCCGCCGCCCCTTTGCCAACCACCTTGTCGGCAACAAAAGCACCATGAAGCAATGTGGGCTTGTCGTTCAGCAGTTGGTAAAGATCTTGCACTCCGCGGCGATGGAATACGTTTAGTCTGCCACCACTGACAATCACACACGAACAGCCGCCTTGCGCAAGCCGTTGGATAGCCTGCTGTCGCTGGTCGGGCATTGTGCTTCCCGTGTTCATCCGAACTGCCGCTTACAAAGAGTAAACCGAAGCCTCCGCAGAATTGATCTTCGAGCCGGTTATTGCCTCGATATATACTCTCGGAGCCTGTTTCGTGAAACGGGTGCCGATGTAGCGCGGCTTACGACCGTCGGAAGTGATCGTATAGGTACGATTGCCGTTCAGTATCACTTTGATCAATCCTTTGAACTCCAATTTCAAAAAGATACCACCGCACTCGATTGATTCTTCCCAACGTTTTTTCAAGACCTTCTCTTTTCCCAACTTCTGCTTTTGTACGGTCCATGTCTCTTGGGGCTTTTTGTTTGCCGGTGGCATGAAACTGAAATCGGTGAGTTGGTAGGTGATTCCATTATATTGAGCCACCTCTTCGCGCGGGGTCTTGAATATCGAGGCCTGCACTTCGTATCCGGCGGAGGTCAATGCCTCGCAAAACTCTTTGGTCAGCAACGAAGATTTCATTGTCGAGATGCCGCAACGGCCACCGATACGTTGCAATTGGGCAATAACCTCTTCGGGGGTACCTTTGTTGATCGCCCAAAGTGCCAAGCAGTTCGAATATTTGCGCACATTCAAGATACGTTTCAAACTACCTGTAAAGCAGATCCAGTTGTCTCCGAGCATCTCTTGTGCCATGCGATACGATTCGGGAATGCTACTGTGCAACATCGGAATCATGCCGTGTTCTTTGCAGGCCGTCAACATCTCTTTGAGGGTTGGAATCTGGGTACGCAACGAAGCATCCCGCGAGGCTAATACATAGTCGCGGCGTAACTCCTCGAAGGTCAGCGACGAGAGTTTCACCGGCTCGGTCAATTTCGTGTAGCCGTTGGCGCGGCGGGCAGTACGGTTGAGGGTACGGTCATGCAAAACAACCATTACACTGTCGGCCGTATAGCGCACGTCTAACTCGATACCAACATATCCGAATCGGGCTGCCATTGCCACAGCTGCGGGGCTGTTTTCCGGAACTACCTGAGATACCCATCCTCCGCGATGAGCATACATGATAGGATAACGATCCGGAGTCTTCTCTACACTTTTCTTTGCAGCCCAAGTTGTGCCTAATCCTGTTATGATGGCAAGGATCAAAAGAATGTAATACTTTTTCATCTGTTTTTATTTGATTATTGATTGACAAAATTAAGAAAAATGTCTGTTTTTTATCTCCCGATGGCGTATTTTTTCAATTCCCGTCGAAGAATTTTCTCTTTTCCTCCGAGTAGTTGATCGACCAAAGCGTGAAATTGTGCCGAGTGGTTGTGGTGAATGGTGTGGCATAACTCGTGGACAATCACATAGTCGCGCAGGTGTTCGGGAAGGGTCATCAGAAAGAGACTCAACGAAATGGTGTTGAGCCCCGAACAGCTGCCCCAGCGAGTGCGTGATGCGCGGATTGTCAATCCGTTGTATCGCAATCCGGTAGCTGCCGATATGCGTTCGATGCGTGCCGGAAGGTCGCTTTTGGCGGCTCGGCGCAACTCCTCGACCAGAGCTTGCTGTTGTGCCGGCGGCAGGGGTGTCAGCCTGTCGGCCTGTTGTGCCGCCAGACGTTTCCGAACGCGCAAAATCCATTCGACCTTTGTTTCGAGAAACTCCAATGCCTCGCGTTGCGATACCATGCGCGGGAAACTCACGCGCACATTACCGGAAGGACGCACGGTGATCGCTATGCGTCGTGCCCGCGGTGACTGCACTACCTCGATTTCGCCCAATACCGGATGATTCATCCCCAATGGCTGTTACTCTCCAATTCGTTGTCTTACCACCTCGAAGAGCATGACGGCCGCTGCTGCCGATACGTTGAGCGACTCGATATGCCCGATCAAAGGAATGGCCAATTGCTCGTCGCAGAGTTTGAGCACCTCTTTCGAAATGCCGGTATCCTCAGCCCCCATCACGATTGCGGTGGGCTTGCGAAAATCTGCATCGTAGAGCAGTTTCCGACTCTTCTCGGTAGCAGCTACAATCTGAAAACCTTCGGTTTGCAACTGCTTGATGGTGTTGCGTATCGATCCTACACGACACACCGGAATCGTGGTTAATGCTCCTGCCGACGAGCGAATAGCCTCGGCGTTTACAGGTGCGGAATTTTTCAATGGCGTAATCAAACCGTGCGCTCCGGCACATTCGGCCGAGCGGGCTATGGCGCCAAAGTTCCGCACGTCGGTTACTCCGTCGAAGATCACAATCAAAGGGGTCTCATCTTCGGGAACGCGCTCCAAAATATCCGCCATCTCGACGTATTCGATTGCTGCGATCTGAGCCACCACTCCTTGATGATTTCCGCGTGTCAAACGGTTGAGTTTCTCGACCGGTACCTCCTGCCAGCGCAACCGATGGCGTATGCAGAGATCTTTGAACTCCTGCATCAATTGCCCCTCGGCTCCTTTGCGGATATAGAGTTTCTCGATCTGTTTGCCGGCCTCGATCGCCTCGGCTGTCGGGCGAATTCCGAAAATAATATTTTTAGACTCCATAGGATTGTATTTTAGTCTGAAATAATGAGAACTCGTTGTTATTTTTACTTTTCTCTCTTTTCTTTTTTATAAGCCTTGATAATCTCTTTCATTATCTCCGGTGTAACATGTTTGCACTCGTGCATAATCTGCATTTTTCTGACATTTTGTGTCTTGCCAAACGAATCCAACTCTTCAACCATTTGCTCAAAATCGTCTTCGACAACAGAATCTATCATTTCTGTCTGCGGATTTTGTTTGCTGACAGTTTGCGATTTGTTTTGCAGATTTTGGCAAGCACACACCAACACCATAAATACAAGTATCAAAATATTCTTCATCACTATTACACTATTTGCATTTCAGTTAGGGGCAAACCATCGTAATAATCACTAAATCATAATGTAAGAAAATAACAGGGATAATGGGACATTTGAAATAATGAGAATTCGTTTGTATTTTTTGATATATCAACCAAAAATCACTACCTTTGTTATAATTAAATAAAATAGGTTAAACACTAGGGTCGTGCTGTTGTGAAACACCACGGCTTTTTTTGTTTAACTCTCCGCTACGAGTTCCAACTCATACGAAGCCTTCTCCCATTCGTGCATTTGGTGGTCGTAACGCTCTTTCAATGCATTGTAGGCTTTGTAATCAGCTTCGTTGTATTCGGTGGTAGCGGCAAATTTTGCGTCGTATTCGGCAATCTGTCGTTCAATTTCGGTCAAATCGGATTCGATGGCCTCCACTGCTTTGCGCAGTTTGCGCAACTGTTTTTCCAACTCCTTTTTTTGCTCATAGGAGGCTTTCCCCGAGAGCGCGGAGGAGGTCGCGGCTGTCGCGTTTTTGGATGCCTCTATATTTTTTGCAGGCGTATCGCGTCGTTCGATCTCTTGCAGCGACTCCAATTTCCGCTTTTCGAGGAAGTAGTAGATGCCTCCGAGATACTCTTTGACCGCACCATCGCGGAATTCATATACCTTGTCAACCAGTCCGTCGAGAAATTCGCGATCGTGAGAGACGACGACGATCGTTCCGTCGTATTTGAGCAGGGCACTCTTCAAAATATCCTTCGACCGCATGTCCATATGGTTGGTCGGCTCGTCGAGGATCAAGAGGTTGCGCGGTTCGAGCATCATGCGAGCCATTGCCAGCCGCGCCCGTTCTCCTCCCGACAACACTTTGACTTTTTTGTCGATATCCTCTCCTCGGAATAAGAATGCGCCAAGAATGTCGCGCAGGCGGGTGCGAATGTCGCCCACGGCTACCCGATCCAATGTGTCATATACCGTAAACTCGCCATCCATCAGATCATCTTGATTCTGTGCATAATAACCAATGTTGACATTGGCTCCGATGCGTACCGAGCCTTCGGTGGGGGTTAGTTGTCCCACCAACATACGGGCTAAGGTGGTTTTACCCTCTCCGTTGCGTCCTACCAATGCTATGCGGTTTCCCTTTTCGATGACGAAATCGGCTTTGCTGAAAACATGTTTTGTCCCGAACGACATGCCAACCTCGTTGATCTCTGCCACAATCTGTCCCGAGCGTGGTGCCGGCGGGAATTTGATGTTGAGAGTCGCCAAATCCTCCTCCTCGACCTCCAAACGTTCGAGTTTTTCGAGCTGCTTGATGCGTGATTGCACCTGATTCGATTTGGTCGGCTTGTAACGGAACTTTTCGATGAACTCTTCGGTCTTCTCGATCATCCGCTGTTGATTTTCATAAGCGGCCAACTGCTGGGCACGACGTTCGGCACGCAACTCGACATATTTCGAGTAGGGTACTTTATAATCGGTGACTTTTCCCAGCGAGAGTTCTACGGTACGGGTCGTCACATTGTCGAGAAAAGCACGGTCGTGCGAGATGAGCAGCACCGCACCGTTGTAGTTTTTCAGATACTCTTCGAGCCATTGGATCGATTCGATGTCGAGGTGATTGGTGGGCTCGTCGAGCAGAAAGATCGACGGCCGTCGTAACAACAATTTCGCCAATTCGATACGCATACGCCAGCCTCCCGAAAACTCACTTGTCGCACGGGCAAAGTCTTCGCGTTTGAATCCCAAGCCGAGCAATGTTTTTTCGATATCGGCATCGCGTGTCTCACCACCGAGTATGTGATAGCGATCTTGTACCTCGGTCAACCGATGCAACAATGTTGCGTACTCCTCGCTTTCGTAATCGGTGCGTTCGGCAATTTCGAGCGTCAGTTGCTCGATTTCGGCCTCTAAACGCAATACCTCGTCAAAGGCTTTTGCGGTCTCCTCGACGAGGGTTGTGGTGTCGGCAACACGCATGGTTTGGGGCAGGTAACCGATCGAGCACTCGCTGTTGATGGTCACAGCTCCCGAAGTCGGCATCTGTTCGCCGGTAATCAAGCGCAGTAGGGTGGTCTTTCCCGCACCGTTTTTACCCACCAAACCGATGCGATCTTTGGGGTTGATCAGAAACGAAATATTGTCGAAGAGGGTCCAGCCCCCGTAACTTACCGTGAGGTTGTCGAGTGAGATCATAAGCAATCACTGTAAAATCCCGACAAAGTTAGCGATTTTGTACGGGATTTATAGATGTAGCCGAAAAGATTCTTTTCGGGCAAAATAGGTTGTTCTATGTTCTATGCGTTCAGCATCTTCACGATTTCCGCTTCGGGATCTTCGGCGCGGAACACGGCACTTCCGGCAACCAATACGTCGGCTCCGGCTCCAAAAGCCTCTCCAGCATTGGCTGCCGAGATGCCTCCATCGACTTCGATAATCAGTTTCGGATTCAACTCATTGGCCAATTTGCGTAATTCGGCAATCTTCTCTGTCGATCCTTCGATATACGACTGCCCGCCGAATCCGGGCTCTACACTCATGACCAATACCAAATCCACCAAAGGCAGGATTTCGCGTAGTGCCTCGACCGGAGTTGCCGGCTTGATCGATACGCCTACTTGTGCTCCGGTGGCGCGAATCAGTTCGATACATCTCTTGGAATCGGCCGTTGCTTCGATATGGAATGTCACCAACGCAGCTCCCGCTTCGGCAAAACGTACAACATATTTTTCGGGCTCGACGATCATCAGGTGAACATCCAAGAACTTTGTTGTAGCCTTGCTGATGGCCTTCAAAACCGGAAAGCCAAAAGAGATATTGGGGACAAAAACCCCATCCATAACATCAATGTGTACCCATTCGGCGGCACTGCGGTCGATCATTCGCGTGTCGCGATCCAGATGGCCGAAGTCGGCTGAAAGCATCGATGGTGCGATTATTCGTTGCATGAATAGTGATTTATTGGTTGATTCTATGCAAAGATAACGCATTTTATGGAAATGCGTAAAATTTATCCGATAATTTCTTTCGATACCCCTCAATAGAATTATTTCAAGATGTTTTAGAAACTCTTTCTTGATTGTATTGATGGCAAAACTCAAAAATTTGAGATGACAAAGTTTTTTCAGTTTATAATTACAATATTTATTACTATATTTGCACTTGGAATCTACATTTGGACAAAAATTTTCGTGTAGTATTTTTTCGAAGAATAGATTCCGGACATATTAAATAGCGTTTATTGACGCTTTGTTATTGGCTAACCGAAACTTCGCAACTTTCGAGAAATAATTAAGTCAAATTTCAAAGTAACAGTAAATGCCTATGGGTATGACTATATCCACATTGCACTCTTGTTATAGGTGTAATGTATTGTCATATCAATGTAGGCTTCTGTTGTTTATTTGACTTAATTAGGTAATGCGAAGACCTCGGTTGGCGGATAGGCAACTTGGAGTCTACGCTTTTTTTATGCCCATTAGTAAGCATTAAACACATTTTAACCTAAATTAAATCACATGAAGAAAGTATTATTTGTAGCGTTGGCAATGCTGATGGCTTGCAATGCTGGTTTTGCGCAGAATGCAAAAAACATTTACAAAGAACGTCAAGCCATTAATAAACTGGCAAAGGCAGAGTTGAATGCTAAGGTGAATAAGACTGCAAAGAAAGAGGCAAAACGCCTTGTAAAAGAGGGGTGGAAAGTATCTCCGGGTACGCTTCCCTTAGAAAAACAATTGGAGCGTTCTTATTTGATGGAATTTGCATATGATCAGAGTATGTTCCCCAAATATATTCTAGCGAATGCACAATCAATTGCCGAAAACTATGATGCAGCTAAAACTGCCGCTACTTCATTGGCGATTACAAATTTGGCAGGGCAAATTCAGACAGAAGTAACAGCTTTGATTGAGAACACGGTAGCCAACAAACAACTTACAGCCGATGATGCTGCTAGCATTAGCGAAACCATAATGGCTAGTAAAAACTTAATTAGTCAATCGATTGGACGCACGGTTGTCGTGATAGAATGCTATCGTATTTTAAGTAATAAAAATCGCGAAGTGCTGGTTCGTATTGCTTACGATGGTGAAATGGCAAAACAAGCCGCAAAGAAAGCCGTACGTGAGGAACTTGCAAAGAAAGGCAAAAATCTGCACGATCAATTAGATAAGGTTCTTGGATTATAATGAAATATGCAATAATCATATTGTTTATCTTCTGTTCCTCGGCAGTTCAAGCACAGCGTATAGTTTCTGTTTGTGGGGAATATCGTTATGTTGTACCGGGTGACATGGCACTCAGTAAAGCAAAGCAAATTGCCATTGATAAAGCACGAAACGAAGCCATCGCCAATGAATTTGGTCGAGTCGTGATACAATCCACCAATACGACCATTCATACCACAGATGCGAAATCAAGTGTCCAATCCAATAGTTATGCTTCAACAGAGTCAAAAGCGATTTGGTTAAGTGACACTAAAACTCCTACGGTTGATATATCATACGACAATGGGGTGCTGGTAATAACAGCATCGGTTTGTGGCAAGGTTCGCGAGTTGAAAACTGCGGAGGTGGAATTAAAAGCACAAATACTCAATAACAACATCGAATCCGATCGATTTAAGAATAAGGATAGGGTGTCAATTCGATTTAAGTCTGCTGCGGATGGATATGTAGCTGTTTTTTGTCGTGATGATAATGCCGGAATAATTTCCTGTATGATGCCATACGAAAATGAAAAGGGCATTGCTCGTGAGGTGAAAAGCAATAAAGAATATACGTATCTCTCAACGGAAGATCCCCTTTATCCTTATCAAGAAGCGACAATTTTAGTTACAGAAAAAACAGTAGAGTTTAATACGTTTATCCTTGTCTTTTCAAAAAAAGCATTCTCAATGCCCATTTCTGAAATGGGAGCCTTTGTTCCTGAGTTGTCCGTGGAGGATTTTCAGAAATGGTTGCGTAAAAATCGTATCAAAGACGAAACAATGCAAACTATGGAAAGAACAATTCAAATAAACAAATAAAAATAGAAAGAAGATGAAAAAGATATTATTACTCATTGCAACGGTTTGTTGTGTTCTTTCAAGTTGCACAACATACAAAGCAGCCATGTCGGAAGCAAGCAAAGATCCCATAACAAACAAATTACCTAAAATGGAGTTAGATTGGTATCAAGGGGATATAAAAGGTCTGAACGGTTTCGTGAATTTCGACTTTGTAAAAAATATTATTAATAATGAAATAAACAGCAATATCATTTCCACTACCGGCAAAAAACAAGGAACTATTGAGGTGAATTGTAAGAAATTACACCTAAAAATAAATGGAGGGCTTTTAGCTCTATCCGGACTCACGTGTTACACCATCAATATTTTAGGTTTCCCTTTTGCAAGTGTGAAAGTGAATATGACGCTAGAATTCAAAATATTAGATGTCGATGGGACTGTGCTGGATTCTTATGAATATTCGGCCGCGACCGGAGGGCCTATGGGTATCTATTATGGAAAAGATGGTGCAGTTTGCGTGGTTGATGCCACGAAGGAAATAATGAAAAAATTTAGAGATAATATCAATTCCAACACTACAACCTTAATTGCAAAATTAGAGAGCGCCCGCAATCCCAAAACTACCTATTATGTAAACGCACAAGTGCCTACTAATATTAATAAAAAAGAATCCCTCCAATCCGATGTCGATAAAAACATTCCTCTAACAATCCAAAAAGCAGAAAACACTTTTGCGCTGATTATCGCAAACGAAGATTATCAGTTTGTAGATAATGTCAACTTTGCCACTCACGACGGTGAGATATTCAAAGAGTATTGTATCAAGACGCTCGGTATTCCGGAACGCCAAGTCCGTTATTGCGCAAATGCTTCCTATGGTGTAATCTCAGGAGGTGTGGATTGGCTGAAATATGCATTGGATAATTTTGAGGGAGCCAAAGCGATTGTATATTATTGTGGTCACGGTATTCCGGATGAAAAAACAAATGATGCTTATATTATGCCTATTGATGGAAAAGGAACGAATATGACCACTTGTTATAGCCTAAACTCACTTTATAAAACTTTGGCAACCACCAAAGCTTCTAATGTCACTTATTTTATGGATGCTTGTTTTACAGGCGCAAATAAAGAGGGCAGCATGCTTGTTGCAGCACGCGGAGTTGCTCGCGAAGCCAAGAAAGAGATTTTGCAAGGAAATTCTATTGTATTCTCAGCTTCCAGCAGTGACGAAACTGCCATGACCTATCCGGAAAAAGGACATGGATTATTTACCTATTTCTTGCTTAAAAAGTTGCAAGAAACATCGGGAAATATTTCCTATTTTGATCTTGCAACCTATCTCAATAAAAATGTGAAAAAAGAGGCTTTTTTGATCAATGAAAAACCGCAAACGCCGGTTGTTGCAACAAGTGCCTCTGTTGCTAAAAATTGGAAAACGATGACACTCAGATAAGGTATTCGAAAATTCTGTCGTCACTTCAACTCACCTCATTATTAAATGTGGGGTGAGTTTTTTTGTGTCATAATGTTTCTTAAATGCAAAGTGAGGAATTATGATATGTTACGAAAGATTGCTCTCGTTTTTCCTTTTTTCGGGATTTTCTTTACCTTTGTAGGTATGAATATCTTTATCGTTACCACTTTTCTGTTCGGGGTGTTGACATCCCTGTTTGGGGTCGCCTGTTTTTTCTTGCGACGAGAGGTCTTGCGTTTGCGTAATGAGCGCAATGTTGTTGAAACAGCCCGCTCCGAGGCCGAAGCCGAAGCGCGTATGCAGCGTGAACGTTGCTCCCGAGTCGAGGTGGAGTTGGCATCGGCTCGTGCTGCCGCCGATACCGAGATTGCGGCACTTCGAGCCCGTAATGCCGAAGATCGTGCCGCCGAGAAAGCCGAACGCGAGAAGGCCGAGGAGATACTTCGCTCGCAGTTTCAAAATCTGGCAAACGAGATATTGGGCGAACAATCGAAACGATTTCGGGAAACCAATAAAGAGTCACTCGATCTGTTGTTGAAACCGTTCAAAGATAACATCTCCGAGTTTCGCGAGCGCGTGGAACGTATCTATTCGCATGAAAACGAGCAACGTGGCGAGTTAAAAGCCGAGTTGAAGCATCTGATGGAACTCAACCAGCGAATCACCGCCGAAACAACCAATCTGACCAATGCTTTGAAGGGAAATTCGAAGATTCAGGGCGATTGGGGCGAAATGTTGCTCGAAACGATCTTGGAAAACTCTTCGTTGTTGAAAGGTATCCATTACGAAACGCAATACAACCTAAAAGACGAGACGGGACATAACCTTCGTCCCGATGTGGTGTTGCATCTTCCGGAGAAAAAGGATATTGTTATCGACTCCAAAGTCTCGCTTACGGCCTTTGTTGCCTATACCTCTGCCGATGACGAGACCGAACGCCAACGCCAACTTGCTGCACACGTCGCTTCTGTGCGTCAGCATGTTGTCGAATTGGGCCGCAAAGAGTATCAGCGACTGCTCAACTCTCCCGATTTTGTGATCATGTTTGTCCCCAACGAACCGGCATTTTTAGCCGCTTTACAACGCGATACCACCCTTTGGGCCGATGCGTACGACAAAAAGGTCATCATCTCTTCGCCTACCAATCTCTTCGCGCTGCTCAAATTAGTTGCCGATCTTTGGAAATACAACGATCAGGATAAAAATACCAAAGAGATTGCCACATGCGGCTTGAAACTCTACGAGCAGGCCGTAGCCTTTGCTTCGTCGCTCGAAAATATCGGAGCGGCACTCAGTAAGGCGCAAGATGCTTATAACGATGCTCGGAAACGGCTTTGTGCCGGAAATGATAATATAGTGCGTGTCGGCCAGCGTTTGCAACGAACGGCTCACCTGCAAAGCAAACGAAGTTTTCCGGCCTCCTTGCAGGAACTCGCTGATGAGGAGTTGCCGACAGCGTTAAATCTTGCGGAGGAAGAGGCCCGAGTATAGTCTCTCCCTACGGCTCTAAGATTCTCGATCGTGTTATAGGAGTAGTAGGGCGATGAAGGCTAAAATAAAGCCACTGACAAAACCAACGAGCAGTTGTGCCGGATTGTGGCGGCCGAGGTAAAGGTGTGCCGATGCAAGCAGCCCTGTGCAGAGAATACCTCCGAGGAGTGCCGCGAACATCTCTCCAACCCCGATAATATTCAGTACAATGAATACGGCGGTCAATGCCCCCATGCCCATAAGATGTCGGTCGATTTTGTAACGTGACGAGATCAGCAGGCAGAGTGATTGGCAGAGAGCCGCTGCAATCATCACCTTGCGAATAAAGATTGCCGAGGGAATTTTGGCAATGGTAACGGCACATAAGGTGTAGCATATTACACCAATGAGCAGCGGTAAAACTTGTTGCCGATACCTGCCTATACGAAAGTCTATACGGGTTCTCAACGATCGCAACATTCTCAACGACAAAACCGGAATGATTATCGTATAAAGCAATACCACCCCAGAGATATAGATGCGTATGTTGGCCGAATAGTGTGCAAATGCTGTGAACACAAACAGCAGTGCTACCAAATATATAGGCAACAAACAAGGGTGTAATACCCAAGAGATGGCGATGGAGAGATTGCGCAGTGAGGGAGTCTTCATGAGAGGAATCGGGTTTTATATCTGCTTGCGCAAACGGGCAACGGGGATTCCCAACATTTCACGATATTTGGCCACCGTGCGGCGTGCAATGCGATAACCTTTGGCGTTGAGGATGTCCATCAGCGTTTCATCGGTGAGCGGCCGACGCTTGTCCTCTTCGTCGATACACTTTTGTAACAGATTTTTGATCTCATAGCTAGAAACTTCTTCGCCGCTGTCGGTTTGCATGGCCTCGGAAAAGAGCGATTTCAGCAGAATGATTCCAAACTGAGTTTGGACATATTTGCTGTTGACAACGCGCGAAATGGTCGAAACGTCTAACCCTGTGCGATCTGCAATGTCTTTGAGAATCATGGGGCGAAGTTTCGACTGATCCCCATCTTTGAAATACTCCTGTTGGTAATCGAGAATTGTCTGCATGGTGCGCATGAGCGTATCGTGCCGTTGTTTGATGGCCGATATGAACCATTTGGCCGAATCGATTTTGCTCTTTACGAACTGCAACGCCTCGCGATCCTTTTCGTGTACAGAGCCATTGGAGGTTACCATATCCCGAATCATCTCCACATAACGACGATTGACGCGCACCTCGGGTACATTCGACGAGTTGAGCGAGAGTTGGAATTGCCCCTCTTGGTAATCGAGCAGAAAGTCGGGGATGATATAGGGGGTTGTGTCGGTGCCACCTTCGGTGTAGAGATTCCCGGGTTTGGGCGACAACCTGCGAATCTCGGCAATCGCCTCACGAAAATCCTCCTCCGAGACCTGCAACCGTACAATGAGTTTCTCGTAGTGCTTTTTGACAAACTCTTCGAAATGGCCGGTCAGTATTTTGCGAGCCAGACGGCGTGGCCGCGAATTCATGGGCAACTGCTCCATTTGCAACAGCAGACACTCGCGCAGGTTGCGGGCTCCGATGCCTGCCGGCTCCAATTCGTGTACGATTTTCAATAGCCGCTCCAACTCTTCGGCAGTGGTTTCGATCCCCACCGTGAAAGCAATGTCGTCGGCAATAGACTCTAAGTCGCGCCTGAGATAGCCATCTTCGTCGATGCTGCCGATCAAATAGACCGTCAACCGCATGTCGCGCTCCGAGAGATTGCGATAGCCGAGTTGTTCTACCAAATACTCCTGCAACGATCGTCCCTCGGTGAGATAAACGGGGCGTTGCTTGTCGTCTTTGGAGTAGTTGTTTATGCGGCTTTTATACGATGGAGTCTCATCCTCGCGCAGATATTCGTCAACCGAAATCTGCTGTGGGAGTTCGTCGGTATCCTCTTCGGATGAACGTTCATCCTCTTCGAGTACGATATTCTCTTCGATCTCTTGTTTGATGCGTTGTTCGAGTTGCATGGTCGGCAATTCCAGCAGTTTGATCATTTGGATCTGCTGCGGGGAGAGCGTCTGTTGCATGCGTTGGATCTGACGTTGTGAAATAGCCATCGTTATCGGTTTTTAGCGTTTATTTTTTCACTTCGGCAGTTTCTTCATCGTTTGGCGTCGTATTCATGATTGCGGTAGGGGAGTCTCCCCGACCCTTTCATGCAGCATGCGGTTTAGAACTCGGCGTTCTTGGGTGTACGCGGGAACGGTTGTACGTCGCGAATATTGGTCATGCCTGTCACGAAAAGCAACAGACGGTCGAAGCCCAGACCGAAACCCGAGTGAGGAGCCGATCCCCAACGACGGGTGTCGAGGTACCACCACAGTTCCTTCTCGCTCATGCCTAATTCGGTAACCCTTGCATGAAGTTTGCCATAGTCGGCTTCGCGTTCCGAACCACCGATAATTTCGCCGATTCCGGGGAACAATACGTCCATTGCGCGTACCGTTTTGCCGTCGTCGTTCTGCTTCATGTAGAACGCTTTGATGTCTTTGGGGTAGTTAATCAGGATGACCGGACATTTGAAATGCTCCTCCACGAGATAACGCTCGTGCTCCGACTGCAAATCACAGCCCCAGTCGCAGGGGAATTCGAACTTGCGCCCTGAGGCCTTCAAGATCTCGATACCCTCCGTATAATCAAGACGCTTGAAATCGTTGTTCAATACGAAGTTCAACCGATCCAGCAATCCCTTATCCCACATTTTATTCATGAATTCGAGATCTTCGCGGCAGTTCTCCAATGCGTAGCGGATCAAATACTTCAAGAAATCTTCGGCCAACTCCATGTTGTCTTCCAATTCGTAGAAGGCAGCTTCCGGCTCGATCATCCAAAATTCCGAAGCGTGACGCGGGGTGTTGGAGTTTTCGGCGCGGAACGTTGGACCAAAGGTGTAGATGCGACCCAACGACAAAGCTCCCAACTCACCTTCGAGCTGGCCCGAAACCGTCAGGTTGCACGATTTGCCGAAGAAGTCCTGCGTATAGTCCACTTTGCCCTCTTCGTTCTTGGGTGTATTGTTCAGGTCGAGTGTGGTCACCTGAAACATTGCTCCTGCACCCTCGCAGTCCGAAGCCGTGATGATCGGCGTGTGGAAATAATAGAATCCGTGGGTGTGAAAATATTCGTGAATGGCAAAAGCCATGGCGTGACGGATGCGTAAAATCGCTCCAAAGGTATTGGTGCGCGGACGCAAATAGGCGATGTCGCGGAGAAACTCCAACGAGTGCCCTTTTTTCTGCAACGGGTAGGTCTCGGGGTCAGCCGTACCGTAAATTTCGATTTTAGAGGCTTGTACCTCAACACCCTGTCCTTGTCCGAGCGAGGTGACCAAACGGCCGTCAACGCGAATACAGGAGCCTGTGGTGATGGGTTTGAGTTCCTCCTCGGGAATCACGGCAAGGTCCACAACGATCTGGATGTTTGCAAGACACGATCCGTCGTTCAAGGCGATAAATGCCACATTTTTGTTGCCACGCTTGGTGCGTACCCATCCTTTAACAACGATGTCGCTATCGACAACACCCGATTTAAGAATTTCAACGATTCTTTGTGTTTTCATTGTATTTCGATTTTATCTATGTTTCCTTAGGCCTTTTTGAATTTACAAAGGTAGAATTAATTTGCGAGTTGTCAAAATAAAAAGTACCTTTGTCCAACTTATACCACTTATTCTAACGCGCTCGCAATGAAACGAACGATATGGCTCTGCTTGGCACTTCAAGCATTTTGCACCCTCTCCGCACAGGAGGTTGGTCGTATTTATCGTACAGAGGTGATTCCGTATGACACCCGCCAAGATGCCGTTACTCGAAATCGGGCAAGTTCGGGATATACGATTGATTTTGCTCCCTCGGCAGCCGGTTTGGAGGGGGATGCCGTGGTCATGGAACAAAACACGGAGATCCCTTATATATGGACCGATGGCAACATCTATCTGCATATGGAGCAGGTCGGTACGGCTTATACATTGCGGGTTAACGGTCGAGTTGTTGCCGAAGTGGAAGACCCCTCGACACCTGCCGAATTTGCCTTGACCCCTTTCATCCGTCAGGGCAAGAATACATTTCAAGTCGTCATGCGTAGCAGTCGTGCAACCTCGATCAATGCAACACCTGCTACGGCAAAACCGTTTGAAGGCAGCTACCTATATTATCAAAACAAACGATCGATTCGCGATTTCGAGGCGGCCCTTGTCCCCGATACAGCCGGTCGTGATTTCGGTATGTTGGACTTGAAAATAGTTGTACAGAACTCGTTTAACTACGAAGAGCCTGTAACTATCGGATACGACATCTATTCTCCTGCCGGTAAATTGCTCGAATTCAATGTGGTGGATACAAAGGTTGCGGGACAATCGGTCGATACGTTGCATTTTCAACCTTATATCTACGGCACTTATAATTACAAATGGGAGGCCGGTTCGAAAAATCCGCCGCTTTACCGTGTGATGCTCTTCACCAAACGGCATGGGGCTTACAAAGAGTACATGCCCCTGAAACTCGGTTTCGGAAAAACAGAGTTCCAGAACGGGAAGTTTATGCGATTTGGTAAAGAGTTGAAGATCAAAAGCAAATCCTATAATGCCACAACCGATCCGAAGACTGCCGAGATGCAACTCAAAGCATTGCGTACGCAAGGATATAATACGTTGACCCTCGACTATCCGCAACCGGCATGGTTCTATGAATTGTGCGACAAATTGGGCATGTATGTCATCGACAGGGCCAATATCAATGCACCGGAGAGACGTGATGACCGTAAAGTTGGCGGTACCCCTTCGAACGACCCCGCTTTGGTTGGCGAGTATTTGGAACGAGTCAAGGCCATGTATTACCGTTCGCGAAACTTTACCTGTGTAATTGCTTATGCGCTGGGAGGTGATTCGGGGAATGGATACAACATGTATAAAGCCTATGAGTGGCTGAAATCGGTGGAGCACACCCGTCCGATCATTTACAGCGATGCTGCCGGCGAGTGGAATAGCGACCTGTAATTAGTCCAATTCATTCTAAAAACAGCAAAAGTTGATCGTAGAACTGATAGTCATCGGAAAAACCGACTCGAAAGAGGTGGCCTCGTTGGTGGAGATGTACGCCAAACGGGTGAATTTCTATTGCAAATTTTCCGTGACGATATTGCCCGACCTGCGTAACACCAAACACCTGGCCGAGCGACAACAATGTATCGCCGAAGGCGAGTTGATCTTGCGACAGGTGAACGAGGGCGATTTTGTGGCATTGCTCGACGAGCGCGGGAGTGAATTCCGGTCGGTAGAGTTTGCTGCGTGGATGCAGAAACGTATGGGGAGCGGATTGAAACGATTGGTGTTTGTGATCGGCGGTCCTTATGGATTCTCCGAGGCGGTTTACCAACGTGCCGATGCCCAATTGTCGCTTTCGCGGATGACCTTCTCGCACCAAATTGTACGTGCAATATTTGCCGAACAGATATACCGTGCATTTACGATCCTTAATAACGAACCTTATCACCACGAATAACTTCACACCATGACGCAAAAACCCGCCATTGCCATATTGACGCCCAATATCCTTGCCGGTATCGGATTGAAAACCATTTTAGATAAGGTTACACCATTGGCCGAGGTGGAACTTTTTGCCGATTTCGAGGATTTTCGGGATTCCGATCCATCCCGCTTTTTTCACTACTTTGTCTCGATACAACTCTTTCGGCTGCATGCCGAGTTCTTCGTGCCGTTTCGTCGCCGAGTGATTCTGTTGACCAGCGGAATGCCGCATGAGCAGGAGGAGGGTATGCACACGATTAATGTTTGCGACAAAGAGGAGCATTTGATCCACAGCCTGATGGTCATGCACCGAGGAGCACACCCGCATCGCGGTATGGACGAAACGGTTTCTCCCCATCACCCCCGACTCACAGAGCGGGAGATCGAGGTATTGCGACTGATTACCCACGGCCGGATTAATAAAGAGATTGCCGAAGAGTTGGGAATCGGTCTGACCACGGTGATCACTCATCGCCGCAATATCATGGAGAAACTTCGCATGCAGTCGGTGGCCGAATTGGTACTCTATGCCATTCGCGCCGGATATATCGGCACCGAAGCCCTCTAAAATATATATATTGCACAACGGGTAAAACCTTGATTTCTAGCGCATAATGACCTGCTCGATCTCTTGTTACTCTTATTATCCTCATTAATAAGGATTGTTCGATAAGCGATAATAGCGTTACTTTGCATCGCTTAAAGTATGAAAACGATCCTTGCCTCATTTTTTATGTCGCTGCGAAGCCGCATTTCGCTCTTGTTGACCCTTCTGGGTGCAACAATACCGCTCTTTGCAGCCTATCCGAAAAACCTTCCCGATGTGGAAACGGCCGATACGGCAATTGTGGTGGATCGGGTTCAGGTGACAGCGATCAAACAGGGACAGGTGTTACGGTCGCAACCGGTTGCGGCATCGATTGTCGGAAGAAATATTATTGAACGACAACGAATTGTGGCCGTAAAAGGATTGTCGCATGCTGTGCCGAACTTTCATGCTCCCGATTACGGCTCGCGCATGACCTCGTCGATCTATGTGCGGGGACTAGGTGCTCGTATCGACCAACCGGTCGTGGGGCTGAATATCGACAATGTTCCGGTGATGAATAAAGATTGTTTCGATACGGAGCTGATTGATGCCGAACGAATCGAATTGTTGCGAGGCACGCAATCGACTCTCTACGGGCGTAACACAATGGGGGGGGTGATCAATATTTATACGCTTTCGCCACTCCTCTATGAGGGTGTTCGCTTGGGAATGGAGTATTCGAGTGGCGCGAGTTATAAATTCAGAGCCGCCGCATATCATCGGATCCACGATCGGCTGGGTATGGCCGTCAGTGCCTTCTATAATCGTTCGGGAGGCCTTTTCGACAACGAAACCACGGGCGAAAAGTGCGACCACGAGCAATTGGGTGGAGCGCGTTTCAAAGTGCAGTGGCGTAACGGCAAAGGGCTTGGAATTGATAATACGTTGAGCTTCTCGCTCCTCGATCAGGGTGGTTACCCCTATGTATATATCGGTGAAGAGATCGAAACCGAAGAGGTGGGTACGATCCGTAGCGGTCGTATAGCCTATAACGATCCATGCTCCTATGCACGTACGGCGGTGAGCAACGGGTTGACTATCCGCTACGATGCCGCACGGTTTTCGGTGGCATCGATCACCAGTTACCAATACTCCGACGACGAAATGATCCTTGATCAGGACTTTCTGCCGCTCTCTTATTTTACCCTGCGACAGGCACGACGCGAACATACCCTGACCGAAGATCTTGTTTTTCGTTCGCGCGGAGAGCGAGCCTATCGCTGGCTTTTTGGAGCTTTCGGATTCTACCGTCACAGCAACATGGAGGCTCCGGTGAATTTCAAAGAGACGGGAATCGATCGCTTGATCTTCGGTTATGCTGCGGACTACGGTTTCTCGAAGGCCGAGGATGAGTTGTTGCTCGAATCCGACTTTCGTAATCCGAGTTATGGCGCGGCTCTCTACCATGAATCGAATTATCGGTTAGGCAATTGGCGTTTTACGGCCGGTATTCGTGCCGACTACGAACGTACGGAACTGCATTATGCAAGTCGTACGGAGTTGAACTATTATTTTACAGCTCCGGAAACTACCGAACTATTGCCTCGTCGGGCAAAGATCGATGCCCGCAATCGTATTGCCCACTCTTATACCGAAATTCTTCCGAAATTCTCGGTGTTATATGCTTTCGATGAGCAGCGTAACCTTTATCTTACGGTGTCGAAGGGGTATAAGGCCGGAGGATTCAATACCCAAATATTTTCGGATATTCTGCAAGAACGTCTCAAACAGGAGATGACCACTCCGAATGCGAATTTCAGAGAGCAGGATATTATGTCTTATAAACCCGAGTATAGTTGGAACTACGAAGTTGGCGGACACTTTTCGTGCATAGACGGCATTATTCGCGGCGATATGGCTCTCTTCTGGATCGACTGCCGCGATCAGCAACTTACCGTTTTCCCACAGGGACAAAGCACGGGTCGCATGATGACCAATGCCGGTCGAACCCGCTCTGTCGGTGCAGAATTGTCGGTGCAGATTCGTCCGGTGAAGACCTTCGAATTGAATATGGCCTATGGATATACCGACGCCCGTTTCCGCAGTTACCATAACGGTATTCGTGAGTTTCGTGGAAATAGGTTGCCTTATGTTCCGGCTCATACTCTCTCGGCGCGAGCCACATGGTCGATTCCCTCCGGTGTAACATGGCTCGGAGATGTGGTGCTGCAAGCGGGTATGAGTGGTGCTGGCGATATTTGCTGGAATGAGGAGAACACCCGCCGACAGTCGTTCTATGCACTCTTGGATGCTTCGGTGAGCTTGGAGCATAAAAATTATCGGCTTTCGTTATGGAGTCGTAATTTGAGTGATACGACCTATGACGTCTTCTATTTCAAATCCATAGGAAACGAATTTGTGCAGCGGGGTCGACCTCGGATCTTTGGAGTAACTTTGTCGCTCGAACTGTAAAATGGTCATCCGATCCGAATAATTCTTCGAAAAATGCAATAAATCTTAAATAAAAAACCAAACAGCCATGATGAAAAAAATTTTCTTGTTTATCTTTGCAGCAACGATCTGCTGCGCATGTAATGATGATGAGGTCTATTCGCCGTTGCCGGATGGATACAGCTATGCCACAAACAACTCGTTCCTTGCCGATGGGGTAATGAAGGGTGAAAACATGCACTTTTTCGGCACGTCGGAGGTGACGGATGCCGACGGAAATGTATATGTGGACGAAAAAGCTCACTTCGAGTTCGAGGGCGATAGCGAAAAATTGTCGATCTACATGCACCAGACACGATTTGCGGCAGCTATGCCTCCGATCGAGATGTTGATCCCGAATTTGGATTACACGGGAGTAGAGAAAACGATCGAGTTTGCCTCTTCGCGTGTAATTCCCGAGGCCAATATCGCACAATCCGGCTATAAGCCCTACGAGCGGTATATGATCACAAACTTAGAGGGATCGGTGGATAACTTGGTTTGTCGCATAAGCTTTACTTGTATGGGCGTTTTTAACGTCACCTATACAGGTGTTTTGATTGTGAAGTAATTATTCAACAAACAATATGAAACCCGAATATAAACCTTTTGTAGATTCGCTTATCGAATTGGCCATCAAAGAGGATATTGGTGATGGCGATCATACCTCGTTGTGTTGTATTCCGGCCGAGGAAGAGGGCCGTATGCGATTGCTGTGTAAGCAGGAGGGAATCATTGCCGGTATTGAGATCGCCGAATTGGTTCTGCAACGTCTCGATCCGGAGATGAAGTTCGAACAACTGCTCCACGATGGCGATCGGGTGAAGTCCGGTGATGTGGCTTTTTATGTTTCGGGTCGTCTGCGTTCGTTGTTGCAAGCCGAGCGTATTTTGCTCAATATCATGCAGCGTATGAGCGGCGTTGCTACGCAAACTGCTGTCTATGTCGCCCGACTCGAAGGATTGCACACCAAAGTCCTCGATACCCGCAAAACCACCCCGGGAATGCGCGTGTTGGATAAAATGGCCGTAAAAATCGGTGGCGGAGCCAATCACCGCATCGGTTTGTTCGACATGATCCTGCTCAAAGACAACCATATCGATTTTGCCGGCGGTATCCGTCAGGCAATTGTGGGTGCTCGTCAATATTTGGCCGAGCGGGGTAAGAATATTCCGATCGAATGTGAAGTGCGTTCGTTGGAGGATATCGACGAGGTCTTTGCTGCTGGCGGTGTCGATCGTATCATGTTCGATAATTTCTCTCCGGAAATGACTCGTTTGGCTGTTGAGAAGGTGGCCGGACGTTGCGAAACCGAGTCGAGTGGCGGTATTACGTTGGAGAATCTTCGCGATTATGCCGAGTGCGGAGTCGATTTTATCTCGGTCGGAGCATTGACACACCAAATCCGTTCGCTTGACATGTCGTTGAAGGCCTGCGAATGATTCGGTGGCTTCATACCCCTCTGCTGTTAACTCTGCGGCGCATCGTACTGCTGTATGGCGTGCTGATGCTTTGCCGGATCGTTTTTTATCTCTATAATGCCGAACTTCTCGGTACGATTGCCATAGACGAATGGTGGGGGCTGTTGTGTGGAGCTCTGAAATTCGATACGGTATCGGTCGTTTATGCCGATGGCATCTTTATCTTATTGGCTCTGTTGCCTTTCCCGTTTGTCGAACGGCGATGGTATCAACAGTTGCTCTATGGCTACTATGTGGTGGTTAACACCCTGCTTATAGTCTGTGTCAATTTGGCCGATGCCGTCTATTTCCACTATACGCAAAAACGATTTACGGCCGACGAGATCTTTTTTGCCGACAACGACAACTCGTTGCAACTTGTCGGCAAATTTTTGGCCGAGAATTGGCCTTTGGCTCTTGTCGGGGTGGTATTTGTTGCATTGCTGGCTGTCGGATACGGCCGACAACAAAAAACCGAAACGTTGATCGGCCGCGGCTGGTTGCGTTATACACTGCGCACTGTCATCTTTGCATTGGCCATAGGGCTATGCGTGGGTGGTATGCGTGGAGGATTCACTCGTGCAACTCGTCCGATTACGCTTTCGAATGCTACGCTTTATACCCCCGATAGCGGCAAAGCCAACCTAATTCTGAGTAATCCCTTTTGTATTCTTCGTACAGCGGATAGTTCGAGTAAAATCCGCTATACGAAGTATTTTTCCGATGAGGAACTGCCGAAAGTTTTTTCGCCGGTTCACCAGCCGGCCGATCGTGTGAAAACTGATCTTGAAGGTCGCAATGTGGTGATCTTCATCTTGGAGAGCATGTCAGCCGAACATTCGGCCTACTTGCATCCCGAACTTTATGCCAATTCATCGGAAAAGGGTTTTACTCCATTTCTCGATTCATTGATGCGCGAAGGGTTGACTTTTCGTCGTATGTATGCCAACGGCACTCGTTCGATTCAGGCCATGCCCTCGATATTGGGAAGTATTCCCTCTTTCAAAACACCTTTCGTGCTGATGCCCCAGTCGCTTGGCGAGAGCCGCCAACTCCCCGCCATTCTGCGTGATAAGGGATATACAACGGCATTCTTTTGTGGCTCGGAACACGGCTCTATGGGCTTTGGGGCTTATGCCCGCTCGGCCGGTGTCGATCGTTTGGTGAGCCGCGAGGACTACGAGGCGCAACATGGTACGGCCGACTTCGATGGTTATTGGGGAATCTGGGATGATAAATTCTTACAGTTTGCCGGTGAGGAGTTCTCCGAATATCCGCAACCCTTCTTTGCTACCTTATTTACCTTGTCGTCTCACCATCCGTTTGTGGTTCCCGAGGAGTATGCCGATTCGTTGCCGGCAGGCTACACCAAAATTCATAAGGGAATCGCTTACGAGGATTTGGCTTTTCGCCAATTTTTTGCCCGCTATGGGGATGAGGAGTGGTTTCGTCGCACGATTTTTGTTTTTGTGGCCGATCATGTGTCGTCCGAAAAATTTGCTCCCGAAACCTCCGAATATCCCCATAATATGCACATCATGGGTTTCTTCTATACCCCCGATGGCGCTTTGCAGGGTGATATCGAGGAGGTGTCCCAACAGCTCGACATCATGCCAACCTTGTTGGGACTATTGGGTAATGATGAAGCCTTTTTTGCCTTCGGCCGTGATGTGCTGAATGAGTCGCAATGCCCCGTTTGGTCGGTAAGCTACGATGGCGCGTTTCGGGCAATAACCGATAAGGAACTTGTTCGACTGAACGAAA
Source organism: uncultured Alistipes sp. (assembly GCA_964527525.1). GTDB lineage: Bacteria > Bacteroidota > Bacteroidia > Bacteroidales > Rikenellaceae > Alistipes. Next base: position 16,237 of record CAZGPA010000016.1, on the reverse strand, counting down.
CCGATTCGGCAGATACAATAGCCGGCTCGGCACGTCAACAATTGCAAGCCTTTGTACAGTCCTACTATACCCATGTGGAGCGAAAGAGCTATGTTGTTCCATGATTAAGTTCAATCCCATCCGTATTGATGATCGGGCGATCATCGAACGATATACAATACCTTCGGATATCACCAATTGTGACATGGCCTTTGCCAATATGTATTGTTGGCAAGAGGTTTTTCGTAGTGCATGGGCCGAGATCGAAGGCTTTTTGGTCATCCGTTTTCAGATCGATGGGAGTGAGAAAATCGGTTATATGCAGCCGGTGGGAGAAGGCGATTTTTCGCAGATCATCCCTCTGCTTTGCGAAGATGCACATGCGCACGGACAACCTTTGCGTATCATCGGCCTGACGGCTGAGGGGTGTGCGAAGATCCGTGCAAGATATGCCGGAATGTTTGCTTTTGAGTCCAATCCCGCTCTCTCCGACTATATCTATTCTGCCGATGATCTGCGTAATCTTTCGGGCCGGAAATTTCAAGCCAAGCGCAACCATTTCAACCGCTTCTCGGCAACTTATCCCGACCATCGTTACGAGGTGCTTACTCGTGAACATTTTGCCGAATGTATGCGTCTCGAACGGGAATGGCGTCGCGGACATTCGGGGCATACCTCGGGACTTTGTGCCGAACAGCGAGCCATGCAGCGAGCCTTTGAATCTTTCGAAGAGCTGGGGATGATCGGAGGTTCGATCTATGTCGGTGGTCGTATGGTGGCATTCACCTATGGCTCGGCTGTCAATCATCATACGTTCGATACCCATGTCGAAAAGGCCGACACCGAATATGATGGGGCATTTGCTGCTATCAACAGACTCTTTGCCGAGCATCTGCCTTCGCAATTTACGCAAATCAATCGTGAAGAAGATCTCGGGTTGGAGGGGTTGCGTCGCGCCAAACGATCCTATCAACCTACGGAGATTGCCCAAAAGTTTTCGGCTATCTGCTTGCAATCCGATGAAGTAGCCTGCAAAAGACTTTGGATGGCGGCCTTTGGCGATGACGAAAAGTTTGTCGATGAGTTTCTGATCCGTTATTATGATAGGTGGCAGATGCTGACGGCCGAATCGGAGGGGCAGCTGGCTGCCATGTTGCATCTGTTGCCGTTCGAGAGTGAATTAGGTCGCACGACCTATATCTACGGGGTTGCTACTGATCCGGCTTTTCGTCACCGTGGTCTGGTCACTCGTTTGATGCAGGAGGCTGTTCGTGTTATCGACGAGCGCGGTAGTGATGCTGCCGTGCTGATCCCTACCCCCGATCAAGCGTGGTTACGCGACTTCTATGCGGAGTTCGGCTTCCGAGATGCCATCCCCATTACTTTCGTTTCTCCCGATGGATTTGATTTCGGCACAGGAGACCCGACCAAAGATCTGGCTATGGTGCGTAGGCGGGAAACTTCGACTTCGCTTCCCGAAACCTTGCGGTGTCAATACATGGGGAATAAAGGGTGAGTTCCCCCGATCTCTATTTCGATGTTTTGTTCATCTTCAAAGCGATCCATAGCAGATATAAGAACCCGCAGATCGGCAACAGCAACCCGAAGCGGGGTGCTCCCATGTAACGAATCAGAGTTCCACAGATAGGTCCGGAGAGCATACCGGCCGAGATGGCCAGAACCATCAGCCCTGCGACAGCATTGGTCTGTGCGTCAGGCACGGCTTTGATGGCCCATGCGTAGCAGATGGCGAAGATGCAAGCTACCGAGAATCCCAATAATCCCACGCCGGCATAGATGATTACGGGGTGTTGTACAACAAGCAGAGTGACACAGAGTATCAGTGCTCCCACCATATTCCATAAGAGATACTTGGCCTCGGAGTAACGTGCCATCGCCCAAACTCCTACCAATGTGCCGACAATTCGACAAGCATAAAAACCCGAGGTGGTGAGAATCGAGGAAGAACTATCAATCAGGCGAGCCGAAACAAAACCTACTCCTACATCGATGATGATGAAGGTGGCAATTCCTAACGTACAGAGTAATACCGTGTGGTTGCGCAACATGCGGAAACAGTCGAGAAAGCTAACCGACGAATCCTCGCGATGCGATGCGTCGGGTATGGCCGTACGTTGCAACCAAAAACCGCTGATCAGCGTGATTCCGGCATATATGGGCAACAGTAATCGCCACGATCCGGTGAGTGCTGCCAATCCGGTCACTAACGGAGCCAATATCATGAGGGATACGTTGCGGAAAATCTGACCGGCGGTAAGGTAGTTGGTCATTCGGTCGGGGGGAGCGATAGTCGCCAACATAGGATTTATGGCTACCTGAACAATGGTGTTGCCGATTCCCAAGAGCGCAAACCCGATGAAATACCACGTCAGCGAACATTGCTCACCGGCGAGATATGGGATCATCAGCCCGACAATGGTGAAAATATACCCCCAGAGAGCCGTAATGCGACGACCCCGACGATTCATTGCGGCTGCAACCGGAGTAGCCAATAGCAAGAACCACAAAAAAACCATCGAAGGCAAAAAGTTGACAAGCATCTGATTATCGGGGAAATCTGTTGCTATGCGGCTGGTTATCGGAGCAACAATGTCCGAAAATCCCATCACGAAAAATCCCATGAGAACAGGGAGTACCAAACGACGATCGACTTTGGTGTGAGCGGTATTCATCAGTAAGTTTGAGTTGGTTAGATTTCCCAAAGTTACAATTTTTGTGGAAATATAGCAACTTACGCCCGAAATTTCTTTGACATTCTATACTTTACGCATGGGGTACAACATCCGTCGTGAGTGTAAAAGACTGAAAAACGATAAAGCAACGAAGGAGCCATGATTGGCTCCTTCGGTTGATGATAAACTGTTTCTGTAAACTATTCGGCTGTCAGTTCCAATACGGCACTTTGGCGATCGCCTTTCTCCCATTGTAATACCACTCCCTGCTCCATCAGGTAACGGCCGCTGACCACCTTGCCATTGATCGACGCCGGCTTTTGCGGGTCGAGCGGATTCAACTCGCGAATACGGTAGTTGCGGTTGGGGTCGAGACCCGCCATCTTCAAGGCCGGAGTCGGTTGGTTGCGACGATAGTACGGACAGAACGCAAAGAATACGGCACGATCCTTCTTTGGCGTAGCAAAGAGCTGTGTGGAGTAGAGATTCTCTTTGTCGAACGGTGACAGAATACGATAGATGTCGCCCAACTGAATGATGTCGCGGATTCCTTTATAAGTTTCGATGGCTCGTTTGGCAAAGAGTTTCTCCGATTCACTAAATGTTTCGGGGCGCAACTCCAATCCCAAACGACCGGTCATGGCCACATCGAAACGGAATTTCAGCGACGAGCGATTGTTCGTACCTTTGCTCGGTGAGCGGCTGACATGGGCGGCAATCACATTCGACGGGTAGAACATCGATACGCTCCATTGTATCTGCAAACGTTGTAATGCGTCGGTGTTGTCGCTAGTCCAATTCTCTTGGAAGTAGGGGAGCAGACCATAATTCAAACGGCCACCGCCGCTGGCGCACAACTGAATGATCACTTTCGGATATTTGGCGCGGATACGCTCCAAAACCTTTTGCAACGAACGGTGATACTCGATGTAGAAGTGCGATTGACGATCTTTGGGCAGGTAGTACGAACCAACATTGTTGGCCGAGAAATTTGCATCCCATTTGATGTAGTGGATTCTTGGGTGTTTTTGCAACAGATCATCGACCACCTTGAAGACAAAATCCTGTACCTTCGGGTTGCACATGTCCAACAGCAGCTGGCTGCCACCACGCCCGGGGGTCGGCTCGCGGTCGGGCTGACGCACCACCCAGTCGGGGTGTTTCTCGTAGAGCTCGCTCTTGGTGTTGACCATCTCCGGCTCGATCCAGATGCCGAACTTGATGCCCCGCTCCTCGCAACTGTTGATCAGCGCGTCGATGCCGTTGGGCAATTTCTCGCGGCAGAGTACCCAGTCGCCGAGCGAAGAGGTGCCGTTGTTGCGCGGATATTTGTCGCCAAACCATCCGTCGTCCATCACAAAGAGCTCTCCTCCCAACTCGGAGATGCCGCGAATCATCTTATCCATGCCCTCTTGATTGACATTGAAACGAACACCCTCCCAGCTGTTGAGCAGAATGTCGCGTGTCTTCGTACCGTCAATGATCTGATGGTTGCGAGCCCAGCGGTGGAATTGGCGGCTGACGCCGCTTTTACCCTCGGTGCTGTATGTGAAGATAAACTCCGGAGTGGTGAACACCTCGTTGGGTTTCAAATAGTAATGCGACATCTCCGGATTCATGCCGGCCGTAATCTCCAATTTGCCGTGTGAATAGTCGCGCACAAACGAGATGTCGTAATTTCCGCTCCAAGCGAGTGTTCCGCCGAATACGTTTCCGCTGTTCTCTTGGGGGCGACCCTGCGAAACCATAAACGAAGCGTGTGTCTTGAAGGCATTGCGTGTGCCGTCGTGATCGCCGAGCATCTTACGTCCGCGGTTGATCGGCTCCTCGTAGAGGTCACTCTCCGAGTTCTGCTGTCCTGCCAAATACGAGAGCCAATAGTCGTCGGCCAACATCGGAATATAGGCCGATGCAAACTTGCGCAATACGACATCGCCTTTCTCCTTGTGCGAATACTCGGTCCATGTTTTGATCACATCGCAATCTTCATAGGTTTTATAGAAGAGTTTGACATAGAACGGAAAGACTTTGTCGCGTAGTTGGAACTCCACCACATTGCCGCCGTCTTTTTCGTCTTTGTAGCTCTCTACCTTTACGGTTTCCAATTCCAACGAGAGGTCGCCGTTCGCATGGGTGACGGCCAAAGCATGTTCGGCGCGGCAATTGGTGCCGAATACGGGATAGGCATTCCAATTTATGGCTGTTCGTGTCGCACGAATATCGCTTACACGGTCAATGCGTGAGCCGTAATAAACAAAATTCACCCGTTTCCCGGGCTCGGTTCTTAGCACCAGCGAAGTCTTGGCTGTGGAGATGACATAATCTTTTGCTGCCAATGAAATCGGTGCAAGCAGACAGACAACAAAAAGTGTCCATAGTAAACGAGTTTTCTTCATAAGCATAGTGTATTAATTTAAGTAGTCTCTATAATCGGAGAGCGTTATATTTTACAAATGTACGAAAAATCCATGAAACAAACAACGTAAATAGATGAGGTGGTTTGTAGGTGTTGTATTCTCAGTTTGTTATGTTGGTGATTTTAATCGTGATAAAACAATAAAGCCCGAATCCGACTGCCGGATTGGAGAGTGGCGATTGTTATATTTTGGCGAGTTTGATGCAATTTTTCGGGAGATATCATTATCTTTGTCCTTATCCTTGTATTGTGGTTGATTTCAGATGTGTAAAACTTATAATAAACTATTAGCCTATGAAAATTGCCAACTTATTCCGGATTCGTCTTTTCGGATCTCTTTTATTGCTTTCGACGCTCGTCTCTTGCAAGACGACGACTGTTGTCGAACCTTATGCCGACAGCCGCCCATACACCCGCTGGTGGTGGTTTGCCTCCGAAATCGACCCTGCCGATGTGCGTTACCAACTCGAATGGATGAAATCGCAGGGCTTTGGCGGCGTAGAGATCGCATGGGTCTATCCGATGCATGCCGATACCACCATCAAAAAGCCGGCATGGCTTTCGCCCGAATGGGCTGCCCCCGTGAATTATGCCAAACGTTGTGCCGATTCGTTGGGCTTGGGTTGTGACTTTACCTATGGTACAATGTGGCCGTTCAACGATCCCGATCTTCCGGTGGCCGATGCTTCTCGGGTCTATGGACAGACCTCTTTCCCTCCGACGCGCAAACGTGCGTGGGATCACCCGCGCGTTGGCCATATCTTAAACCACCTCGACAGTGCAGCCTTCAATCGTTATGCCGCCAAGTTAAATGCCGCTATGTCCGAGGCTTACAAAGGATCGCCTTCGGGACTCTTTGTCGATTCGTGGGAGGTTGATTCCCGTAATTTGTGGACCGAGGGCTTTGGCGATACCTTCTTTGCGCGTCACGGATACCGTATCGAGCCGCTTATGGATAGCCTCTATATGGCCGGCTATGAGGATCTGTTCTACGATTATATGTGCGTGCTTTCGGACTATGCGTTGGAGGGATTCTATCGTCCGTTTGCTGAAAATGCCCGTCGTACGGGCGGTTTTTCGCGTGCGCAGTGCGGCGGAGTTCCTGCCGATCTGCTGGCCGCTAACATGTTGGTGGATGTCCCCGAAACCGAGGCTATTCTTTATGAGCCCAATTATGGCCGTATTGCTGCTTCGGCCGCTGCACTGAATGATTATCCGGTCGTTTCGTCCGAAACCTTTACCTGCATCTACGGATGGCGTAAGTGGGGTGGTAAAGGTCCATACCAGGAACAAGAGCAGGTGGCCGATATGCGTCTGGTCGCCGATGCACTTTTTGCCAATGGTACCAACCAGATCTTCTGGCACGGCATGCCCTATAATCGTCAAGGGTCGAAAGATAACTATTTCTATGCCTCGGTGCATGTCGGTCCGGATGCCAACTTTGTTGATCAACTCGCTGACTTCAATCGTTATATGACCACCGTTTCGAGTTATATGCGTCGTGGAAAGGTCTATTCCGATGTGGCACTCTATCTGCCGACCGAAGATGCGTGGATGGGCGGTGAGTATCCCGACTCGTTGCGGATGTCGTGGTTCTGGGGCAAATACGAGATGCGTTATGAGCATGCTCCCAAATATCTGAAAGGTTACCAACCTCTATGGGTCAATGGCGATGTCCTCTCCGCAGCATGTGTCGAGCAAGGCGAAATGCGTTACAATACCATGAGTTTCAAAACGTTGGTTGTCGATGTTACCTATCTTGATATTGCGCATCTTCGCTCCGTGTTGACTTTGGCCAAGCAGGGGCTTCCGGTCGTTATGGCGCGGGCTCCCCAACAACCCGGGCGCAACAAATCTGCCGAATACCAAACAATGGTTGCCGAGTTGATGGCCTTGCCGAATGTCACCTCCGACACTGCACAACCTCTTGCCCATAAACCGTTGCTCGAATGTGAGGATCTGCCCGAATTCTGGTGCCGTCGTGATGGCTCGGATCTCTATATTTTCGTGGCCAATCCGGCTGCCTGCAACCTGCGTTATCCGTTGCGTTATGGACAAGGTTTCGAGGGCGATGCCTGTGTTCGGGACCTGACGATCAACACTCCCGCCGGTGCACAAAACTATCGGTTGGAGATGGCCCGCAACGAATCTTGTCTGCTGCGAGTTACTGCCGATGGTGCTGTTGAGCGTATCCCGCTCAATTTCGAGGCAAAATTCATTCCTGCCAAAGAAGAGGCAGTGAGTGCAAAAAAGTAGCTCAGTTCAAACGATGATATGACAAAGAAGCCGTCTAACAAGGTGATTTCTGCGTTACACTAGCCCTCAAATGCTCATTTACGCCTCAGTAAACTCCGCTTTTTCGGGCTTCGCAAGCCTTGAAATCCCACTTGTTATACAACTTCCACGAAAAGAGGCTGTCGCAACACTACTTGTTGGACAGCCTCTTTTTTATTCTATTAGGGGATAGGGATCTCTATTTGAAGAAGATCGACGAGGTCTCTTGATAGTTGTGTACGCGTTCAATCACATCGGCGAAGATGTCGGCAACCGACAATACCGTGAATTTGTGCAGATCCTTGTTGGGATTCAGCGGAATGGTATCCGTTACGATCACTTCCTCCAATGCACTTTGGTTGATACGCTCGTATGCCGGACCCGATAACACGGGGTGTGTGATAGCGGCGCGAACGCTCTTTGCACCGCGTCCCATCAGCATATCGGCAGCCATACAGATTGTACCGGCAGTGTCGATCATGTCGTCAACGATCAAGATGTTACGGCCCTCTACCTCTCCGATGGCGGTCATCTTACCCACCACATTGGCTTTGGCGCGCTCCTTGTGCGAGATAATGATCGGCGTGCCGAGATGTTTGGCATAGGTGTTGGCACGTTTGGCACCTCCCATGTCGGGGGCAGCGATCGAGAGATCCTCGATATTCAGACTGCGAATGTAGGGTACAAAGATTCCGCTGGCGTAGAGTGCATCTACCGGCACCTCGAAGAATCCCTGAATCTGGTCGGCGTGCAAGTCCATCGTCATAATGCGATCCACACCGGCCGCCATCAGCAGGTTGGCAACCAACTTGGCGCCGATTGGTACACGCGGACGGTCTTTACGATCCTGACGAGCCCAACCGAAATAGGGCATGACAGCGACAACTTTGTAAGCCGATGCACGACGCGCAGCATCGATCATCATCAACAACTCCATCAGGTTGTCCGAGGGCGGGAATGTCGATTGGATGATAAATACCGTGCAACCACGAATCGATTCGGTGAAGCAGGGTTGAAACTCTCCGTCGCTGAATTGCAATACCTCGGAGTGTCCGAGAGTTGTGCCGAAACTTGCCGCGATTTTGGTAGCCAAATACTCGGAACCGCGTCCGGCGAAAATTTTAATTTTATGGATGGCCATGTTTGATGGTTTTTATTACGATAGTGCAAATATAGGATAATACGACGAGAAAATACACCGAAAGGCCTGCCTTTTTTCAACAATCGGTTAAAAATTATTCATTTCGAGCCTGGAAATAGCCTTCGGTGGGCATAAAACCTTGGAACTACTCGTTCAGACACCCTCCGATGAAGTCGAGAATCTCCTGTCGTCCCACACCCTTCTCCGAGGAGCTGACAAGCATGGGCGGCAACTCTTCCCACTGCTCGGCAAGCGTCTCCGAGAAGCGTTTCATGCTCCGCTGTGCCTGTGTTTTCGAGAGCTTGTCGGCTTTGGTGAAGATGATCCCGAACGGAATCCCGTTCTCGCCCAACATCTCGATAAAACGCAGGTCGATTTTCTGGGGCTCCAATCGAATATCGACCAACACAAAAAGATAGTGCATCCTCTCGCAGCGCAATACGTAGTCGGTAATGATCTTGGCGAAGTCGTCGCGCATGCTCTTCGAAGTCCGCGCATAGCCATACCCGGGAAGATCAACCAAATACCACGAGTCGTTGATGCGGAAATGGTTGATCAGCCGTGTTTTACCCGGTGTTCCCGAAACTTTTGCCAAACCCGAACGGCCGGTCAACATGTTGATCAGCGACGACTTGCCCACATTGCTTCGCCCGATGAACGCAATGTCTTTCAGGTCATCTTTCGGAACCTGAGAGATGCGCTCCGAGGAGCAGCGAAATTCGGCTTTGGTGATTTGCATGACGAGTGTCTATACCATTATATTAATAACCGAGGATGCGCAACATCGAACGATACGACTGCTCTTTGGCAAATAGGCGCGTGTAATATTCGTTTTCCGAGTCACGGTCGATGATCACGTGTTTCGGAGCAGGAATCAGGCAGTGCTGAATACCGCCAAAGCCACCGATCGACTCTTGATAAGCTCCAGTGTGGAAGAATCCGATGTATTGTGTGTTACCTTTTTCGAGTTTCGGTAGGAAGATGGCGTTTGTGTGGCACTCGGAGTTGTAGAAATCCTCGCTGTCGCAAGTCAATCCGCCGAGGAACACTCGTTGATACTCCTTGTCCCAATTGTTGATTGCCAACATGATGTAACGCTGGTTGATTCCCCATGTGTCGGGCAGTGTGGTGATAAACGACGAGTCGATCATATACCAGTTCTCTCGGTCGTTCTGCTGCTTTTGGTTGACAATCGAGTAGAGTGCCGCGCCGCTTTCGCCTACGGTGAACGAACCAAATTCGGTAAAGATGTTGGGCTCTTCGATACCGCTGCGTTGGCAAATATTTTTGATCTGCGCCACGATCTCTTCGGTAAGGTATTCGTAGTCATATTCGAAATTCAACGAGTTTTTGATCGGGAAACCACCGCCGATATTCAGACTATCCAACTCGGGGCAAATCGCTTTCAACTCGCAGTAAACATTCATGCACTTCGATAACTCGTTCCAATAGTAGGCCGTGTCTTTGATGCCTGTATTGATGAAGAAGTGCAGCATTTTGAGCTGGAATTTTTTACTGTTTTTGAGCTTGGCTTTGTAGAAATCTACAATGTCGTTGTAGCGAATACCCAAACGCGAGGTGTAGAAATCGAACTTCGGCTCCTCCTCACAGGCGATACGGATGCCGACTTTACACTTCTTGGTGAAGGCATCCTCGAAGAGATCCAACTCCTCTTTGTTGTCCAATACGGGGATGGTGTTGATGAATCCGTCGTTGACCAACTGAGCAATGTTCTCTACATACTGCGGACGTTTGAAACCGTTGCAGATGATGTAGCGGTCTTTGTCTATTATTCCACTGTCGTACAGTGCGTTGATGATATGGATATCGTAGGCCGACGACGTTTCGAGATGAATGTCGTTTTTCATGGCCTCTTCTAGCACGAACGAGAAGTGGCTCGATTTGGTGCAATAACAATAGTTGTACGAACCCTTGTAATCGACCTTTGCCATGGCTACGTTGAACATGCGTTTGGCGCGGTTGATCTGTTGGGAGATCTTCGGCAGATAGGTAATTTTGAGCGGTGTTCCGTATTGTTTGATCAACTCCATGAGCGGAATGTCGTGAAAATTCAGCTCGTTGTCCTCCACGGAAAACTCATCCTGCGGAAAATCGAACGATTGTTCGATCAGGTCGATGTACTTGTCTTTCATGATTCGTTCGGTTTTGTTTTTCAAATCCGACTCGATTACATTGTCGAAAAATCGGTAAAGTAGCTCGATCGGATTGTTTGCGGTTTCAAGATGCAAATTAGGCGAATATTTTTCATATTCCCAATACTTTGTACGATTATTTTGAAAAAGCATGCCATATTTTGGTTTTTTCTTCGAAAAAGGGTAAATTTGGGCCGAAATTCAAGCTGGAAAACAACGTGCTGATTCGTGTCTTATCGAAATATTTGGAGTCGCACAAGCGACTCGTTGTTCCGCAACTCGGGGCTTTTTTGGTGAAAGAGCCCGAGCGGGAGTTGGTTTTCACGGAGTTGCTGCGACGTGATGACGGCATATTACGCGGTTTGTTGCGTGAGGCAGGTCTCAACGAGATCGAGACTGCCGGAGAGATCGACCGCTTTGTTTTCGAGGTGCGTCATGCCATAGAGCATGGCGCCGAGTTCCGATTGGGCGAACTTGGAACATTGAAGGCCGGGAACAATGCTACGATCGTGCTCGTGAATGGCGCTTTGCCCGAGCCGGTTGCCGAATCGAATCCTGCCGACTCCGAGGAGCCGGCTGTTCAACCCGAGGCAGAGTCAACACCGTCGGAACAGCAGGAAGATGCGGCAGACACTTCGAAACAAACAACGTCCAAGCAGACCATTTGCCCCGAGAAGGTGACTGCGGCTGTGGAAACGGCATTTGCAGATCCGCATATCTCCAACTCGGCCAAGAGAAATCCGGAGCCGTATGTACGAGGCCTGAAATATGGTAAACCCCAAAAGACGACCAATGCTTACCGCTATATCGATCGGCCGGTTCGCCGACAGGGTATGGATCGTTTTCTGTTGTTGGCTGTAATCGCAGCTGTCATTGCCGTTGCTGCGATTGCATTTGGTCTGTGGCGTGATCGGCAAGATCGTATTTTGGAGGAGGAGATACGCGTAGAGACGCCTGCCGTTCCGAACGCAACCCCTGCAAACGATTCCGGCAAATAGCAACCCGAATAAATTTTACTATGACCCCTATTACCACAGTAAAACAACGTTTTGGTATCATCGGAACCTCGGAACTCTTGGATCGGGCGCTCGATGTTGCTCTGCGTGTGGCTCCTACCGATTTAACAGTGCTTGTTACGGGCGAGAGTGGCGTGGGCAAGGAGTTTTTTCCGCAGGTCATCCATGCCTATTCGGCTCGAAAGCACAATAAATATATCGCCGTGAATTGTGCGGCAATCCCCGAAGGTACTATCGACTCGGAGCTTTTCGGCCATGAGAAAGGCTCTTTTACAGGGGCATTAGAGGCTCGTAAAGGTTATTTCGAAGAGGCCGATGGGGGTACGATTTTCCTTGACGAAGTGGCCGAACTGCCGTTGCCTACACAAGCTCGCTTGTTGCGTGTGTTGCAAACCGGAGAGTTTATCCGTGTAGGCTCTTCGAAAGTACAAAAAACCAATGTCCGAGTGGTTGCAGCCACGAATACCGATCTTCCGCAAGCCATTGCTTCCGGTCGTTTTCGCGAGGATCTTTTCTATCGCTTGGGGACGGTGCCAATTACGGTTCCGGCCTTGCGCGAGCGTTCCGAAGATATCCCTTTGTTGTTTCGAAAGTTTGCCTCGGATGTCGCGGTGCAGTATCGTATGCCCGCTGTGACACTCGATGATGATGCTCGCCAATTGCTCAGAAGTTACTATTGGCGGGGCAATATCCGTCAACTGAAAAATGTGGCCGAGCAAATTTCGGCCATCGAGCAGAGTCGGGTGATTACGGCCGAGGTGTTGGCCAAATATCTGCCTCGGCAGCAGGGTGGTGCTCCTATGGCAACAGATGCCGGTCGTATGGAGGATGGCATGTCCTCCGAACGGGAGTTGCTTTATAAGGTGTTGTTCGATATGCGTTCGGACATCAACGACCTCAAACGGATGCTCGGAGAGCTGATGCAGAGTGCCGGATTGCATCGTGAGCCGCTACACGATATCAAGGCTTTGTTGCCCTCTTCGACAGCATCGGCTGCGCCTTATACCCATGAGATGACCACTTATGGCAGTGGCAGGGTAGAGTATGCCGCTGATCCGGTGTATGCCGAGAGTGAGGTGGTAGATGATGAGCAGCCTCGCGAGAAGACCAAAGCCGATATGCAACGTGAGCAGATCGTGCGGGCGTTGCGTCGTAATAACGGTCGTCGTCGCGAAGCGGCTGCCGAATTGTTTATGTCCGAACGTACTTTGTATCGAAAGATCAAGGAGTTGGGAATAGAAGAATAGTTACAGAATTACCGTTTGCCTTGTGAAAAAGTTTTTTTCATCTTTTGCCTTTTATCTTTTGTTGTCGGTTTCGTTACTGGCAACGGGGTGTGGTGTGGCAATTAAATATTCGTTGTCGGGAGCTTCGATTCCGCCTAATGCCAAGACTTTCTCGGTGGCCTATTTCCCGAATAATGCAACGATGGTCTCTCCGATCCTCAGCTCGACACTTACCGAGGCGTTGGTCGATATTTTTTCGCGTCGTACCCGCCTGCAACAGGTGGATGAAGGTGGTGATTTTGCATTCGAGGGCGAGATCGTCAGTTATACCTCGACCACGGCGTCGGTGTCAAGCAACGATTATGCCTTGCTGAACCGTCTGACGATCCGTATCAAGGTGCGATTTAAGAATGCCGTTGACGAGAAAGCCTCATGGAATAAGACCTTTACGGCCTACGAGGATTACGATTCGACCAAACTTCTGACCGAGGTCGAGGGTGAGTTGATCCCGCAAATTGTAGATAAATTGGTGACCGATATCTTCCAAGCATCGGCATCGAATTGGTAGCGTACTATGGCAGAGTTGAACCTTTCTCTTTTCCGCCGAGGTGCGGAGTTGCCGTCGGTCGAAGAGCTCGATACGCTGGTTGCTCGCTACGAGTGGTTTGCGCCCTTGCGAACGCTGCGTGAGATGCGTAGCGGTGAGAGCGATCGTCGGTTGGCTGTTGTGGCTCCGTGGCGCGAAGAGAGTTCGTTGCGTGCCGTACAGATCGATGTCGAGGCGTTGTTGTCGGTGTCGTCCGACGAACTGATCGATCGTTTTCTGTGTGCCGAGGATCTGCGTATCGTGGCCGGCGAGGGCGAGGTCGATGAAGAGGTGCGTATCGCGCCCGAATGGGAGGATGACGAGGATCTTGTCAGCGAGGAGTTGGCCGAAATTTATCTTGCACAGGGCCTTCGAGAGCAGGCTTTGGCGATTTATCGCAAATTAAGTTTGCTAAATCCCGAAAAAAGTATTTACTTTGCCGAAATTATTGAGAGAATTGAAAAACAATAATTAAAATTCAACGATATGTTATACACGATTTGCGTTGCCCTGATAGTTATTGCGAGCATTCTGATCATCCTCGCGGTATTGGTGCAAAACCCCAAAAGCGGCATGGCTGCTAATTTCGGCGCGTCGAACCAAGTAATGGGCGTGCGTGAAACTACAAACTTCTTGGAGAAGTTTACTTGGACAATGGCTATTGCCATCTTGGTATTGAGCCTTGTTGCCACAACTGCAATGGATACCCCGAATACGGCGGTTGATTCGGAGGCTTCGAAAGATGCCAAAGCCTTGCAAGAGCGCATGATGGAGAATGCTCCGGCCGTTCCGCAGGCAGAAATTCCTGCTACCGAGACTACTACCGAGCCGGCTGCTGAAACTCCTGCGAAGTAGTTGATAGTTTGATCGATAAAAAATAGCTGTCTGTTTGATGCAGACAGCTATTTTTTTGTGCCATTACCGTATCTCCCTAATTATCCTTGTTCAAGAAGAAGATCGGAATATTGGCAAGGAAGACATCTGATCCGGAGAGTTGCTTGCGTTTCTCCAACAACTCTGCAAGACGAATCGAACCGATCACATAGTTGCTCTCCTCGCCGGTATATTGCTCATGAATTTTCTCGAAGTTCAAGATGCCCAATACGTCGGTTGTCGAATAACGGGCATAGATCTTCAACATGATATCGGTCGTGTAGTCCGGTTTTTGCAGGTATTTGAGTTTCTTGTACTCATAACGATAATCGTGCAGACGGGCCATAATATCGCTCAAAATCGACGATGCTGTCGGCAGACTGCCGGCTCCCTTTCCGAACATGAATTGACGATCATAACACTCGCCGCGAATGACCACACCGTTGTACTCGTCGTCCACGCTGTAAATGTATTTTGACGGCGAAACGAACTCCGGCATCACAAACATCGTGAAATGCTCTTCGCTGACTTTGACAACCTGCGCCACCAACTTGATTTTCACCCCTTTCTCGCGAGCATACTGAATATCCGAATCGTGAATTGTCGAGATGCCGTAAGTGAAAATCCGTTCCGGAGCGACATAAGTACCCAGCGCGTGTACGGTGATGATCACCAATTTGAACAGCGAGTCGTAACCTTCGATGTCGAACGAGGGATCGCTCTCGGCAAACCCCAGTGCTTGCGCTTGTGCGAGTGCTTCGGCATAGGAGTCTTTGTGGTCGAAAACACGCGAAAGAATGTAGTTCGATGAGCCGTTGAGGATACCTTTTACTTCGAGCAACAGATCGTTGTCGTAGTACTCCTCCAAGTTGCGGATCACGGGTATCGAGCCGCACGACGAAGCATCGTAGAGCAATGCCACGTTGTTGGCTTTCTGAATCTCGATCAACTCGGGCAGGTGATTGGCAATCATCGTTTTATTGCCCGAAACAACCGGAATCCCTTTGAGCAGGGCCTTTTTAACGATGTTATACGACGCTTGCGCATCGTCGATCACTTCAACGATCAGGTTGATCTGCGGATCGTTGAGAATATCATCTGCCGAAGTGGTAAACAATGCCGGATCGGCAGCTACTTTGCGGGGCTTGTCTAACGAGCGTACGCAAATACGCACAATCTCAGCATTTGCATTTTTTGCACGTTGAATCACCTGAAAAATGCCTTGGCCGACAACGCCGAATCCAAAAAGTCCGATTTTAATTTGTGCCATATATACTTCTTCTATTATTAGTTCATAAAGGGAATCAGGATGCTGTTGAGTTGCTCATATTCAACCAAGAAACCATCGTGCCCAAACGGAGAGTCGATTTCGAAATATTGACTGTTGGGGATCATGCTTTGTAACTCACGCATCTCTTTCGGGGTGAAAATGATATCGCTGGTGATGCCGACTACGATGGTGCGAGCCGAGATGGTGCCAAGAGCCACAGCCACTCCTCCTCGTCCGCGACCGACGCTGTGTGTGTCGAAAGCGTTGAGAATCGAATAATAGGAGTAGGCATTGTAGCGTCGGCAGAGTTTCTCACCCTGATACTGCTGATAGGTCGAAGCCCGATGTACTTGCGGCATCTCCTCGCGATCTTGTTGCGTGAGGTTGTAGCCCTCAGTCCCGCGATAGGTCAACAATCCGATGGCACGAGCAGCGGCCAATCCGGCTATGCCGGCATCATCACGCTCCTCGCCGAAGGTGGTATCGGCTTCGATGGCCATACGCTGCGTCTCGTCGATGGCAATGGTCCACGGAGAGGCCTTTGCATCGGTGGCGATCAGTGCCAGCCGTTCGATCCGTTGAGGCTCCATTACGGCCCACTCCACGGCTT
>CAZGPA010000015.1:0-40424 GCA_964527525.1 uncultured Alistipes sp. | reverse complement strand
GTCTCGAAGTTCTCTTCGAGATAGCTAAGATATTGAATGTGGATCCGAAAGAACTAATTGATAGTAATAAATAATGAAATCGCCAACTCAAATACAACTACCTGCCAATTGGCAGGATTTTGAAACGCTCTGTAAAAAGTTATGGGGTGAGATTTGGTGTTGTAAAGATACTATTAAGAAAAATGGACGTTCTGGGCAAAATCAATGTGGAGTAGATGTTTACGGTGCACCCAATAACGGACTTGAATATTATGGTATACAATGTAAGGGCAAAGATAGTTATACTCACTCTCAGTTAACGATAAAAGAGATTGATGAAGAGATAGAAAAGGCTCTGAATTTCAGGCCTCAATTAGCGAGATTTTATTTTACCACAACTGCTGTTAAAGATGCAAAAATTGAGGAGTATATACGCTTAAAGAATATAGAAAGTCAAAAGGCTGGAGGCTTTGCTATAGAGGTATTTTCATGGGAGGATATAGTAGATAAACTTATTGAGAATCGCGATACTTATAATTGGCACATAAATGATTGCCAATACATCGACAACTCAGATGTTGACATTCAAATCATTGGTAAAGATTTTAAATTAACACCGACTATTAAATTGACAACAACAAGATATGAATTGCACCCTCACAGGAATGACCCTGCACAAAAACAGTTATTTGATATTTTGCAGCAAACGAAAAGCTCTTCATGGAATTTAATGTCATTGCGTGTACCGTCAAAAACGAACTATAGTTGGTGTAAAATTAAATTTAGGATTACAAACATTGGCTCCACTGTATTATCTGACTATCACTTGACAGTAGGTTTTATTGATGGCATTAATGATTATGACATAGGTAATAGCTATTGCAATGACCCTCTAATTAATCCATCTGAAAGAGCTTACATAAATAGTAGAATTGATAATGATAGAGAATTATTTTACTCTAAGACATATAATAATGCGGTAGAGTTTAGACCTAAGATTACAAAATTAGTTCAAGAAGAGTCACAAACATTTACTGTTCATGTATTAACCGAGATAAATACGAATAAAGTTAAATTAGGGTGGATATTCTTATCGAATGGTTATAAAAAAGAAGGTATTACCGAAATAGAGGTTATAAACCAAATTGAAGAGGAGACGAAAATTGTATATGTTGATTCAGAGGAAGAATTGCAACCCACAAAATCCATATTGGGATATAAAATAGTTGAAGAATAAGAGTTATGGCAAAGAAACAAACCAAGAAAGAAGATAAGAAACTCAATCTTGAATCAATACTGTTTAATTGTCGCGATTATCTGCGAAGTAATGCGACACTCAATGATAAGCGTGATTTGCTTCTCACGCTCGTATTTTTGCGTTTTATCGGAGAGAAATTCGAGGATGCACAGATTGCAATGCGCGAGGAGTGCGTAAGAAATGGCATTACTGATGAGGCTATAATTGAAGCATTCCTCAATAGTCCTGCTCGCTATCAGAATATAGCGTATGTACCAGAGCAAGCCCGTTGGAGTAATCTTATCAATATATCAGCAGCCAAACTTAATGGGGCATTGGATGATGCACTCCAAGCCATTGATGATAGTGGCGATGCCCTCAAAGGCTGTGTGCGTTTAGGTCTGTTTACTTCTATCAACCTCGAAGCCAATGTCATCAAAAAAGTTGTTGATGAGATTAACAAGATATCTCACAAAGTCTTCGGAGAGGAAAAAGACTTAATAGGTCGTGTGTACGAGTACTTCTTAAAGTCGTTTGCAGTAAATGCAACAAAGGAGGATGGTGAGTTCTATACTCCACACGACATTGTAGAGTTGATTGCCGCTTTCATTGAGCCATTCGATGGCACTCTTTACGATCCTTGCTGTGGCTCTGGTGGAATGTTCGTGCAGTGTGCAAAATATGTAAAAGCAAAACGCGGAGATATTAAGACAGTCAATGTCTATGGTCAGGAGAGTGATCCTGCGACCTATCGTCTTGCCAAGATGAACTTGGCTGTTCGTGGTATCTCTCACCATGTTGGGAGCAAAAATGCCTCAACCTTCACCAACGATATGCATAAGGGATTGGTCTTTGACTATATTATGGCTAACCCTCCTTTCAATTTGAAGAAGTGGTATGACACATCTCTAAGCAGCGATGCTCGCTGGTCTGACTACGCATTGCCACCCGAAAGTAATGCCAACTATGCGTGGATTCTCCATATGCTATCGAAGATTAACCCAGTCAAGGGCGTTGCAGGTTTCTTGCTTGCCAACGGAGCATTGGGCGATAGCGATACTATTGAGATTCGCAAGAAGTTGATCGAGAATGACAAGATTGAGGCTATTATCGTGTTGCCTCGTGAGTTGTTCTACACTACCGATATATCTGTTACGCTCTGGATTCTCAACCAGAATAAGAAGGGTGGCGTATGGCACGACCGTAAGCAGCGCAACCGCGAGCGTGAGATTCTCTTTATGGACCTTCGCCAGTGGACCGAAAATCCTGTCAAGGGCGAACAGAAGAAGAAGGTGGAATTAAATGCGATACAGATTCAACGAGCTGCAAACATCTATTTTGAATGGCAAGCAGAAAAGACCCTCGGATGTGATTATGCTGAACCCGAATTATATCGTTCCGTAGAGTTTAGTGAAATTGCAAAGAATGGCTTCTCGCTTGTTCCAAGCCGATATATCGAGTTTGTTGACAGAGATTCGGATATCGACTACAATAAGGTACTTACTGAAACCGCATCAACCGTTTCAGACCTATTGAAACGCCAAAAGGAGAATGACGAGACTTTGCGCAATGCACTAAAACAGTTGGGTTATGAGTGCAAATGACCAAATAATCATCTATCAGACTGCCGACGGACAGACTCAAATTGATGTCCGTATGGAGAATGAAACTGTTTGGCTGAGTGCCAATCAGATGGCAGTCTTATTTGATAGAGACGAAAAAACTATACGAAAACACATCAATAATGTTTTCTTGGACTGCGAGGTAGATAAAGAAAGCAACACGCATTTTTTGCGTCTTGCTCATTCGGATAAGCCCGTGGCGTTCTACACTCTCGATGTCATTATCTCGGTTGGCTATCGTGTCAAGAGCCAGCGAGGTGTTCAATTCCGACAGTGGGCAAACAAGGTACTCAAAGACTACCTTGTGAAGGGTTATGCCATCAATAATCAACTCTCTGCTCAAAAGTATGAGGAGTTGAGTCAGTTGGTATATCTGTTAGGTCGCACCATCAACAACGAAAAAGAGCTACTCGAGGGCGATAGCCGCGAACTTGTAAATGTCGTTACCGATTACACTTATGCACTCGACACCCTTGACCGCTACGACTATCAACAACTGATCATTGAGCATACGACCACCGAGGAGAACTTTCGTGCTACCTATGAGAGCGCAATGAATACTATTACTACCTTGAAAGAGAAGTTTGGTGGCAGTTCATTGTTTGGCAGCGAGAAGGATGGCTCGTTCAAAAGTTCTATCGGGCAGATATATCAGACCTTTGATGGCGCAGAACTATACCCTTCGGTAGAGGAGAAAGCGGCAATGTTGCTCTATCTTGTTGTCAAGAACCACTCTTTTGTTGATGGCAATAAACGTATTGCGGCTACCTTGTTCCTCTGGTTTATGCAGAATAATGGCATTTTGTATAATCCTAATGGAACAAAGCGTATTAGCGATGGTGCTTTGGTTGCCCTTACTTTGATGATTGCCGAGAGCCGAGCCGATGAAAAGGATGTGATGCTGAAAGTAATTGTAAACCTCATAAATAAGCGAAATTATGAGTGCAAGTAGTGTGCAGACAAACTGGGTAAAACTCGGAGATTATATCGAACTCTGCGATGAGCGAAACAGCGAGGGTAAATACACTCTCGATGATGTGCGTGGTATAAGTACCGATAAAAAGTTCATAGCGACAAAAGCAAATATGGATGGAGTTTCATTAACCTCATATAAGATTGTAAACCCACAGGAATTTGCTTATGTTGCAGACACATCGCGTCGTGGAGATAAAATAGCACTTGCATTAAACACCACAGAGTCATCTATACTGATTTCTTCAATCTACACCACTTTTAGGAGCAAAAACATTGATATTCTTTTACCAGACTACCTTTTCCTTATATTGAGTCGCAGTGAATTTGATCGTTATTCGCGTTTTAACTCTTGGGGAAGTGCGAGGGAGACCTTTGATTGGAGTGAGCTCTTTCGTACCGAAATTCCTCTGCCCTCGATTGAGGTGCAACAGGAGTTGGTGGATACCTACAATGGATTGAAAGCTCTTGCCGAGCAGAATGAGGCGTTAATCGAGCCACTAAGCAAAGCCTGCGAAGCCTTTATTGTCGACTGCAAAACCAAGTATCCCGAAGTTGAGTTGGGAGAATGTATAGACATATATAAAGAAAAAAATACCGAATGTACAATAACGCTAGAACAAGGTATCAATATCGACAAAGAATTTATTACTCCACAGCGTTCTAACTCTGATCTATCTTCCAGAATCATAGTTAGAAAAGGACAATTTGCATATTGTACGCAACTAAATAATGAAAATGTTGCGATAGCTTATAGAGAAGGTGAAGATTGTGTCGTCTCGCCCGTGTATAATGCGTTTGAGATCAAACATTGTAAAACATCTATTCTACTACCTAAATATGTTTTTCTCTGGGTAAAAAGAAGGGAATTTGGAAGATATGTGTATTGGAAGTCGGTAGGTAGTGCGTATGAGTTTTTACAAGAAGAGAATTTGTGTGAATATAAAATTCCTATTCCTCCTATTGAAATACAACAATCTATTGTAAATTTATATAACTGCCTTGAAGAGGCAAAGAAGATAGCCTCAGAGGCAAGAGAGAGACTTAAAACACTTTGCCCTGCATTGGTACAAAGAGCCGCTAACTCATAAACAACTACTGTTATGATAGGAAAGTATTACGAAAGCGATTACGAAGAAGCCTTAATTCAACTTTTGGAGGAGCAAGGCTGGCAATATACATACGGAGGTAATATCCCAAGAAACAATCGTGAAGTGTTGCTTACAGACGACCTAAAAGCATATTTGCAGAGTCGTTATTCGGAGCTCACAAGCGATGACACGGAGGAGATTATCAACCACCTGCGACACACAAGTGGTCAAACCCACTTTGAGTTGCTTCGTAATACTTATTATTTGGTGCGAGAAGGCTATCGCTATACACGCCACGCAGATGGCAAGATCTTCGACATCGAGTATCTCGACTTTGAGCCACAAAATGATAACAACATCTATCGTTGTGTAAATCAGTTTGAGGTTGGTTATGGGCTTAAAACAGATGTTCGCATACCCGATGTAATGTTGTTTGTGAATGGCATTCCGCTTTGTATTTTCGAGCTTAAGAATCCGACAGATTTCAATGTTACAATTGCAGATGCCTATGAGCAAATACACATTCGTTACAAACGAGATATTCCGCATTTGCTCCGTTACTGCCTGCTGTCGTGTATTAGCGATGCAACGGTCAATAACACTAAACTGGGTACGACTTACACTCCATACGAACATTACTATGCGTGGAAGAAGGTCAATAACGAAGACCCAGCAGCTCAAAGAGGGGTTGACCAAGTGAAAACAATTGTCGGAGGTGTCTATGAACCCAATCGCTTCTTGGAGATTTTACGAGATTATATATACTTCCCAGATAAGGACTTCGCAAAAGAAGAGGAGATTGTATGTCGCTACCCTCAATTCTTTGCAACCCGAATGCTTCGTGAGAGTGTGCGCACAGCATTTATAGAGCGAGACAGCAAGGGTGGTACATATTTCGGTGCTACGGGATGTGGTAAGACCTATACAATGATGTTCCTTGCTCGACAACTATCGTTGCGCTGTGACGAGTTGGGATCGCCTACAATTGTGATGATTGTTGACCGCGATGACCTGCAAACACAAGCAGGGAAACTATTCCTTCGTTCGGAAGAGTTTCTATCCATTGGAGCAGCCAAAGTGATTGCAGATAGAGCAGAGTTGAAAAGCGAGCTTTCAATGAGAGAGTCCGGAGGCTTCTTTATTTGTACCATTCAGAAGTTCTGCGAAGAGATTGGAGAACTTAACACTCGCAGAAACATCATCTGCTTCTCGGACGAAGCTCACCGCACACAAATACGACTCAATAAGCAGCTAAAAATCAAAGACAAGAAGAGTGCAGAAGATACTCTTAGTGAAGAAGAGTTGGGTGCATTTATTACAAAACCATACGCAGAACATCTGCGTTGCGCCTTCCCGAATGCTACTTTCGTAGGATTTACGGGTACTCCAATAGATGAAACTATTCAGGTATTCGGTCACATTGTAGACCAATACACAATGCAACAGGCGGTTGACGATGAGATAACAGTTCCTCTGAAGTATATTCCCCGCATTGCAAAGGTTACACTTGACAGCGAAAAGGTTAAGGAGATTGATGCATACTATAAAAAGTGCGCAGAAGAGGGTGCGACTGAAGATGATGTTGTGGCAAGCAAGAAGGCAATGAGTGCGATGGAGGTTATTTTAGCAGATGATGAACGACTGGAACGACTTGCCAAAGATATTATCGACCATTACACGAATGCTTGCGAAAACAACGCTGATGTTGTACAAAAAGCGATGATTGTTTGTAGTAAGCGTTATATTGGATACAGATTACTCAGCAAATTCAAGAAATTGAAGCCAGAGTGGTTTGAGGAGAAGAAATCGCCAGATGATACTCAAAGAACCGCCGAGGAATTGAGGAAGTTACCATTGATGCCAACAATAGCAATGGTTGCGACACGGGGCAAGAATGATCCCAAAGAGATGTATGACTATCTTGGGGAGAAATCTCGCATTAAAAAGTTGGACGATGCTTTCAAGATGGAGCATTCTAACTTCCGCATAGTCATTGTTGTAGATATGTGGATTACAGGTTTTGATGTACCTTGCCTAACTTATCTCTACAATGATAAGCCACTACAAAAACAGACTTTGATACAGACCATTAGTCGTGTAAATCGTAAATATCCCCATAAAGAGTATGGATACATCATCGATTATATCGGTATCCATGATAATATGATGGAAGCAATGGGTAGATACGGTGGTGGCAAAGGTAATGGCGGTGGTACTTTTGGCCCTAGTGAAGACGATGTTCAACAAGCGTTAGAGGCTTTGATTGTTGAATTGGATATATTGAAGAAACTCTTTGTCGGATTTGACATATCTCCATTTACCAATCCTGAGGCGAAGCCATTAGAGCGATTGGAGTGTTTATCGTCTGCGGCAGATTATATTATAACACTTACACAGCAACTTAATGTAGCATCAGAGCAAGGGACAAATAAGCCCAAATTAGTTGGAGCCAAAACATTCTTCCTTGCACATGTAAAGCGACTTCGAGCGGCTTACGATGTTTGCCAACCAGCCAATGTGTTAGACAATGAAATGTTATCACTGTCACAGTGCTTTATGGCTGTTGCTTCGTATATACGAAAGACATCAGGAGATAAGCATGATGCCGAAAGTATGAATAGAGCGGTAGAAAAGATGGTTGCAGAGGCTCTAAAATGCAACTCTGTAGTTAATATTCTTGAAACAGACGTTGAAGAGAATATATTTAGTCCAGAGTTCGTGGCACAGCTCGATCACATTAAATTACCTGCGACTAAACTGGAGGTTCTTGTTAAGTTACTTC
Organism: uncultured Alistipes sp.; assembly: GCA_964527525.1. Taxonomy (GTDB): domain Bacteria; phylum Bacteroidota; class Bacteroidia; order Bacteroidales; family Rikenellaceae; genus Alistipes. The sequence goes on along the minus strand of CAZGPA010000015.1, from coordinate 32,741 downwards.
GCAAGTCTATCAAGGAGTACAAGAACACCAATAAAATTGCAGCAGAGAAATATGAAGAGTTGTTGAAAAAGACTCTTGAGGAGTATCACAACCGTAGAGCAAAGCTAACTCCCGAAGAGGCCTCGCAGGCTCAAAATGAGGCAATAGATGAAATTATTAAGAATGCAACTCAACAGGCTCTTGACATCCTTGCTGGATTAGGTGAGAATAAAGAGAGTTTTCGCAAATTAGGATTGACCTTCGAGGAGAAAGCTTTCTATGACATACTTATACATTTGCGAGATAAGTATAACTTTGAGTATGGAGAAGACAAGAATATAGGAGGTTTGATTATCAATGATAAGTGTAAAACTCTCGCAAAGAAGATTAAGGAACTCATTGATGTACAGTCGTCATTTACCGATTGGCTGAATAATACTAATGTTAGGGCCGAACTGAACCAAAAGATATTCTTTTGTTTGGTTAAAGCAGGATATCCGCCACAGTATAATGACGAAGTATTCGAGCAGGTGATGGAGCAAGTGGAGAATTTTAAGAAGCACAATTAAGCAAATATGGCTATAGATGCATTAATACCCAGGAAGTTAGATAAAGTAGATGACCCCGAATCATACAAATCGGTTCAAGAACTAAATGAAGTTCTATCATCTGCAGAAGAGTACAAAATAAGGAATGTAGCCCTTACTGGACCATTTGGTTCTGGCAAGAGTTCTGTGCTTGTAACTCTTATGAAAGATTTTTCTAAGGGCCGTAATTATCTACCTATATTCTAGCGACATTGCAAGCAAATAACGAGAAGATAGATGATTGTCAAAATGATCAATCAGAAGATACAGAAGAAGTTTCTGAGGATAAGGAACCGTCAAAGAAAGATTTTACATATAATGGTAAAGTTCACGGAGATCCAATAGAAAATCTAAATCGAAAGATTGAATATAGTATCCTTCAACAACTCATTTACCGTGAAAAAGCGAAGACCGTTCCCAACTCTCGTTTTAGAAGAATTGTGCATTTATCAAAATGGGAATTAATCAAATATCCATCATATGCCATATTTTCTTTAATATGTTTCTTTATACTTTTTGAGCCTAGTTTTGCAAGGGTAGATAGTATATATAACTTTTTCAGCTGGAGAGAGACATGGAATGAGGTATTCGATTTCGTTGCGGTTGGATGGTTATTATTTATGCTATTCATTGCCATAAGGTATGTATTTAGATCATATAGCAATTCAAAACTTAATAAGTTAAATCTGAAAGATGCGGAGATAGAAGTTGTTGAGAATAATTCTATATTTAATAGGCATCTTGATGAGATTCTATACTTCTTTCAAGTAACCCCATACGATGTCGTTATTATTGAGGACCTAGATAGGTTTGGCACACCTAATATCTTTCTGAAACTTCGGGAATTGAACCAACTGATAAATGAGTCAAAAATTGTTGGTAGACACATTACTTTCGTATATGCTGTAAAAGATGACATATTTAAAGATGAGGAAAGGACCAAATTCTTTGACTATATCATAACTATTATACCTGTTATCAATCCATCCAACTCTAAGGATAAACTAAAGGCCGCCCTTAAGGCAAATGATTGTGAAGATGGCATTTCGGATGATGACCTATCAGAAATGGCTTTCTTTATACAAGATATGCGTATTCTAACTAATATTGTGAATGAATATAAGCAATACAGAGATAAGCTATGCACTACTAATGGGGCACAATTAAGTAAGACAAAACTTCTTGCGATGATAAGTATATAAAAATTACTATCCTCAGGATTTTGCGCTGTTACATCGTAGAAATGGTAAAGTCTATCAATGCCTTAGCAGTAAACGAGCATTTATCCAAGAGGCACTGAAGAAAATAGAAGGAAGGAAAAAAGAGTTGGAGGCGAATAAACAGACATTCCTAAATAACCTACATTTAAGTATTAAAGAACTGAGATTATTGTGCCTATATATATAAATGGCGTAGCAACAACATTCCTCAATTAAGTAGTATAGTTATAGAGAATAATAATTACTCTTTAGAGCAAATCTCTGACAATGACTCATTATTTGAGAAACTCATTGCAATGACATCTATACAATACCGTAATTATGGGAGCAGTAATTATTACTCACCATCTACATACAATGGTGGTCTGAAATCGTTCTTTAACAGAAATCGATACTTTGAGCGAGAACAATTGCAAAAAGCTGGTGATGCCCCAATAAGAGCCCAAGAAAAACAAATCCGAGAAGATGAACTAAAAATCAAGTCGCTACGCATTAGTGAACTACTTAGACAATATGATTTAGGAGAGACAAAAACCTATAAAAATATAGGGCTATCGGATATGCAGGATGTCTTTTTGCGACTTGGATATATCGATGAGGACTATTATGACTACATTTCATACTTCTATCCAGAGATGGTGTCTTTGGAAGATCGAGAGTTCTTGCTTAATATTAAACGACAAATTAAGCAGCCATACGACTACCATATTGATAGAATAAAAAATGTAGTAAAGGAGTTAAAAGAGTATATGTTTGAGAGTGATGCCATTCTCAATATAGAACTTTTGGACTATCTTGCAACCGCTGATGAATACAAGGATAAGTTTGAGCATATTATGTCACGCTTGGAGCGTGATATGGCTCCTCTTCAGTTCTTGGCTCAATACCATACTGAAGGAAAACAATGTCAAAGAGTATTTGAACATTATATAGAGAATACAAAAGCTTGGAATAATATCGTTAGTTGGAGCAATGCTAAGGAGAGGGGAAAACTAATAGAAGCATATCTTCGATATTGTATCAATCTTGATGATGAGGTACAAAAATGGCTTAATGGCAAATTTGAATTCTTGGTTAATCATATATGGCATCTCTTTAGATAGAGCTTTAATACTTGCAAAGAATAGCGATTTTACTAGTCTTTGCTATGGCTCGGATGACTTATTGGACTATGTAATTGAGAATAGCAATTACGAGATTAATTTAAGCAATCTGGTTATTATAACCAAACATCTTTGTGCGGGTGATATAACGATAACTGAAGAAAGCTTAAACTACACCCGTATTAAACAAACAAATAATGAGAATTTTATAGGCTATGTGAATAATAATATATCTGCTGTAATAGAAGTCCTTAAAAACACAAATAAGGATGATAGTGTTGAGAACATTCTATACATATTGAATTCTAATGACATAGAGACTAATGTTAAAAAACAGTATCTAACTGGGGCAATAAATCGTGTTGAAGATTTTAGTGGAATAGTAAGTTCTGCATTGTACGACATTGCTATTGAAACACGAATAGTGTTGCCTACTTGGGATAATATTTCCTTCTACTTTAGTAGTTGTAAGGAAGATATACCAGATATTCTCTACGATTATAAAATTATTATGCGGAAGAATTATCACAAGAAAAATGCCCTGTATCATTTAATACAACTGATCTATATGTTGATTTATTCGGATATAATCAGTTAAGTATTGAGAACTACAAGAAGTTACTACCATCATTCGCTGGTGAATTTCCTCAAATAGATCTTTTGGCAGATTTAGAGCACAAAAGATTAAGCATTCTTATTAGTAGCGGAAGGGTTCCATTTAGTCAGCAGGTTTTAGTAGAAATTAACAAAACTAATGCATTAGCGGAGTATATCTCATTTCACTCAAAAGCTTTTATGCAACAACTGGATTGGGAATATAACTTAATAATAGGAATGTTCAAGAAATTCTAAGTAGTGGTGTATTCTCTATAGATGAGAAATATAATATTATCGGAATAATCCCATTTGATATAATACAGAGTTCTCAATCCATTGCAAATATTGTTATTGATACATTCTGTAAAAAACAAAAGATTAATCTTACTAATGATTCATTAGTAGATTTGGTAAAAGTGTCTAGTGATATCAACAAAAAACTTGAATTGATAGTGATTATTGTAAAAAATGGTTGTCATGATCACAATGTAATTAGGCAACTTCTTGACGATATAGGAGATTCATACATAGAGGTTGGAGAGAAAAGTAAAAACCATTATTACCTAATGATGTATTACATAGAAATCTTTTGGATGCATTGATGCAAATTAAATTTATCTCTTCATATAAAGAAGATAAAGACGATAAATTTCTACGAGTACACCCTACGAAGACCACTTACATTGGATTTACAAAATAATGGACAGGATAACTGAATATAATAACATATCACCAATCTACTCTGACTTTGAGCAGACAAAGAATGATAAAAAACTCATAACAAAGTAAATTTTAAGATTGTATGACTAAAATATCCATTCGATTCTATAAGGACCGTGAGGTGCGAGCTATTTGGGATGAAAAACAATCAAAATGGTGGTTCTCGGCTATTGATATAATTCGTGCAATCAATGATGAAACGGATTATGTCAAGGCGGGTAACTATTGGCGTTGGCTCAAAAAGAAACTGACAGCCGATGGGATTCAACTCGTGAGTATCACTCACGACTTCAAGTTCGAGGCTCCCGATGGCAAGAAGCGTACTGCTGATGCTCTTGACAACGAGTGTGTGCAGATATTAGCAAAACACTATCCCAATAATAGAGCTAATGCTTTTCTTGATTGGTTTACATGCAGCGACAACACTATTGACGGGCAGAGTCGTAAGAAGTTCTTTATTTTGTGAAGGTTTGAATTTCTGTGACAACTCATAAAAACCATCTATCGATTCTGAAAAGTCACGAATGGTTTCTTCGGACATAATCCTAAACTCTTCTCTTTCTTGAGCCGATAAAACCTTATTATTGTAGTATATATTCAAGTCCATATTCCAGTTATTTGTGTGTAAAGGTACAAAAAATCAAAAATCCTCATACTCATCGTAGTCGTACGACGAATTATAGTCACGATTGTTATCGCACTACCTATTATTCGCGAATCTTCATCGAACAGTTCCTCATAAATCCACGCTGCAAGCAGCCAATCCCAAAGTGACATAACAAACAAATTTAAGGGTTACTTTGCGACAAAGTAACCCCGAGTTTTTGACAACTTATGACAATCGGCAATAAAAAAGAGAAAAAGCCGAAACTTTTTCTCTCTATCTCATAATCGCAGCCATCATCACTTTGGGTGAGTGAATAAAAAGATGTAATTTTAGGCCTGCGAAGCCCAAAAAAGCGGAGTTTACTATTTGTAAATGAGCATTTTGAGGGCAAGCGTAACGACAAAATAGACTTTTAATTCACTCTCACTCCGCCATCTTGCGACCTGCATCGTAGGCCTTTTGCAAATCCTCCTGCCAATGGGCATCGCGCCAGGCGTGTTTTGCCTCCTCGGAGAAACTGCCAAGTTCGTAGCGGTCGTAGTGAGCAACTTGGCAAGTATTGTAGCCGATGATGCGTTCTGGCTCGCCAAGTGCCGTTGTGAGGCACCACTCCATCGTGCCGAAATGGTTGCTGTTATTGCGATCGGGTGTGCCGTTCAGCGTCTCGACAAGCACCACCGGCATACGCTTCGGGGCTGTCAGGCTGTAATCGTTGTACGAGAGCCACGGGAACGCCAGACGCTCCAAAAAGGCACGCATCTTGCCCGTCACCTCGCCAAAGTAGATGGGCGAGCCGAGCACCAATCCGTCCGCCTCGGCAATCTCCTCCAAGAGGGGCGAAAGCGCATCTTTGAATCGGCAAATGTTCGATGCCTTGCCTTTAAGTTTGCAAGCTATACACGACATACATCCCTTATAATCAAGGTCATATAGTCGCACAGTCTTAACCTCAACCTCGCCAACGGACTTCGCTCCCTCCGCCACCTGCTGCAACATCTGCGCGGTGTTCATATTCTTTCGCGGACCACCGTCCACAATCACAATCTTTTTCATATTTCACTCTGGTTTTGTTATTGCTAATTCGTTCAAGATGTATGCCACCTTCTCCCACAAAGTTACATATTTTTTCGGTACTCCGTAGGGGTTATGCCGACTTCGCGCTTGAAAAAACGGAAAAAAATAGGGCAAGGTAGAGAAGTTCAACTCCTCGGCAATCTGCTCAATGGTTAGTTGTCGATTGCGCAAAAGCAGTTTTGCCTGCAAGACGATGGCGCGGTTTATCCAGTCGCTCGGCAAAAAAGGTAATTCATGCTTACCCGAAGAGGAGTTCAACAGCTCAATAAAGGAGTGAAACATCACCTCTTTTCATCCCTTTGGGTGAGTCGGTTCGTTGTTATTATGCAGGAATGGGTTATCGACAATCCGAGCATGCAACGAGAGCAACAAATGGCGAACGCCCCTATTCTCGAATGGTTACGCCTGCGCGGTGGAGTATATCAACCGAAAGTACTCCTCAATCCACTCCGCACACTCTGCGCCCAACTTATAGACTCGCTTTATATTGTCATCATCGGTGGTAAGCGTAAAGCCCAAAATGTCAACAATGGTGGCGGGGGAATAGTCAATTATCTCCACAATGGAGTTCTGACCGACATAGAGCGACTCGTTCTCCGAAAGCACATACTCAATCAAATCCACCGACAGCCAAAAAGAGCCTTTTAGAATCCGAAGCATACGACTCTCCATAAGGCGATATGGCTCACCCTGCTTCATATATATCACACCGCCGAGGCAACTTTTGCACCTCGATTTATGGCAAATCCCAAGTAGGTTACAAGGAGGGAATCCTCGACCTCAGAGAGTTGCGTCATAGTGCTGAATTTCAAATACTATAAATATGGAACAAGAGAAACAGAAGCCCCGTCTGATCGTGGATTATTTTCTTCCATCGCGAGTGACGGAGCGACAGACGCAACGCACAGAGGAGCTATTGCGACAACATCCGGAGTAATCTCAGAGATGGGCGTTAAACCAAGCGGTGTAAGAACCTCCGGCAACGGAAACAGATCGCTGGGTGGAGTTCGAGGAGGAGATATAGCACGGCCATCATTCTCGTTACGATCTGAGAATATAGCAGATGGAGAGAACCCTGAGCCCAAGAAGCTCACGAAGCAACAACAGCGTATCCTTGATTTGCGGGAGAAGGTACGTAATTAAAAGCGGGAAGACTCGATCCCGCTCATTTTTTTGCGACTCCCCCACTCCTACATAAAACAAAATCCCATAAACTTCATTGTGACTGCAAATCATTATCACACTATATTATTGACATAAAAATCAACATATTAGCCAACATAATAGCTCATTCCGGTCTATATTACAAATCAAAAATAAATACAAAACAGTAAACATATCAATAAAAAATCTTATATTTGCCGAATCTTAATACCAGGTTCAACAAACCTGAAAGCAAATTAATCCTAAAAATAAAACCACTATGAGAAAATTATTATTGACTCTTCTTCTTGTTGCCGGCATCACAGGAGTTTCGGCACAAGCAATCTACCCGAAAGCCAGAGAAAACTGGCCGAAAGCTCGCCCGTCGAAGTATGGTTTCAACGACAAGAAGATAAAAGAGTTGCGCAAGTACATCATCGACTCAATGCAAACCACCGGTTTGATGGTCATCGTTGGTGGCGAATGCATCTATCAATTTGGCAATGTTGAGCGCATCAGTTACATCGCATCGTGCCGCAAGAGTGTTCTCTCCATGCTTTATGGCAAGTATGTCGAGAATGGCACTATTGATCTGAATAAAACCATTGGCGAGTTAGGCATCACCGACCACGGAGGGTTGCTTCCCATCGAGCAGAAAGCTAAAATTCTTCACTTGATTCAGGCTCGTTCGGGCGTTTATCACGCAGCATCCAACCCAGGTAGCTCGCTCGACAATCCCAAGAATGTACCGGCTCGCGGTTCGAAGAAGCCTGGCACATACCACCTTTACAACAACTGGGACTTCAATGTTGCCGGCACGGTTTTCGAGCAGTTGACCGGAAAGAGCGTATATCAAGCATTGGAAGAGGATTTGGCCAAACCGCTCGGTTTCCAAGATTGGGATATCAAAAATCAACGCTACGGAGGCAAGAAAAAATACTCGATTCACCCTGCATACCATATCTACGTTTCAACCCGCGACATGGCTCGTATCGGTTACCTGATGTTGCGTGAAGGAAAATGGGAGGACAAGCAAATAATCTCAAAAGATTGGCATGGCAAGATGATCGACTTCTCAACACCTCGCAATCAGATGAATCCTAAAAAACAGCGTAAAGGTCAGTTCGGATATGGTTACATGTGGTGGCTTTACGATGTAAAACGACCCGGATTCAAGGGAGCTTATGCTGCCCACGGAGCAATGGGACAGTATATTACCGTCTTCCCCGAGTTGGATATGGTGGTGGTTCACAAGACCGACAGTGTCTATGGACGCAAAACAAAGTCTTCGCGCTACCAAACCCTGCTGCGTAAGATCGTTGCGGCAAAATTGGAGAATAACTAAAATCTGCCATACAACCATCGAGGAGATTTTCATCCGTCCCTCGAAGATAGATCAGCCCCATCGGATAAATCCGACGGGGCTGATTTCGCATAAAAATAGGAGAAATCTTTTTACATTCGCAACGAAATATTATCTTTGTCCTTATGAAACCGGCCATCGAACTTTTTTCCGCTTTGGGCGAACGTCTGCGAGGATTCGAAAGAGATCCACGCATACAGGCTGTTGCCCAACAGGCGTGTTCTGCAAATGGGTGGTTTACGTTGAATGAAATCGGCAGAGCTATTGATGCGTTGGTCGATAACATGTTGCAACCGGAGTTATTACAAAATTGGCTGAGAGATTATGCCATACCGGTCAACCGACCACAAAATATTTTGGTTATCATGGCCGGCAACATTCCGTTGGTGGGATTCTTCGATCTGTTGTGCATCATAGCAAGTGGCCACCGATGTATCGTCAAACCATCGAGCAAAGATCGCATATTGACCGATTTTATCATCGATCGGTTGCAGGATATTGACCCCGATGTACAAATATCCCGTTACGATCCGGAGCAAAAGATCGAAGCTGTCATTGCCACAGGTGGAGAGAATGCCAACCGATATTTCCGTAAGCATTATGCCGACATCCCTACCCTTTTGCGAGGAAATCGGCAGTCTGTTGCGGTATTATCCGGAAAAGAGACCGAGGATCAATTAATCGGTTTGTCCGATGATATCTGGGCTTATTCGGGATTGGGATGTCGCAACGTTTCGCTGTTATTTATTCCGAAAGGATACGATTTACAATTATCCATGCCTCCGGTAAACACAAAATACCGAAACAACTACCGACAAACCCGCGCCATATTGGAGATGACCGACACCCCGTTTCGAGACCTCGGAGCTGCCGTACTTTTGGAAAAAAGAGAGTTTCCCACGGCACTATCTTCGATCTGCTATACCCACTACCAGAATCTTGCAGAGGTCGAAACATGGCTTGCCGAACACGACGACGAGTTGCAATGCGTCGTTTCGGAGTGCATACAACACTCACGCAAAGCCGGATTCGGAAAGGCTCAGGCTCCAAAACTGACCGATTGGCCGGATGGTCAGGATACTCTCCGATTTCTGACCGGCATAACAAAAACTATCGAATAGAAACTTAAAAACAGATAAATATGTCCATGGTTTTTAGATTCCGAATGTTGAGTGACGAGAACGACAATTTCGTTCGCGACTACGAAGTGATGTACGACATGTCATTACTCGATTTTCATGAGTTCATTCTCCAATCGCTCGAATACGAGCCTTGCATGGCATCGTTCTTTACGGCGGATAATCGTTGGGAAAAATTGCGCGAATTTACCTTGATGGATATGGGGGACGACTCTTCGGAAACCGCACCGCAGTCCATGGAGGAGGTCGTACTCGGACAGATCATCCACAACAACCGCGACCGACTGATCTATCTGTTCGACATGTTTGGCAATCGTGCTTACTACCTCGAACTGACCGGCACTTATGAGGCCGAGGCCGGCAGCAGTTACCCACGCGAAATTTATGCACAAGCCGAAGCCCCCGACCAATACGATCCTGCCAAACACGTAGAATCGGGCGACGGATCTATTTTCGACGAGGTAATGGATGAATTCAGCGATTTCGAGGGCGACGATAATTTCGACGATGAATACTAAACGGCTGATAGTAGTTGTAGGGCCTACCGGCTCGGGCAAAACCGATTTAAGCATCCTTTTGGCTTGTCGCTATGGAGCCCCAATTATATCGATGGACTCCCGACAATTCTATCGGGGGATGCCCATCGGTACAGCACAGCCATCTCCCGAGCAGCTACAAACCGCAGAGCATCATTTCATTGCTTCGCATGACATCACCGAGGAGTTTAATTGTGGCGAATATGAGGTTCAAGCACTTAAAAAACTCGAAACGCTCTTTGCCCGACACAACTGCGTGGTGGCAGTAGGCGGTTCCGGATTATATGTTCGTGCGCTGTGCGAAGGGATGGACGATCTGCCCCAAGCCAACCCCGAACTACGCAACAAACTATCCGTACGGCTCGCCACCGAGGGGGTTACGGCGCTTGCAGAAGAACTTCGACAATTAGACCCCGCCTATTTCGAGCAGGTCGATCGAAGTAATCCGGCCCGAGTCATGCGGGCATTGGAGGTCTGCCTGCAAACCGGCAAGCCATACTCTGCCCTAAGAACAGGGATACGTCAAAAACGAAACTTTGAGATCATAAAAATCGGGGTTACTTTGCCCCGTGACATTCTCTACGATCGCATCAATCGTCGTGTCGATGCAATGATGGATGTCGGATTAGAGACCGAAGCCCGAAATCTCTATCCGTTTCGGCAACTCAACGCACTACAAACCGTTGGCTACAAAGAGCTATTCGAGTATTTCGACGGTACGATTTCGCGCGATGAAGCCATCGAACTGATCAAACGAAACTCCCGACGTTATGCCAAGCGGCAACTTACGTGGTTTCGTCGCGATACCGATATTCATTGGATCGATCCAAATGATACTAAAACGATATTTGCCTACACGGATTTGGACAAATCGTAATTTTTTCTTATTTTTGTCGCCGTCTTTCCCAAGAATGGATTGCTCGGATGGTGGAATAGGTAGACACGCCGGACTTAAAATCCTGTGACCAGAAATGGTCGTGCGGGTTCGATTCCCGCTCCGAGTACCAATCATTCTCCCTTTTTACAGCAAATCACGACAAGTTTCCCACAACAACTCTCATTATTTTTCAATGAAGAGCCCTTATCAATAAACTTTTATCAAAATCATTCACTTTTGTTTTACAATTCGAAATAATGCACTATATTTGCATACAATTTCGAAAGTTCGAAGAATCATTCGACATCCAATCACCCCAAAAGACTTGTTTATATTTTCAATATGCAAAATTTAGATGCGCTTAAAGACAAAAGGCTTGCGGAGTTGCGAGAGATCGCCAAAGCTCTGGGCATTAAAAACATCATGATCAAAAAGCGTGAGCTTATCGAGAAAATCATCGGAGAAGCTCTTTTCGATACTCCGGAGGAGTCAACCCCCCAAGCAGAAACGACCTCCAATACTCGTCAAAAACCATCATCTCCTTCCGAGCCGGCCACCCCGGCACTACCCTCCTCTGATGTAGTTGCCGAACAGAAGATCAACAAACCTCGTCGAGGCCGACGTCCCCGTGTTGCTAAAATCGAGCCGGCGGCACAAGGCATTAAAACGACAACATCCGAAACAACTTCCGGGCAGGCCGTAATCGAGACTCCGACACCGATCTCCACCGCCCCTGCCTCTCAATCAGATGCACCTGCGGCAGTTTCCGCAACAGAAGAGGTTGCTCCGGCTCCCAAGCGTCGTGGCCGCAAACCTAAGGCTCTCATTTTGCAGGAGCAAACTGCTGCGCAAGCCTCCAATAAAGTCCAAACAGAATCTATCTCCGAGCGCAACATTACCAAGCCTTCGGACTCCATAGATCAAAATACAAACACCTCTTTTCAGCACCCCGAGCAGCAGCCCACCGTTCCCGCAGAGGAGATCATCACCAAAGATGATTTTGCCGGAGAGATCGAGGGCGAAGGTGTTTTGGAGGTGATGCCCGACGGCTACGGATTTCTCCGCTCGGCCGACTATAACTACCTCAATTCTCCCGACGATATCTATGTATCCCCGTCGCAAATCAAGCTTTTCGGCCTCAAAGCCGGAGATACGGTGAACGGAGCAATCCGCCCGCCGAAAGAGGGTGAAAAATATTTCCCGTTGGTACGTGTAAACGAGATCAACGGATTGAAACCCGAATATATCCGCGACCGCGTACAGTTCGAATATATGACCCCACTCTTCCCGAGTGAGAAATTCTGCCTGACCGGCAACGGCCATAACAACCTTTCGACCCGTGTTGTCGATCTCTTCTCGCCAATTGGCAAAGGACAACGTGCGCTGATCGTTGCACAGCCCAAAACCGGTAAAACAATGTTGATGCAGTCGATTGCCAATGCCATTGCCGATAACCACCCTGAGGTTTACATGATCGTCTTGCTCATCGACGAACGCCCTGAGGAGGTTACCGAAATGGCCCGCAACGTCAAAGCCGAAGTCGTCGCCTCAACCTTCGACGAGCAAGCCTCACGCCATGTAAAGGTGGCTGAAATGGTCCTCGAAAAGGCAAAACGCATGGTAGAATGTGGCCACGATGTCGTAATCTTCTTGGATTCGATCACCCGCTTGGCTCGCGCTTACAACTCCGTACAACCCGCATCGGGCAAGGTTCTTTCGGGAGGTGTCGATGCCAATGCACTCCACAAGCCCAAACGCTTCTTTGGTGCAGCCCGCAATACCGAGGAGAAAGGATCACTGACAATCATTGCCACAGCATTGATCGACACCGGTTCGAAGATGGATGAGGTGATTTTCGAGGAGTTCAAGGGTACGGGTAACATGGAGCTACAACTCGATCGCAAACTTGCCAACAAACGTATCTATCCTGCTGTCGATGTCATTGCATCAAGTACACGCCGCGAAGATCTCTTGTTGCCACGCGAAGTGATGAATCGCACATGGGTATTGCGCAAATATCTCTCGGATATGACCCCTGTCGAGGCGATGGAGTTCCTCCAAAAACAGATGAATCTCACAGAAACGAACGAAGAGTTTTTGGCGACAATGAATCAATAATAACATCATGTTCCAAAAGATACTTCTCCTTATCGGATGCCTGTTTGCCATTACCCAAGCACATGCTTGGGGGCAAAAAGGCCACGACGTTACCGCCTATATTGCCGAGCAACATTTGGCACACAACGTTGCCAAAAAGATCGACAAGCTCCTCGACGGCCATTCGTTGGTTTATTATGCCAATTGGCTCGACCAAGCCAGCCACACCGAGGAGTATGCCCACACCAAAACTTGGCATTACCGCAATGTCGATGAGGGCAAAACCCTGAACACCATGCCCATAAATCCAAATGGCGATGTAGTATCGGCAATCAATGAGCTCGTCGCACAGCTCAAATCCGGAACTCTATCTACTGCAAAAGAGAAAGTATATCTGAAAATGCTGATTCACCTTGTCGGTGATCTCCATTGCCCGATGCACTTGGGGCGTCTGAGCGACTTGGGCGGCAACCAACGGCCGGTAACGATGTTCGGCAAGCCAAGTAATCTCCACTCCGTATGGGACACAGCCATTCCCGAAGCCGTACATAAATGGAGTTATACCGAGTGGCAACAGCAGATCGACCGAGCCGATAACGATGAGATAAAACAGATCGTCGTCGGCACACCATATAGTTGGGCGGAAGAGACTTGGAATATCTGTCGGGAGATTTACGATTTCACCCCCGAAGGTACAAAAATATCCTACGATTATCTAAACAAATACGCCCCTGTTGTCGAGCAGCAATTCCTGCGTGGCGGATTGCGTTTGGCACGATTGCTAAACGAGATCTATAAGTGATTGGGATTTTTTGACTCCTCTTCAAGACACCTGTATATTTCAGAGAGAGTTTCCACTCCGTATTTATTTACAAATTGCCGGAAAGTTAAATATTTATCGGTGTCGGGATCATACACCTCTTTCACAACACCCCCTTTTTCTATAACCAGATAAATCCGTTTATATTTGGCATCCTCCAAAGCCTTTGCCATATCGTATCGAATATTTTTATTCTTTTGTATTTTCTCCGGCACAATAGGTAAAGGTTTATCAAAAACAACCGCCACACCTGATGCAACTAGAAAACTGCGATATCTTGTCACATAACGTTTGACATCATATCCGATCAATCCATTAGCTCCTATCTTTTTTGCCTTATCCACCATTTGATCCAACATCGCTTGATAAGTCAAGTCTTTATTTGTCTCTAATGTCAAATCTCCGATAGCCACATAGGATCGTCCCGTAAAATCGGAAAGATTCGACACCGTAAATCCGGACTTTGCATATTTCTGAAAATCCGCATAATAAAAAACAGAGTAACAACCGGTCAACAACAAGCACAACACACTTGTCAAAAACAGATATTTCTTCATGACAAATCGAAAAGATTAGAGTTTCGACAAATGTAAGAAATTCCCCCCCCCCTCAAAATTTTCGGGTAGAAACTTAACCCTCAACAAAAAATATTTTAATATCATTTGCAGTTAACAGATTAATTTGTATCTTGCGAATCAATATATTGCTATACCTAAAAGCCCCATGAAACACTACTACCTATCTGCATTATTTGCACTTCTACTGATCCCCTGCATGGCTTTTGCAGATTCGGTAACCCAAGAGCAAGCTTTGGCCAAAGCTGTTCAATTTTTCATGAATGGTAAAGGCACTCGCACAACCCCTCGATTGGAGATGGTTTTTGATGGCGAAACTGCTACTACACGTACTACCTCCCAACCGGCTTTTTATGTCTTTAACCGAACCGACGCATCCGGCTTTGTAATTATTGCCGGTGACGATGTGGCGGCTCCGCTGCTCGGCTATTCACACAAAAACAATTTCGATGCGAACAATATGCCCGACAACTTGCGTTGGTGGCTCAGCGAGATGCGCGAAACGATTAACGATGCCCGCGACAAAGGCATTGCCCCCTACTCCGATCAAAACATCGTAAATTCCAGCACAGAAATAGTATTACAGACTGCCACATGGGGACAAGGTGCTCCTTATAAAAACGACTGTCCGCTTTTGAATGGCACGCGTTGTATCACAGGTTGTGTACAGACCGCAGCCGCAATTGTCTGCAAATACTTCAAGTGGCCCACCGATATCTCGGGCACTGTGCCGGCATACACCACCTCAAAAGAGGGAATTGAAGTTCCTGAACGCACGCTTTCGGGCTACAATTTCGATTTGATGCCCAATTCATACAAGTCAGGATATACGTCCGAACAAGCCGCAGAGGTTGCCCGATTGATGGCCGATTTGGGTTCGATGAACAAAGCCAACTATGGCACCGACGCAACAAGTGCCTCTACCAGCGCTGTTCCACTATCGCTTGCAACTTATCTGCGTTACAGCAAGGCTTCTCGCTACCTTCGAAAAGCATCCTACTCCGACAGCGAGTGGGTTGCCATGCTCAAAGAGGAGATCGACGCCGACCACCCTTGCGTTTACAGAGGTAATCATATAACCTCCGGTGGCGGTCACGCATGGGTAATGGATGGCTATAACTCCAATGGTCTGATCCATTTCAATTGGGGATGGAACGGTAGTTCCAATGGGTTCTTCAACGTATCACCAACGGCATCCAACAAGCATAACTACGCAAATAGTCAGGCATGTTGTTTCGGATTGATCCCCGATCCCGACGGCACCACAACGTATGTCGATCTTCTGTTGACCGGAACTTCTTCAAGCGGTGGAGTTGCCGGTCTAACTACCACTGCCACAGAATTTAAGCAAGGCGAATCGTTCAAAGCATCTTATGCCTTGTTTAACTACGGAAACACAACCTACACGGGCAAGGTCTGCTTGGCGCATTTTTCCAGAAATGGCACAATGAAAGGGGCAGTCTCAAAAGAATACAATTGGAACGAGGTGAAGATCAACTCCGGTTACTATTATAAAAACTCGATTGTCTGCACCCTCACCGAACCTATCAAATCGGGTGATTATATAGCCGGCGCCTATTGGGAGCGCAACGCACAACGTTGGGAAGCCATCCGCTCGAACAATGCCGATGTTCCGTGGCGTATTATCATCATGGACGAATCGTTGAACTCCCCCGAACAATTGCTTTCCACGACCTCGATGGAGTTCGATCGTACGACACGCACATTAAAATTCACAGGAGAGTATCCTGATGTAACGATTACGCTTATAAACACCTCGGGTTCTGAGGTTGCCTCGCAGACCATCCTGATCGATCCGGTCACGTTCGATTGCTCGAAACTTGCAACCGGCAAATATACGGTTCGAATCAGTCATCAGGATATCACTACACCCATAACCTTTACTATTGTGCTCTAATTTTCGATACAGATAGCGATGAAAAAGTTACAAAATATATTATTTCTGCTGCTCATATTACTCATGGCAGCATGTAGCAAATCTGATGAAGGTCCGACACCCGTACAGATCACCTTTACCACCGATATTCAAACCCGAGCTACCGGAGTTTCGGTCATGTCGAACTTCAAAAATGGCGATGCCATGTACATCTTCCGCAATGCCTCAAACTCAATAGTAGAAGATGATCGGTCAACCACATACCGGGCGACATATAACAGTTCCAAATGGACAGTATCACCAATTGCCTCCATCCGAGGCAAGGAGAAATTCTATTTCTTCGCCACTTATCCTGCATCGGGTACTACTTCGAATGGCGTGGATCCATTGGCTGTTCCTGTTAATATTGCCGCGCAGACCGACTACCTCTATTCCGGCCCCGGAGTTTTAGCCACCGGATCCGAGCCTACCGTTGCGTTCAAGATGCACCACGCAATGGCTGTTATCGCCTTTAACATCCAGAGCTATGTAGGCGGTAAATTAACGGCTATCAAGATCGGCAACGACAAATTCCCCAGTAAGGGCGAATTGCGGGTAACAAACGGCAGAATCACTCCTACGGCCTATGGTGCCTATTCCAAAAACTTTAATTTATCACTGACCTCTACGGGATGGACCTCGAATCACCCCGCAATCTTTGCAATTCCCCATCAAATCGGAGCAGAGGGGCTTCCCGTGGAACTCACCATCGACGATCAGGTATATACCGTAAATATTCCGGCAATGCAACTTCTGCAAGCCTATAAATATGTCATCTATATAGTACGAACCGCACAAGGTGTTACACTGCAAGCCGACAAGACCGAAGCAATTCACCTGATGGATCCAACTCAGGCGATAGCTCACATTTCATACGGACATATCACAATCCGCCAGAACCAAAGTGCATTTACCATGCCTACGATTTCAGGGTCGCAACTCTATGGAATCATCTATTGGGGCGATGGCTCACAAAATGACTATCCGGCTACCACCACCCACGCTTACACCTCTGCCGGCAGCTACGAGGTGGGCGTTGACCTATGGAACGTAGAATCGGCAAAGGTTACATTCCCCAGTTTGACCGGATTGGAAGAGGTTAATTTATCGAAATTCTAAATCTTCAAAAGCCGAAATGTCCGAAAATCGAAATGCCGCAATGCTCCGGTTTCGATAAGTAGCCGATATAATCATAAATAAAGAGCCTATCTAACTTTTTGAGTCAATACAAAAGCTTGTTAGACAGGCTTTTTTGTTTTTGTCGTTTTATGGTATTTGCTCCGTGATGAAAGCGGATCGGCAAAGGTTGTCCCCCTAAATCGGGTCAAAACGCCCCTTTTGATACAACTTTTTTTCTAATTTATTATGTTAATCATGTCAATATGATTGTCTATTGTGAGGATTTATCATACATTTGTACAATAATATATTCACAATAAGTCCCATGAGAATTTTAATTTATAGCATGCTACTATCATTGATTTTATCCGGCTGTCATCACTCGGCTATTATCAATGAGAAGTTACAATTAGCGGAGGAGCTGATGATTATCAAGCCCGACAGCTCCTTGAAACTATTGAAGGAGGTAAATTCGACCGATCTTTCCAGCAACAGACTTCGCGCCCGACACGCCTTGCTCTACTCACAAGCGCTTGACAAAAATTGTATCGACCTAAAAATGGATACGATTATTGCACCCGCTGTCAAATACTATGCGAATCATGGTACAAATCGCGACAAGGCACTCACCCACTATTACTTAGGGCGTATTCGCCACAATGCAGGAGCGGCATGCGAAGCGGCCGAGTTGATGCAGGCAGCCGAGAAATATGCAATTCCGGCCAAAGAGACCTATCTGCTCGGTTTGATCTACAACTGCCGTGGAAATCTTTATTATTCTCAATATAGTCTGAACGATGCTATCGAGATGTACGATCTGGCAGACAGCTGCTTCCTTCGGGAAGGAAAAGTTGTGTTTTCAGGGTATATGCATCAAGCCAAAGCTAAAACGTATGCACTTTTGAGAAACTACTCCAACTCTCAAAAAGAATATGGTAAAGCATTAATGATTTTCGATAGCGTCAAAAATTACAGACAGGTTTGTTTGATATCCAGCAGTCTTGCTTATCAAATGAAAAAAAGTGGTAAGATTGCTATTGATTCAATCAAATACTTTTTACGCAAAACATATAGTCGTTACACAAAAGGAATAATCCCTACAATAGATTATCCAATTTGGGCTGGACTTTATTTAAAAGAAAACAAACTTGACTCTGCGAAATATTTCGGGTATCTATCTATAAATACAGGAACAAAAACAAAAAATCAGCAATGTGGAATTTTAACAACAATTTGCCAAATTGAAACTGCTGACAAGAATTACAAAGCAGCTTGTTGTAATTGGGCGAAAGCATACACCTTGTTGGACTCGATTTTCAGATATGAGAAAGAGCATTTGATTCAACGGGCAGAGGAGCGTTACAACAATAAAGAACTCCAACACAGAAATGAGTTATTGCATATGCGTACGCGCTACATGATCTATATCGGTGTTCTTGTATTTGCAATTCTTCTATCTGTTTTTCTCTTGATCTTAAAACGTCGTTTGCAAATCATCCGAGCACAAGCCGAAGAGAATCGTCGCTACCAATCCTTCATCAAGGAGTTAACACAATCATACAACACCCTGCAAACCAATTACGATCAAATCAAAAAGGAGGTCGAACTGCATACGGAAGAGGAGAACCGATTGATGGACTCCGTGGAGCGACGATTGGGACACATTCGCGAACTGCTGAAAATATCATACACCTGCAAGCATGCTCCTCACATCCTCTACGACACATTCAAGGAGTATGCAATCAAGATGAATACCAGTGAAGATTCGTTTGTCGATCTAAAATATATCCTCAACAAACGCTATTACGGAATTGCCGATTATTTAGAGACGCACCACCGCAATCTGACCCTCTCGGATTTGAATGTACTATGCATGCTTGTCTATAACTTTTCATTAGACAGTATCCGCATGGTATGTAACCACGATAATATCGACAGCCTCTACTCGCGCAGAAACAAACTTCGTCATAAGATCGGTGCTCCAACCCATACCAGTTTAGAGGAAGAGTTGCAAAATATCTTAACTCATCTGAAAAATGAGGCTCAAAAACAGAATTCAGACGAAAACAAACAACCGACTGAATAACAACGTATTAAAAACAAGCAAAATCAAGGATTAGCCCTCCGCATTATAACACACTGATAATCAATGCACTTTTAGGCACCGGATTAGATTCTAAAAAGAGCAAAAACGCACCATCTCATTGTTTTTCATTATACCTTTGCCGATGCAAACCAAACAAAAAAAACAATATGAAAAAGTTACTTCTTTTATTGATGTTGTGCGTATGTGGTATGAATACATATGCAACAAACGATGGGAATGAAGAAACAACGCGTCGTGACATGCAGATCACAGATGTTATGACACCCGCAGGTCCTGAGCAAATGCGTTCGCTGACCAAATATGCCGAGGGATGGATCGACTACCAGATGGCATGTATCGAGGTTCAGATCAATGAGGTTATCGGTACAACTTCGATCGTTATCGTGGACGCCTACGGACGCACGGTAGCAACGGCAACTATTAATCCGGAAGTAACCACCTTTGCCATTTTGCCCATGCCCGCGCAAGGTGCCTATACGATGGGAATTGCCAGTGCAAATTATTACGGAGAAAGCAACTTTACAATAGACTAAGAGAAGAGCGGAGTGCGGATAATATGCCGCACTCCGATTAAGGGGCTAACTCCGTAACATACGGGATCTAGTAAATTTGTGCAAAATAAATTGCGTCAACCTTCGCACAATCCAACTAGATCCCGTTTCTTTATTTCCTATACCCAACAACCACTCGAAACCTCGACGATAGATACATCAAAAATGTGGGGACCCAATAATCGGGGCACCCACATTTTTGTCAGAAGTTATATAACAAGTGTTATTCTCTTTTCATGCAACTATTCCCACTCGATCGTAGCACTCGGTTTCGGTGAGAGATCGTAGCAAACACGATTAACATTGGGGACCTCGGCCAAGATACGATTTGTGATCTTATGCAACACAGGCCACTCGATCTCTTCAATCGTGGCAGTCATGGCATCTACCGTATTTACGGCACGAATAATCACCGGCCAATCATACGAACGAGCATTGTTACGGACACCTACCGACTTAAAATCGGGAACAACCGTAAAATATTGCCAAACTTTTTTATCCAAGCCGGCCACTTTGAACTCTTCGCGCAAAATAGCATCTGCCTCACGCAACGCCTCCAAACGGTCGCGTGTAATAGCACCCAAGCAGCGAACGCCCAAACCCGGGCCCGGGAACGGCTGACGATAGACCATATCGTAAGGCAATCCCAACTCAACACCGCAAGCACGCACCTCATCCTTGAAGAGCTGACGCAACGGCTCTACCAACTCGAATTGCAGATCATCGGGCAGACCACCTACGTTGTGGTGGCTTTTGACCATTTTAGCAGTCTTCGTACCGCTCTCTACAATATCGGGATAGATTGTACCTTGTCCCAAGAAATCAACACCATCGAGTTTACGGGCCTCCTCCTCGAAGACACGGATAAACTCTCCACCGATGATCTTACGTTTCTGCTCGGGGTCTTCAACGCCTTCGAGTTTGGTCAAGAAACGCTCCGTAGCATCGACATAAATCAGATTTGCATTGAGTTGGTTACGGAACACCTCTACCACATTCTCCGACTCACCTTTACGCATCAAGCCATGATTCACATGCACACAGACCAACTTATCGCCAATGGCCTTCAATAGCAATGCTGCCAGCACCGAAGAATCGACACCGCCCGACAATGCCAACAAAACTTTTTTATCGCCAACCTGACGACGCACCAATTCGATTTGGTCATCGACAAAGTTTTTCATATTCCAATTGGTCTCGGCCTTGCAAATGTCGAAGACAAACTCCTTGACGGCTGCTTTCGCCTCCTCCATATCATTACCCAACTGCGGAAGTTTCACGGCACATTGCGCCTTATCGTGCCCCATGGCGATAATAGGAAGACCTATTTCGTAGATTTCTGGCAGCACGTCAATCTCTACCCCATCGACTACATTCATCGGGCCTCCATTGAGGATCACACCTTTCACACCGGACAAGGCTTTCAGTTCCGAAGCGGTGATATCGTGAGGATAGATCTCACTATACACACCCAAATCGCGAATAGCACGCGCCAATACGGTATTTTCATGACTCCCCAAATCGAGGATTACAATCATGTCTTGTTTCATATATCTCTTATTATAAAAACTTTCTTGCAAAAAAAGCATTCAGCTCACATCGCCACGCCTTAGGCGATGGAAAAGTGAGCCGAATTTAACCTATCCTTTCATCGAACCCGTTTTTATCGTTCGCTGGAATAGTTTGGAGCTTCACTGGTAATCGTCACATCGTGCGGATGACTCTCCGACATACCCGAAGCCGTTATACGAATAAATTTGGCTTGCTGCAACGCCTCAATGGTCGCTGCACCACAATAACCCATACCCGATCGAATTCCACCGACCAACTGATAAACCGTTTCGCTCAATAACCCTTTATATGGTACACGGGCAACGATTCCCTCCGGAACGAGTTTATTGATATTGCCGCTACCCTCGCAGCCCTTTTGGAAATAACGGTCAGCCGAGCCGGCTTTCATGGCATCGATCGATCCCATACCACGATAGGATTTGAATTTACGGCCATTGTAAATGATCGTTTCGCCCGGTGCCTCCTCGGTTCCGGCAAACATCGAGCCAACCATGACGCAGTCACCGCCGGCAGCCAAAGCCTTGACAATATCTCCCGAATAACGCAGACCGCCATCGGCAATAACCGGAATACCCGACTTTTTCGCCTCCGACGATGCAGCATATACTGCCGACAATTGAGGAACACCGACACCGGCAATAATACGTGTCGTACAGATCGAGCCCGGGCCGATTCCGACCTTCACACCATCGGCTCCCGCATCAATCAGGAACCGGGCAGCCTCGGCCGTCGCAATGTTACCGACAACCACATCGAGCGAGGGATAAGTCGATTTTATTTGACGAAGAGCCGAAACAATATTTTTCGAGTGGCCATGTGCCGAATCGAGTACCACGGCATCGACATCTTCGGCAACCAATGCAGCAACACGCTCCATCACATCAGGAGTAATACCCACACCGGCAGCAACACGCAAACGTCCCTTCGCATCTTTACAAGCGTTGGGATGGTCCTGCACTTTGGTTATATCTTTATAGGTGATCAGGCCCACCAAACGACCACTGTCATCTACTACGGGGAGTTTCTCGATCTTGTTGTTAAGCAGCACCTCCTTGGCATTGGCCAACTCGGTGCTATGAGTTGTCACCAAACGGTCGCCCGGGGTCATCACGTCGGCAATACGACGTGACATATCGCTCTGGAAACGCAGGTCACGGTTGGTTACAATACCGATCAACTTACGCTCGGCATCCACAACCGGAATACCGCCGATCTTATTCTCTTGCATCAAAGCAAGCGCATCGCCCACGGTATTCTCTTTCGAGATGATCACCGGATCGTAAATCATCCCGTTCTCGGCGCGTTTCACACGACGAACCTGAGCGGCCTGCTCTGCAATCGACATGTTCTTATGAATCACACCGATTCCTCCTTCACGGGCCAAAGCAATAGCCAACGGGGCTTCGGTAACCGTATCCATAGCAGCAGACACAATGGGGATGTTGAGCTTAATATTTCGCGAAAAATGGGTCTTGATAGAGACCTCGCGCGGCAACACTTCCGAATAGGCGGGTACCAGTAACACATCATCGAAAGTCAAACCTTCGGGCAGTACCCTTTCATTAATAAACGACATAAAGGAACGTGGTTTTTGTTGCCCGCAAATATACACATTTTTTCCGAAATAGCCCAATTTCGCCGACCTTCTATCGATTTTTTTCAATATTTTTTCAATAAAAAGGGGCTATCCGATAAGTTTTATAGGACAGCCCCTTTATTAGGTGCATATAACAAGAGGTATTTTAGGACACCAAGCCCCCAAAAAGGGATAACCACAGAGGCACAAGAGAGAACTTCGAGGGCAGGTATGACAACAAATCACGCTACCCAATAAGCATCCTTACGCCCTCCATTTTCAAATACCGAGATCAATATTGCTCTTTTTCGTTGGGGAAATCACGCGATTTCACATCTCCGACATATTGAGATACTGCATTGGTCATCAATGTGTGAAGATCTGCATAGCGGCGCAAAAAACGCGGAGAAAAGCCGTTATTGATTCCCAACATATCGTGGATCACCAACACCTGTCCATCGGTATCACCTCCGGCTCCGATGCCGATGGTCGGAATGGAGATCTCGGATGTAACCCGAGTTGCCAACGTCGCCGGAATCTTTTCGAGCACGACCGCAAAACATCCGGCCTCGCTCAACAAATGAGCATCACGAACCAACTTTTCAGCCTCGGCCTCCTCTTTGGCTCGCACTGCATAGGTTCCGAATTTATGTATGGATTGAGGGGTCAGACCAAGATGTCCCATAACCGGAATACCGGCGGACAAAATACGTTGTACCGATTCGAGAATCTCTTCTCCTCCTTCCAACTTCACAGCATCGGCCTCGGTCTCCTTCATGATACGAACTGCCGAATCGAGTGCTACTTTCGAGTTACCCTGATAGGTTCCAAAAGGGAGATCGACCACAACCAATGCTCGATTAACAGCTCGCACAACCGAACGTGCGTGGTAAATCATCATATCTAAGGTAATGGGCACCGTTGTTTCATATCCGGCCATGACATTGGCAGCCGAATCGCCCACCAAAATCACATCGACACCGGCAGCATCAACAATTTTAGCCATCGAATAATCATAAGATGTAAGCATGGCGATCTTCTCTCCTCGTTGCTTCATCTCTGTCAAGCGGTAGGTAGTTACCGCACGAACAGTACTTTCTACGGACATTTGTTTCGTTTTTGGGTTTTGTAACGCGGCAAAGATAGAGTTTCCAAATCAAAAAGAAAAGTTATCACCTATATTTTGTCAATTTATATCATTAACCGCTCTCGATTTTCACATATAAGCAAAAAAAGTTAAATTTGTTGCAAAAAGTTTTTTAACCTTTTCGACTTTCAGGTATCTTATAAAGTGAACTCGAAGAGATGAATGACGTAACCACAATGATTGCTCAACTTCGTAACAACACGGTTGAAGCATTTGACCGGCTGATTGAGCAATATGGAGACAGGCTCTATTGGCATATACGGCGCGTGGTTATACGACACGAAGACACAGAGGATATTTTGCAAGAAACGTTCACGAGAGCCTTTCTCTCCATATCCGACTTTCGAGGAGATACGGAGAAGTCGTTGACAGCATGGCTATACAAAATTGCCACAACATTAGCCATCAAGTCGTTGAGTAACCGTAAAAGAGGTTTCTTCTCCTCAATAGATTCGGTGCGGGATGAATTGCTGAGCACTTTTGAGCACGAGATCGATCCATCGGCAGACGAGATTATCGTGCGCCTGCAAAAGGCAGTCTTAGCATTACCCACCAAACAGCGGTTGGTTTTCAACATGCGTTACTACGATGAATTGTCTTTCGAGCAGATTTCGCAGGCCACAGGACAAAGCATCACAACATTAAAGACAAATTACCATTATGCGGTAAAAAAGATAAAAGAGCAAGTTCGTATCATTGAATTAGATTGATTATGAAAATGAAACAAATGCCATACAAAGTGAGCGACGAAGCTATCGAGCAGGCTAAATATCGCGCCAAGATAGCTATCCGTGAGGTGGCAGACCATACGGAGCAGCACCATACACTTTTCCTTAACAAGCATTGGATTAGTGCAGTAGCTGCGACCATCATAATAGGGGGAATCTTTGGATTTGTAAAATTGAGCCACAAAAACTTTCAGCCGGCAACCCCGATCGAGCGACTGATTAGTGAGATGCAGACTGCTCCGGATGAGATTATCTACGATCTTTCGGTCGATCGCAACTACTATTCGGAGGAGGAAACTACACTATAACGCGCCAATAGTCCAACAACACTATTTTTTAGGATTTGATACATTATTAACTTAACTTCTTAACGACATGAAAAAGCTCTTTATTTTATTGGTGGCAGTAGCATCCATGCTTACACTTGACACCTTTGCACAGCAGAGCTCGCAAACCAGCGAAGCCAAAAAAGCAGCAGCCAAAGCCAAACGTGAGCAATTGATGCAGACACGTTTGGAATTGTTAAGGACCGAATTGGGACTCACCGACGCCCAAATGGAGAAATTTACTCCGGTCTATCGCAAATATCGCGCAGAAGTTCAAAAAGTGACGACCTCGAATCGCGAGGCTCGCATCAAGAAATCAAACATTACCAACGAAAACGCATTGAAAGTGGTTTCGGCTCGTTTGACAAATAACATCCTGACCTCTGCCGTCAAACAACGCTACCTCTTGATTTTTGCGGAGGTTATCGAGCCCATGCAGGTAATGAAACTCTACAATGTAGATGCAAAGATCTCGAAAGAGGCAAACAAAATCATGAAATACCGCAATGCCGCGGAATCGATGGACAAAAAGAGATTGCCAAAATAGTCTATATAATGCGGGGGAGGCATAAATAGACGAGAGGAGTGTCATTCTATTATGGCACCCTCTTTTTTTTGCTCAACACACGTCATTAAGGACAAGATAACTCATTCTCCAAGACGGATATCTCGCTTATCAGATATTGTCCCGAATAGGGAAACGGCCATCGGGGCTGCCGGAAAATCGAAGCAGATAACGATTTTATCAACTTTTATTTCGTTATTTCGCCTTTTGATCTTATCTTTGCAAGAATTCGAAACTTAAACAAACAGATATATGGCAGACGAAAAAATCATCTTTTCGATGGTAGGCGTTTCGAAGACCTTTACCAATCAGAAAAAGGTGCTCAACAACATCTACCTCTCTTTCTTTTATGGTGCCAAAATCGGTATCATCGGTCTAAATGGTTCGGGTAAATCGACCTTGATGAAGATCATCGCCGGTATTGACAAGAATTTTCAGGGTGAAGTGGTTTTCTCCCCGGGCTATACAGTTGGCTATTTGGAGCAAGAGCCTCAACTCGACGACAGCAAAACCGTACGCGAAGTGGTCGAAGAGGGTTGTGCCGCGACAATGGCTCTTTTGAACGAATATAATCAGATCAACGAAAAACTTTGCGAGCCGATGTCCGACGACGAAATGGCTCGTCTGATCGAACGTCAAGGCGAACTCTACGAGCAGATCGATCAGGTAAACGGTTGGGAGATTGACAGCGTATTGGAGCGTGCCATGGATGCATTGCGTTGTCCTGACTCCGATCAGCCGGTGAAGGTTCTTTCGGGAGGCGAACGTCGTCGCGTGGCTTTGTGTCGGTTATTACTCCAACAGCCCGATGTCTTGCTGCTCGACGAGCCGACCAACCACCTCGACGCCGAGTCGATCGACTGGCTCGAACAGCACCTGCAACAATATCAAGGAACTGTGATTGCCGTAACACACGACCGCTATTTCTTGGACAATGTTGCCGGTTGGATCTTGGAGTTGGATCGAGGTGAAGGTATTCCGTGGAAAGGCAACTATTCGGGATGGTTGGAGCAGAAGACCGCCCGTATGGCTATGGAGGAGAAGCAGGAGTCAAAACGTCGCAAGACTCTCGAACGCGAGTTGGAATGGGTACGCATGTCACCGTCGGGTCGTCATGCCAAATCGAAGGCGCGTTTGTCGGCCTATGACAAGTTGATGAACGAAGATACCAAACAAAAGGAGGAAAAACTCGAAATTTTCATTCCGAATGGTCCGCGTTTGGGAGATGTGGTAATCGAAGCCCACGACGTCAAAAAAGCATTTGGCGATCGCGTTCTCTACGAGCATCTCGATTTCTCATTGCCCCCCGCAGGTATTGTAGGTGTCATCGGTCCGAACGGTACGGGTAAGACTACCCTGTTCCGTATGATCATGGGACTTGATGAGCCGACCGAAGGATCATTCCGCGTAGGTCCAACCGTAAAGTTGGCTTATGTCGATCAGCAACACAAATCGATCGACCCCGAAAAAACCGTTTACGAGGTGGTGTCGGGAGGCGCCGATCTCATCATGTTGGGCAACCGTCAGGTAAATGCACGTGCCTATGTAGCACGTTTCAATTTCTCGGGAGCCGATCAAGAGAAAAAATGCGGCATGCTGTCGGGTGGAGAGCGCAATCGCCTGCACTTGGCCTTGGCATTGAAAGAAGAGGGTAACGTATTGTTACTCGACGAGCCAACCAACGATATCGATGTCAACACATTGCGTGCGTTGGAGGAGGGTCTTGAAAACTTTGCAGGTTGTGCAGTGGTTATCTCCCACGACCGCTGGTTCCTCGACCGTATCGCCACACACATTCTCTCGTTCGAGGGCGACTCGAAGGTGGTCTTCTACCAAGGATCATATAGCGAATACGAAGAGTGGAAAAAGGCTCAGGGCGAGGACACTACTCCCAAACGTATTAAGTACAAGAAACTAATGGAATAAAATATTGTTAAGTCATGAAAAAGAGTATTCTGCTGCGTCTTGCAGCTCTTTTCCTTATCAGTATCGTAATATGTCCAACAGCAGACGCTTGCACCTCCGCAATTATTTCGGGCCGTGCTACTCGGTCGGGGCGTCCTCTGCTGTGGAAACACAGAGATACCGGCATCGAGTGGAATCATATCGAGCACCTCAAAGGCAAACGTTTTGCTTATACGGGGCTGGTTAATTCCGACGATAAGACCCGCAAAGAGGTTTGGGCAGGAGCTAACGAACGCGGCTTCGCGATCATGAATACGGCTTCGTATAACATGAAGCCCGACTCACTGAAATATCTCCCCGAACGCGAGGGTGAGATCATGAAACAGGCTTTGGGCGAGTGTGCCAATGTCGCCGAATTCGAAGAGTTTTTGAAAAAGATGCCGCAACCTCGCGCATTGGAAACCAACTTCGGTGTGATAGATGCCGAAGGTGAAGCCGCCTATTTCGAGGTATGGGATTATGGTTATACGAAATACGATGTAAACGACTCCATCCAAGCTCCTAACGGCTATATCATTCGCTCGAACTATTCGTTCTCCGGAGTTCAAGACGACGGCAAAGGATATATTCGTTACCAGAATGCCGAGTATCTCATGCACCGTGCATACGCTACGGGGGAGCTCTCTGCCGGATGGATATTCTCTTCGGTTTCTCGCTCGTTCTTCAACGCGATGCTTGGCGAGGATTTATTGAGCGGCATAACCCCGAAAAAATGGGCAGTTGATCAGGATTACATTCCGCGCTACTCGTCGAGTGCTTCGGTTGTAATCGAAGGCATTGCTGCAGGTGAATCGGTGGATGCCACAACCATTTATAGCGTTCTCGGCTATCCACCTTGCAGCTATGCCGTTGCAGCCTGGGTTAAGGCCGGTGATGATATTGCCGGAGTAATCGCCGGTCAAGAGAATGGTCGCGCAGCAGCCAACCGCTTGTCGGTAACATTGAAGAACAATGTATTCCCAATAAAACGCGGAAACGGCAAACATTATATGCGCATGGATATTATCGCTCGCAGCATTGCCGCATTGCGTCCGTATGAACAGAAATTCATCCGTGCTGCCGGTGCAACCCGCGATCGTATTGCCAAAGAGGGATTCAAGAAAGAATATGTCAGCGAATACAATCAATTCGTTGCCTCTTCTGCTCCCAACATCGAAGAGATTATTAACAATGTAATTGCAGGAAAATAGTTTACATGGCACAAAAACCGTCCATTCCAAAGGGAACTCGCGACTTCTCTCCGGTGGAGATGATGCGTCGCCAATATATTTTCGAAACCATCAAAAGCGTTTTTCGCACCTATGGCTTTGCCCCATTGGAGACCCCTTCGATGGAGAACCTTTCGACCTTGTTAGGCAAATATGGCGATGAAGGGGATAAACTCCTCTTTAAGGTACTCAACTCGGGAGATTATACTGCGGGACTCTCGGATGACGAAGTTCGTCAAGCCTCGAAGATCTGCGAGAAAGGTCTTCGTTACGATTTGACAGTCCCCTTCGCACGATATGTCGTACAACATCAAGGCGAGTTATCATTCCCATTCAAACGTTATCAGATTCAACCCGTTTGGCGTGCCGATCGTCCCCAAAAAGGGCGTTACCGCGAATTTTATCAATGTGATGTTGATGTGATCGGCACACGTTCGTTGTTGTGTGAGGTTGAGTTGGTGGAGATCGTCGAGCGCGTTTTCAAGGCATTGGGTATCCGCGTAGCATTGAAAATGAACAACCGTAAAATTTTGTTCGGTATTGCCGAAGCAATCGGCCACGCCGACAAGATGATGGATATTACGGTGGCTATCGACAAACTCGAAAAGATCGGATTGGAGAATGTAAAAGCTGAGCTGTTGGAGCGAGGTTTGTCGCAAGAAGCCGTTGATAAACTTCAACCTATTCTCGAATTAAGCGGTGACAATTGGCAAAAACTCGACAAATTAAGCGAGGTACTTGCCACGTCGGAGACCGGTTTGAAAGGCATCGACGAAATGCGCACCGTGTTGGGTTATGTCGAGCGATCGGGAGTAACGTTGCCCGTCGAGTTGGATCTCTCGTTGGCACGCGGTTTGAATTACTATACAGGCGCAATCTTTGAGGTCAAAGCTCTCGATTTTGCTATTGGTTCGATTTGCGGTGGCGGTCGCTACGATGACCTGACCGGTATTTTCGGATTACCGAATCTCTCGGGAGTGGGCATTTCGTTTGGTGCAGATCGCATCTACGACGTAATGTGTGGCTTGGAGCTCTTCCCCGAGGAGGTCA
This sequence comes from uncultured Alistipes sp., assembly GCA_964527525.1. Taxonomy (GTDB): domain Bacteria; phylum Bacteroidota; class Bacteroidia; order Bacteroidales; family Rikenellaceae; genus Alistipes. The sequence continues at coordinate 2,454 of CAZGPA010000015.1, read as the reverse complement.
ATTGTACCACCCGAGTACTCTTTGTCAATTTGGGGACAACCGAAGAGGCTGCCGCTTTGCCCCTGTTGCGCGAACTTCGCAATGCAGGAGTCGCTGCCGAGATCTATCCCGAAAGCAGCAAGATGAAAAAACAAATGGAGTATGCCAATCGTCGCTCAATTCCGCTGGTTGTAATCATCGGCTCACAAGAGTTGGAAAACGGAAGTGCCACGGTGAAAGACATGCGCACGGGAGAACAGCGCAATATTGCCTTTGCCGATTTGGCAACCGCTCTCTGCGCGGAATAATTGACCTCGAAGACGAGCGCGAAAAGAAAGCACTATATGCGATTTAAGATCGGAAAAATATTCATCGCGCATTGTCTTGCGTTTGTGTTGGCGGGAGTTGTTCCTGCTGCGGCTCAGCAACAAGATGCAGCTGCCGTGCGGCAGCTGCAAAAACTGTCGCAGATCTATCGTTATCTCTCCCGTATCTACATCGACGATGTAGATATGGCTCCACTGACCGAGAGTGCCATTCGCGCACTGCTTGGTGAATTGGATCCGCACTCGGCATATATCGATGCCGAGGAGATGAAAGGAGTTGAAGCGAGTTTCGATGGAGAGTTTAGCGGGATCGGTGTCGAATTTTCAATACTGCGCGACACCATTCATGTTGTCAACACAATTGCCGGAGGCCCTGCTGAGCGGGTAGGAGTACGTCCGAACGATCGAATTATACGGATCGATACGGTGAATGCCATAGGATTTCGCACTGCCGATGTTCCCAAATATTTGCGCGGCAAATCTGGATCACGCGTAGAGATCGATGTCGTGCGTCTCGGAACTCCCGAGATATTACACTTTGTAATCATACGGGATAAAATTCCACTCAACACAGTTGATGCGGCATATATGGTCGAAAAAGATATCGGATATATTCGCGTCAATCGTTTTGGACATACCACCATGACAGAGTTTCGACAATCGTTCGAAAAATTAGGTCGTCCACAGCGTCTGATTCTCGACCTGCGAGGCAATGGGGGCGGTTTACTTGATCAGGCGATCGAAATGGCCGGTTTCCTGCTGCCGAAAGATGCCGTTGTCGTATCAACCGAGGGGCGGGCTGTTCCTTCGATGTCGTTTCGAGCACAACGAAACGGGGGCGAATTTTCAGGGCCTCTCGTTGTTTTGTTAGACGAAACTTCTGCCTCGGCCTCTGAAATTGTTGCCGGTGCGGTACAAGATTGGGATCGAGGAGTTATTGTCGGCCGACCGAGTTTCGGCAAGGGGCTTGTGCAGCGACAGATTCCTTTGGGCGACGGCTCGGCAATTCGGTTGACCGTTGCACGTTACCACACTCCCTCCGGCCGTGTGATTCAACGTCCGTACGAAAAAGGTAAACATCGCGAATATTACCTCAACCATCTGCGTCGCTACGATGAGACAAAGCAAGATTCGCTCGATGCCAAAGCTCCCGAGTACAGCACCTTGCGCACCGGCCGTAAAGTTTACGGAGGAGGAGGCATTCGTCCCGATGTAGTTGTACAGACCGACACAACGGGATATACTCCTTATTATGCCAAATTGATCCGTCGAGGTGTTGTAAATGAATTTGTCAACGATTACATGGATCGCCATCGTGCGCAGATTGCACAGACATCACCCACATTCGATGATTTTGCCAAAAGATATACCGTTTCGGAGCAAATGATCTCCGATTTGGCTGCGTTAGGAGCAGTTCGAGGGGTTGCCATTGATTCCACTGCCCTTGCAACATCTCGTCCTTTGGCACAATTACAACTGCGGGCATTGGTAGCACAGCGCCTCTTCGGAACCGAAGGATTTTATCGAGTAATGAATGGGGGACGCAACGACGCATTTCGACAGGCTGTGGAGTTGATGAGAGAGTGGAAGCATCGAGGAGTTCCTCTTCTCGAAAACAAATGATAATTTCCATTCAGAAGATCAGGCAAAAAGTCGGGTTGAAAGCCATACAGGGGCTATTGATTAAAAATAATTAGTTTTTTCTTGGTTGCTATATATTTTTTTTAGTAATTTCGGCCTCTGAAAACCAACTTGATATAAAATTCATGTCCCTAAACTCTGTATTCCGCCGTGATAACGAAGATTTCGGCGATCAAATTCTTTCCAAGACTATCAAGGCCGGACGTCGCACCTACTTTTTCGATGTACGTGCCACTCGTGCCGATGATTATTTTTTGACCATTACCGAAAGTCGTAAAATGACCCATCCGGATGGCTCAGTAAGCTACGATCGGCATAAGATTTTCCTTTACAAAGAGGATTTCGGCAAATTCACAGACGGCCTGCAAGAGGTTATTGACTTCATCAAACAGAGCAAACCCGAGTTCTTTGAACAAGAATCCGTTTCGGAGATCAAAGAATAAGTGTTTGATTGATAAAGAAGCTGTCTAACAAGGTGATTTCTGCGTTACACTTGCCCTCAAAATGC
>CAZGPA010000014.1:0-44090 GCA_964527525.1 uncultured Alistipes sp. | reverse complement strand
GAGGAGCGGCGTTGTTCGGGAAAAAGACGTACCGAAGACATCGTCACGACCGGCATGGGGGCGAAGGAGGCCTCTTCACGTCGGTCGGGATGCTCCGGAGCAAAATTCATCAACGAATCGGGCAGACGGAATCCACGGGAGCGGATAGTATCGCGCGAGAGAAAATCGGTCGGGGGCTCTTGTGCCCGACAGATCGCAGTGGCAAGAAGCACGGCGACAAAAAGCAGGTATTTCATCGGTGTCTGATTACGGTTCAAAACACCTCCTGCAAAATCCGCACCGACTGCACGGCACTCACGGTATCGAGGTGGTAACCGAAATAGACCAACATGGCATTGAGAAATTCGACCCGTTGCGCCCGATTGAGCCCGATGGCCGACAAGCGGCGCACATCGCACCCGATCAGTTGATCGAGGATGCGGGCATTTGCAGGCTCCATGAGGCTCGTATGTGGAGGCTGCACGGTACAATAAAGTCCTTCGCGCACATCGAACCACGCCCCCTCGATATAGTCGTTACCCGGGCTGAAACCCAAGAAACGGCTCAAATTGGCCAAGAACCAAAGGTGGAAATTGGCCACTCCGTCGTCCAACGCATCGAGTGCTCCGACCGAGCCCCAGACAAAGTCGAACAACGCCTCGTTGGCTTCACTCTCGCGCACCAAACGATAAAGCACCTCGGCCATAAAGAGTGCCATGGTCGATTTGCGCACGTCGAACGGAAGGCTCTGCAACAGAAAGCCCGAACGGACCTCTTTAAATCGGTGCATCTGTAATTTCGAGGACTCCATGCCCTCGAACTCCACCGGAAACATGGGTTGAAAGAGAGCCTGTTTCGAGCCGCGGCCGTGGCGACTGCGGACACCCTGCACCATGTAGCTGCGGCGGCCGCCTACATCGGTCAACAGGTAAACGACCATCGACGAGTCGCCATATTTAAGCGTATGGAGCACGACTCCCCGCCCTTTATAGGTTTTCACGATTTACGCACATGAACCATCATCCAACCCTCTTTTTCGGCCGTGGCGACATGGGTCAGCCCCTGCTCGGCGGCAGCAGCGACTATGGCCGGCACATCGGCCTCCAAAAAGCCGCTCATCAACAGGTCACCCCCTGCGACAAGCGTTGCGGCGTATGCCGGCATGTCGGCAAGCAGGATATTGCGGTTGATATTGGCCAAAATAAAGTCGTAGGAGCGACCCGCAATACGACGTACATCGCCCAACATCGGAGAGATACGATCCGCAACTCCGTTGGCTGCGATGTTTTCGCGGCAATTGGCATCGGCCCAATCGTCGATATCCACGGCATCGAGGTGTGCCGCTCCGCATTTTGCGGCAACGATGGCCAACACTCCCGTACCGCTACCCATATCCAGACCGTTACGACCGGCAACATCGAGGTCGAGAATCGCCCGCGAAATGAGCCAAGTGGTGGCATGGTGTCCCGTTCCGAAGGCCATCTTCGGCATCACGACAACCTCCATCTCGCCCTCGGAAGCCGGCTCGTGAAACGGAGCTCGGATGCGCAGGCGGCCTTCGACATCCGTAGCAGGGAAGTTGCTCTCCCAAAGGGCATTCCAATTCTGGGTTTCGATGGCGATATAGCGGCCGGCAACCCCATAATCCGAGAGCATGCGATCGACCTGCTCTTTGCAATCGATCAATCGTTCGGCCGGAACATAGGCTTTCAGCGTACCATTGTCGCTCTCGAAGCTCTCGAACGGATAATCGGCCAATTCGGCGGTGAGGATCTCGGAGAGTTCTTGTGAGCAAGCGATGTGAAGTGCGATATAGTCCATGATTACCTTTATTTTGTAATTTTTCGTACCTTTGTAGGACAAAGTTAGCGATAATCTCCGAGAATTCGGATAGCGAGATATAGGAAAATGGCGGAAAATACAAAAAAATGGGAGGAGGCCGGTAAACGTTACCGCACCTACATTCGATTAGAGAAACGGCTTTCGCAAAATACGGTAGAGGCCTACATGCGCGACTTTCGCCAATTTGCGCACTTCATCCTGCGTCAGTGGGATCTCCCGCCACACAAGGTCGAAAGCACGATGATCGAGCGTTACATCGCGTGGCTCTACTCCCGTGGACGCGAAAAAACCTCGCAGGCTCGGAATCTGAGCACGATCAAAAGTTTCTACAATTTTCTGTTGTTGACCGATCGGCTCGACGCATCGCCGGCGGAGTTTATTGCCACGCCCAAACACAGCCGGCGACTTCCCGACATACTCTCGGTAGCCGAAATCGACCGACTGATTCTCGCGGCCTCGACAATCGGAAACGGACGACGCAACAGCGCCATGCTCGAAGTGCTCTACTCCTGCGGATTGCGCGTGTCGGAGCTCACCGCCCTGCGTCTCTCCGACCTCTTTTTCGGCGAAGGATATATTCGGGTGATCGGCAAAGGCGACAAACAACGTTTGGTGCCGATCAGCACCACAGCCCGCGACCGCATACAGCTCTATTTGGAGGAGCGCGATCCGGCACGGTCGAGTGAGGAGGCGGTATTTTTGAACAACCGAGGCAAATCTCTTTCGCGGGTGATGGTTTTCACGATCATCAAAGAGGCAGCCCAACTGGCCGGCATCGACAAACCGATCAGTCCGCACACCTTCCGGCACTCGTTTGCAACCCATTTGTTGGAGGGTGGAGCCGATATCCGACAGGTGCAGGAGCTATTAGGACACGAAAGTATCCTGACCACCGAGATTTACACCCATTTGGACAATACCCATCTGCGACAGACCGTAGAGGAGCATTTGAATATATAGCGGATTAGGTTTTTGGAGCAACGGATCAGCTATTAATCAGGTTATTTTGTATCGAGTAGCATGCAATTATCAAAAAAAATGATAAATTTGCATGAGTCTATCTCCATAAACCGAACTACAAACCATCTAATACCATGAAGAAAAATCTCATCCTTGCAGTTTTGGCGGTGCTGGCCACGCTGACCGCTTCTGCACAATGGCAACCTGTCGGCGATCGGATTCGTACCCAATGGGCCGAGAAGGTCGATCCACAGAACGTATTGCCCGAATATCCGCGTCCGCAGATGACCCGAACACAAGACCCGAACGGGTGGATCAACCTCAACGGGTTGTGGGATTATGCCATTGCTCCGTTAGGAACGGAGCCTGCACAATACGACGGGAAGATCCTTGTGCCGTTTGCCGTGGAGTCGAGTCTTTCGGGTGTCGGCAAGGCGCTGGGCAGCAGCAAAGAGTTGTGGTACAACCGTACTTTTACGATCCCTGCAAAGTGGAGCGGGAAACGCGTATTGTTACATTTCGGAGCGGTGGATTGGAAGACCGACATTTGGGTCAACGGCATCAGCATCGGCTCGCACACGGGCGGTTACACCCCCTTTGAATTCGACATTACGGCCGCGCTGAAAAAGGGTGAGAACGAGTTGAAAGTTCGCGTTTGGGATCCCACGGAAAAGAGTTTCCAACCTCGCGGCAAGCAAACGAGCAAACCCCGATCGATTTGGTACACCGCCGTAAGCGGCATTTGGCAGACCGTATGGCTCGAAGCCGTACCGCAGCAATACATCAAACAACTCCACACGACTCCCGATTTGGATCGTAAAATCTTCCGCATCGAGACAACGATCAGTTCGAGCCAACCTGACGATTTGGTCGAAGTTCGCATCCTCGACGGGGACAAGCAGGTGGCCGAAGGTCGTGCGCTGGGAAGTGCAGCGGTCGAAGTACGAATTGCCGAGCCCAAGTTGTGGAGTCCCGCCTCGCCGTTCCTCTACGACATGGAGGTTACGCTCATGCGCAACGGAAAGGTGATCGACCGCGTACAGAGCTACGCCGCCATGCGCAAATTCTCGACCGGCAAGGATAAGCAGGGAATTGTCCGTCTGCAACTGAACGACAAACCGATGTTCCAATTCGGTCCGCTGGATCAAGGTTGGTGGCCCGACGGCTTATACACGGCACCGACCGACGAAGCGTTAGCGTTCGACATCATCAAGACCAAAGAGTTGGGCTACAACATGATCCGCAAGCATGTCAAAGTCGAGCCCGCTCGTTGGTACTACCACTGCGACCGATTGGGTATCGTGGTTTGGCAGGATATGCCCAGCGGCGGCAACAGCCCGCAATGGCAACGCGGCAACTACTTCACAGGCGAAGAGGCACACCGCACCGTAGAGTCGGAGAACAACTTCCGCAAGGAGTGGAAAGAGATTATCGACGCGCTCCACTGGTCGGCTTCGATCGGTATATGGGTACCGTTCAACGAACGTTGGGGACAATTCAAAACGGTGGAGATTGCCGAGTGGACAAAAGCCTACGATCCTTCGCGTTTGGTCAATCCCGCCAGCGGCGGTAACCACTACCACACCGGCGACATACTCGATATCCACCACTATCCCCATCCGGAAATCCTGTTGCTCGATACCCAGCGTGCCACCGTATTGGGTGAATATGGCGGTATCGGCTACGTCATGAAAGGTCACCTGTGGGCTCCGGATCGTAACTGGGGATATATTCGGTTGAAGTCGGAGAAAGAGGTGACCGACACCTATGAGAAATATGCCGACATGCTCTATCAGCAGATCAAGCGTGGCTACTCGGGGGCGGTTTACACCCAAACGACCGATGTGGAGATCGAGGTGAACGGCCTGATCACCTACGACCGCAAAAAGATCAAAGTCGATATGGAGCGTATGCGCAAGATCAACGAACGTATCTGCAACTCGCTCGACAAATAGCGGGCAACCGCAAGAATGGCAACAGCCGGCTCTCTCGGGAGCCGGCTGTTGTGTTTATAAAGTGCTTATCACGGCAATGCGCAACCTTGTTGCCTTATTGCTTTTTACCGCCCTACACTCACGGCAAAGCCGTGTTTATAATCTATGACCCACCCCCTAAATCTCCCGCCTCAGGCAGGGGAGTTACATCTACCATCTACCCGCGGTGGAAAGTGGGATTCGGATCCTTAATTTTCTAATCTTTCGTTTTCGAAGGTCTTCAAAACACAGGCGTTATACGGGTATCGGCCGTCAGTCGCATCGTTTCGTAATCGATTCCGGAGATCACAACGGGGATTCCCGATTTTGCAGGAGAGATGCGCGAGAGCTGTTCGGGAAGAGGGAGATCTGCTTGGCGCCGCATATAATCGAGTGTTGCCCGAATATCGCGCGGGAAGTCGAGGACAAGCAGGCCGGCTAAGAACTCGGTGAAGGGTTCACGATCCGGAGCATCGCATGTCCGGAGTGACACGACACGTCCTGTCGCATCCCACTCGACAAGCGGATTACGCACCAAGCCCTCAGGACTCCACAGCAGGTTAGAGGCTGTCTTTCGGTTGGATGCCACGGAAAAACTCATCGGCAAAAATACGGATGTCGAGTTGTTGCTCGTAAAGGCTATCGACGGCGGACGCTGTTTGGGGGATATATTGGATCTCCAAATCGCGAATCGTCACCGACGGTCGTTGCGGTTTGTTGTCGAAGAGAACGATATCGAGGTAGAGCTTGCGGTGCGAAGTATCGGTCTTCACGCGACGGGAGAATGGAATCTCGCGGTAACGACGCAAGGGGTAGTTATGGGGCAACACCTCTTTGCCGGCACTGTTTTCGAGCCAAACTTTTGTACGCAACCCCTTATTTCGATCGAGAGAATCGACCTTATAGCGAAAGTTGATCAGATACTCCCCTGCACGGACATCGAAACTGAATCGCAACTTTGCGGTATCACGCAGACGGGAGAGCCGAATGAGTGTGTCGGAGAAGATCGGACGAGTGAATCTTCGCAAAGCCACATGATCGATCGTATCGAGAATGGCAACCTCGCGTTCATAGGCCTTGCCTTCGTTCTCCAACATGGTAATAGCCCGCTCCACAACATCGCCCAAACGGGCACTCTTGCGTTTCGAGAAGTTGCCGATGGTATATTGCACATCGTCGGTCGTATAGCCGTAACGGGCAAATATCGGCTCGTAGATGTTCAACGAGTCGAAACGCATACGGTGCTCGCCGAGCGACCGATCTTCGATATAGGCATTGGCCAAGAAAGCATCGTGGAAGATTTGCGCCAACTCGTCGTCGGAGATGATCGTATGTCGGGTACATGCTCCGGTAAAGAGCATAAAGATTGCAAAGGTTATTGCTGAAAATCGTTTCATAGAGAGGATTGTCGTTTAATCATGCTGCGCACGGTAATATCCGAGAAGATAAAGGCCACCACCGAGAAAGCCGCAGCCACAGCAAGCAGATCGGACGGACGGAACTCCACCGGATAGCTCTTTGTGAGAAAAGTTTCGGTCGGCAACTCGATGATGCCGAAATATTGTTGAGCGAGGCTCAAAAGTACCCCCAGCACCACACCGATCCCGCCACCGAGTGCACAGATGAGCAGTCCCTCGTTGCGGAAAACCGATTGGACAAAGGGCAGATCTGCACCCAAAGCCCGCAAGGTGGCAATATCGCGACGCTTATCGACAACAAGCATCGACAACGCGCCTACCACCGAGAACGAGGCCACGATCAGTACCAATAGCGAGATGAAGAAGATTCCCCACTTTTCGTAGGTCATGATCCGATAGAACGAGGCTTTCAACTCGTAGCGGGTACGCACCCGAAAACGGTCGCCAAGCGACTCTGCCACCTCCCGACGCACGATTTCGGGATCTGCATCGGAAGCAACCCGCAACAGCAGTGCCGAAATTCGCCCCGAGTAGCCGCACAGCTCCTGCACCAATCGCAACGAGGCCAGCACATAGTTTCGTTCGGTCGCCAGATCGAGGGTATAGACCCCGCCGACAGGCACCACACGACGGGTATAGTTGTCGAAGGGCAACAACGAGGAGAAAGACTCTCGTCGCACGGCATAAGCGGCAATATCGGCATCGGCCAACGTGCGAACTCCCAACTGCCAAGCCATGGTCTGACCCATGACCAACCGTTCGAGATCGCCCACATGTACCCGACTGCTGCCCACAGAGAGCGCATCGCCAAGCGGAACGACCTCGTTATAGGCGTCATCGATACCGCGTAATGTGGCGGTAGCCTGCTGCCCGTTATGCTCCAACAACACACTCTGCTCCAAAACGAGAGAGAGCGCATCGACACCCGAGATCCGGTTGAGAGCGGCCGTATCGACATCCGCAGCTGCAAAGACCACTCCCTCGCGCAGGGTGATGGTCAGGTCGGCATCGAAGGCCGAGCACATCGACCGCGCCAGCACCTCGAATCCGTTGAAAATCGAGAGCAGGATAATCATCGCCGCAACGGGAACGGCCACAGCCACGACACTCAGCCCCGAGATCAGGTTGACAACCGATCGGGAGCCGGCCGAGAAGAGGTAGCGGCGAGCAAAGAGGTGCGAGAGGTTGAATTTCAAGATACTGAATGATTCGGCTGTCGGGCGACAAATTTCCACGTCACCGACGGCTGTTATTAACGTTTCAACGCATCGTCGATATGCTCGATATATTCGAGCGAATCGTCGAGAAAGAATTGCAGTTCGGGGATATTTTTGATCTGGTTACGCAGTCGCTGACCAAGAAATCCGCGGATCGGGCGGACATGGCGATTGAGCGACTCCATGATGGCGGCATTGCGGTCGAACGGAAAGACGCTGACGTAGATCTTGGCATAGGCAAAATCGGGTGACACCCGCACGGCCGTAACCGTGACGAGCGATCCGCGCACCGCTTCGGGAATCTCCTTTTGGAGAATCTCGGCAATATCTTTCTGAATCTGTTTGGCAATTTTCTGTTGACGGGTGTTTTCCATATTTGTTGACACGATTATAATCCGTATTTGAATACTTCTTTGTTTTTCGAGCGCTTGGGACGGGGTTTCCATGTATCGAAGCCCTCTTTGTTGAATCGATAGCTCAAACCGATCGAGATGGTGAGGTTGTCGAGAGGCGAACGCATCGGAGTAGAATAGAAGGGGTTCTCCGGTCCATCTTCGGCATTGTTCGCATATTTGTTGCGGTTACGCACGATATCCGAATAACCGAAATAGTAACGGGCACGGAAATTCAGCTCGAACTGCTTGATCAGCAGAGACAGACCCGCACCTCCGGCCAAGCCGTAGCCCCAACGGTTGTCGCGCACCAATTTGAAATCGTAAGTCCCGCCCTCGGTGTATTTCTCGCGTGTCTCGGAGCCGGTGACGAAGTGTTCCTGCTCCCAAGTGGAGGAAAGGTTATAGGAGAAGGTTGCCGCGGCCTCCAAATAGAGACGCAGGCGGTGTTTGAACATATAGACGTGGGGCTGCCAGACGATCGGAAGCATGAGGGAGTTGATCTTGCGGGTATAATAGAGCAGTGCCGATTTGTCTTTTTTGTCATCGACCTGCGAGGCGTTTGTGGCAAACGAGAAACCCTGCTGGACAAATTCGAGATCGACACCAAAGCCACCGATAACGCGCTGCTTGCCGTAGTAACGCCATGTCACACCTCCGCTGTATGTCCCCCAAATAGGCTGCATCTCCTGCTGGGGCTGAAAACGACCGTTGGACATGCCGTAGCCCATCGTAAAGCCGAGGGTATGTTGCGCCTTTGTCGCTTGCCAGCCGACGAGCGACACAAATAAACATGCGGCAATTATAAGGTAACGTTTCATGAACTGGGTTATCTGAGGTTAAACATTCCGCCTGTGGCGTTGAAGCTGTTGTTGATACGCGATTGTTCCTCCATATCGCGGGTGTTCTGTGATTTATGGGGTCCCTCTTTGGCTCGTTTCTCGGCCTCACGACGCAAGCGTTGCACCTCGCGTTCGTCGAGCATGCGCGACAACGACTGCATGGTCACCGGTGCGAAGAGTTTGCGCAGATCCATCGTAAACTCGATCTCCCAATTGGTCTTTGTGACAAAGGTATCCTCACCGGTATCGTTGACATACATCTCGGTACGTTCGGGCTGACGACGTTCCACCACGTTGCCGGTATCCCACCGACCGTTGCCGTTGAGATCTTCGACAACACGGAATTTGATATCGCCCGCCGGAACATAGTTGAATTGCACATCGCCCGTAGTGACTCCCGTACGCTCTTGTTCGACACGGCCGGAACTGCCAAGCAGTTGGATGATGTATTTCGTGGAGTCGAGTCCCTGCACATGGATCTTCACCGTAGCGAATTTTTCCGGATCGTAGGCCGTATATTTCTCGGTGATCGAGTCGTTGGAGAATCCGGCAACATCGGCAAAGGCTCCCGAGGGGATCAGCAACTCGTATTTTTTGGTCGGCTGCCATGCGGCACGCAGATACCAGCGTCGCATCTGTGCGGTATCGCGCTCGAAACGTACGGGTATGCGCATCGGCTGCCCCTCGTCGTTGACCTGCGAGAGAACAATGGCCGCCGAATCGAGCCGAGCCAACGGATAGTCGAAGTCGAACGTGATCGGATCTTCGGGATTGATATCTCCCGATTTGGCAAATTTGCAGACAAAGGGGTTGGGTTTCTTCGGCTCTTTCCACTCCTGTCCTGCCTCCTCGGCTTTGCGGCGCTCGCGTTCGAGTTTCTCGCGTTCGCGCTCCTGTGCTTTGGTTTCGACAAAACGCCATGCGAGTTTCAGCGGCTCGGTGACCTCTTGCAGGCGGTTGAGCGTATCGTGTTTGAAGTAGGTGATCACGCCTTTGAGCGAGTCGGGCAACGAGGCCGACGGGACATTGAACCACAGTGCAACGGTATCTTTACCCACGGTCTGCGGATCGATGATCACAGCTTCGTCGGGAATGCTGTCGAAGTGGATTCGCCGGATCTTCGGGTGTGCTGCCGAGAAGTAGAGCATGGCTTTGTGCTGCAAAGGCCGAGCCGTCTCCGAGAGGAGTTGACGACGGAAGGCTTTGTCGGCAAACATGCGGAAATAGGTTTGCGGCTGAGCCGTCACATAGCTGCGCACCGAGTCGTACCACATATAGAAATCGGGCATCTTGGCCGGATTATAGACCCGATCAAGAAATCCGATCTTGTCGGTTGACGGCTCGTACATCTGGTTGTCGTTCTCGTCTTTGATGGCGTAGATCCGATAATCGATCGGTTTGAGGTTCTGGGCGATGAAGATGCCGTTGGTCTCGGCACGCGCGATGACTGCCGGCTTGTACTTGAAGACGGTGGAGTCGTACTCCGGAACATTCTCGACCGAGTCGGCCGGAAAGAACCAGATGAAACTCTTCGACACCGAGTCGGCTTTATAGCTGTCGGCCGTATAGCCCGACATGACCATCGAGTCGATCTGGGGACCGGTAGAGAAGACATAGCGCATGGAGTGGAGCGGGTTGTTCTCGTTGTTGTCGCGGATGGCACTGCCGAAGTTGAGTGCATAGGTCGTATTCGGAGCCAACGTATCGCGCAGTTGGATCACCACCCCGCGGCCACGGATGGTGATCGTGGGTTTTTTCTTCATTTGGGGCGATGTGAAAAACTCCTTTTGCTGATCTTTGATCTGCACATACTCGTTGAATCCGATATAGATCTTTTCGTGTCCCACCGTCGGGCGGTTGGTCACAAAATTGTCGGGAGTCATCTGCACGATCACCGGCGGCAACGAGTCACGAGGACCTCCCATTGGGGTCATCATGCTGGCACAACGGCTCAAAAATGCCGTCAGGAAGAGCAGAGCCACGGCCGAACGCATCAACCGAACGATATGTCGTTTTTGTCGAGTCATCGGTTTGTATTAGAGGTTACGGTATTCTCGAGTCGGAAACTTTCATTCACAATTCGCCAGCCCTCCTCGACAGAGATCCACGTTTCGCGCCAAAGGCGGAAAATCACCGGATAGGTGGGCGACGCACCGGCAAGATCGGGGTCTTGTTTCGAATAGGCATAGAGCCGGTTGGTACGATCGACCACAACAATCATCAAAGGCGTGGTGGTTACCGTCATGCCATATAATCCCGAACTCTCGCGATAGGCCTGATAGGTCGGGGCGATACGGGTTTGTGTGATATCGCTTTTATAGGTGATCTTGCCGTTGCGGGCATCCTCATAGGAGGCGATATACCACTGGGTGGTATCGGCGGCATAGGCATAGACCTGCATCTGCGTCGCAGAGGAGGGATCTTCCAACTCGCCATCCTCGGTTGTCTGGATTTTGGGCGAGATGTAGGTCTTCAATTCGGTGGGGATTTCGAGATAGTCGTTATAGAAACTCCAATTGCCGTTTTTATACGAGCGTGTCTCTTTCCAGAGTTGGAAGACCACCGACACATAGACCCGCGGCAGGTTGAGGATATGCGCCTGCTGGGTATATCCGTAGAGTCGGTTGGTGGGATCGACCGCAACGATCATCTGCTGCGGAGCATTGATCGTCATCTGCAACCAATTCTCCACACCCACGGCCGTACCCTCCTCCGAGGTCTCGGCATCGGCCGCACCGGTATAAGGAACGGCCACCGACGAAGGAGCTGTCATCTGCTGCGAAGGGTCTTCCTTCGAGGTGATGATTCCGGCTTCGGCATCTTCGTAGGAGGCGATACCCCACAATGTCGTATCGACCGGATAGACATAGGCTTTCACTCCGGCAAGCGGCACGGGCTGATCGACAGACATGTTCTGAATCAACGGTTTAAGCACATAGGTCGATTCGTAGGAGTTGTCTTTGAAACACCCTGCGAACAAGATTGCGACAAGCGGCAAGATTATGTGGAGTGTTTTTCTCATTCCGCAGTTTCGTTTCCGTTAGTACGCAACGCATCGTACATCTCGCCAACGGTAAGACCCGTAACGGGGTGACGTTTCGACCGCACAATCTCGCTAAGGGGAGCCAATGCAAACTCACGCTCGGCGAGCAACGGGTGCGGGATGGTCAGTCGCTCGGTTTCGATCACTTCGTCGTCGTAGAAAGCGATGTCGATATCGATCGGACGCGAGATGTAGCGGGCTCCGGTGCTGGCCTTCTCGATTGCCTCGGCAGCTCGGTTGCGACCCAACGTGCGTTCGATCTCTTGAACGGCATCGAGTACCTCCTCGGGCGAAAGGTCGGTCGAGACCTCCAAAGCCTGATTCGAAAAATTGTCGGCAGACTCAAAGCCCCAAGCCTTGCTTTCGTAGCGGTGTGAGCAGTGCAGCACAGCTCCCACCTGATTATTGATGAGCTGTTGCGCCATCTGCAATGTTCGTTTTATGTCACCGGTATTTCCTCCGGTCAAAAGTATGACACGTGCCATGTTACAAATGTTTTATCATCTTACTCACCGAAAGAGCAAAATGGGTGAATACAATAGTAGGGTTGCCGTTCTGCGAGATTTGCATCAGGGCACTCTCGATCTCGGCAATAAGCGGCTCGATATTTTCCGAGCCGACAAACGGAGCAAAACGCGAGCAGAAAGCCAGCTCCTCGCCCCAAAGGTAGCCCACCTGCCGCAAACCGGCATGGAGCATGAAACTCTCGCGCAAGAGTCGCGCGGCATCACGCAGGAAACTCCGTTGTTGCTCGCGGGAGAGTTGGGCGACCTCTTCGGCCCAGCTGATGAGTTCCAAGTGTTTGTCGTTGTAGCTCAAACGCATCAGCCCGCAGAAGAGTTCGAAATTCTCGTGTTGTTGGCCACTGTTCTCTCCTAAGATCAGTTGTTGCATATTCAGCATATCGCCATCCGACAGACGAGCCATGTTGCGAGCCTGCTCCGCATCGGCAACACCCCGCCCGACCGCCTCGCGTTCGAGGATCTCGGGGGCAATGCGCGGCACGACAACCTCTTGGGTGCGCGACAGGATTGTCGGCAGCAACAGATCGGGTTGTTCGCTCACCAACACGAAGAGGGTCTTCTCCCACGGCTCCTCCAAGATTTTGAGGATCTTGTTGGCGGCCTCTTCGTTCATCGTCTCGGGCAGCCAGATCAGCATGATCTTATAGTCGGCTTCGAAACTTTTGAACGAGAGTTTGCGCACAATATCATCGGCTTCGCGGGCAGCGATCATTCCTTTGAGTGTCTTACCCAAGTTAAGACAGTCGTACCACTCCTGCACCGAGAAGTAGCCGCCCCGTTCAGCGAACAACTCGCGGAACGGTTTGAGAAATTGGAGATCGTCGCTGCGCATCACCTCGCCCGACTTCTTTCCCTGCTTGTTGACCGGAAAGACCAGATGCAGGTCGGGGTGTGCCAACGATGCGATCTGCCGGCAATCGGGGCACTCTCCGCATGAGTCGCCATCGTGACGATGGCGGCAGCAGAGATACTGCACATAGGCCACGGCCAGAGCCAATGTTCCGAAACCGCTCCGTCCCGTAAAGAGCTGGGCATGGCTGATGCGTCCGGTATCGACCGAACGGATCAGGTGCTGTTTCAGCTCCTCTTGTCCTATGATATCTGCAAAACGCATATTCTTTTCATTATCAGGTTGGTGCTTATATGCGAATTTACACAATCCAAATGCTTCGCATATCTCACCGCCCTACACTCACGGCAGAGCCGTGTTTATAATCTATGACCCTCCCCCTAACTTCCCCGCCTCAGGCAGGGGAGTTGTGTCCGCCTGCGGTGGAAAACAGGGGTTTCCACACGTTGCGGAAAATAGTGTGATCACTCTTTTCGGCGCAAGGCTGAGCGTATCAACGCCTTTACGTCGATCCGTTCGCGGCGAATCAGGTAGAGGCTGTATCCCGCAAACAAGGCTACATTCACTCCGTAGCACAGCACCGGATTTCCGACCTGTTCGGCAAGCCACTCGCCGAGGAAAAAGAGACCGAGCGCCACCACAACATACTCGCCGATCCGCCCCCACGCATAAGGGGTGGAAAAAAAGCATCGGTTGAGCCACCAGCTGACAGCCACCATCGCCAACTCACTCACTAAACGTGCCCAAGCCGCCCCATAGTATCCCCACAGCGGGATCAACCAGCAACCGAACAGCAGGGTGGCCACCAGACCTGTTCCTGTGACAACGATTGCCAACGAGGTGCGCTCCTCACGTTTATACCAGAACGAGAGGTTCAACCACACGCCGGCCAGCACATTGGCTCCCAAGACCACCGGAAGGATGAAGATTCCCTCACGGAAGTCGCGACCCACGATCAGCGCAAAGAGATCGCGAAACAGGGCAATGCCCAAAAAGATGAGCATCGAGGCCATCATGTAGTATTTCAACGCCGCGGCATTCATCTCCACAAACTCCGTCTTCTTGAAGTTCGAGAGGAAGAACGGCTCGGCAGCGAGGCGGTACATCTGGTAAAACAACATCATCACCACGGCGATCTTGGTGATCGCTCCGTAAACGCCCAACTGCGCCATCGGATCACCCGTCGTCGGAACGAGGTATTTGATCAGCTGGCGGTCGATGAACTCGTTGGCCGTGCCGGCCAACCCGCCGATCAACAACGGCAACGAGTAGGCGAAGACCCGACCCAGCAGCTGCCGGTCGATACGCGGCACGACACCCTCGGTAGTGGTGAGGATCAGCAACCACGTCGCGGCACTTGCCACCAAATTGGCCACAAAGACCCAGCCCACTCCGAAATCGGTGGAAAAGAATCCTGCCAACCCGAAAGCAAAAGCCAACCCTACATTCAGCGCAACACCCAACGCCTTGAAGCCCACAAAGGTCAGCGCTCGGCCCTGTTCGCGCAGTCGCGAAAAGGGGATGCAGGTCCACACGTCGAACAAGATGATACCTCCCACCCAGACGACGTACTCGGGGTGTACGACATAAGCCGCGCCCATCACCTCGGAGAGTCCGTTGCGGAAAAGTATCACAGCCCCCAAAAAGAGGAGTGCCGCAAGCGATGTCGCCCCCCATGTTGTGGCAAAAAGTCGCCGTTTGGCCGCACCGACATCGCCTCCTGCCGCCTCGGCTTTGGCCGAAAAACGGAAATAGCTCGACTCCATACCCATTGTCAACAGGGTGAGAGCCAGCGGAATCAAGGCGTAGATGTCGGTCACGACACCATAAGTTCCCTGCTCGAAAATACGCGTATAGTAAGGCGTGAGCAGATAGCTCAGGAAACGTACTACGATGGTACTGATGCCATAGACGGCTGTCTGTTTCGCCAACTTTTCGAGCATGATACGTATATATTTGGACAAAGATACGAAAAAATAAGGTGCATCCATACGGTATTGCGCAAATTTTACCGTATTTACTCTTTTTCATCGCTCTGCTACTCACGGCTGCGCCGTGCTTGCAAGAGCAACTCCCCAAGTTCCCCGACCCGAAGCAGAGGAGTTACGGCGGCCTGCGGCGGAAAGCAGGGGGATTTTACATGTGGTGTAAAATCGTATATAATTGCCTGTGCGAAATATTTTTTGCCTATCTTTGCCATAGTAAACCGATTGCCGCCCCATGAACATCTGCCGGTTTTGCATATCAATCACAACATGGTTGCTACTCATGCCATGTGTCGTACAGGCCCGCAAGCCTGTACGGTTACACACGCTCTCCGAGATGAACACCTTGCCCGAAGCGATCAACTCCCACGCCGGAGAAGAGCGATACAGTGTACTCGAAACCGACTACGAATATCTGCAAACCATTCCTGCGGAGCACCTCCGCACCCAAAGCACAGCAATCTATCCCCGCATCAAAAAGATGGCCGACGGACGTTATATCCTTTTTTGTCAGGGAGGAACCATCGGCTCTCGCATCTATTACTACACGAGTGACGACCTGAAAACGTGGAGCAAAGGTCGCCTGCTCTTCAAGCCCTACCAAGTAACCACATCCCGAGGCTCCGACACTCGTCGTTTTTCGACGGCAGATGCGGTGGTATTGGCAAATGGCGACCTTTTGGCCGTATGCTCTTTTCGAGCCGACAAAGGGTATGCCTATGGCATCGACTGCGGTTTGATGCTCCGTCGCAGCAGAGATCACGGTCATTCGTGGTCCGAGGAACAAGTGATCTATCGCGGGACAAATTGGGAGCCCTATTTATTGCAACTCCCCGACGGACGTATTCAGTGTTATTTTACCGACAACCATCCGGCATTGCGCAACTCCGGAGTTTCGCTCCTCACCTCCACAGACAACGGACACACATGGCACGGCTACATGCGGGTCTGTCGCCAATACAAATACGAGGATCAAGGCTCAAAGATCTTTACCGACCAAATGCCTTGTTTTCGGGTACTCAATGACGGAAAAACACTTTTCGGATTTTTAGAGGCGGGATTAAATCCGCAAGGACCCAAAAGTAAGCGCATCTATAAAATGTCGATTGTGCGCAACAGCGGTTTCGACTGGAAAGCGCTCGGTGAAGAGGGTGTCGGCCCCTCTGACCGCGAAAACAATTTATTTCGCGGAGCTGCGGGATATGTGGCCACCTTTCCCTCCGGCGAAGTAGTTTTATCGTGCAATATGCACAGCCTATTCAGTTTGAAAATCGGAAACCACGAGGCACGGCAATTCAACGGCAATTCGTGGAGCGAAGGATGGTATCAGCCTTTTGTCGGCAGAGGTTATTGGGGATCGCTCGAACCCATCGACAGCCATCGTTTGATCGGAGCGATGCACTGCAAAGAGGGGATTCAACTTGGCGTTTTCTACCTCAACCACCGCATAGATGCCCCTCACGACGCGGTGCGGATTGATGGCGACGGGCGCGAGTGGGATAATACTCAGGCTCTCTTTTTGGGGAGTGACTCCCCCGCGCAAGTTCTCTTCCGCGCACGACATGACAACAAGAATTTCTATTTGCTGATCGACAGCCGACGAACTCCTGCGGATTGCAAAATCCGATTGTGGATAAACGACCTTGCACTGACCGTCGAGCCCTCGGGAAACACCTCGCGCGAAATTTTGTGTCGCCGCCGCAAGGCTGTTGCCGCATCCGGAGAGAGAGGGGAAGTTACCGAAATTGCCGTACCGTTGCATCGTTTGGGTGCAAAAGCCGGTGACACGCTCCGATTCAATGCCTCGCTCGAAGCCAGCGATCTACACGACACCTTTACCTTTGCACGCCCCGAAAATCCGGACAGCTGGATGCGCATTGTCTTGACACCCAAAAATTAACCGATTCGACAGGGTTTTAACATCGGCAGAAGTCGATTAAAGCCATTTTTTGTATTTGAAATACCAGATGGTCAGTCCCGAACAGATGATCATCAAGCCGATGGCAAAGAGATAACCCAGCGGGATGGTCCAACCGTTGGAGAGGGTGAGTTGCCAATCCAACTCGGGCATCACATGGAAGTTCATACCGTAGATAGAGGCGATGAGTGTCGCAGGCATGAAGATCACCGTAACCACCGAGAAGATCTTGACGATTCCGTTCTGCTCGATGTTGATCAAACCCAACGCCGCATCCTGAATATAGTCCAAACGCTGGAAACTGAAATCGGCATGGTTGATCAGCGAGTTGACGTCTTTGATCATCAACTGCAAACGCGGGTAGATATCGTTCGGAAAACGCTCCGAGCGCAAGATACCCGACAGCACACGCTGGCGGTCGAAAATATTCTCGCGCAACGACATGGTACTCTCCTGCAACGCACTGATGCGGTGGAGGATCTCCTTGTCGATGGTATCTTCCGAAGTGATATCCTTCGACAAAGCTCCGACCTGCTTGGCAACCAACTCCACGAGGTCGGCATCGAAATCGATACGCACCTCCAACAGCGAGATGAAGACATGATAGCCGGTCGAATAGCTGCGGTAGTTCATCTGCAAACGCTTCTCCGTTTCGCGGAAGGTGCGGAACTCGGCCGTACGCACCGACACCAGCACACCCTCGTTCGAGAGGATGAACGACACCGGTTCGACGAGAAAACTATCTCCCGTAGGGACAAAGAAGTTGGAGTTGGAGATGATCGCCGTTTCGGTCTCGGAGTATTTCGAAGTCGATTCGATCTCTTCGACCTGCTGTTTGGTTTGGAGACTGATCTCCATGAAGTTCTCGACAGCTTTCTGCTCCTTGATTGTAGGCGACAACATGTCGATCCACAGAATGTCGTCGTAGCCCAACTCGTCGAAGAGTTTGGTGTCGGCATTCCGGATGATTTTGTTGTATTGTTTGAGGTAGATTGTGATCATAAACGCTCTCTTGAAAAGTTATTGAATCCGTTTGTCAGAGAGGCGGGAATCTTTTCCCGCTAATCTCTTCAGCCGGGATTGGTCCTCGGGGCGATTTTCAGTCCCGAGTCCCAGAACTTTTCGAGTGCGTTGTTTTTCTGGTGATCGAAGAGGTAGTCGAAGTGGGTCAGTCGTTCGTAGGCCTGCACGGCATCGTCGGCATATTCCGAGTCGAGCACAGCCTCGTAGCTATGTTCCAAGCCATAGATCAACGCTTGTTGCAGCCCCTCGATCGTATCGGCATCGACATCCTCGCGGGCAACCCATACGGCAAAAGCCAACGGCAGCGGTGTGCCGATCGTCTGCCACGCTTCGAGCAGCGGATCGTGCTCGGCAAGCAATGCCTCGTGAGCCGAAGGAACACCCCCTACACAATACTCTGTGACGATCTTTGCCCCTTCGAGCAAGGGTACGGCCAACGACGGCACCAGAGCGATGTCGGCTTTGTGTTGGGAAAATTCGCGGAGAACCTCTTCGGGATTGGATAATAGCAGTTCGGCACGCAGGCTACCCGCGTGCTTGACACCATAGATGAGCGGCATCGTGCTGAAACACGATACGGCTGCTATGCGTGGTACTGTGGCCATCATCCATAAGAGGTAAAAATTCGATTTATATGGCAAAGGTAAACAATTCTTCCGAATTTTTTTCTACAAAATTTAGAAAAAATGCACCAACCTCTTGACAAGGGGGTATCGGAAGTTATATATTTGCACCGTAATTCACAGTCCAACGGACTTCGAGCGCAAGTTTTCAACATTTCATATAAGCTGTATATCAGCATATTGCGCTAAACAATCAACATCTATTAACATTCTCTCGACCAATTATCGACATTTTTTATGCCGAAATTGTCGGCAGGCTCTCTTATCGCCATTTCGGCCATTTTTCTCACTCTTTTTCTTCCTTCTCATGCGTTTTACCCAATCTCCCCCACCCTTTGCCCCGCTTGCCGGACGGCTCGAATATGCCGTTGAGCACGACATCTCCGCCACCATCGACATCCGCATCATCCGAGCGACCGACGGAACGTTGTTGGGAGCAAAACGATTCGCAACTACCGATCACGCGGAATTCGACATCGCGCCCTACCTGCGATCGACCCTTCGATTCTCTCCAACAACCGGAAATACAGGGCTATATTCGGCAGACGATCGCACCGTTACGGCCATTGTCGAGGCCACGGCCGAGGACAACAGCGGCGAAAAAAGTTCGGCAACATCCGAAGCGTGCACCTTTCTCTCCTGTTCGACCGCAATCGACACCTCGGCTTGGCTGACCACACTCCCCGCATCGCGGTTGGTTCCGGCAGGAGCGGCCGAAGAGCTCACACTCCTCGCCGGCACACCGCAGACCATCACGGTCACCGCTCGCAGCCCTCGGCAGACCACCACACGCCACTATCCTATCGAGGAGGCCGGCATTCATCTCTTCCGCCTCGACACGTGCGACTTTCCCGAGGCCGAGATGTTGATTGTCGATGCCGAAACATGCGGTCGCATCGTCTATTCGGTCTGCCGACCTCCTTCGGACGGTGTGCGCATTGCTTGGCGCAGCAGTGCAGGTTCGATCGAGCATTACACCTTTCCTATCGAGTCTTCGGCACTCTTTATCACCGAGAAACAACGCGCCTACGGAACGGACGGACATACGGCTCTCGTACGCCACGAACGCCGTCGCACGCTCCGTTCGGCTCTCGAAATCCGTGCCATGCTCGAAGCGCTTGCCGAGATTGCGGCCTCGCCCGAAGTATGGCTTGTGGAGAACGAGGAATATACGCCTGTCGATGTGGCAGCCGCCCAACACACCGTCTATCGCCACGGGGCACTGAGTGCAATAGAAATCGAAATCCGACCCAAATACAAAACCCTCCTCCCATGGAACTGATCCTCGACAACCAACCCTGCGACCTCGGCAATGCCGCAGTTCGGATTCCGGTCTTCGACACCTCCCGCTTTGCCGACCTCGACGCCTGCCGCGAAGGACGCATCGTAAAGATCGCTCTGCCCGCCACCCCACGCAACACCACCCTCGCCTCATTCGCCTGCGACCCGCACAATGCCGTGCGTTTCAACGACACGACCCATACTGCGACATTGACGGCCGACGGTGCAACACTTCTCACAGGAACAGCCCGCCTGCTCGCCGCCTCGGAGAAGGAGTATCTTTTAGAGATCCGTGAGGGTGGCGATGGCTGGGCACACACCATCGCACAACGGCAGTTCAACACCCTCGGCATCGACTACACCGCGCAACTCACCCCCTCGACCGTCGTCGAGAGTTGGACGGCCGATACTCCCGTGCGATTTTTCCCCATTCACCGCGACGAGTATGTTTCGAGCAACAACTCCAACGACCTGCTACCCACGGAGCATATCCTCACGGTGGATGATTACCATCCGTTTTTACACATCGCCACCCTCGTCGAACAGATCTTCTCCGATGCCGGTTATCGCGTCAAAAGCGACTTCTTGCGCTCCGATTTTTTCCAATCGCTCTACATGAGCGGAGCCTATGCCGCACGCGACACCTCGGCAGCCGACAGCCGCATGGGATTCTTTGCCCGACGACTTGGCGACATAACCGCCTCGGCCGACTCTGCCGGTCGTGTCTATGCCGATCCCGCTGCGATCTACAACTCCCTCGGAAACATCGTCGAGACAGCCACTCCCCAAACACTCGATGCCGACAACGAACCGATTCCCGAATTGGTCAACAACGGCGGATGTTTTTCGCTGGTCAACGGAGCAATTCGTTACACGCCGCTCGCCGAGATTGCCGTAGGTTTCGAATACCACCTCCGTTACACCACCGAACACCGTATTTTAAGCCGGACACGGCTTGCGGGATTCGACTCGCTCTACCTCGGAGCGGGCTCGGAGATGCGATTCTCGTTAGCAAACCGCTATACGGATCGTCGGGACAACCTCGTCGCCGACTTCACCTACCGAGCGATTGTTTTCGATCATGCCGACGGAAACAGCTACCGGCTGACCTGCACCCGCAACGGCATGTCTGATAGCGTATGGGATGAATTTGAGACTCGGTCGGCAGCAGTCACAACCCCTTCGGGCGAACTCTCCGATCCGATATTGCAGGTGATGGGCACGGCCGGCTGGGAGGAGTACACCGGCGATTGGGCTCTCTACGACGGATTTGTCGAGGAGTGGGGAGAGACCACCGTCGACCTGCGGATTCGGACAGCCTCCGAACAGCTCGCTCCCAACACGCCGAAACGCTTCAACCAGATCTATCTCTTCGGAGCGGAGCAGGGAATGAGGATCACACTGCACAAAGAGAGCTCGTTACGCCCGATATTCTATGCCGGTGCGGGGTTTGGCTCGACCTTACGGTTTGCCGATATCGCCTGTCACAACATCCGACAATCGGAACTGATCGAAGCCCTCGCCCACCTCTTCAACCTGCGATTTCGCACCGAGGAGGCGACTCGCACGGTACGGATCGAGCCCGCAGACGATCTCTTCGGGTCGAGTCCCGAGGCCGACTGGCGGTCGAAGAGCGACTTCTCGCAACCCATCGTTCACGAAGATCGGGCACTCGACATTCATGCCCTGCGCACATGGGGTTATCGAGCCGGCGACGGGGCTGTCAACCGTTTCGAAAAGGAGCGTGGCGAGGAGTTTGGCAGTTGGAGCGTCACGGCAACATCCGAAGCGGCACTACGCGGTGAAAAGCGGCTCTCGAATCCCCTGTTCGCCCCCACGCTCAACACTTCGGGAGATCTTCTCAACGCCCCCTCGGCTCTCCTCATGCAGATCGGAGATCGCGACGACATCTCCGGAACAGCCTTCACACCACGGATCGTTTGTTATGCGGGGATGTATCCGTTGCGCAAAGGCGAACATTGGGGGTCACCCTCGTCCGAAGCATCCTATCCGTTGGCGGCATTTCACTTTGCCGGCGACGACCAAATGGCCGGATTCACACTCTGTTTCGAGGATCGCGACGGACTGCAAGGGCTGAATCGTTTTCACCGTCGGCAGGCGTTGGCCGAGGATCGCTCGCAGCACATCACCCTCTCGTTGCGGATCGCACCCCACGAATACGAGGCACTCTTCACCCCAGACAGCGGCATGCCCGACATCTGCTCCGTCTTCCGCATCGATACCGGCATGGGAGCGGTGCGGGCAACCCTCGCCACGATCGGAGAATACAACCCCGACACCGGAATCATTCGTTGCACATTCAACCGTTTAATCGACACCCAATCATGACACGACGCGAACAACTACTCTGCCGAACGATCTTCGGCAACATCCGAGATGCACAAACCCAACGAATCGTTCGGCAACTTTTCGACATCGGATTGATCGACCTGAAAGTTTGCGAACGGCTTGCCATCCGCAACCTGACAGAACAACTCTTCCGACAAGGTATCGCCCGTTGCGAAGCGTTGCGCCAAGTGGCCGAACGACTCTGCATCTCCTACGAAAAAGCCCGCAATTGTTATTATTCACCCCTTAAAATCCCTATTCATGAACTCGCAAATTCAAATCAGTAATGCGACCTCTGTCTGCCGCATCGAGATCGAAGGCACCATCGGCGTTCCCGAAGCGTGGCAGTTCGACAACCCCGACAGCCGTGTGGCCACCTACGAACGATTTCGCGATGCCGTGCGCCGCATTGCCGAGATCGAGAGCCCCGAAGTGGTGGTCGAGATCCGCTCGACGGGCGGTGATGTCAACGATGCCCTGTTGATCCACGACGCGTTGCGTTCGCTCGATGCCCGCATCACCACCCGTTGTTATGGCTACACCGCCTCGGCTGCCACCATCATCGCCCAAGCCGCCACGGAGGGTTGTCGCGAGATCTCGGCCAATGCGCTCTACCTGATTCACAACGCGATCTGTGCCACCGAGGGCAATGCGGCCGAGCTTGCCGGGAAGATCGACCTGTTGCACCAAACCGATGCACGCATTGCGACGATCTACGCCGAACGGTCGGGACGCAGCATGGCGGAATTCGAAACGCTGATGGCCGAGAACAACGGCAACGGTCGTTGGCTCTCGCCCGAGGAGGTGCTTGCCGCAGGATTGGCCGACCGCCTGATCGACGACGAACAAGAAGCGGCTGCACGCACGGAGAATCAAACCGCAATGAATTGTGACAGAGCATATTCGTTATCGGAACGTTTTCGTCACCGTTGGCAACGACTGCTCGTCCGCATCGGGATCGACCACCGGCAAGAAGTTGCCGAGGATCGCAACGTGCTCCATTTCGACGAGGAGATCCGCGCCTTGCAACGTCGTTCGTCGATTGCCACCGACGAGGCACTGCTCCGCATCAAGCCCACCACGACACAGCCCCGCGAAGATCCTTCGCTCGGCAAGATTCTCTTCTCGGCAAACGAGCAGGCCTATGCCCGCGATGCTCAGGCATTCAGAGCAAATTAAAGATTTTTCCATCAAACCAAACCATTAACCCATTAAAAACGTATTTACCATGAGTTTCCTTGAAAGTGCAAAACAGTACACCGGTTCCGACCTCGAAAATATCTTCTTCCGCCCGATGCTCTCCGGCCCGTCGGCCACCGACCTCGGAGTAAGAGTGCTCTACAACCTCCCGACTCCCACCACCGTACAACTTTGGGACGGCCAGCGCAACATCCTCCAACCATACAACGCTGCCGGTTGGAGCGGAGGTGCTCCCGCTGCCAAATACCAGAAAACCATCGACTTGAAACGTGTGAAAGCCGAGTTGGGATTCTCGGCCGCCGACTACTTCTCGTTGGTCTATGAGCGCATCACCGGACGTGCGGATGTCAACCTCGACGACCTGACGGGAACGGAGTTGGAGGAGGCCGAAACCACACTCTTCCGCCAAGCCGTGGCCGAAAATATTCGCGCGACGATGTGGATCGGCGACAGCGCGGCAGAGAGCGGCTACAACACCTTCGACGGATTTTTGAAGATGCTCAAAGAGGGTGCCGAGAGCGAGTTGTTCTACAACACGCTATACCAGACAAGCGAACTGACGGCCGACAGCGGCAAGATCATCGCAATCTTCGACGAGCTGTGGAACAACGCTCCGGTACGCCTGCAAGACCTCAAAGCCGACGGACAGCTGGCCTTCTTCGTCACCTCCGACCTCTACCACCGCTACGAGAAATACCTCGACGAGAAGGGCTCCGATGCCGCCTACTCCGGCACGGTGGGCGGACACCCGACCCTCGCCTACCACGGGATTCCGGTTATCGATGTGCGTTTGGGTAGCTATCTCGGAGAGACCG
Organism: uncultured Alistipes sp.; assembly: GCA_964527525.1. Classification (GTDB taxonomy): domain Bacteria; phylum Bacteroidota; class Bacteroidia; order Bacteroidales; family Rikenellaceae; genus Alistipes. The sequence continues at coordinate 19,856 of CAZGPA010000014.1, read as the reverse complement.
ACCTGCACCAGTCGTTCTGCCTGCTGACCGACCGTCGCAATCTGGTGTTGGCCGTAAATACCGCCGACTTCCCGGGCACCGAGGTGCGCATGTGGTACAATCCCGATGTGATGGAGAACCGCCAGCGGGCACTCTTCATGGCCGGCTGTACGGTACTCGACGAAACCCTCGTAAGCTACGCCTATCGCGCCTGATCGTAATCGTTCCGACCCGTGAGACCGCACGGTCTTGCGGGTCGGAATCAACCCCCATCATCCGACAAACCCATGAGCACAAAGAGAAAAACAAAGACAGCCGTATCGGTAGCCAACCGAACACACGGCGACCCGCTGTTCGGGACAAAAACGGTCGCAAGTGACAAATTTTGGCGTTGGGGCAACGACAACCTCTTTCCCGAGGCACTGACGCTGATGGCTCGCCGCTCGACAACCCATCGCCGCATCATCAACGACAAAGCCGACTACATCTCGGGCAAGGGCTTCACCTGCGACGAGGTGCAGCAGCCCCGCTTGGCGGCTTTTGTGCGCCGTGTGAACGGCAGTGGCGAGAGCCTGCGACAGGTACTCAACAAGTTGGCGTTTGACAAAGCCCTCTTCGGCAACGCCTTTCTCGAAGCGGTGACCGACCGCAACCACTCGTTTCTGGCACTCTACCACCAAGACGCCTCGCGTTGTCGCATCGCCCGCGACTCGCAACATGTGTTGTTGCACCACGATTGGCGCAACTTCCGACCCAAAGAGGCGCAAACGCTGCCGCTCTATCCCCGTTTCGAGGAGCAGGCCGACGGCACGTTGCGCACGCTGATACACTACAAAGATTACGAACCCTCGTTCGACCACTACGGCGTGCCGCCCTACATTGCGGGACTCAACGCCTCGGCCATCGCCTACAAGACCGACCGCTGGAACATCGCGCGACTCGACAACTCGTTTCAGCCCTCGGGGGTCATGGTGCTCGACACGGCCGTTGACAGCGAGGAGGAGGCCGAACGCATCGCACGACTTGCCGAGGAGAAATTCGGCGGCAACCCCGGGCAGGTGATGTTTGTGATCCGCGACGGCGAGAACAACGGCAACTCGCATTTCGAGCCCATTGCCGCGCAGAACGAGGGCGATTGGCAGTCGCTACACGAACAGGCGGTGAGCGATATTGTGGTGGCGCACTCGTGGTTTCGGGCGTTGAGCGGTGTGGACTACGCCACGGGATTCAGTGCCGAGCGTATTCTCCACGAATACGAGATCGCGCTCAACACGGTGATTCTCGGCGAGCAGGCCGAGCTGACCGAGCCGATTCGTGCGCTGATCACCTCGATTTTGGAGCTCGACACCGCCTCGTTGCAGATCATCAACCGCCCGCCGACACGCTCGAAACCTATTTATATGAAGGTGTGGGAGGCTCGTAAGGCCGATGGGCTCGACTACGACCCCGACGACGAGAAACAGCAGGTTTTCTTGTCGGAGATCACCAAATACAACATCCGAAGCATAGAATAAGCGTATGAAAACACTCATAACACCCCACGAAGTGGCGCAGCTGACATTCGGCAATGACGAATACCTCGCTGCGGAGCGCGTCACGGAGGCCGACATCATCGCGGCCGAGGTGCGCTACATCCGCCCCGTTTTGGGGGCTGCACTCCACGAGCGGCTGCTCGAAGGTGCTTATCCGGAGTTTGCGGCCGACTACTTGGCAGCCCCCATAGCCCGTTACACACGGCTTGTGGTACAGCCGCAGCTCGATCTTCGCACCAACCGTGGCGGCACGACAACCCCCAAACCCGAAGGGGCACAGCCTGCCGGCGAGGAGGTGCGTCGCAGGCAACGTCGTGCCCTGCTGACCGAGGCACGCGCGCTGCTGCGTCGAGCCTCGCGTTACCTCTCCGACCATCGGGAGGAGTTTGCCGAATACGACCCCGCACAGGATATTTTGAAACGTTGTTCGATCGATGGAGGCTTGGTACAGATTCGTTAGCGGAGCGGCGGCAGGGATTGCCGCCCTCTTTGCGCCGATCGCCCCGATGGTGGGTTGCACGCTGATCTTCATCGGCATAGATTTCATCACGGGAACGGCAGCCGATCGGGTGATGACCCGCCGCGAGGGGTTGGCATGGCATTTCGAGAGCCGCAAGGCGTGGCGCACGGTGGTAAAGGCGGCATTGGCACTCACGGCAATAGCCATGGCGTGGCTGATCGACAGCCGGATTTTCGGCCACGGCGAGCCACACACGGCACGGATATTTGCGGGCTTTGCGTGCGGTGTGGAGTTGTGGTCGTTTCTCGAAAATGCGGCACAACTCTCCGAGGCACGGATATTCAAGGTGTTGCGTCGCTATGTGGTGCGTCGCATCGGAAAGGAGGCAGGCGATGAGCAGGGGTATCGACAACCGTAATCCCGGGAATATCCGGCTCTCGCGGATTCGCTACCGCGGGGAGGTGCGCCCCTCGCGCGATCCGGAGTTTCGGCAGTTCGAGTCGCTCGCGTGGGGTTATCGGGCGATCTTTGTGTTGCTCGACACCTATCGGCGACGTTACGGGCTCGACACGTTGCGCGGGATGATCGGCCGCTGGGCACCGCCCTCGGAGAACCACACCGAGCACTACATAACGATCGTTTGCGAGCGGACGGGGATCGGCGCCGACGAGCGGATCGACACCCGCGATCGGGCGACGATGGTGGCCGTAGCGGCGGCGATTTCGTGGGTCGAGAATGGTGTGGCGGCCACCATGCGCGAGGTGTTCGAGGGCTGGCGGCTCTACGAGGAGCTGCCGGCATAGCACAACCGATCACAAAAAAGAGGAGAATCTCATGGCGAGATTCTCCTCTTTGGGTTTTCGGATCAAGAAATTATTGTTTCTTCTCCAAACTGATAAAGCGAGAGATACGACCCCACGATGTAACACTTCCACCGGTCGGTGTAAAGCGGATTAATAGACCAGTCGTTTGGCTATTGGGATCATTTGCAGCAACTTTTTCTGCATTAAAGTTTTTAGTATATTCGTTCACATCGATACTAAATGCCGGAGCATTAATATCTTTGTTGAACGTGAAGTTAAAGCCCATGTAGTTGTTACTCGTGTACCAACTGTCCTTAACCTGCATATACGGATAGACCACAAGAGTACCTGATGTACCATCGTCATCAACATGGTTCTCGTATTTTTGGATAATGGTCATCGAGATCACTCCGAGAAGGCCCTTTTGATATTGCATAGCAACATAGGCTGATGCGTGCGGAACACCGTTGCGCTCGGCCATGCCATATACGCGATACCAACCCTCGGCTGCGCGTGCAGCATCGGGATCTTTCTCGAACCTAAGTTCCTTTGTTTGGATATTTTCCGAACTCGTTTTGGTAGCATAGTCGTAAGTCAAAGTCCATGTTGTTCCGTCGAACCAATCGTAGTTGAAGAAACGCTGCGTAATGGTTGTAGTGGCTTTAACATTCTCGTTCAATGCAACGGTGATCGTCGCGGTACGATCTGCTCCGGTGGGATTGGCTGCAAGAGAGTAGGTGAAACCCCACTCGGTAGGCTCGCCAAAGGTTACCCAATCGACATCGGAAGAGATGGTCAATTCACTTGCAGGAATAGTAACCTCCAAACTACCCGTAGCGGCATCGGCATCATACTCGGAGACTTCGAGCGGAAGGATCTCCAACGAAGCTGCGGCCTGTTTGATAGTAACCGTTTGCGACAGGTCGTTGGCATTGATGGTGATCGTACCCTCACGCGGTGTGGCAAGAGGAGTCAACCCAACGTTGAAATAGACTGCCTCGGGGTTGGCCTGAACGATGGTGATCCACTCGTCGTTGGAAACAGCCGTTACCTTCGGAGCGTCGCAGTCGAGAGTGATACGGCCGTTGCCACCCACGCCTTTGAACTCGGTAGGAGACTCAACAACGGTGAGCGTAGCGCATTTCTGCGAAATGGTGAGCGTCTGCGACACCTCACCGGCCAAGATCTTCAAGGTTGTGCTGCGCGGGCCGGTAGTGGTATTGGCGGCAACCGTATAGGCAACCTTCTGGGGAGAAGCCACATCGACAGTGAGCCAATCGGCATTCTCCTCGACGGTGATCTCGGGGAAGGTGGTTTCGAGCAGAATTTCGCCTTTGCCACCACCGTTCTCGAAGTCGAGTTTCGACTCAACTACGGTCAGGACACCTCCGGCCTGTTTGATGTTGACAACGCGGCTGACAGTACCCAACGTAAGGGTAATCACTGCGGTACGCTCGCTGGCTGTGGGGTTTACCTCTGCGGTATAGTTGACGGTCGTGCCCTCGATAGCACCGATTTTGAGCCACTCGGAGTCGGAGGCAGCCTCCAAGCCCGTAGCAGAAGTCTCGACGGTCATCTGACCCTCGCCACCCGCAGCGGCAAATTCGGTGGTAACATCGGAGATGATCATGACAGCACTCTGCTGGGTGATGGTGGTGCGACACTCGCGAACACCGGTGCAGATGGTTACGGTAGCGGTACGAGCCACATCCGAACGGTTCTCTTCAACCACGAACGACACCCACGCTTTGCCATCTTTCGAAGCGGAGTAGGCCTCGGTGATGGTGAGCCACGAAGCGTCGGTAGTAGCTTCGATGGTGGTGGCATCGGTATCGATATAGATGGTACCTTCGCCGCCATACGCCTCGAAATCGGTGTCGGTGGCCGTCACCGCGATATTGGTCGAGGCGGGAGCCAAATCGTCGTCGCTGCTACAACCCCCGATTGCAAGCGAAAGCGTAGCGGCAACCATAAATAAAAATATCTTTTTCATAGTGTGTACTTTTTCGAGTAGTGGTGTCGGGGGTTGATTCCCGACAACCACTTTCGGGTTTTACAAAGTTACTGTTTCAACGAGATCTTCGTAGTGTTCTTATAACCGCCCCAGTTGAAGTTGCGGCTCGAACCGAATTCAAGGTCACGCACCCAGAAGAAGATGAAACCGTTGATAGCGGAGTTGTAGTTTTTCGTATATTCGCTGGGAACGATGGAGAAGGCGGGTTCATTGCCATCGGCATTGAACGTAACTTCGAGACCCAGCTTCCAGCGCTGATCATTCATATTGGTAAGGCTGGGAATCCAACCGTTGCCACCCGACGACGTTACCGAAACATAGAGTTCACCGGTCTCTTTCACGCCATTATTTGTACGATACCAACCCGGGAGGTGCTGTGCAAGCGGAATGAACCAATTGCCGCCAAACAGATCGACTTTGATCGCAACGGGATAAGCACGTGTACCCACCTTGAACTGCAAGTAACCCTCGGCAGCCTTTTCGGGATCTTCATGGGTATAGAACTTCAAGTCGGTGGTTTGAGCCACGTCGTTATTATCGGTATAGTGGAGCGTCCACGTTTGGCCGGTGAAGTACTCCAAATCCCAGAAGATCTGACGCACGGGGAAGAGGAGCAACTCCTCGCCACCATCGCCGGTGAGTTTGATCTGGCTCTCGCGAACCGCGTTGGTGTCGTTGACCGGAATGGTGACGGTGAAACCGTCGGAGTTCTTCGTAACGGTGTACCAAGTAGCACCATCGGCCGGTGCAACATCCCATGTAGAGGCTGTATAAACCAAATCCTCGGTAGCTTTCACCTCGAAGGTATGTTGTTTGCGGTCAACGATGAACTTCTGCGTATCGAAGAGTGCGATGACACCCTGCGTAGCTTTGACTGTCACACTCTGCCAGCCTCCCGTAACGGTGAGGCTTACCTCGCGGTCGTTAGTAAAGTTCGACCTCGGAGTGAGCAACATTTTGCCGTCGGCGAAAGATACCGTCAACCAATCGGCGGCATCGGCGGGAGTCATGACAACCTGCGGGTCGGACGAGAGGTTGGTGGTATAGGGGATCTCGGTGGTCTTCGAGCCGTTGGCAGACAACGTAACGGCCTTGTTCGACATCTCGAAATAGGAGCCTTTTTGATAGATGGTAACCACGCTGGTAACCTCACCGGCTTTGACGGTGATAGCACCTGCACGCTGATTCTTCAAGCCATATTCGGCAACGGTGAAGAAGATTTTACCATCTTCTACCTTATCGATGGTGAGCCAATCGACATGGGCGCGAGCCGAAACTTCGGCACCCTCGACAGTGAACGGGATCTCACCCGCGCCACCGCCGGCCTCGAAAGTCGTCTCCTCGAAGCCGAGGTCGATCTCGGGACCACTTTGGGTCACTTTTACCACAATTTTCAGGTTATCGCCGGAGATGGTGATATTGGCCACACGTTTGGCACCCTCGGTGTTCTCGGTTACTTCGAAACCGACAGCCGTGGGAGTCCATTTGGTGATGGTGAGCCACTCGGCATCGGAGGTGGCAGCGATCTCAGTGGCTGTGGTTTTGATTTTGATCACACCCGAGCCACCGGCAAGTTCGATTTTCTCGTCAGCGCTCAAAACCTCCAATTCGGAGCCGGAATCGATGCCGACGGGATCTTCATCGTCGCACGCCATAAATGTAAGCGTACATACAGCGGCGAACAAATACCATATTTTTTTCATAGTCGTAATCATTTTTTACTGTTTCGAAACGGGTGACCGGAGCGTGTCGCTCCGGACACCTGTTTTGCTAAAACATATTCGGTTTCGAATTATTAGCGAGTCAAAGAGTGAGGTAAGAACGTACCTAGACCGGAAGCACCGGTGTCGAGCGAACCGTCGTCCAAGATCTCGAAGCCGATATAGCGAATCCAGATGGCTTCTCCGATATCGTGAGGCTCCCAAAGCAACTTGTTGGAGTCGTCGGGGTCGATAACGATGTCGTAGCCATGGGGTTCGGTGCTGTTCCACCATGAGTAGTTCGAGATAGTTTTTCCGCCATAGATGTAACATTGTCTTTTGATACCACTACTCGACCAAGTAAATGTACCAACCGGCACTTTACTCATCGGGAAATGCAGTCTCGCACCATCGTCGGTATCCTCATAAGTCAGGTTGATGGTCGGGGTGATGTTGCCCTTCATGTTTTTCAGTTGCAGGCGGGTGCAGTCGTTGATATCCAGACCGGCAGCTACATCGTCGGGATGCTGTATGATCTGAACCGTCATGGTCAGATTCTGCTTGTCGGAAGTAGTGTTCGAATCGTAAGTGAAGGTCCAATCACCGAGGAACCAAGCGACATCGTAGAGCTGCTGCTTGATGGGGATCGATGCGAAGGTGTTGCCGTAGTCGTCAACAAAGTTGAGCGTAGAAGTACGCGTCTTGTTGGTGTCGTTGGCCGAGATAGTGATCTTGATACCGGTGAGGGTCTTCTCGGAGGTGTACCAAGTAGCGCCCTCGGAATGTACCAACTTATAGTTGGCAGCCACGAAGTTGATGTTGTCGGAGATCGGAATTTCGATCGTATGAGCACGACGGTCAACAACGATCTTCTGCTCATCGAAGAGTTTAACGGCCTTCTGCGAAATAACGAGCTGCTGAGCAACAGCACCCGACTTAACGGTCAAGAGTGCGCTGCGGTCAACACCGGTATTGATATAAGGTGTGATGGTGATTTCGCCTTCGGTAACCTCGGTGGAGAGCCAATTAACATCGGCAGGGATCTCAACCGTAGGAGTGACAAGCGCGTTGGCATAGGTGATCTTCGAGGGCTGACCCAGCGGATCGAGCTCCAACGTGTTGGTCGAGAGGTAGAACTCATCCGATGTAGTGTTGGAAGCGTCGCGAGTAAGGGTGGTGATGAAGTTATATGTACCGACAAAGATGTTCGGATCTCGACGCGAGAAGACGAAACCGCCGGCCTCATAGCCTGACCATGTAAAAGCAGGGCTCCAAGTCAATGTATTGAAGTCTTCGGCAGGCTTGAAATAGAGATCCCAAATACGATCTTCACCCCAACCGAAATTCGAACCGGTGGTGGCCAACACATAAAGGCTTACCAACGCTGTTTCGGTACCATTGGTCCAATTGCCAAGCGGAACATTATTGCAGTTGAGATGCATGGTATAGCCTTCGCCTGTATCCTCCAATGTAAGGTCGAGGCGCGTATTATAAGCATTATTGCCATATTTTCCGGTCAGACCGCAGAGTTGGATGCGAGTAAGTTCCTCGTCGGCAACATTGGCATCGTCGGGGTGACGTTCGAGCGTAACGGCAACGGTTTGGCCTTTGTTGTAGTTGAAGATCCAATTGCCCAAAAGGGATTTGATGCTGTAAGCCTTCTGGTTGACGGTCAACGTAGCGAGTGTACGACCCTCTTTGGAGGTAAGGGTGATCTTACCCGTACGAGCGACGCCGGTGGTGTTACGGCCGATCACCTGTACGGTGATGCTGTTGCCATTAACAGTGGTATAGAGCCAATCGGAATCGGAATCAACGGTCCACGACGAAGAGGCGTTGTTTACATAGTCTGAAACTTCGACAACGAAACCTTCGATATCGAGTTCGCTGGAAACGGTCTTCTCCATGACGCTCAACAGCGGGATCATCTTCTGCGAGATGGTCAACTCAACGGGTTTCCAACCCGAAGTAACGGTAACGGTAGCCTGACGGTCGCCATCGACGTTGGCCTCACCTTGCAGTTTGATTTTGCCGTCTTCGACAGTAGCGGTCAGCCAAGTGGCACCCTCCTCAACCTCGACGGTAGGAACAACATCGGAGTTGGTAGCAAATTCGAGCAACGTAGGCTCGGCACCGGTGGGGTCGATGGAGATGTTGGTATCGCTGAAACTGAACAGCGTACCCATCTGTACGATACCTACCGAGCGGCTAACGGTACCGGCAGTGATGGTGATCTCACCGGCACGTTGGAGAGCTTTCTCGTTCGGAGCAACCGAGAAATCGATTTGCGTAGAGGTGACTTTATCGATAGTCAACCATGTAACATCGGAGGTCACCGAAATATTGGTGGCCGTAGTTTGGATGGTAATGGTACCCGAACCACTTGCGGCAGCGAAACCGGTCGTTGCCTCGACGACTTCGAGCGACGCAGCGTAGTCGGTATCATCGTCGGTACACCCCACAAAACCGAGGGTGCATATTGCGGCGAATAATAACAATATCTTTTTCATAATTGTGTAATTTTAGCTGGTTCTACTCTGAAATTTTTTCAAATCTCCGCCACCATGAATACGAATTGGATTCGTTGCTAAGACGGGTAGTACCATCGAAGATCGAGATAATCCAACCGGTGCAAACTGCATCGCCCCACTTACCGTTATCCTCGGCGTAGATCGTAATCTTACCGGCATCGTCTTTGGTGACGCGGAAGATCATACCCGGCACGGTAGTATTCCAAGAGTAGCTTCCGGTATTGTTGTTCCACGGGCAGCATTTGATCAAACGTTCAAGACCGTCGATGATACGGGTTTCGATTACGGTGTGTTTCAGTTCCATGGTGCTGTTAACCTTGCTGTAAGGCAGCGGGAACTTATAGTTCTTGCCATCGAAAACCAAGTAATACGAGAGGTAATCCACGTTTTTGATGAACTCTACATTGATGGAGTTTTGACCCGTGCTACCATAGTAGAATTTGTATTTACCGAGAATGTCGTTGTAGTGGATGAAGCCCTCGGGGTGGAAACCTGTCATGGCAACCGTAGCGGGAGCACCCGACTCGTTAACGGCATCCTGAGCGATGAACGCGCCATCCTCGAATTTGAAAATCTGAGCCGTAACACCTTTGAAGGTTACCGGTTCGTAGAATTTCAGACCATCGGCCGTATAAATGAACGAGTAGGTCGTAAAGTTGGTGGGGTTGTTCACGCGGTCGGGGTAGTAGGTAAGAACGGCAAGGTGAGTCTCGGCCTCATCGATCAGCTCGACAGGATTGCCATCACCGGTATCCCATTTGAAACCGGCATAGAGGTAGGGAGTAACCTGATTACGCATGTCGATAATGCGGTTCACATAGTCGATATTATTCTCGCCTTCGGGGAATTTGGTGAAGATCACGCGGTTGCGAGTCTTGATACCCTTGAACTCCATGCGATTTTCGTCGCCATCGACGAAAGCCCACTCGTAGTCACCATCGTAGACCTCTCCGCTCTTCAAGTCGGGATCGGACCAATAGTGGAGGTAGGAGTTATAGGAGTCAAATGCGAGGACAACACCCGACGAACGTTTGATCGAGAAGTGGCTCTTCTCCACACCCGGAGCTGCAAGACCCATTTTCAACGAAACGTCACCGGTCATCGTCACATAATTGTTTTTATCGAAGTTCATGATGTAGGTACAACCTCCATAATAGAGCTCTTGTGAAGGATAATACTCTACGATCCAGCCATTGGGCGACGAGGTGAGCAGGTCCAGACATTTCTTCTGCAACTCATCCATACGCGTAGCCGAATCCTTGTCGAAATAATCTTCGACTTTCTCCGTGCAAGAGGCCAAAGTCAGCCCGCATGCAATCATTAATAATGATACTATCTTTTTCATAACTATTCAACATCAAAATTATCCCAATCCAGACTATTGCAATCCTCGAAGCGACGAGCTAACGAGGCACGCAATGAATCGATGTCATAATTCCATTTATCTTTGGTATATTGGCGAATGATCTCGATCTTTTGCTTGATCTTGGCTGTACCCGCCTCTTCGGCCTCGGCGAACTTGGCATTCCATTTAGCCTCGTCCCAGCACAGAAGAGCCGAGTAGATCTCTGCGAAGTCCTCACCCGGGGCTTTCGAGCCGTAGTTACGGGTGAAACCGAGCAGAGCAGCCTGTTTACTGTTAAGCGTATTCCACTGAGCCGAGTAATCGTCCACCGAGATCAGGTCGAACTCTTTGGGGCGGTTACGTTTTTGGTCGAGGATGTGGCTGAACTCGTGGTGGATCGTTCCGAGATATTGATCAACGATGCCTTGTACATTCTTGACATTCACTTTGAAACCATCGGAATCATCGACACCGTTGTTATACAGAACCTCGATAAAGTCGGTCATCCAGTTACCGCAGTAGAGCGTAACTTTCTGACCACCCTCGGCAGTACCGAGCGTATAGGTTCCGTTGTCGTTCCACGAAGCAGAACCCACAACATGGATCACACGAGGTGCATGCTCACGCATGAAGTCTGTTGACGTAACCTCGGAATAAGGATCGAGCCAGAGGAAGCGTACCATCTTGGCGACCAACTTGGCTTGATGCTCCGAAGCGGGAACAAGGTCGGCAGTCAAAGAGCTCTCCACATCTTCGAAGTGGTAGAAGAAACTCATGTTGAAGGGGATTCGGAAGTTGTGGTCGATCCACTCATCGAAATCGGTCTTGGCACCTACGGAGTCTCTGATAACGCTGACGGGACTCAACTCGTCGTCGTTGTTGCAGGCTACGAGTCCGCAAGCGAGCACTGTAATATATAAAAGTATCTTTTTCATAAAATTCATTTTTAGCTTGTTACTCTATAACACCGTAGATTAAGGGTTAGGAACCATACCTGCACCGACAACGCTCTCAGGAATCTGAATAGCACAACGTTTGTCGTAGGGTGTAAGAACCATAGGAGTCGCAGCCTTGTCAACCGGATGTTCGATAGTCATACCCATACGCTTAACATCCTCGAAACGTTCGCCCTCGTGCGAAGTCTGAACGCGGCGGATGTGCAGACAGGCGTGCAACAGGTTGGTTTGAGTACCCGGGAGAAGGTCAAAGCGCGGAGCGATGGGTTTCACATACTTCTTGTCGGCGCTAGCATACCAATCGTTGATGGTATTAAGATCGCAATCGGTAGTAGCCCCGAAGCTCTTGTAAAGCATGTTGAGGTCGGCAGCAGCCTTCTCATACTCGCCCAACATCACATAAGCCTCGGCACGGTTGGTAAGTACTTTTTCGGTAGTGAAGACAACCCAGATGTTGTATCCGTAACCCGTACCGGCAACCATGTCGGTATAGTAGAAATACTCCGAAAATTTCGGGAAGAAATAAGCACGCGAGCTGACACTCCAAGTTTTACTCCAAGTCGAGGAGAATTTGGCACCCCACGGACCCGGGGTCTCGGTGATCTCTTTGATCAAGGCCGACGACATCACATGGCGGCTGCTCGTATAACGCGAGAACCATGTCAAATAACCGATGTTCATGATGTTGGCGGGCTCCAAGGAGTTGTTCCAAGCGTTGGTGAGCTCCTTCGACGAAGTACCGGTGCGGTTGGCCCAAACACGGAAGTTAGCTGTCGGATCGACGCCAAGGCAGGCATTGGCATACTTGACGGCATTCTCGTATTGGCCGTAGTAGAGGTAGAACTTCGCAGCAAATGCGTTAGCGGCACGCTGGTTGAAGTGGTATTTGATCTGCACATAGTTGCTGTCGTCGATCAACGGAATACCGGCTTGCAGGTCTTGATCGATCTTGGCATAGACATCGGCTACGGTACCACGCTCGCCCTTACCGAACACGGTTTTCTCCAACCATGTGATATAAGGAATACCGAGGTCGGTATCGCTGGTCTGCGGGTTGTAGGCCTGACAGAAGATATTCACCAAGAGGAAGTGGTTGAAAGCACGGCACAACAGCGCCTCACCTTTTTGAGCGGCAACATCCTCGAAAGGTCCTGTATAGGCCTCGATGGCTTCGAGAGCAGCATTGGCCGAAGCAATGGCCGAATAACAGTTGGTCCATACATATTGCGGCGAGTCCTGAGATGTACCGTTCGAGCCACTCGTAGGACGCCACTCGTAGTTAGCAAAGTGTTTCAGATCACTCGAATAATCCTCACCGATATCGGCTACGTTATCCGACATCTGCTCGTGCATCAGAAGATGCAGACCCGTAGGATAGGCCGACACGAGGATTTGTGTGATTTTTTCAGCGGTATCAAGTTCCGTACGGTTATCGGGAAGCTCGTCCAAGAAGTTGTCGCAGGAGATTACGAGAGCTCCCGTGAGCATCAGTGCAATACGGCTTGCTATAATTATGATTCTTTTCATAGTCTGTAAATGTTTTTAGAATCCGAACTTCAAGGTAAAGGTGAACTGGCGAGCCAGCGGTGACGAAACACCACCCACCTGAGCATACTCAGGATCCTGACCGTTCAGAGCCTTATCGGAATAGATCAAGAAGGGGTTAGTAACCTGAACCTTCAATGAGAGGTTGTCCATACGGAGTTTGCTGATCCACTCTTTCGGGAAGTTGTAGGTCAACGAGATCTCTTTCATACGGATAAAGTCACCTTTGGCAATACGTGCCGAAGAGTAGTTGTAAGCGGCGTAACCGTTACGGATGTAGCTGCTACCATACTCGTTCAACTGACGCTGGCTGACAAGTACCGGAATGTTGGTGCGTTTCTCGTCGCCGGGAACGGTCCAACGGTTCTTGTACTCGTTCGACATCGCATAGAAGTCGGAGTAGGAGTTCTTGAAGGTAGGAGTCAGACGAACCACATTGCCGAAGCCATAGGTCATGAAGACGTTCAAACGGAAACCTTTCCATGTAAAGGTGTTACCGAAACCTCCGGTATAAACGGGATCCGATGGACCTTCGTATTTGAGTTGTTTCAGCGCATTACCCGTAGCTTGGAAGTTGATGGCCGAGTAGTTGTTCTCTTTGTTGATAGCAGTGTTGCCCATCTTGAAGGTGGGGAAACCGTCGGCATCAAGACCTGTGAACGGAATCGAGAAGATCGAATAGGGAGCATAACCCTCGATGCTGTAACCCGTACCCGAGATGAGGTTGAATACGTTACAGTTGGCCTCCAAGTTGGTGATGGTCTGACGGCTCCACGAGAAGGTGAAGTCGGTAGTCCACTTGAAGTTCTTGCGGTTGAAGTTCTTGGTAGAGAGCGTAAACTCGACACCCTTCGACTCCATGTTGGCCACGTTGGCATATTTGTTAACCTCACCACCGAGACCCTGTGTATAGGTACGACCCAAGAGGTCGAAGTTGTCGCGCCAATAAGCGTCGAACTCCAAGTTGATGGTGTTGTTCAAGAAACCGGCCGACATACCGATATTGAGCTCGTGTTTCTTCTCGTAGGTCAACTGGTCGTTTCCGAGGCTGTTGATATCGAGACCGGTCTCTTTGTCGGTACCCGACGGACGATAGTTGGTGTTGTAGCTCTTGATGATGGCCGTAGAGTTGGAGATATAATCCGGACCGGCATCGGCAGTAAGCGAGTACGAGAGCTTGAACGACAGGTGCGACATGGCTTTGCTGAGGTGCTTGAAGAACTTCTCTTCGTGTACGTTCCACGAACCACCGACGTTCCATGTAGGCAGCCAGCGAGCCGAAGAGGAGCGACCCAAGCGGTTGGTTCCCTCATAGCGAACCGTACCGTTGATCGAGTAGCGTCCTTTGTACGAGTAGTTGGCCAATGCGAAGAATGCAGCCGAACGACGGCGGGTATTCGACAAGGTGAAGTAGTCGTCACCGGCCTCTACCGACTTCTTGAATGCCAAGTAGTTGTAGAATGCAGCCTCGCCATTTTGGTATTGCAGACCCCAACCGCGGAACCAATCGTTGCTACGATCGACCGAGGTGATCTCCATACCACCATACATGTGGATAATGTGCGTATTGTTGAAAGTCTTGTTCCAAGTCAACGAATTACGGATCGTGTAGCTCGGAGCGCGGTATTCGCGTTTCTCATAGATACCACCATTCGGCAGGATCGATACGGGCAACGAGTTCAACTTATCCGGATCGGTATAGAGGAACGAGTTGGAGTTACGAACCACGTCGTCGGCCATCTCACGATAAGCGCGGGCTTGGTTCGAGTTGTCTTTGATGTGGTGTTGCATCGAAGTCTGCGTATAGCGGAACGATGCCAACGAGGTGAAATCGAGACCCGGGACAATACCCCAAGTCAACTCACCCTGGAAACGCAGGTCGGTCGCGTTGATCTCCATGTAGTTGTTTGCCAACTCCTCGAAGATGTTGAACGACGTATAGTTGCGGATATAGTGCTCGTTGGGATCCAAAGCACGCGATGAGTTCATTGCAAAGCTGAACGGGTTGATATCGAACTCACGGTCGATCTCACCGGTTACGGCGTTGGAAGTCTGGCCGAGAGTACCCGGAGCCTCCTGTTTACGGTAGCTACCGTTACCGAGGATGCTCAATTTCAAGTTATCCAAGATGTTGAACGAAGTGTTGGCGTTGAAGGTATAACGCGTAACCGAGCTACGATCGTACCATCCCGGATCGGTCAAAACACTCAACGACATATAGGACGACGATTTCTCCGTACCGGTCGAGAAGCTCACCGAGTGATTCATCATCACCGAGTTGTCGAACAACAGGTCGAACCAGTCGGTATTGCGGTACTCGGCCTGACGCAGGTAAGCGTTGCGAGCTGCCTCGGTATTCTCCAAACCGAAGGTACCGTTGGTTGCGTTGTAGGTGTTGATCAAGCTGTACATCTTACCGTAGATACCATACTCTTTGGCACGAAGCGTAGTCGAAAGGCGATAGAAACCTTTGTTGTTAAGCTCCTGCAAAACGTTCATCTGGTCCTGCGAGTTCATGATGTTGTATTGGCTGTAATTGGGTTTCATACGGGTAGTGAACTCACCCATGTAGGTCAGTTTCGAAGTACCCGGGCGACCCTTCTTGGTGGTGATAACGATCACACCGGCCATAGCCTTAGCACCATAGATCGAGGTTGCCGAACCGTCTTTCAAGACGTTGATCGATTCGATGTCGTCGGCATTCAAACCGGCGATAGCCGAAGAGATCATTGTCACAGCGTCACCCGACGAAAGGTCTTCGGCGCTGACTTCGGTAACATCTTCGATGATCACACCATCGACAACCCACAACGGGCGCGAAGTACCGAGGATAGACGAAGCACCACGGACACGGATCTTCGGAGCAGTACCGAATGTCGAGGAGACGTTTTGCACCGACACACCGGCCGAACGCCCCTCCAACGAACGGCTCACATCAGCAACACCACCGATGAGAATCTCCTCGGCATTCAACTGGTCGGAAGCACCCGTAAAGAGTCGCTTGTCCATCTTGGTCATACCGGTCACCACAACCGTCTCCACTGTTTGGGCGTCGGTTTGCAGTGTCACTTTGATATTCGGAGCAGCTGCAACCTCCTGTGTCTTGTAGCCCACATAAGAGATCGACAGAAGCGAACCCTTCGGCACATTCAACGTGAATTTACCATCCACGTCGGTCGATGTACCGATGCTCGACTGCCCCTTAACCACCACCGTTGCACCAATTACGGGCATACCATCGTCGCCCATAACCGTACCGGTGACTTTCGTGTTTTGGGCGATGCTATAAGCAAAACACCCCAAAACTGCCATGAAAAGTAGTACAATTTTTTTCATAGGAATTATTTAAGAGTTAGGTTTGGTTACATACAAGTATCAAAAACAAAAGGATGCAACAAATTGCCTAAAAAACGGCGAATCTGTAACATCCAAAATTCAACAATACGACCAGCTGTGTGGGCGGCCCGATGGCGGCAAACAAACACATTTTCTACCCCCCCCCTGAGGATCAGGTGGTTAACGATAGAATTGTATTTATAATTATTATACATTAGGTGATCGATTTCAAACTGATTGGGATTTAATCGAGGTATCCCTCTTCGGCGAACTCACGCACCGAGCGGATGTAGTGTTCGATGGTCTCTTTCATCGAAACGAACGATTTGCCACCGGCAGCGTTCTTGTGGCCGCCACCGTTGAAATAGCGGCGGGCAAAGAGGTTGACATCGACATTGCCGCGCGAACGCAACGAGACACGGACAAACTTGCGATGTGCGAGGAATATGGCCGACATCTTCATCTTTTTAATGGTCAGCGCATAGTTCACGAAACCCTCGCTATCACCCTGTTGGAATTGGAAACGACGCATCTCGCTTTCGAGCAGCGACATATAGGCCACCGTACCGTTCTCGATAACCTGCATCTTGCGGTTGATGGCGTAGCCGAACAAGCGGGCGCGACCCTCGGTATAGGCGTTATAGACGTTATTGTGGATGGTGGGGATATGGATTCCGCGCTCCACCAAAACCGCAACCGCACGGAACAACTCGGGGGTGAGGTAAGAGAAGGCAAAATTACCCGTGTCGGTCATCATGCCGACATAGAGCACTTCGGCCATCGTTTTGGTGATGGCTTCGACTCCGCACATGGCCTCGATGATCGAATAGACCACGAAACAGGTGCTCGATGATTCGGGATAGGAGAATTGCAGATCGAAATCTCCGGACGGAGAGAGGTGGTGGTCGATCAGCACACGACGAGCCGAGGTATTGGCAGCGATCGTATCGCTGAGGATTTCGAGACGCGAAATGGCGTTGAAATCGAGGCAGAAGATCAGATCGGCCTCGCCAATGGCACGCGCAGCACGCCCCTCTTCATCGTTTTTGAAGACGATGACCTCGTCGATGCCGGGCATCCAATCGAGGAAATAGGGGTATTTGTTAGGAACGACACATGTAACACGATGACCCAACAAACGCAGGCACTCGGCCCACGCGAGCGATGATCCGACGGCATCACCGTCAGGATTAGTATGCGACACTATCACGATCTGTTGCGGAGTAGCAGCAAGCAGATTGCGCAATTCGCAAACTCTCTCTTGTAACAGGTCCATGTTGGGTTTTCTGGTTGCGATTACGGCGCAAGATATAAAAAAAATATAATAATTGAAAATTTTTTAGATATTTTTTAGGGGGGGGATTTTATGCCTTTTTAGACCTGTTTTGGAATTATTGGCGGATTCCGTCCGAAGCATTAAAAAAAAGGCCGACCAAAGGCCTTCAAAAAGCCTTTGGATTATCTCTCAGCGGGTTATTTATTGCGATCTGTGGCAAACTTGCGACACCATGTGGCGATCCCACATTCGGCACACTTCGGATTGCGTGCCATACAGACATAGCGACCATGCAGGATGAGCCAATGATGTGCCACGGGAAGCAGGTGCGAGGGGATATTCTTTTCGAGAGCCAATTCGGTTTGCAGAGGCGTTTTCGAGCGCGTGGTGAGGCCGATGCGCTCCGAGACACGGAAGACATGGGTATCGACCGGCATGACCTCCTTCTGCCACAACACGGCACCCAGCACGTTGGCTGTCTTACGCCCCACCCCGGGCAGGCGTTGCAGCTGCTCCAAATCGTCGGGAACTTCGCCACCGAACTCTGCGCAGAGCATGCGGGCCATGCCGGCGAGGTTTTTGGCCTTGTTGTTCGGGTAAGAGATGCTTTTTATATAAGGGTAGATCTCTTCGGCAGTGGCGGCGGCCATATCGAAGGGTGTGGGGAAGGCCTCGAAAAGGGCGGGAGTGGTCATATTGACCCGTTTATCGGTACACTGTGCCGAGAGGATCACGGCAACGAGCAGTTGGTAGGGATTTTCGTAGTGCAGTTCGCTCTCGGCAACGGGCATATGCTCCGAAAACCAAGCGATGATACCTTCGTAGCGTTGTTTGGTGGTCATGAGTGGCGATTTTTGATACGATTTAACACCTTTTTGGCCAGAAAGATCACTCCTTCGGGGCAGAGGAGCAGCCGCGGAGTTTGCCGCACATCGGCCCACCATGTACCGAGGTACTCGGCGAAAGAGCCGTTGAGCGAGAGGATCCAGAGGTTGACGCGGCTGCGGCGGCGCTGGATGCGGAAACGGTGGCGGGAGGCGGTATAGCGGTCGTCGAACCACAGGCTGATCCCCATCACCGAGTTACGGAAAGCGATGCGGTTGCGGTAGGAGCCGGCATGGCTGACGCTCCCCTCGACCCGTCGGTGGATGGCGGTGATGCGGTCGATGAACCGGATTTGCGAATGGATCGAAAACCACAGCCACATGGGCCAATCGTCGGTGCGCCACTCGGGGTGTTCCTCGGGGCGGACATCGGCATAGTAGGCGGCGATCAGTTCGCGACGAGCCAATGTCGTGCAGTTGGGCACGGAGATCCCGAGCAGCATCTCTTCGAAACGGGTATAGTGGCGATCGGGGTCGGGGTGGCGCGTGCCACTTGTCTGGTGGTATTCGTCGGCTCCCGTATAGCACATGCCGCAGGCAGGGTCGGACTCCATCAGATCGACCTGCAATTGCAACTTCTGCGGGTCGCACCACCAATCGTCGCCATCGCAATAGGCGACATATCGGCCACGGCAGGCTTCGAACGTACGGCGGTAGTTGGCACGCCAGCCGACATTCGTGGCCGAGGTGACCAAGCGGATGCGGTCGGGATATTTCGCGGCATACGCTTCGCAAACCGTCCGCGTATCGTCGGTGCTGCAATCTTCACCGATCACCAACTCGACCTCGAAAGCGGTCTGCTGGGCAAGCACGCCCTCGATCGCCTCGGCAAGGTAGGAGGCGTGGTTATAGGTGGTCATGCAGACCGAGACGAGGGGAGTTGGAAGCATATCCTTATCTATTTTAAGCTTTTTGCGACAACACGAATTTTTATTGCTTTCGCATTTCTCTCCGCTTTACACTCACGGCTACGCCGTGTTTGTAATCTCTGACCCTCCCCCTAAATCCCCCGCCTCAGGCAGGGGGCTTATGTCCGCCTGCGGCGGAAATCGGGGATCCTATGGGTGGTGTGGGTTCGGGTTATTAATTCTTAATACTCTTAAAATCTTTAATTTACCGCTTTACAACTTGGTCAGTTTGGCAAATTTGGCAAGCAGGGTCTTTTCGCCGGCATTGCCGAAATCGACCACCAATTTCTGGTCGGTGGCGAGGGATTCGATCCGGCGGATGATGCCGACACCGAATTTGGCATGTTCGACGCGGTCGCCCACGGCATAAGTACCGGCCGACGGCGCCGATGTGCCGGTCGGCTGATCACCGACACCGGCCACACGAACACCCAAACGGCGCATGCCCTCGGTCGAGGGGCGCAACGGTTGCACGGTGGAGCTGTCGGAGGCATATCGGCGGGCGGGATCGTTCGAACGCGGGTTGTTCGGGCGAGCGGTTGTCGCTCCCCCACCGAAACCTCCGGCCGACTGTCGCGAAAAACGGT
>CAZGPA010000013.1:0-44805 GCA_964527525.1 uncultured Alistipes sp. | reverse complement strand
TCACAAGAGTCTCACCGCCTGTTGCACCGAGATTCTCGTCTTTTTGGCAGGAGCTCATGATCAAGCCCATAGCTGCCAACATCAGAAAGATTTTTTTCATTTTGTGATAAATGGTTAAAAAGTTAAAAAATATAAAATATGTATAATCTCTTGGTTTACAAAAACGACTATTTGAACAACCGTCGAAAAGTTCTTTCGAACTTTTAACGTCCGTATATCAAATGTCCCAAAGTTTGATTAAAAGGTTGTCGCGGCAAATATATGGCAAAAAATCTATTCTGCAAAATATAGGGGGGGGGGGATTTTTAGACTTTTTAATGAAAAAATGTAAATTCTCGTCAAAAACAGTTGCCGATTGGCTGAAATGTCCGAAAAAGGGGGCATAAATGCCTTGTTGCGGGTGGGGCGAGACACCGCTCCCAAGTCTCCTATATGGAATAGGGGTTTTGGTGCGGATGCAAAAAATGGGATGAGGAAATTTGAGTAAAGTGACAAAATCAGCAAAACGTCAACGCGGCAGCGCACGCATAGCCCTCGTCGTAGAGCTCGGTGAGTTTCCGAGTGTCTCGTTCCATGCGTTCTACAACAATTGGCCGCATAGGGCGAATCACCGTAATTTCACCGGCATCTTCCAAACGTTCGATCATGCTGATCTGCTCATTGTAGCAGGCATTGCGGCGGCGTATCGCTTCGCGCAGCAATGGATATTTGCGATAAAAGAAGGGGAGAATGGTGGTCGGTTTCTCGGGTTTGCGGTATCCGCGATTGCGGGTCAATACGACCACATTATTGTCGAACCCTCGTGCTCGTGCCCGCTCCAAAGGAATGGAGTCGGCAATGCCCCCATCCAACATCGGCTCATCATCGACATACGAGATCGGGCAGACAAAAGGCAGGCTGCTCGATGCCTTGACAATGGAGATAATACGCGCGGGATCGTGTTTCTCGTCGTAGTAGCAGGCCTCTCCTGTTTTGCAACTCGTGGTTACCATTTCGAATGACTCCTTCGAGTGGGCATAGGCCTCATAATCATACGGAATAATCTGCTCGGGAAAGGCGCGAAACAGCAGGTCGAAGTCCATGATATTGCCTTTGAACAGCAATTGTTTGAGTCCGATGTAATGATATTTGTCCAACAAATCGATGTTGCTGAATTTCGCTCGTCCCCGCTGTCCCGACATATAGGAAAGGCCGTTGCAAGCTCCGGCACTCACCCCAATCGTATATGGGAAACGTATGCCGCGATCCATCAGATTGTCGAGTACTCCACAAGTAAACACCCCTCGCATACCTCCCCCTTCGAGGATCAATCCCGAAGCCTCGGTCAATCGAATCTGTCGCGTCTCCATAGCTTTTTCCGTATATCTGGCCATGCAAAATTAACGATTCTTTACGAGAATACCATCTTTTTTCGATCGTTTCGATATGGGTAATCGACAAACGACGATTCGGGAGGGGACTGCCATGCAAAGATCACCTCTTCGGATCTTTCGTCGGTTGGCCATTTTCTACTCTCGTACCTTGGGGTATCGCACCGGTATCAGCTTTCGCGCCAGCCATGTATCTACGGCATACCTACCGGCTCCTGCCAAGAACAACAGCACAAAAACAATCAAATAGAGTACCGCCAACTCTTTGGTGGCAAAAGCATCTCCACGATGAATCACACAGACGATCACCATCAATATCACGATAATCGGTATCAATACAAGCCGATACAATGCACCGACAATCACTCCGATCGAACAGAACAATTCTGCGAAGATTGCCAATATCAAAGCGGCTTGCGATCCTACACCCAGAGGGTCGGGGAATGATACCGAAAGGATGGCAAAATTTTGCCATTTCATCCATCCATGCGCCAACAACAATCCTCCGAAAGCAATTCGAGCCAACAACAAAAGTATCGATCGTCCGGTATTTACCGGCTCGTCGGGAAAGAAAAATCGTAATAACATATCCATAATCTACTTGTTTTTGAGCCGTTTATCGAGTGTGATCGGCCTATTTGCCCGATGTTTTACAACGTGCTTTTTGCGGTAGTGTGCAATCTTGTTGCTTTTGTGCTTTTCGCCGTCCTGCACTCACGGCTGCGCCGTGTTTATAATCTATGCCCACCCTAAAACCCCCGCCTTAGGCAGGGGACTTACGTCCACCTGCGGTGGAAATAGGGGATTCCACACGTTGTGTGGATATATGCCTTTTACAAATCAAATGCCGAGGGGGTCATCTGAACGGCCGTTTCCATGCGCTTTTTATCTCACACATCTCAACTGCCCGAAAAAATCGTATCTTTGCGATCGATTCATCGGTAATATTTCATGGATACATTGATTCCGTTTTTGACAGATTGGGGATATTTTGGATTGTTTCTTGCCGCCTTTATCGCCGGCAGCCTCTTCCCGTTCAGTTCCGAGGCTGTTTTGATCGTATTGGTTAAGATGGGGGCACATCCCATTGGTTGCTTGCTGGCTGCTACTGCCGGCAACACATTGGGCGGTATGACTTGCTATTGGATCGGCTCTTTGGGAAA
This sequence comes from uncultured Alistipes sp., assembly GCA_964527525.1. Classification (GTDB taxonomy): domain Bacteria; phylum Bacteroidota; class Bacteroidia; order Bacteroidales; family Rikenellaceae; genus Alistipes. Next base: position 42,272 of record CAZGPA010000013.1, on the reverse strand, counting down.
GGCTGAATGGATCGCCCGCCTCGGTATTCATGAACGACGTATCGCACAAGCTCGTCGATTTCTTTCGGGACGTGGGGCTCTCATGGGCTTTTTCGGATTCCTGCCGGTAATTGGTGAGGCTATTGCTGTTGTATTAGGATTGATGCACAGCAATATATGGTTGATCAGTATATCTATGTTTATAGGTAAAGCCTTGCGTTATATTTTCATACTCTATCTCTCCGATGGAATTATTGCCTGGCTCTGCGCCTAAATTTTAACTCCGCTTTTAAAGATCGAGCCACCGACTATCAAAAAGTCGGTGGCTCGATCTTTACTTATTTTGTGGTTGTCCACAACTTTTTACAAACCGCGATTACGCAATAACGCATCGATCTTCGGCTCGCGACCACGGAAGTTGACATACATTGTCATACCGTCGTCGATACCACCCGGTGTGAGAACATATTTACGGAATTTATCCGCAACTTCTTGATTGAAAATATCACCGGTTTCGGTAAATGCGTCAAATGCATCGGTGTCGAGAACTTCTGCCCACATGTAGCTGTAATATCCTGCGGTATAACCACCGCTCATCGTGTGGCTGAAATTGGTGATGCGATAGCGAGGCAGGATCTGTTTCGGAATTCCGCGAGCAGCCAACTTTTTATCCTCGAACTCCATGATATTCAAGTTTTCCGGCACTTCGGTCAACACATGGAGATCCATATCTATAAGTGCGGCTGCCAAGTGCTCCACGGTGGCAAATCCTTGTCCGTATTTTGCACTCTCTTCGATCTTCTTAACCAACTCCATCGGAATTACCTCTCCGGTTTTGTGATGCTTGGCATAAACTTTCAGCACCTCAGGAGCAAAAGCCCAATGCTCGTTGATTTGCGACGGTAACTCCACAAAATCACGCTCGGTGCCGACCAAGTTTGTATAGGGTACATCGCACATGAAGCTGTGCAAAGCGTGTCCGAATTCATGGAACATCGTCTCTACATTGTTGATATTTTGCAGAGCCGGTTGGCCATCGCTCGGAGCTGTCATGTTGCAGACGTTGATAACCAGCGGAATGATACGTTTGCCTGCCTCATAACGCGGGCCGCGGAATCGGGTACACCACGCTCCTGCACGCTTGCTCTCGCGCGGGAAGTTGTCGCTGAAAAATATCGCCAGCGTCGATCCGTCGCGGTCGATTACCTCATAGACTTTGACTTCGGGATGATAGGAGGGGACCTGATCGGTGATCTCCTTGAATGTTACGCCATAGAGTTTGTTGGCTACATAGAAGATACCCTGCATCACGTTGTTGATTTCGAAGTAAGCGCTGATCTCCTGCTCATCTACCGCAAATTTGGCACGTTTGGCCTTATCCAAATAGTATCTGTAATCCCATCCGGCCGGCTCGAACGATTTTCCCTCTTTGCGGATCTCTGCACGAATGTCGTTCAACTCCTCTTTGGCCTTGACTACTGCACGTTTCCAGATTTGGTCGAGGAGGTTATATACATTTTCGGACTTCTTGGCCATTCGGTTTTCCAATGCCATCGAAGCGAAATCTTTGTATCCCATCAGTTGAGCTTTCTCCAAACGCAGTTTTACCAATTTGGTCGCAATCTCCTTGTTGTCATACTCATTTCCCTGATTGCCACGATTGTAGTAAGCCAAGTAAACTTTCTCGCGCAAAGCACGATTCGAACAATATTGCAGTACCGGATTGCAGCTCGGGCGTTGCATGTTGAACATCCATTTTCCGGCAGCACCGTTCTTCTCGGCCATCTTTGCGGCTGCCTGAATGTCGGCCTCGGGCAATCCTGCCAACTCCTCCAAACTCTCTACCGTGACAAATGTATTGTTCGTCTCATGCAACAGGTTCTGTCTGAACGCGAGTTGCAGCATCGAGAGCTCCTTGTTCAATTCGCGGAGTTTGGCTTTCTGCTCGTCGTTGAGCAACGCACCGCTACGTACGAAACGTTTGTAAAAGTTATCCAGCAATTTAGCCTGCTCTTTGGTGAGATTCAACTCCTTTTGGGTATCGTACACTGCTTTTACGCGAGCAAACAGGTCGGCATTGAGGTAGATATCGTCGCTATGTGCCGAGAACAGGGGCGACATCTCTTTTTGCAACGCCCGGGTTTCAACGGTCGAGTTGCTACCGGCCAACGCTCCAAATACGCCGTTTACCTTGCTCAGCAATCGGCCGCTGCCATCCAATGCAAGAATGGTGTTCTCGAATGTCGGAGCTTCCGCATTGCCGATAATGGCAGCCACCTCTGCGCGTTGCTCCTCCATTCCTTTGAGCATACCCTCGCGATAGTTGTCGATTGTGATTTCGGTAAAGGGAGCAATTCCGAATGGAGCCGTAAATTCGTTGAATAGCGGATTTGCCGATTTTTTCGGCCCACACCCGCAAACTGCGACAGCAAGCGCAGCAATAAATAATTGTCTTTTGAGTTTCACGTTGTTTGTTTTTAAGATCAGTTTCCACAAAGGTAACTATTTTTCAATACATTTGGAACATTTTCGGAAATTATCTACATTTGTATATTGGATTCTATCGTTCTACGCCCATGAAATCTCTTTTATTAGCAATTCTCACTCTCTTATTCGGTTACGATTGTTATGCCCGCATCGACCGTCAGGCTGTTGTCAGTCGCCATCGCATTGTTACCCACCAAACCGATACTTTAAGTCCGGCACAGGTCGGAAACGGTCACTTTGCCTTCGGTATGGATATTACAGGACTTCAAACGTTCGTGCCGTTCAACACCTTGTCCGATTGGGGTTGGCATAGTTTCCCAAAAAACGAGGTTGAGCGAACCCAACATTACAAGGGGGTTGCAAAACAAGTGGGAGATCGCACGATATACTTGGACTATCCTGATCCGCAACAACGGGAGATCTCGAAATGGCTCGCCCGCAACCCGCATCGACTTAATCTCGGACGTTTGGGATTTCGTCTGCTCAAAGCCGATGGGTCGATTGCCACAGAACGCGATCTGCATAATATCAGCCAAGAGACCGATCTTTGGAGTGGTGTGGTAACCAGCCGTTTTACATTGGAGGGACATCGAATCGAAGTCCAAACAGCCTGCCACCCCGAACGGGACGCTATTGGTGTAGCCGTAAAATCCGAACTGCTCCGAATGGGTCGATTGCAGCTCTTTGCCTTATTTCCTTATGGTGATGGCCGCTACCACGCTCCGTATGTGGGCGACTACAAAGCGGTCGATAAACACACTTCGAAGATCGCGAAAAAGAGTGCTCATTCGGCTCAAATCACTCGCCTTGTAGATACCGTTGTTTACCAAACCTATTTGGGTTGGAGCGACAAAGTTGCCATACGTCAGGCTGCAAATTCGCCACACCATTTCGACCTTATTCCCCAATGTAAGGATGATAGTTTCTCTTTGGTGTGCGAATTTTCTCCGCAACGAATCCGCCCTCAGACACTCACTGCCGAGGAGATCATAAAACAGAGTGCCGAGGCTTGGCGGCAGTTTTGGCTCTCGGGTGCTGCTGTGGATCTTTCGGGTAGCGAGGACTCTCGTTGGAAGGAGTTGGAGCGACGTATCGTTCTTTCGCAGTATCAAATGCGTATGAATGCTGCGGGTTTATGGCCGCCTCAGGAGAGTGGATTGGTCAATAATACATGGTACGGACGTTTTCACTTCGAAATGATCTGGTGGCATGAGACGCATCACCTGCTGTGGAGCCGTCCCGAATTGGCTACCAAGACACTGCAAGTCTATCGACGTTACTTGCCGACCTCCTGCCAACGTGCCCGACAGCAGGGTTACAAGGGAGCTCGTTGGCCGAAATGTACTGCCGACCGTGATGTCGAATGGCCACACCGTATCCATGCCACCCTTGTTTGGCAACAGCCTCACCCCATATACTTTGCCGAAACACTCTATCGCATCAACCCCAGCCCCGAAACGCTTAAACAATGGGGTGACATCGTAGATGCCACGGCCGAATATATGGCCGATTTCGTGCGTTACGACAAGGCGTCGGGATCCTATATTCTGGGTTCTCCGCTCTGTATCGTTTCGGAAAATACACCTATCGGAAAGACGAAGAACCCGACGTATGAATTGGCCTATTGGCGTTACGGGTTAGAGGTGGCGCAGCGTTGGCGCGAACGTGCCGGTCTGTCACGCAGCAAACGTTGGGACGAGGTGTTGGCTCACCTTGCGCCATTGCCGGTTGAAGAGGGCGTCTATGTGACTTACGAAGGGATTCCCAATATGTGGACCAAATATAACTTCGAGCATCCGGCTCTGACCGGTGTGTATGGCATGTTGCCCGGCTCAGGGGTGGATAAAGCAATCTTTGAAAAGACTTTGAGCCGCGTGCTGTCTTTATGGAACTTCGATCGTGTGTGGGGGTGGGATTTCCCCATGTTGGCAATGGCCGCCGCTCGTTGCAACCGTCCGCAAGATGCTGTTGATCTGCTGTTGTATGATTCAAAGAATTTCCGATTCGACGCCCACGGTTTAGCAACCGGAGGACCTTTCCCCTATCATCCTTCAAATGGAGGGTTGTTGGCCGCTGTGGCGATGATGGCCGGCGGATGGGATGGCTCACAGGGGGCAACCCCCGGATTCCCTGCAAATTGGCATGTAAAGGCCGAAGGTTTCCAACGTATGCAATAACTTGATGCTGTGAACTTCTCTTGTGATCGAGAACTAAAAGGAGCTGTCTATATCGCCTGCTGGCCTATCCCGTACGTTTTGCTTACTTTGCGTACGAAACGGCGCGAGTCTCTCGAATCACGGTGATCTTGACTTGACCGGGATAGGTCATCTCGTCTTGGATCTTCTTGGCTATATCGTGTGATAGGCTTTCGGACTCTTGATCCGACAACTTGTCGGCTCCGACGATTACACGCAACTCGCGGCCTGCCTGAATTGCATAGGTCTTCACAACTCCCGGGTAGGAGAGTGCGATGTCTTCCATCTCTTTCAGACGCTTGATATAGCTTTCGACAACCTCGCGGCGTGCTCCCGGGCGTGCTCCCGAAATGGCATCACACACCTGAATAATCGGAGCGATAAGCGAAGTCATCTCCACCTCGTCGTGGTGAGCACCGATGGCGTTGCAAACCTCAGGTTTCTCTTTATACTTCTCGGCGAGTTTCATACCAATCATTGCGTGCGGCAATTCGGGCTCGTCGTCGGGCACCTTGCCGATATCGTGCAACAATCCGGCACGGCGTGCCACCTTCGGATTGAGCCCCAACTCTGCGGCCATGATGCCGGCCAAGTTGGCGGTCTCACGAGCGTGTTGCAGAAGGTTCTGGCCGTAAGACGAGCGGTATTTCATCTTGCCGATCATGCGGATCAATTCGGGGTGTAATCCGTGGATTCCCAAGTCGATCGTGGTGCGCTTGCCGACCTCGACGATCTCCTCCTCGATCTGTTTTTGTACTTTGGCCACCACCTCTTCGATACGGGCGGGGTGGATGCGGCCGTCGGTTACCAATTGATGGAGTGCCAAACGGGCAATTTCGCGACGTACGGGGTCAAAACCCGAGAGGATGATCGCTTCGGGGGTGTCATCTACGATGATCTCGATACCTGTGGCAGCCTCCAACGCGCGGATGTTGCGTCCCTCACGGCCGATGATACGACCCTTGACTTCGTCGCTCTCGATGTTGAATACCGTTACGGCATTTTCAATGGCTGTCTCGGTGGCGACACGCTGGATCGATGCCACGATGATGCGTTTGGCCTCTTTGGTGGCAGTCATCTTTGCCTCTTCGATCGTCTCGTTGATGTAGGCCGCGGCCTCGGTCTTGGCTTCGGCTTTCATGTTCTCGATCAATGTGTTTTTTGCCTCTTCCGAACTCATGCCCGAGATCTGCTCCAAACGTACATTCTGCTCGCGGCGGATCTGATCAACCTCCTCCTTCTTGTGTTCGAGGATCTGCAATTGGTTGTTCATCTGCTCTTTGAGACGGTCGTTCTCGCGGAGTTTGTTCTCCAATTCGTTCTGTTTGTTTTGCAGGTTATTCTCGATCTGTTTAGCGCGGTTCTCGCTTTGGGCGAGTTTTTGGTTGCGCTCGTTTACCTGCTTGTCATGCTCGCTTTTGAGCTGCATGAACTTCTCTTTGGCTTGTAAGATCTTCTCTTTTTTGATCATTTCGCCTTCTGCTTCGGCCTCTTTGAGGGCAGCTTCCCGACGTTTGCGGATCGAGGTCTTTGCCATGAGGTTGGTTACCACGGCATAGACTGATACGGCCGCAACTGCCGAAATAACGGCGATTAAAATGGTATCCATAGTCTGAATTTCCGGTTAAAGTGGTTAATATATATAAGTGTCTTTTATCTTTTTCTTCTTTGGGGTTCTTTGAGTCTCTCTTGCCGATCCCTCGAACATCATAAAAAAACCGCATAAAATTCCTTAGTCTTGTTTGACGAATCTGCAAGATAAGTCATGTGTGGGGGCTCTGAAAATCGCAATCTTCCAACGGCACGACATTCGCGTGCACCCTTTGTGGGGTTAAGGCCTGATTTTGAAGATACCGAGAGTTGCCCCGATATAAAAAGTGTTCAGTTTCGCAAAGCTATTAAGGAATCTATGCGGGTAGATCTCTTCTGTATGTTAAAGAACCTTTGTCTAAACGTTTTGCAACTATAAATATTGTTCCATCTTTCTATCTCTCGCTTGGAAATTATCCGAGCGTATTGAGATAGGTATCCAATTCTGCATCCAACTCGGAGAGTTTTTTCAAATCTTCGCTTCCTACCTCACGGCTCTGTCGCAGAGCGACATTGGCAATAGCAAATTGGAGTGCTGTCACCGAAAGGTAATCTTGATCGGTCCAATTTTTTCGCGGGCTCTGTTTGATTTGCGCGAAGAAATTGTTCAATTCGCGTTCGGCCAAACGATAAACCTCCTCCTTTTCACGCTCGATGTCGAGTGAAAAACTTTTTCCGGCGATTTTAAGTGTTATTGCTTGTTTGGCCATGTGCGTTATTGCTTGTTGTTACTCTCTTCCTGAACTGTTTCCAATCCTTGTGCAGGGCCGCCGAGCAGGGCGATACATTTGTCAACCTCCCGCATAAGACGGTTGACACGTGCTCGTGCTTTCTCTCTGTTCTGCCCGCCGCCGGCAAGTCCCTCTGCCAACTGCATGCGGGAGAGCTCGGCCTCTTGTTGCTTGATGCGCTCTTGCAACGAACGGTTTTCGGCCTGCAAGCCGTCGCGTTGTTGGGTCAACTCCGCACAAATTCCGACCAATCGACGGTGGTCGGAGATCAGTTGTCGCAAGTGCGTTTCTAAGTTGACTATTACGCTTTTATCGGCCATAAATCACGGATAAGTCCGGTTTCCCGTTCAAAGTTATGAAAAAATCCTCGAAATAACAAATATTTTCGTGGAAGGTGCGTGCGATCATCGTTTTTTGACCGATCCGCAAACCGATCCGTATAGGTCGTAGTCGGTGGCGGATTCGATCCTTACGTCGTAAAAACGACCACGCAACAGCCGTCGTTCGGCTGCGGGGATCAAAATCTCTTGATCGACCTCCGGAGAGTCGTACTGCGATCGGCCGACGTAGAAATCTCCTTGTCGAGAGTCGATGATAACCCGTTCTGTGCTGCCTACACGCCGTTGATTGTTCTCGGTGGCAATGCGGTTTTGCAGAGCCATAACTTGCTCGACGCGCTGTCGTTTGACCGTTTCGGGGATGTTGTCGGATAGTTTCTCTGCCGAATAAGTTCCCTCCTCCTCGGAGTAGGCAAAGACCCCAAGCCGCTCGAAACGCACCTCGCGGACAAAATCCAGCAACTCCTCAAAATCACTCTCGGTCTCGTCGGGATAACCTACCAGCAACGTGGTACGCAATGCCAAATCGGGAATGGCCGTTCGTAACCGGCGGATCAACGCATAGGCCTCGGCCTTGTCGTGGCGACGACGCATCGAGGAGAGTTGCGCATCGGAGATATGTTGGAACGGAATATCGAGGTATTTGCAGATCTTCGGCTCGGAGGCCATTACTTCGATCACATCGTCGGGAAAACCGGCGGGGTAGGCGTAGTGCAACCGTATCCATTCGATTCCGTCGATGCGGCAAAGTCGTCGCAATAACTCGGCGAGCATACGTTTGCCGTAGAGGTCTATACCGTAGTAGGTGGTGTCTTGTGCGATGACGATCAGTTCGCGAACCCCTGCTGCTGCAAGATTGCGGGCTTCGGCTTCAAGTTCTTCCATCGGTACCGAACGGTGCTCGCCCCGAATGAGCGGAATAGCACAATAGCCGCATTTCCAATTGCAGCCCTCCGAGATTTTCAGATAGGCATAGTGCTGTGGAGTGGTGAGGAGACGAGCGGTGCTCAACGCCTCATCTTCTGCCGCTCCCAAAGCACGAATGATGCCCTCCCAAGTGCGTGCCCCGAAAAAGTTGTCCACTTCGGGGATCTCATGGCGCAATTCATCGGCATAACGCTCCGAAAGGCAGCCGATAACGAAGAGCTTTTCGATCTTTCCTGCCTGCTTTGCCGCGGCAGCCCGCAAAATCATCTCGATCGACTCCTGTTTGGCATCGCCAATAAATCCGCAGGTGTTGATTACCACAACTTTGGCTTCGGTGCGGTCGCTGTCGAATACCACTTGGTAACCTGCGGTTGCGAGCCGAGCCATCAAATGCTCCGAGTCAACGGTATTTTTCGAACACCCGAGGGTGATGACGTTAATTTTTTTCATTGCCTTAAATGATATCAATCACCTCTTCGTAAAGGTTGGGAAGACTATTTTGACGCATTCTGAATTTGGTGCCATGATTGTGCCCCGTTCGAGCATCGAAATCGATTAAAATATTTCCACGTTGAATTTCTTGCAAAAATCCCTCAATAGAAAATTTACGTAATAATTGTACGCGATTATAGTGGAAAAATTCTTCACCATTAATGCGTTTAACGTCTGCACGAACGTAAAAACAATTTAATAATTTGGTCCCAGCCTTATGCGCTAAATCATCTAATCCCCAGTATGGTTGAGGATTCAATTCTCCCAATCCTACACGAGATTCGACTTCTTTGAGCCATTCGTGGTGACGTGGTGATACTTTATTAGCATTGAAAGAAATGAATATCTTGTGATTTGTCGAATCAAACTCTATCTTGAAGCCTCGATCAGTGGCTTTATCTCCACTAATAGTTTGACGAAAACTCATTTCTGTATCAGGGTATTTGGTCCCTGCTTGTTGATGTTTCCAACCGTATAATTTTAAGAGAATCTCAGGTACGAACTTTAAGGCTCTCGGAGAGGGTTCTACATGGAAAAGGGTGGTTAAAGATGTTGTATTGGAACGTTGGGCTTTCAATTCCCATTCAGCAGCATTCGGAATGGGCAGATTGTTTTCTTCAATCCCCAATAGATCTTCTAATGTATTGCCTACTGCTCCTGCATTGCCTGCTCGACGGCTTGGGATCCAACCTTGTGAGGCTATTTTCTTAAATTCTTCTATGAGCAATTCTTTTGTGTAAGTTCTCATAAGGCTAATTTGGAGTCAATCAAGGTGTTTAATTCACTTTCAATCCTATTGCGTGCAATTCGTTGCTCGGCCATAGCGCAATACTCTGCTGAAATGTCAATACCGATATAGTGCCGACCTAATCCCATTGCTGTAATTGCGGTTGTACCACTTCCCATAAAAGGATCAAGAATTATATCTGCTTGCGTAGAGCCAATGATGCGATTGATTAATGCAACAGGAAAAGGAGCAGGATGCTCATTTTTCATTTCTTGCGCAAATTCCCATACATCACCGACGGCATTAGCTTTTGCTTTGAGCTTAAAATTAGGCTTAGCAATGAGATAAATGACTTCATAGGTGGGCAGGAAATACCCGGGGTTGAAGTTAATACCTCCTTTCCTCCGCCAAATGATAATTTGGCGTACGGGGAATTCTGCAACAATATCTTGGCGATCTTGCATCAAACCATTTTGAACACGCCATTTGTGATTGTAAAAAATAGCTCCGTCATCTTTTATGAGACGATACATTTCTCTGAGACATTCGCGTTGCCAATTAGCATATTGATCATGAGGCATACAATCATTGTAATTTGCATACCCATTTTTTATTGCCGCAGAGGCCCATTTCCCAGATTTAGTGCTTGCACTTAATCCGTTGCCTGTTGAGTTTTTGAGATTGTATGGAGGTGAGGTGACTACTAAATCAATCGAATTGTCAGGCAATCTTCGCATGACTTCTAAGCAATCACCGCAGATAATTCTATCTATGTAATTAGTCAACGGCATACTTAGACTTATTTTTCATTGCCGAACAATGCGTTAACAAACTCCTTGCGGTCGAAGATGCGCAGTTGGTCGATTCCTTCGCCGATGCCGATGTAACGCACCGGAATACGGAACTGGTCGCTGATGCCGATCACCACGCCGCCTTTGGCTGTTCCGTCGAGTTTGGTGATCGTCAGCGAGGTAACTTGTGTGGCTTGGGTGAATTGACGTGCCTGTTCGAAAGCATTTTGTCCCGTGGAACCGTCGAGGACAAGCATTACCTCGTGTGGAGCGTCGGGAATCACCTTGCCCATGACGTTGCGGATCTTCGTAAGCTCGTTCATCAGACCGATTTTGTTGTGCAGACGACCTGCGGTGTCGATCAATACTACATCGGCACCATTGGCTTTGGCCGATTGCAAGGTGTCGTAGGCTACCGAAGCGGGGTCGGAACCCATCTCCTGTCGGATCATCGTGGCACCTGCCCGATCGGCCCACACTTTGAGCTGATCGATGGCGGCGGCGCGGAATGTGTCGGCAGCTCCGATCCATACCTTTTTGCCGGCTTTGGTGAGCTGTGCGGCCAGTTTGCCGATGGTCGTTGTTTTGCCTGCGCCATTTACGCCCACAACCATCACGACATAGGGCTCTCCTTCGCGAGCATCCAATCCGAAGTTGCCTTCGGTGGCGTGTGCCTGCTCCATCAGCAGGGCGATCTCCTCGCGCAAAATGTGCTGCAACTCGGCGGCGTTCATGTATTTGTCGCGCGCCACACGCTCTTCGATGTGACGAATGATCTTTACGGTCGTCTCGACACCGACATCGGAGGTGATGAGTACCTCCTCCAAATCGTCAAGAACGTCGGCATCAACGGTCGAACGACCGGCAATGGCTCTGGCCAATTTGGAGAAGAGACCTGTTTTGGTCTTTTCCAGACCGGCATTCAACTCCTCTTGGGCTGTCTCCTCCCGACGGATCTCCTCTTCGGTGCGGGAGACCTCTTTTTTCTTCTTGAAAATATCGAAAAATGCCATATCCTTACTTTATTTTGTATATGTGCGACAAAGATAACAAGAAAGTTTGAAAAAAAACGTTATATTTGCCCTATACAAATCTGTTTGTGATGAAAAAAATCTTCTTTGTACTCTCGCTGTTGTTTCTGTGCAACACTTTGTCGGGTGTGGCGCAAGACCTGATCGTGAAGATCGATGCTACCCATATCAAGGCCAAAGTGGAGGAGATTACCTCCGATGCCGTGCGTTATAAACGCTTTTCAAATCCCGATGGCCCGACCTATGTGTTGCCTATCGCCGAGATCGATTATATTTGTTATGCCAACGGGGAGATCGACCGATTCAAAAAGAGTGCTTCGGCCAAAACCCCGACTCCGGTAACCGAAACGCAGTCACTCCCTGCGTCGCAACCAACGACACCGGCAGAACAGAAAACGACCTCCACTCCTCCCCAAACACCTGCCACGGGGGAATATGTTTTGCGCCGGTATAATATCGGTGAGTATTATAATCACGACGGTGTTGAAGGGATCATTTGCTCGGTTACTGAGGATGGACTTCATGGTACGGTTATTTCGTTGGATGAGATTTATCTTTCGTGGAGTGAGTTTCGTAAGCCTGATTTGCGAACGATTGGTGCAAATAATCGCTCGGACGGACGAGCCAATATGGAGATTGTTGCCACCTATATTGCGGCCAACAACCTTAAATGAGAAGATTTTCCGGCGTTCAAATGGTGCCGTGAAAAGGGCGAAGGGTGGTATCTTCCTTCGATTGATGAGGTGTTGACGCTTGGAAACAACTACAACGGAGGAACCCGAATGAGGGTCAACCGCCAGATGCGTAATAAGTTTAATGAGACAGCCGTGGCTCATGGCGGAAAACGTATGGATCGCATTGTCTTTTACTTCTCTTCCACCGAAAAGGATGAAAAGAGCGCATATACAAGCTATATGGCGATCGACCCTCCCTATGTGGTTGAGATCCCCAAACATAATAAGTTTCTGGTTCGTGCAATGTACCGGTTTTAGGCAGATGTGTGGTTGATAATGCGGCGGAAACGTCGGGCATTATGGCAACCGGACATGATAAAGAAGCACCAAACTTCACTATTGAGTTTGGTGCTTTTGGTTTTTTAGGGGAGGAAATAATTGCTATTGCTCGGGAAATCCTTGGGCTTTTAAGGCTATCTCCGACCCGTCGGGTGTGACCATATAACACCCTGTGGTGTCGGGAGTGATGTGGCCGATGACATCGACCAATCCCGATCGCATGATTTGCTCCTGCATGGCAAGAGGAACGGTAAATAACAATTCGTAATCCTCGCCTCCGTTAAGAGCGGCAACTACCGGATCGGCATGCATCTCCTCCGCAAGAGCAGAGGTCTGGCGGGCGATCGGAATGCGTTCGAGATAGATGCGGGCTCCGCATTTCGAAGCGCGACATAATTGCATGAGATCGCTGGCCAAGCCATCGGAGAGATCGATCATGGCCGTAGGGCATATTTTTTCTTTTGCCAACGCTTCGATGATGTCGGTGCGCGGACGCGGTTTGAGGTACTTTTCGAGCAGGTATTCGTAGCCTCCGAATTGAGGCTCAGGATTTGTAATGCCTTCTAAAACACGTCGTTCGCGTTCCAATAGGCGCAACCCCATATAGGCAGCACCGAGGTTTCCGGTAATGCAGATCAGATCGTGAAGTTTCGCTCCGCTTCGATAGACGATCTGTTTCTTCGGGGCAGTTCCCACAACTGTTACCGAGATCACCAGACCCGTCATTGAGGCGCGCGTATCTCCGCCAGCAAGATCGATTTGTTGCTCGTGACAGGCAAAACGGATTCCGTCGTAGAGTTCGTCGAGTGCTTCGACCGAAATTTTCGATGAGATGCCGAGCGAAACAGCGATCTGTGTCGGTCGGGCATTCATGGCTAAAATATCGCTTATGGCGGCGGTTACAACCTTGTAGCCCAAATGTTTGAGCGGGAAATAGGTCAGATCAAAATCAACGCCCTCGAAAAACGAGTCTGTGGTACAAAGCATGACTTCGCCTCGTCGGGGTGTGATCACCGCGGCATCATCTCCGACTCCTTGCAATGTGGACGAATGGTGGGTTTTGAATCCGGTTGTCAGCCTGTCGATCAGTCCAAATTCGCCAAGAGAGGCTATTTCAGTAGGTTTTTTCGATTCCATAAAGCACAATTTCCTACAAAAATAACAAAAATTTGCAAAATCCTCAAAAAAAACGCTACTTTTGCCTGTTCTAATCCTAAAACGAACTGAAATTATGATTAATATCGTCTTATTTGGTGCTCCCGGATGCGGTAAAGGTACACAGGCTCAACGGTTGAAGGAGCATTACGGAATCGAGCATGTCTCCACGGGAGAGGTTATTCGCGGTGAGATTCAGCGCGGAACGGAGTTGGGTCGCAGTATGGAGAGCTATATTGCGCAAGGTAAATTGGCTCCGGATGAGATTGTGATCGGTATGATCGCCAACTACGTCGCCGAGCACAAAGAGTCTAAGGGTTGCATTTTCGATGGCTTCCCCCGTACTACGGTACAGGCTGAGGCTTTTGATAAAATCCTTGCCGAAAATGGCTTGCAGGTCGATATGATGGTTGATATTCAAGTTCCTGAGGAGGAGTTGGTTAAGCGTATTCTGTTGCGTGGAAAGGACTCGGGTCGTGCTGATGATGCCTCCGAAGAGGTGATTCGCGGACGTCTGGATGTCTATCACAAACAGACGGCCATCGTTTCGGAGTATTATACTGCTCAGAACAAATATGCTTCGGTGGATGGCGTGGGAACTATGGATGAGGTGTTCGAACGTATTGCAACGGTTATCGATGCGCTGAAATAGTTTTTATGCTACACTTAGAAACCGATTGTTAGAGTGGGAGAATCGTTTACAACAAACGATTCTCCCAATTTTTTTATGGTTTAACCGCCATAAAAACATGACGGTCGGATTGTTTCGATTTGAAACGAATCGAAATCGTTGTTTTCCGAGGAGCGTATCTTATTGAATGGATAATTTGTCAACAAATACGCTAAATTGTTGTCTAATCCGTTATTATTATCTATATTTGTGCCGCAAATTGAGATTTCGATAAATTAAAAAATTTAACCAAATAATACTATGGAAAACAAACTTCAAGAATTAACCCGAAAACTCTACGATGAGGGGCTGGAAAAAGGCCGTGCGGAGGCTGACAAGATGGTCGCCGAAGCAAAACAGCAGGCGGAGAAAATCGTTGCCGAGGCCAAAGCCGAGGCTGCCGCTATCGTTAAACAGGCAGAGGACAAGGCCGAGGATGTTGGTAAGAACACGATGACCGAGATCGCGCTTGCCGGCAAACAGGCTGTTGCAAAGATTAAATCGGAGATCGCTTCGATGATCATTGCCAAAAGCACTTCCGAGGGCGTTAAGCAGGCCGGAATGGATCCCGCTTTCGTGAAAGAGATGTTGCTTGCTGTGGCTAAAAACTGGAACGGCTCGGATTCGGGCAAGGTAGAGTTGCAGGCATTGTTGCCGGAGGATACTCGCAATACTCTCGACGCCGCATTTGCAAGCAGCGCACAAGAGTTGCTCGCAGCCGGTATCGAGGTGGGCTACTCGAAGTCGGTAAAAACCGGTTTCAAAGTGGGCGCCAAAGATGGCGGTTACTATATCTCGTTCTCCGATACCGATGTAGAGGCGTTGCTTGGCGAGTATCTGCGTGAAAAAGTTTTCCAATTGCTCTTTAAGGCTTAAACACGATGTTCGGGACCCAATACTATTCGTTGGTAGCCGGCCTGAAAGAGTACACGCTCGACGGCGAAACCAAGGGCTTCGATGCCACCGGTATCGTCGCAGAGATTCTCGACGAAGTCACAACGTCTGATGCCGCCCAAGTGCGTCTGCTCTATGGCTACTACGACTGCGAAAATCTCGTGGCGTTGCGTGCCGGTCGTTCGGCCCACAACCCGCTGGGTAACTTTTCGCACGAGGAGTTGGTCGAAGAGTTGAAAGCTCCTCAGCGGCTGCCCGAGCCTCTTGCCCGCGTGGTAAAGGCTTATGCCGATCCTGAAAGTGAGATCGCAGAGACGGTTGATACCTCGTTGCGTTTCGAGGTGGCTCTCTTTGCGGCCTACTATGCGTTGTGCCGTGCGAAAGGCGGACGTTTCCTGCGTGCTTGGTCGGAGTTCGACCGTACGTTGCGTAACGTGGCTGCTGCTCTCGGAGCTCGTGCTGCCGGTCGCTCTATCGAAGAGGTGACGGTGGGCGATGGTGATGTTGTGAACCAATTGCGTCGCAGTTCTGCGGCCGATTTCGGTTTGCGTGGTGAACTTCCCTATATCGATGCCGTCATTGCCGCTTTGGGCGAAGAGGCCAATCTGCTCAACAAAGAACACAAGATCGACCTGATTCGTTGGAATGAGGCAATCGAGTTGAGCGTGTTCGACTACTTTAATATAGATGCTCTGCTTGCCTATCTGGTACGGATCAACATTGTTGCCCGTTGGACTTTGCTCGACGCCAAACGTGGCCGTGAGATGTTTGAACACCTATTGGCGGAGTTGGACGGAAAAGAACTGATCGAAAATAAACAATAAAAACATACGATGAAAACAACAGGACGAGTAAATGGTATCATCTCCAACATCGTGATCGTGAAAACCGACGGAGCTGTCGGTCAAAACGAAATTTGCTATGTTTATGCGGGAGATACCAAAATGATGGCGGAGGTCATCAAGGTCATAGGCGATAGTGCTTATGTCCAAGTTTTTGACAGCACCCGCGGCCTGAAAATCGGCGATAAAGTCGAGTTCGAAGGCCACATGCTCGAAGCTACGCTGGCTCCGGGTTTGCTGTCGCGTAACTACGACGGTCTGCAAAACGACCTTGAAAAGATGGACGGTTTGTTCATCACACGCGGCTCGATTACCGACCCGATCGATTTCGACGCCGAGTGGGAGTTCACTCCGCTGGCTAAGGTGGGCGACAGTGTGTCGGCCGCAGCATGGTTGGGTGAGGTCAAAGAGCAGTGGGTTATGCACAAAATCATGGTACCGTTCACGATGACCGATACCTATACGGTAAAAAGCATTGCCGCAGCCGGTAAATATAAGGTAACCGATACGATGGCTGTGCTGACCGATGCCGAAGGTCGTGAGCATACGGTGACCATGGTACAGAAATGGCCTGTAAAGCAAGCCGTTCGTTGCTACACCGAAAAACCGCGTCCGTCGCGCATTATGGAGACCGGTGTTCGCCCGATCGATACCTTCAACCCGCTGGCAGAAGGTGGTACGGGCTTCATCCCCGGACCGTTCGGTGCCGGCAAAACGGTGCTTCAACACGCTATTTCGAAACAAGCCGAGGCTGATGTGATCATCATCGTAGCTTGCGGTGAGCGTGCTAATGAGGTTGTGGAGATCTTCAAGGAGTTCCCCGAGTTGGTTGACCCGCGTACGGGTCACAAACTTATGGAGCGTACGATCATCATCTGTAACACGTCGAACATGCCTGTTGCCGCTCGTGAGGCTTCGGTATATACAGGTATGACCATCGGTGAGTACTATCGTTCGATGGGTCTTAAAGTGTTGGTTATGGCCGACTCCACATCGCGTTGGGCTCAGGCTCTGCGTGAGATGTCGAACCGTTTGGAGGAGCTTCCGGGTCAAGATGCCTTCCCGATGGACCTTTCGGCTGTGATCTCAGGATTCTATGCTCGCGCCGGCTTGGTGAAACTTAACAACGGAGCTACGGGTTCCGTAACATTCCTCGGTACGGTATCTCCGGCCGGTGGTAACCTCAAAGAGCCGGTAACCGAATCGACCAAGAAAGCAGCACGTTGTTTCTATGCACTTTCGCAGGGACGTGCCGACTCAAAACGTTATCCGGCTATCGATCCGCTGGATTCTTACTCCAAATACCTCGAATACCCCGAGATCAGTGCTTATCTCGACGAGCATATCGAAAAAGGTTGGGTAGAACTCGTTTATCGTGGTAAAACCATCGTTCAGCGTGGTAAAGAGGCTAACGACCAGATCAACATCCTTGGTGACGACGGTGTACCCGTAGAGTATCACGAGCGTTTCTGGAAATCGGAGTTGATCGACTTCGTGATTTTGCAACAGGATGCTTTCGACGAAATCGATGCCAATTGCCCCATGGAGCGTCAGCAGATGATGTATAAAATGGTACTCGAAATTTGCGACCGTGATTTCGGCTTTGCCGATTTCGAAGAGTGCTCGCAGTTCTTCAAGGGTCTGATCAACCTCTTCCGTCAGATGAACTATTCCGAGTGGCAATCCGCGAAGTTCGAGGATTATCGCAAACAGATCGAACAGTACGTGAGTGAAAAATCGAAATAAGCAGGAATCATGACAACACGCGCATTTCAAAAAGTATATACTAAAATCGACAACATCACCAAAGCTACCGTGACGCTGCGTGCTCAGGGTGTTGGTAACGATGAGTTGGCTACCGTTGGTGGTAAGTTGGCTCAGGTGGTGAAAATTATGGGCGAGAATGTTACATTGCAGGTTTTCGCCGGTACCGAGGGCCTTTCTACGGACTCGGAGGTCATTTTCCACGGTGAGCCGCCGAAGCTCCGCGTTTCGGATAATCTTGCCGGACGTTTCTTCAATGCTTACGGTGAGCCGCTCGAAGGTGGTGAGATCGTAGAGGGTGAGGCTCGCGAGATCGGTGGCCCGACGGTGAATCCGTTCCGCCGTTTGCAACCCTCGGAGTTGATCGCTACGGGTATTGCCGGTATCGACTTGAATAATACGATCGTTACGGGACAGAAAATTCCGTTCTTTGCCGACCCCGACCAACCTTACAACGCCGTGATGGCCAATGTGGCTTTGCGAGCCAAAGCCGATAAGATCATCTTGGGTGGTATGGGTTTGACGAACGACGACTTCCTCTATTTCAAATCGGTATTTGAGAATGCCGGTGCTTTGGACCGTATCGTATCGTTCGTGAATACTACCGAGAATCCTCCTGTGGAGCGTCTGCTTGTGCCGGATATGGCTTTGACTGCTGCCGAGTATTTTGCTGTTGACAAAGGCGAGAAGGTCTTGGTGCTGTTGACCGACATGACCCTTTACGCCGATGCCTTGGCTATCGTGTCGAACCGTATGGACCAGATCCCGTCGAAGGACTCGATGCCCGGTTCGCTCTACTCCGACCTTGCAAAGATTTACGAGAAAGCTGTGCAGTTGCCTAATGGCGGTTCGATCACCATCATTGCCGTAACGACGCTTTCGGGTGGTGACATTACGCACGCTATCCCCGATAATACGGGTTATATCACCGAGGGTCAGTTGTTCTTGCGTAACGACTCCGATACGGGTAAGGTTATCGTTGACCCGTTCCGTTCGCTGTCGCGTTTGAAACAGCTCGTTATCGGTAAGAAGACTCGCGAGGATCACCCGCAGGTGATGAATGCTTGCGTACGTCTTTATGCCGACGCTGCGAATGCCAAGACCAAACTCGAAAACGGTTTCGACCTCTCGGATTACGATGAGCGTGCATTGAAATTTGCTCACGACTACTCCGAGAAGTTGCTCTCGATCGATGTAAATATCGGTATTACCGAGATGCTTGATACGGCATGGACTCTCTTCGGTAAATATTTCTCGCGCGAAGAGGTTGCCGTTAAGGAAGAACTCATCAAGAAATATTGGAAAGAAGCGTAACGCTGTATGGCAATCAAATTTCAATATAACAAGACCTCGCTCGGCGAACTCGGCAAGCAGCTGAAAATGCGACAGAAGGCGCTCCCTACCATTAAGAGTAAGGAGTCGGCTCTTCGTTCCGAAGTTAAGCGAGCGAAGGACTCCGCAACCGACTACCGTCGTCGGCTCGATGCCTTGAAGGCCGAGTACGACTACATGGTGGCTCTTTGGGGAGAGTTTGATTGTGACCTGTTGCGCATTGCCGATGTCGAATTGACCACCCAGAAAATCGCGGGAGTTCGTACTCCTGTCCTGCAAGAGGTGAAATTTGAGGAGAAGGCCTACGACCTCTTCTCGTCGCCGGTGTGGTATGCCGATGGCGTGGAGATCTTGAAACGATTGGCTCGTTTGGGATTGGAATACGCTGTTTACAACCGCAAGATGGAACTTCTGGATTGGGCACGTCGCAAAACTACTCAAAAGGTGAACTTGTACGAAAAGGTGCAAATCCCCGGGTACGAGGACGCTATACGTAAGATCAAACGCTTTATGGAGGACGAAGAGAACCTTTCGAAGTCTGCCCAGAAGATCGTGAAAACTAAACAACAAGCAGCCGAGGAGGGCGCGATGTTATGATAGCGAAAATGGTGAAATACAACTTTGTGCTCATGGCAGCGCAAAGTGACGATTTCGTCGATCGGTTACGCGAAATCGGTTTGGTGGATATCACTACCACCGGCTGGGAACCCTCCGAGAAGGATCGTCAGTTGATTCTTGACATCGAGGCTTCGACCAAGGTAGTTGAGTTCTTGCGCAATTGGCGTAAGGACGAAACACATGCCTCACTCAAAGGAGCCCCCTACGTTTCGGGACAAGAAGCCTTTACGGGATATGTTGCTGCTGCGCAGAAGGCTGCATCCCATCGTGCGGAGATCGCTCGCCTTGAAAAGATTGCTGATGAGTTGCGCCCGTGGGGAGCCTTTGATGTGGCACAAACCGAGGCTTTGGCCGCTCAGGGAATCGTGTTGCGATATTTTACGGCTCCGTCGAGTACTTTCGATAACGAGCTGGCAGAATGGAGCAAGCAATATACGCTCTCGGAGATCTCTCGCACCTCTTCAATGGTATGGTTTGTAGCTGTTGCCAAACCTGCCGATGAGATTGTGATCGATGCGCAGGAGATCAAAGCTCCTCAGATGGATGTCCGCGAGGCCGAGCGTCGAATTGCCGACGAACAACAACAGCTTGCCGCACTCGATGCCGAGTTTGCCCGTGCTGCTGCATCGTTGGATCTGCTTGGTGGCTATGTTGCTACACTGAAAGAGCAGTTGCAGAATGTGCAGGTGCGTACTACGGCCCAAGAGGCAGCCGACGGTATGTTGATTGTTTTGGAGGGCTGGGCTGAGAAGGATAGCTCGGGACAGGTTGATACCTTGTTGGAGCAGTATCCGAATGTTGTCTATCTGAAAGCCGATCCTACCCCCGAGGATAATACTCCGGTAAAATTGAAGAACGGTTGGTATGCCCGTATCTTTGAGATGGTGGGCGATATGTACGCTCGTCCGAAATATGGTACGATCGACCTTACGCCTTTCTTCGCACCGTTCTATATGCTCTTCTTCGGTATCTGTTTGAACGATGCCGGATATGGATTGGTCCTATTGGTTGCCGGTGCTGCCATGTTGTGGAAATTCCGTCAGCCGGGCATGATGCGTCGAGCTGCATGGTTTGCAACGATGTGTGCTATTGCAACAATCCTCTTCGGAGGTTATGGCGGCTCATTCTTCGGGTTGAGTCTTGGTACCTATTTCCCCGAAATTCCGTTCTTTGATTTCCAAGGCAAGTTCTTCTCGATCGCTTTGGCTATCGGTGTGGTACAGATCATTTTCGGATTGATGATCAATGTTTGGGGACAGACCCGCGCTTTCGGCTTTACTTCGTCGTTTGGTACGTTGGGATGGCTGATTGTGTTGTTGGCCGGTTCGATGGCCATAGGTCTGCCGATGTTCGGAATGGAGATTCCGTGGTTCACGGCCTCGTCGCCTGCTTTCTATGCGGCAGTTGGTGTCGGTGCAGTCTTGATGCTGCTCTTGAACAATATCCGTCGTAATCCATTGGTGAATTTCGGCTCAGGTCTGTGGGATCTTTATAACAATATCACCGGTCTGTTGTCTGACGTGTTGTCATACATCCGTCTCTTTGCCATTGGTCTTTCGGGCGGTGTGTTGGCTCTGGTCTTCAACTCGTTGGCCGATGGTTTTGTTCCCGAGGGGGCTAATATTGTGGTGCGTATCCTTGTGATGCTTCCGATCCTGCTGATCGGCCACGGTATCAACCTTTTCATGTCCACAATTTCGTCGTTCGTGCATCCGATGCGTCTGACCTTCGTGGAGTTTTATAAAAATGCCGGATTCGAGATGGCAGCACGCAATTTCGATCCGCTGAAAAAAGAGAATTAAACAAACAAATAAACAAACAACAAAAACAATTAAAATTATGGAAACAAACACTTTAGCTTTGATTTTTGCCTACATCGGCGTTGTGATGATGGTAGGTTTTGCAGGTATTGCCTCGGCTGTTGGTACTTCGATGTGCGGTATGGCTTCGGTAGGTGCAATGAAGAAGAATCCTTCGGCTTTCGGTAGCTACATGATTCTTTCGGCTCTTCCGGGTTCGCAGGGTCTTTATGGCTTTGTCTGCTTCTTCATGGTACAAGGCTTTTTGAGCAATCCTACGATGTTGCAGGGTGTTGCTATCTTCGGCGCCGGTCTGCTCGTTGGTATCGTAAACCTTGCAGCTGCTATCTATCAGGCAAAAGTCTGCGCAAATGGTATCGTTGCTACCGGTAATGGTCACGACGTGATGGGTAAAACGCTTATCTTGGCCGCTTTCCCCGAGTTGTATGCCATCCTTACGGTTGCTGCTACCTTCCTTATCTCGGGTATCATTAAGTAATCCGCGGATATAGCAGAATAAAAGAAGCTGTCTAACAAGGTGATTTCTGCGTTACGCTTGCCCTCAAAATGCTCATTTACTCTGGGTAAACTCCGCTTTTTCGGGCTTCGCAAGCCTTGAAATCCCACTTGTTATACAACTTCTACGAAAAGAGACTGTCGCAACACTACTTGTTGGACAGCCTCTTTTTCGTTGTCTTTATACAAATTGTTGACTTATCGCCCTTTTCGGTGGTTTGAGTGACGAATATTGAACCCGCTATGCTGTTCGCTATGTTGTCGAACTCTTTCGCTTTCGGGTAACAATATCTCGAAGTCGAGTTGCCGTTTTCTGAGATCGGCATGTTTTACCCGAATACGAACCGGATCACCTAATGTCATGCGTCGGCCGGTTGCCTGCCCGATAATTTCGTAGTTTGTTTCGTCGAAGAGGTAAAAATCGCCCTCAATATCACGCAGGAACGACATCCCCTCGATGTGGGTTTCCTCTAACTCGACATATACGCCCCATTCGGTTAATCCCGAGATATGGCCATCGAACTCTTCGCCCAGATGCTCCTGCATGAACTCCACCATCTTGTACTTGATCGAAGCTCGTTCGGCCTCCGCAGCGATGACCTCCCGTTCCGAAGCGCGTGTGCAAAGTGCTTCCAACGGCTCTTTCTCGACCGATCGTCCTCCTTCGAGGTAGTGCGCCAATAATCGGTGTACCATCATGTCGGGATAGCGACGGATGGGGGAGGTGAAGTGTGTATAACTCGGGAATGCCAATCCGTAGTGCCCGATATTGTCGGTGGTATAGAAGGCTTTGGCCATCGACCGTACCGCCATGGTGGTTACGGCATTCTCTTCGGTTGTTCCCTTGACTTTTACGAAGAGTTTGTTCAACTCCCGAGCAATAGCACGCCCTTTCGAGGCTTTGAATACATGTCCAAAACGCAGGATGAATTGACGAAAACGGTCGAGTTTCTCCTCGCTGGGGGTGTCGTGTACACGATAAACCATTGTGCGGGGGGTGTTGCGTCCTTTCTCGTTTTTGCGATGTCTGCAGAACTCTGCTACGCGACGATTGGCCAACAGCATGAACTCCTCGATCATCTGGTTCGACTCTTTTTGCTCCTTGAAGAAGACACCTAATGGTTTCCCGGTCTCGTCGAGTTGGAATTTGACCTCTTCACGTTCGAATGATACCGCTCCGTTTTTGAAACGTTGGCGACGCAACTCCTGCGCCAAGCGGTTGAGGGTCAAGACCTCCTCGGCATAGTCGCCACGGCCTGTTTCGATGATCTCTTGCGCTTCGGCATAAGTAAAGCGACGGTTGGAATAGATCACTGTGCGCCCGAACCATTCGTCGAGTATGTCGAGATTTTCGTTCAACGTAAAGACTGCCGAGAAACAAAGACTTGTTTCATTCGGCCGTAACGAGCATAACTCGTTGGAAAGACGTTCGGGTAACATCGGTACGGTACGATCGACCAAATAGACCGAAGTCCCACGCTCGACAGCTTCGTTGTCGATCGTAGAGTGAGGATGTACATAGTGTGTCACATCGGCAATATGAACACCGATCTCCCACACTCCCTCGCGGAGTTTGCGAACCGACAACGCATCGTCGAAGTCTTTGGCATCTGCGGGGTCAACCGTAAAAGTTGTCGTGTTGCGGAAGTCGCGTCGTCGGGCAATCTCGTTGGCCGTGATGCGGCTGTCGATGGTGGCCGCGGCCTCTTCAATCGCCGGATCGAAACGGTAGGGTAACTCGTATTCGGCCAATATGGCGTGCATCTCCGTATCGTTGTTGCCGGCCATTCCCAATACATCGACCAACTCCCCTATGGGGCTTTTGCTTCCTAATGCCCAATCGACAATGCGTACGACCACCTTTTCGCCATCTTTTACCTCGGGATAGGTACGTTTTGAGAGATAGATATCCATCGGCATCTTGCGCGAATCGGGGCGTACAAATATTTGGTGTGCTCCGACCTCGGCTATACCGACATAGGTCTTGCGGCTACGCTCTATGATGCGGGAGATCTCTCCTTCGAGTTCTCCGTTTCTGCTGCGATGCATGACAACTACTTCGACCCGATCGCCGTCCAATGCATTGGCAGCATTGCGTTGGTTGACAAAGATGTCGTTATCCAATCCCTCGACTTGAACATAGATCGCACCGGATGTTGTCATGCAGGCAATGCCTTCATGATGTGGTAAATAGCGGTGTGTGAGTCGGTACTTGCCACGCGAGCACTCCTCAATGACCCCCTCTTCGAAGAGTTGGTCGAGGATTGCCATTGTCTCGTGCCGGCCCTCTTTTGTGGCACCTCCCGATGCCGAAGCCAACTGTTTGAGCGAGAATTTATTGTTCGGAAATTCCCGAAACAGATTGAGGATCACTCCACTTCGTTCTGTTTTATGTTTTCCGCGTACGGAATGCTGTTTTTTGTTCGCTTTTTTCATGGGTTCAGCATTTGTAAAGTAAACTGTTTCATGAAATCGACTCCTACCTCTATGGCTTGTTCATCGGGGGAGAATGTTGCCGTATGCGGACGACCTGCCGCAGCTCCGACTCCCAACCGATAGAAAAGTGCAGGATATTGTGTACAGTAGAAACCGAAATCCTCGGCCGTTGTGCGTAATGGCAGCATGCTGACGTGTAATCCATTGGCCTTTGCCAATGCTACGGCTTGACCAACCAGTTTTTCGTCGTTGACCACGCATGGGTATCCGTGATTGATATCCACATTTGTCGTTACGCCATTTTGCTGGTCGATCTCTGCGGCAATATGCTCGATCTGTTGATGTAGGATGTTTCGTTCCTGCTCGTCGAATGTGCGCAATGTCCCTTCGAGATAGACCTTGTCGGGAACTACGTTGGTAGCTCCGGCTGCCTCGATTTTACCGATTGAGAGTACCCGCTCTTCGCCGTTGAGTTGCAGTAGTCGGCTCACTAACTCGGCAGCTGCCGCAATGGGATCTTTTAGCAGGTGGCGTATGGCACCATGGCCGCCTGTGCCAACCACCGTGAATCGCAGTTCATCGCTGGATGCCATATATTTTCTGGCGCGAAATCCCAAAGTGCCGACCTCCAATTGTGGCTCGACATGTTCCCCGACCACGGCTCGAATATCAAAATCGTCAAAAGGCCGCTCGGATAATACGATGGATGCTCCTCCCGGGTTGCACTCCTCCCCGGGTTGAAACAGCCCGAGTACCGTTCCCGAAAAATCGGGTTTGGCGGCCAATTGCTGTAATACACCAAATAATACGGCTGCGTGCATGTCGTGCCCGCAGGCGTGCATTACACCCTCGTTTTGGGATTGCCATGCCAAGCCGGTCTGTTCGCAGACCGGAAGAGCGTCAATATCTGCCCGTAAAACGATGGTTGGCCGCTTTCCTGCCGGTACTTCTCCGCTACCGTCGATACGGGCTAAGATGCCGGTTTTGGCAATGGGTCGATATGCGATACCCAAAGCCGTGAGTTGTTCGGCAATGAATGTTGCGGTGTCGTGCTCCTGAAACGATAGTTCGGGATGGGCATGTAACCGACGACGAAATTCAACAGGGGTCATAACCGATAGCACTTAAAGGTTAGAAAATAGCTTTGGCGATAGCCGATATATTTTCGGCTTTGCCCATCGGATAGTAATGCAAAACGGGAACTCCGGCAGCCATCAACTCTCGACTTTGGGCAATAGCCCACTCGGTGCCGATCTGTCGCACGGCAGCTTTGTCGTCTTGGTGTGCCAATACCTCTCGCTCCAACTCCTCCGGAATGTGACACCCAAAGGTTTTGGGCAACAGCGTCAGGTGGCGTACCGTTGCCAACGGCTTGATACCCGGAATGATCGGGACGTTGATGCCAATTTCCCGACACCGTTTTACGAAGTCGAAAAACCGACTGTTGTCGTAGAATAGTTGAGTGACAATATACGCTGCTCCGGTATCGATCTTCTCTTTGAGGTGCCGCAGGTCGCTTTCGGCCGATTCGGCATCGCCATGAACTTCGGGATAACCGGCTACCCCCACCGAGAATGTCGAGTGGTGGCACTCATCGACCTCTCCGTCAACAAATTCGCCACGATTCATGGCGATAATTTGGCGTACAAGATCCACTGCGTGAGCATGTCCTTCGGGGTGGGGTACAAAGCGTTTCTCGCCGGTGAAGGCATCGCCGCGCAACGCCAAAATGTTGTGTAATCCCAAGAAATCGAGATCGATCAGCGCATCCTCAATGTCGTAACGCGAATGTCCTCCACAGATCAGGTGGGGTACAACCTCGATGCCGTAGCGTTCGCGGATGGCGGTGGCAATGCCTACGGTTCCCGGGCGACGACGCACCACATGATGCTCGATTGTTCCGTCTGCCCGTTGAGTCTCTTTCAATACTTCACGATGAAAAGTGACGTTGATGTAGGCCGGATCATAGGGGAGCAAGCGGTCGATCATGGCCGAGATTCCCTCCATGCCATCGCCTTTGAGCGGCGGTAACAGTTCGAATGCAAAACGGGTTGTGTGTTTTGCAATTGCGTCGTTAATGATTTCTGTTACATTCATAACAAATTGTTGGGTATAATTTTGCGAATCTCCTCCAACTCCATATTGCGGCGTCGGGCATAGTCCGCCAATTGTTCTTGGTCGATAGTTCCTATGGCGAAATAGTCGGCATCGGCAAACAGCAGTCCGCATAATGCCTCCCCGGGATCGATCATGTGGTTCTCGGTGAGTTTCATGTCGGTAGTGATCTCGGTGGCCAACAGATCGAATACTTCGCGTTTGAGCGAGTGGTCGGGAGATGCCGGATAGCCGAAAGCCATACGTCGCCCGCGATACTCTCCTCGGATGATCTGTTCGGGGGTGAGTTCTTTACCTTGTTCATAGCCCCACATCTGGCGTCGCACAAAACTATGTACCACCTCGGCAAAGGCTTCTGTGAGGCGGTCTGCCAAGAGTTTGGCCAAGATTGCCGGGTAGTCGTCTCCCTCTGTACGGAACTTTTCGGACAAGGCTTTCAGGCCGACTCCGGCTGTTACGGCAAAACAACCGATATAGTCGTTTTGAGGAGCAATATAATCGGCCAATGATCGATTTTCTGCTCCGCGGGTCTGATTGCGTAACATGGCCAGCCGTTTTTCGCGACCTTTCGGGTCGGTGACTACAATATCATCACCCTCACTGCGAGCGGGGAATATGCCGATTGTCGCTTGCAGGGTCAACAATCGTTCGTCGCGGATGCGAGCCAACAAGGCTTGTGCATCGGCAAAGAGTTTGCGGGCCTCTTCGCCTTTCTCGGGGTGTTCGAGGATTTCGGGGTAATGGCCTTTCAGCCCCCAAGCCGGAAAGAAGAAATTCCAATCGATCAATCGTTCGGCATCGGCTATATCGAAATCGGGGAATACCATGCGCCCTGTATGCAGCGGTTTTACCGGAATATGTTGCTGAGTGGCGTTCCCGTTTTTGCGAGCCTCGGTCAACGAAAGGAGTTTTTGACTTCGCTCCTGTCGCAGATAGTCGTTTCGCAGGGCTTGTTGTTCGGCGCGTATCTTATCGGCAAACAAATCACGCTCCTCACCTAACAATTGCGCCAAAATTTGGCTGTTGCAGCTGGCATTAGCTGATCGGGCGACCACTCCTGAGTAGAGAGGTGCAATTTTTACAGCCGTATGCAGTTCCGAGGTCGTTGCTCCACCGATGATTACCGGAATCTGTAATTTGCGACGTTCGAGTTCCTCGCAAATGTGTGCCATCTCATCGAGTGAGGGGGTGATCAAACCACTCAGGCAGATACATTGTGCACCCCACGCTACTGCTTCATCAACAATGCGATTGGTCTCGACCATCACACCCAAATCGCGTATCTCATAGCCGTTGCAGGCCATTACTACCGAGACAATGTTCTTGCCGATGTCGTGTACGTCGCCTTTTACGGTGGCGATCAGTACCTTCCCCGCGTTGTGTCGTTCGGCGGTGTCGCTGCCGCCCTGTTCGATATAAGGCTCTAATGCTGCTACTGCCCGTTTCATCACGCGAGCGGTCTTTACTACCTGCGGCAAGAACATCTTACCCTCACCGAAGAGTGTGCCCACCTGCTCCATGGCAGGCATGAGCAATTGATCGATCACCGCCATCGGCGTTCCCAACTCATGGTATCCTTCCAGCGCATCCTGCTCGATAAAGTCTGCCACACCTTTGAGCATGGCGTATTCGATACGTTCTGTAAGTGTACCTTGTCGCCAAGCATCAAGAGTTTGCGGCTTAGTATCCGCATCGTTGCGGATCTGTTGAGCATACTCGGCCAGTCGTTCGGCCGCATCTGCCCGACGGCAGAGAATAACATCTTCCACCCGCTCCAATAATTCGGGCTCTATTTCGCTGTATATCCGTAACATTTGCGGATTGACGATCCCCATGTCCATACCGGCATGGATGGCATGATAGAGGAACGCCGAGTGCATTGCCTCGCGTACGACATTATTGCCGCGGAATGCAAACGACAGATTCGAGACCCCGCCCGACACCTTCGTATGCGGGAGATGCTCCTTGATCCACCGTGTGGCATCGATGAAGGCTTTGCCGTAGCTGTCGTGCTCGGGAATACCCGTTGCTACGGCCAGAATATTGGGATCGAAAATGATATCCTCTGCGGGGAATCCGGCCTCGGTTAGTAGTCGGTAGGCACGCTCTGCCACTTCGATTTTCCGCTCATAGGTGTCGGCCTGCCCCTGCTCGTCGAAGAGCATGACAACAACGGCAGCACCATATCGCTGGATCTCGTGAGCGCGTCGCAGGAACTCCCCTTCCCCCTCTTTGAGCGAGATGGAGTTGACCACGGCCTTACCTTGCGTTACCTCTAATCCGGCGACCAATGTCTCCCAATTCGAGGAGTCGATCATTGTCGGCACACGAGCTATCTCCGGCTCCGAAGCCATCAGGTTGAGAAATGTGCGCATAGCCTCCGGCCCGTTGATCATTCCGTCGTCCATGCAGACATCGACCACTTGTGCTCCGGCATCGACCTGTGCACGAGCCACCGACAGAGCCTCCTCGTAGTTCTTTTCACGGATCAATCGGGCAAATTTTGCCGAGCCGGCAACGTTGGCCCGTTCTCCGACATTGATAAAGTTGGCCTCGGGAACTATTCGCAAAGACTCTAAACCGCTCAAAACGGTAGTATGTTGCTGTTCGGGAGCGGGACGCGGAGTGTAGTTGCCGACAATCTTCTGCAACTCGAAGATGTGTTGGGGGGTTGTCCCGCAACAGCCACCGACGATGTTCACCAGCCCGCGGTGCATGTATTCGCCGACATCCTCGGCGAACATCTCGGGTGTTTCGTCGTACCCACCCATCACATTCGGAAGTCCGGCATTGGGGTAGGCAGAAATTCGCGTCTCGGCCACTGCCGCTAATCGTTCGAGGTAAGGCAATAGTTGTTTGGCGCCATAGGCACAGTTGAATCCGATCGAGAGCAGGCGTGCGTGCGACATCGAGGCGTAGAATGCCTCTACGGTCTGTCCCGATAAGGTGCGCCCGCTGGCATCGGCCAGTGTGCCGGAGACCATGATCGGAATCTCTTGTCCGCGCTCCTCGGCCAACCGATCAATGGCATAGAGTGCCGCTTTGGCGTTCAGGGTGTCGAATACGGTCTCGATCAACAAAATGTCGGCTCCGCCATCGAGCAGCCCGCGTGCCTGATCGGTATAAGCCTCGACCAATTGGCGGAAGGTCACTTCACGGGCTGCGGGATCGGTCACATCGGCCGACATCGATGCCGTGCGGTTGGTCGGTCCCATGGACCCTGCCACAAAGCGCGGTTTCGAGGGGTTGCGAAGCGTGAAAGCGTCTGCTGCCTCCCGCGCCACAGCAGCAGCGGCGCGCGAAATCTGGTAGGCGTATCCCTCCAATCCGTAGTCGGCCAATGAAATGGCATTGGCATTGAATGAGTTTGCCTCGATAATGTCTGATCCGGCCTGTAAATATTTTTCGTGGATCTCACGCACGACTTCGGGGCGTGTTAGGCTCAAAAGATCGTTGCATCCTTTGAGTTGTATTGCCCAGTCGGAGAATTGCTCGCCACGGTAATCCTCCTCTGTGAGTCCGTATTGCTGTATCATCGTTCCGAAACCGCCATCAAGCAGTAATATGCGTTCGGAAAGTATCTCTTCGATCTTTTGTTTCATTCTTCTCTTTATCTACTGTTATTTTTCACTGATCGTTATCTCGAAAAGTCGGCTCCAATTTTTGCCTGTTACGAAAATGCGTTTTGTAGCAGCATCATAGGCTATGCCGTTCAATACATCGGTTTGTGCGGTTATTTCGGTTGCGGGAAGCAGTCCCGTAAGGTCGATCAAACCCTCGACAACTCCCGTTGTAGGATGGATGATTGCGATATGATCGGTGGTGTAGATGTTGGCCCATATACGGCCGTCGATCCACTCCAACTCGTTGAGGTAATTGACCGGCTCGCCGCGAAGTGTTACCGTTACGGGTTTGCCGCGACGGAAGGTTTCGGGATCTACGGGGTAGATCTTGGCGGTGCCGTCGGAGAGGTAGAGCTGTTTGCCGTCGGTGGTCAATCCCCATCCTTCACCCGCATAGCGAAACTCTTGCAGTTTGCGCCCCGTTGCCGCATCGTAAACATAGGCTTTGTTTGATTGCCATGTCAGTTGATATACTTTGCCGTTGAGGAGGGTGATTCCCTCGCCGAACTCCGATTGCGGCAGACGGGCGATCACCTTTGTCTTGCCGGTTGCAAGATCGACCTGTTGCAACACCGATTTGCCGTTTTGGCCGGTTCCCTCCCATAAAATGCCATCGACATATTGCAACCCCTGCGTGTAGCTGGTCGTGGCGTGCGGATATGTGGCAAGTATGGAATAAGTATAATATTTGGGCTCGACAAAACGTGTTGAGGATGTGTTTGTTGTAGCTGCTGCCGATGGCTTGCCGCGAAGCGTGCCCGATCCGCAAGCAGCAAATAGGAGTATCGAAAGAAGAATTGTTACTGTCGTTTTCATGGTTACAAACCGAAAATAATCGCTCAAAGGTACGAAAACAGATTCATAAATCATATCGGAATCCGAATTTTTACCATATTATAAACGAATATTTGCGACGGTCGGAATATTTTCGTACCTTTGTTGCCCGATTCTGCTATCGGAAACATGAGATTAATAACGATGATAATAATACAACGAATGAAGATTTAAGTTAAAGATCAAGAATATATAACGTTAGGACAGCAGGGATTCTCGAAAATTGGTAAAGATCTTCAATCAAGGGACTCAGTTGTATCGGGGGTTACGAGTTGTGTTGGGATTGTTAGTACATTTTTTAACGCTTATTTACCATCTAACATACAAATTAAATTGGAGAATGGGGTGAACTTGTATCTACAATTAGTTCCGTCTTATATGTGTTGAATTTAATGTTGATATTTATTTATCATGTTGTCGTTTCGCATTGCAATAAGAAAAACACAGTCATCCAAAGAGATATTATACACGCTATTGATGATGATCTTGCTGCTGTTTGCATGTTATAATTACACAAATATTTTTCCGGCGGTATTATGTATATGTGGGGCTGTTTTCATGCTTTCGATCATATGTTCGGCCTTTCAATGGTTTTATGTCGAGTTGTCCGATCAATACATTGCGGTTAAAAATCCGGTCTATCGTTTCTTGAACAAGACCTATCCGCTATATAAAATTCAAAAGGTCGAGATCGGTTATGCTGGGGGATATACAAGACCATATATCCGAATGATGACTGATGGGCGATGGAGCGGAAAACGAGTGATAGAATTGGTTGGGATAGCGCATTATAGGTCGGTTGTAGCAGCAATAAGAGATAAAAATATCGAAGTTGAAACGCCCCGTCTTGATAAGTATTTAGCGCAAAGAGAACGAAAAATTAACGTTTGACATAAATTAATAAACAAATACAATATTCACTATGAAAATCGTAAGAGAACAACGCGAAGAAAATGTTTCGTTGGTGCGTGTCACCGTTGAGGAGGCCGACTACCTCGAGGCAGTTGAAAAGGAGTTGCGCGAATATCGTCGCAAAGCCAACATCCCGGGTTTCCGCCCCGGCATGGTTCCCATGGGTATCGTAAAGAAAATGTACGGTAAAGGCGTTCTTGCCGAGCAGTCTTATCGCACGGCTTCGAATGCCGTATTCGAGTATCTCCAAAAAGAGAATATCGACTACCTCGGCGACATCATCCCGTCGGATGAGCAGGGGGCTTTCGATTTCGAGAACGGAACCGAGTTTGAGTTTGTCTTCGAGTTTGGCGAGGCACCGGCCATCAATCTCGATCTTTCGGCAAAGGATAAGTTGACTTACAGCCGCATCAAAATCGACAAGAAGATGCACGGCGATTACCGCAGCAATTTCCTGCGTGGCTACGGTCGTTTGGTAGATGCCGACAAAGTAACTTCCGACGAGGCTCTTTCCGTAACTCTCGACAACGGTGAGATGAATATTACCGATGCTTATGTAGGATTGATCTCGATGTCGGAAGAGGAGCGTAAACCGTTTATCGGCAAGAAAGTAGGTTATAAGACTACTGTCAATGTGAACGAGCTTTACAAGAATCCTTCGCAGCGTGCTGCCATTCTGCAAGTCAAGGAGAACGAGTTGGAGGGTATCAATCCCGAATTCTCGCTCGAAATCACCAAGATTCGTAAGTTTGCCGAGCCCGAGTTGAACGAGGAGTTCTTCAAGATGGCGTTCCCTTCGGGAAATATCACCTCGGAGGCCGATTTCGATCAGTTCATCGACGAGCGCATCGGTCAGGAGTTGTCGCGTGAAAGTGATTACCTCTTCACGTTGCAGTTGCGTGATTACCTCATCGAGAAAGCCGGTTTGAAGATGCCCGAGGCGTTCCTCAAACGTTGGCTCTATACCATCAACGAAGGTAAATTCTCTATGGAGGAGATCGAAAAGGATTTCGACCAGTTCCTCAAAATGTTCACTTGGAACTACCTCCAAAAACACTTCATCAAACTCTTCGACCTTACGGTGTCGAAAGAGGAGGCTACCGCCGAGGCCAAAGCATTGGCAGCAGCTCAGTTTGCCCAATACGGTATGCCGGCTGCTCCCGATAACATGCTCGAAGATTATGCCGGTAAGATCCTTGCAGACAAGAATCAGGCTCAAAAGATCTATGAGAAACTCTTTGAGGTGAAAGTTGTCGAGGCAGTAAAAGCAAAGATCAAGGTGACAGAGAAAGCCATTTCGGCCGAAGATTTCGCGAAAAAGGCTCAGGAGATTTAGATTTACCGAAAAAAAGAGTACCTTTGGACTTTGCAGGCGTGATGTTTGCAAAGTCCCTTTTTTTGAGAAAATAACAAAAATATGTCCGAATTCGAAAAATACGCTCGTAAACACTGCGGTATCAGTTCGTTGCGGTTGCATGATTTCCAGTCGATAGGTGCTTCGTATGTTTCGCCGACGATCATCGAAGAGCGTCAACTGAATGTGGCGACCATGGATGTCTTCTCGCGGTTGATGATGGATCGTATCATCTTCCTCGGAGCTCCGATTTATGATGATGCCGCCAATATCATTCAAGCACAATTACTCTTTCTCGAATCGACCGATCCGGAGAAAGATATTCAAATCTATATCAACTCACCCGGCGGATCGGTGTCGGCAGGTTTGGGTATCTATGATACCATGCAACTTGTAGCTCCCGATGTGGCTACGATTTGTACGGGTTTAGCCGCCTCAATGGGAGCCGTGTTGCTGACAGCCGGAGCTGCCGGAAAACGTTCGGCTCTGCCTCACTCGCGGGTGATGATCCACCAGCCGCTTGGCGGTGCGCAAGGCCAAGCCTCCGATATCGAGATTACGGCTCGGGAGATCTTGAAAACCAAGCGCGAACTTTATGAGATCCTCTCCATACATTCGGGAGTTCCGATCAAAAAGATCGAAAAGGATGCCGATCGCGATTATTGGCTTTCGGCGGCTGAGGCCAAGGCCTACGGGTTGATTGATGAGGTACTTACCAAACGTGTGAAATAAATTTATGGCACGAAACAAAAAATACGACCACAGCGATAGCGACCACTGCTCATTCTGCGGAAGCCTGCGTAGTGATGTTGGCGTTCTGTTTCAGGGTGTCGATGGGGCGAATATTTGCGATCGGTGTATCGAAAACGGCCATCGTTTGCTCCACGAGCACGATGTAGAGCCTGCGAAAAGCAATGCCGCTCCCATGAAGTTGGAGGAGTTGCTTAAACCGGCGCAAATCAAAGAGTTTCTCGATCAATATGTCATCGGACAGGATGATGCCAAACGCTATCTGTCGGTGGCTGTTTACAATCACTATAAGCGACTGCTGCACACTTCCGATGAAGAGGGTGTAGAGTTGGACAAGTCGAATATTGTGCTTGTGGGTCCCACGGGTACGGGAAAGACCTTGATGGCGCGTACGATTGCCAAACTGCTGAATGTGCCGTTTACCATTGTCGATGCTACGGTGCTTACCGAAGCCGGTTATGTGGGTGAAGATGTGGAGAGTATCCTTTCTCGTTTGTTGCAGGTAGCCGATTATGATGTTGCTCAGGCACAGCGAGGAATCGTTTTTATCGATGAAATCGACAAGATCGCCCGCAAAAGCGACAACCCCTCGATCACGCGCGATGTCTCGGGAGAGGGCGTGCAGCAGGCTTTGTTGAAGATCTTGGAGGGCACGGTGGTCAATGTGCCTCCTCAGGGCGGACGTAAGCATCCCGACCAGAAATTCATTCAGGTAGATACGCGCAATATCCTCTTCATTTGCGGAGGTGCTTTTGACGGTATCGAGAAGAAAATTGCCCAGCGGTTGAATACCCGAGCGATGGGTTATGGACGTTTGAATGCCGATAAGATCGATCGTGGCAATCTGATGCAATATGTCATGCCGCAAGATCTCAAATCGTTCGGCCTGATTCCCGAGTTGGTGGGGCGTCTGCCGGTTCTGACCTATATGCAACCCTTAGGTCTGGAGGCTTTGCGTTCGATTCTTACCGAGCCGCGCAACGCCATCGTCAAACAATATATCCGCTTGTTTGAGATGGATGGCGTGAAGCTGTCGTTTGATGACGAGGTGTTGGATTACATTGTTGACCGTGCGGTGGAGTTTAAGCTCGGAGCACGAGGATTGCGCTCGATCTGTGAGGCGATCATGATGGATACGATGTTTGATATTCCTTCGTCGGGCATCCGCCAATTCACTGTGACATTGCCTTATGCGCAAGAGAAAGTTGAAAAAGGAAATATATTGAGCCTAAAAAAGGCTGTATAAATGCAAATTTTACTATCTTTGTATAAAATCTAACCTTAAAACCGATATGTTTACTGATTCCAAACTCACACGGACTGCCGATAATATCCGTATTTTGTCGGCGGCTATGGTAGAACGTGCTAAATCGGGACACCCTGGCGGTGCTATGGGTGGAGCCGATTTTATGACGGTACTCTATACGGAGTTCCTTCGTTATGATCCGGATAATATGACCATGCCGTTCCGCGATCGTCTGTTCCTTGATCCGGGACACATGTCACCGATGTTGTACTCGACTCTTTCGTTGGCCGGCTACTACTCTTCGGAGGATTTGCAGTCGCTGCGTCAATGGGAAAGCGTAACTCCGGGACACCCCGAAGTCGATGTTTTGCGTGGCGTGGAAAATACCTCGGGCCCTCTGGGACAAGGACATGCCATGGCTCTTGGCGCAGCCATCGTAGAGCGTTTCTTGGCAACGCGTTTTGGAGAGTGGACCGCGCATAAGACCTATGCTTATATCTCCGATGGCGCTGTTGAGGAGGAGATCTCGCAGGGTGTCGGCCGTATTGCCGGACACTTGGGTCTCTCGAATTTTATCATGTACTACGATGCCAACAACGTGCAACTCTCGACAACGGTCGAAGAGGTGGATACCGAGGATATCACCATGAAATACACTGCATGGGGTTGGAACGTGCTTACGATTGATGGACACGATATTGCGGCCATCCGTCAGGCATTGATTGCAGCCAACGCCGAAACCGAACGTCCGACACTTATCGTGGGTCGTACGGTGATGGGTAAAGGCGCTCTGGGACCTAATGGCGAAAGTTTTGAGAATAAGATTTCGACGCATGGTCAACCCCTGACCGCTGCCGGAGCCGATTTTACGGCGACGGTGAAAAATCTTGGCGGTGATCTGGAGAATCCGTTTGCTGTCTTTGAGGAGAGTAAAGAGATCTTTGCCGCTCGTCGTGAGGAGTTGCGGGAGTGGGCTGCCGGATTTGCTGTTGCCGAAAAAACATGGCGTGCCGCTAATCCCGAATTGGCGCATATGCTTGACCAATTCTTCTCCGGAGAGGCTCCCGAAATTGATTATAAATCGATTGAACTGAAAGCCGGAGTGGCTACTCGTGCAGCATCTGCTACTGTACTGGGTGTTTTGGCCGAAAAGGTTGATAACATGATCGTAGCTTCGGCCGACCTCTCGAACTCGGATAAAACCGATGGCTTCCTCAAAAAGACCAAAGCCTTTACGAAGGGGGACTTCTCCGGCAAGTTCTTCCAAGCGGGTGTTTCGGAGTTGACGATGGCTTGTGTGATGAACGGTATGGCTCTGCACGGTGGTGTGATTCCGGCTTGCGGAACCTTCTTTGTCTTCTCGGATTATATGAAACCGGCCGTGCGTCTCTCGGCGTTGATGCGCCTGCATGTGATCTATATCTGGACGCACGATTCGTTCCGTGTCGGTGAGGACGGTCCTACGCATCAGCCGATTGAGCATGAGATGCAGATTCGTTTGATGGAACACCTGCATAACCATCGCGGAGAGCGTTCGATGGTCGTTCTGCGTCCGGCCGATGGCGATGAGGCAATCATGGCATGGAAACAGGCTCTTGCCGAGCAGCGTCCCGTAGCGTTGGTGTTGTCGCGTCAGAATATCGACACATTGCCTTCGTTGGGCAACAGCCGTCGCGAGGAGGCTATGCAGATTTCGAAAGGCGGTTATGTGGTGCTGGATGCTGCAAAACCGGAGGTTGTAATGCTTGCTTCGGGATCTGAGGTTTCGACGTTGGTTGCCGGAGCCCAATTATTGGCCGAGGAGGGTATTGCTACCCGCGTGGTAAGTATTCCGAGTGAAGGAATCTTCCGTGACCAGCCCAAGTCGTATCAAGATAATGTATTGCCGGCCGATATTGTACGCTATGGTTTGACGTCGGGATTGCCCGTTACGTTGCAAGGATTGGTGGGCGAGAATGGTCGAATTCACGGTCTCGATCATTTCGGCTATTCGGCTCCCTATAAAGTACTCGATGAGAAATTCGGTTACAATGCAACTACGGTTGCTGCCGAGGTTAAGGCTCTGTTGGGGAAATAGTCTCTGTGTCTGATAACAAACGAAGAGGACGGCTTTTCATGGCCGTCCTCTTCGTTGTTAAATGGAAAAATAGTATTTCCACATGTCGTGCTGGATATAATGTGTACAACTTGTACGCGGATTGTTTTTGGAGCGTTGCTTGTAGCTCGGATTCTTGTACACCGTATATTTGACCCCATTGGCTTCTGCGTAATAGCCGCCTTGCGATTTGGTGCGATATACCGAAATACTGATATAGTCATCATCTCTCGTGCTGACAGCAATATAGTCACCTACTTTAACATCGATAGCGGCTGTTTTCTGTGTGGTTGCCGTATTGTCTTTGGCAACATCGTCGCTTGCAAAAGCAAACCCGAATAGGCCGGCGAATACGAGTGTGATAAAATACTTTTTCATGACTCGTTGATTTTGCAGATTTATGGATAAGTTTAGCGGAGATGTGCGGCTCTACCATGCTGATAGGGGCGTGTCTCTCTGAGACGCTGGATATGAGGGGTTACCGGTCTTTTGTGTTGCCAAGTTGTGGGTCTTCCATAACCTTTGCCGTCTTTCGGACCGCGTCCGTGATGCTTTGATTGCATTCTTTGTCCCTGCTTTTTCTCCAAGTTGTAGAGCTTTTGGATCTGCTTGGGATTCATGAAAGTTCGGAACTCCTTGTAATATTTCTCGCGAACCTCCAACGTGGCGCGGCTCATGGCAAAACGGTTGAGGATATTCTGCTCTACCTGCTCGTCGGTAAGGGGAACTTGCGGAGTGCCGGTTGCGGGATTTGCTTTCTTGGGGCGGTGCATCTTGAATTGTTTGCGTACGGCACGCATGTCGGCTTTATAACGTTTGTAAACCTCGGTAAAGCGTGCGGCAGTGGCGTCGTCCAAAGCCAAAGCTGTGGATAGTTGAATACAACGATTTTCCATGCGCATAGCTTGTCGTTGCTCTTTCTGTTCGGGTGTCAGTTGGCTTTGTGCCATACCTTGTGCGGAGAGAAACAGTGCTGCAACCGCAATCATCATGATTTTTTTCATAGTTGTAGTTTATAGAAAGTTAATGAATAGGTTATTCGTAGGAGAGAAAGATGTCGGCCTCGTAGAGTTCGACCCAGCTTCGTACCTCTTCGGTTGACATCGACTCGTTGTAGCTATAAAGCGGGGTGTTCGACTCGATGGTTTTTGGTTGTGTTATGGGAGGTAAGAGTGCGATGCCGGTCAATATGGCAGCGGCCGCAGCTCCACCGATCCATAGCAATAAGCGGTGGCGGCGACGTGTTTGCAGGGAGGTGACACGTTGCATCAACTCTTGTTCGTTTTTCTCGAAAAAGTCGTCAGGTAGGAGATATGGCATCTCTTTGCCGATCGTCTTAAAATACTTCTCCATGGTCACAATGTGTTTTCAGATAGTTTCGTATGTGCTGGCAGGCATGGTGGTAGCTTACCCGCAAAGAGGCGGCTGTCGATCCGGTGATCTCGGCAATCTCCTCATAGGACATCTCGTCGTAGTAGCGTAGCGTAAATGCAACCCGCTGCTGCTCGGTAAGTGCCAATAATGCCTTTTGAAAGATCAGGGCTTCACCTTGCTCGTAGTTGACGAAAGAGTTGCTTTCCAGCCGGCCGATAAGCATTTCGGAAAGATCTTCGGTCGATTGTCGGTGTTTGCGAGAGCGATTCAGGTGTTGGTAGCAGTTGTTGGTTGCAATTTTGTAAAGCCATCCCCGTATTGCTCGCTCATCGCGGAGCTTCTCAAACGATCGCCACGCCTGCAAGAGGGTTTCCTGCAAGATGTCACGCGTATCTTCGTGGCAGACCACCAAACGGCGGATATGCCAATAGAGCGGCTCTTGATACTTTTTGACAAGCGTGTTGAAGTCCATTCTCATTTGTAATGCTTACATAATATAAGATGCTTTTTTTGCCCGAATGTTAATTAGCGGAGTGCATTTTTTTGAAAATATCTCGAAGATCATTGTTGCTCAACGTGTAAGATGCCCGATTCCCACCGCAGAAACCATAATACCCCCTCCCAATCCGATATAAAGATTTTACCCCTGCCAGATTGATATCTGACAGGGGTAATTTTTGGTTTCAAGGCTTGTTAGACAGCCTCTTGGTGTTGAGCTACCAGGATTCGAACCTGGAATAACAGGACCAGAATCTGTTGTGTTACCATTACACCATAGCTCAATGGTCGTTTTGGTGATGCAAAAGTAGAATTTTATTTTTCAACTACAAAGAAAATTGCGAAAAAAAATCTATATTTGCCTTTGTCATTTTGTGGAGAGGATTTTGCGGGGAGATAATAGTAGCTTAAAACCAGATGGTTATGAATGTAAAATTTCGACTGATAGTCATGAATTTCCTGCAATATGCTGTGTGGGGAGCTTATCTGACTTCGATGGGATCGTATTTGGTGGGAGCTGATCTGGCTTCGCACATCGGTATTTTCTATGCGGTGCAGGGAATCGTGTCGCTTTTTATGCCGGCAGTGATCGGTATTGTGGCCGATCGGTGGATTCCGGCACAACGGCTGTTGGGATTCTGCCATTTGTTGGCAGCCTTGTTTATGGGACTTGCGGGTTTCTATGCATGGTCGGCGAGTAGTGGCGTGCAGTTCGCTACGCTCTTTACGCTTTATACGTTTAGTGTCGCATTCTATATGCCAACTATCGCACTCTCCAACTCGGTGGCATACAGTGTCCTCGAAAGTGCCGGATTGGATACGGTGAAGGCCTTCCCTCCGATTCGCGTTTGGGGTACTGTGGGATTCATCTGTTCGATGTTGCTGTGCGATGCGGCCGGCTTTCAAACGACCTATATGCAGTTTATGCAGTGTGCTGTTTTAGGTCTGATATTGGGTCTTTATGCCATGACGCTGCCCGAATGTCCCGTCAGCCGATCGAACGATAAGAAGAGCTTGGTGGATGCTTTCGGCTTGCGGGCTTTTACCCTTTTCAAACAGAAACGCATGGCGTTGTTCTTCATCTTCTCGATGATGCTCGGTGTCTCGCTGCAAATCACCAATGGCTTTGCCAATCCGTTTATTACCAGCTTCCGCGAGATTCCGGAGTTTGCCTCGACCTTTGGTGCCAACCATGCCAATGCGCTGATTTCGCTCTCGCAGGTGTCGGAGACACTCTGCATCCTGTTGATCCCGATCTGCCTGAAACGTTT
This sequence comes from uncultured Alistipes sp., assembly GCA_964527525.1. GTDB lineage: Bacteria > Bacteroidota > Bacteroidia > Bacteroidales > Rikenellaceae > Alistipes. Next base: position 1,873 of record CAZGPA010000013.1, on the reverse strand, counting down.
CGGAATCAAGAATGTGATGCTGATGGCGATGTTCGCATGGGTTTTGCGATTCGGGTTGTTTGGATTGGGAAACCCGGGCTCGGGAGTATGGATGTTTATCCTCTCGATGGTGGTTTATGGTGTGGCGTTTGACTTTTTCAATATCTCGGGATCGCTCTTTGTAAATAAAGAGACCGATACCGCCATCCGTTCCTCGGCACAAGGCTTGTTTATGATCATGACCAACGGTATCGGTGCAACGATCGGAACGCTGGGTGCGCAGGCCGTGGTCAACAAATATGTCTATTCGCAACCCACTCCCGAAGCAATGGTCGAGGGGTGGTCTGCATCATGGCTGATTTTTGCCGGCTATGCGCTGGTTGTGGCTTTGGCTTTTGCTTTGGTGTTCCGCTATAAGCATGATCCGCAGGCAGTGGAACATGCGGAGAGATAGGTGTTGTCTGGACTTAGATTAATTGCGCAATCGGATTGTATTTGTAATAAAATACGTATATTTGCATAATTTAGTATTAAAGACTTTTGCCTATGAAGCATTGCGTATAATTTAGATACGCACATTTTAGACATATTGGAAAAGCGTTTTAGCTTTATTCTGCTACCTAAAAGTTTGGCGACTATATAGAACAGCAGGAATATTGCAAAAATGCTCACGCTTGGACGGCGTGGGCTTTTGGTTATTCTGCTGTTAGGTTACGCCAAACACCTTAGGTAGGGGATACACTGAAAGTACCGCGCTTTTTTTGTGCGTACTCCAAAATCATTATGGTACAACGGAGTAACCGAAAGGCCGAAAAGTGAGTAGGAAAGACAAACTTAAAATAATCTTAATTATGAGTACATTTGTAAGATGTCCATTGTGTGGTAATATGGAAATAGGAACAAAAGTATATCGTTGTAAATCTTGTGGCGCGATCTATTGTAAAAGATGTGGACCGACATCGTATTGTCCTCGTTGTAGATCATTTGCTGATGGCGAATGGTTTGCTAGTATAGGTTAGTAAAGTTTAATCGTATGCTGTGCTTATGTAGCCGATAGCATGTGCTAGTTAATAAAATAGGTTGCCTTTACATTCAAAGGCAACCTATTTTATGTGTAAGAATTAGATACTAATACATATTATCATACATCGATTGCGACTTGTCGTATTTCAAGTCGGAGAGCGAGGCGGCTTTGACTCCGATATTGAAGCTCCACGAACGGTGGTAGCCGAACGGAATCCATGAGAACGACATCTGCCAGCAGTGCAAATCGCGGGTGATGGAGATCGACGAGGTGGTGAGTTTGTTGTTCATGATATCGTATCCACCCTGAAACGTAATACCCATTTTGGGGGTGATGTTCAGCGATCCGTTGAATCCGATGGTTTGCGTGATATTCTTCTTGTAGCCGGTTGTGCCGTTGTTGGTATAGCTGATCGAGTAGTTTACCGCATAGTTGAAACCGAAGTTCCACGGCAGGGAGAAGTCGTAGTAACTTTGCGCCATATACTGTCGCCTGAGCACGGGATCCATGTGCCCATAGGGGTCGTAGAACGGGTTCATATATTCGGGCGGAATACTTGTGATGTCGTTCATGGCCGGCTCTGTGCGATCCTGTCGCGATTTGAAGGTGTAGCCGAACGACCAACCGGCCGAAACGATACGTCCCGGGAAGAAGAGCTTGTTGTAACGTTTTCCTTCGGGGGTGACGCGGTAGGGGTCGAGTGTCGCCGAGAGGTTGATACCAAAGTTCTCGAAAATCGTGGTACGGAACGAGATGGGGATGTTCGATAATCCCATCGAGTCGGCCAAGAAGTTATAAGAGCCACTGATACGCAACTCGTCGATGAGCTTGATCTTCTTTACTCCGGAGGTGTCACGCTTGGAGAGCACC
>CAZGPA010000012.1:0-49663 GCA_964527525.1 uncultured Alistipes sp. | reverse complement strand
GGAGTATGAAAACTTCAATGCGGCAAGTGCAAAGATCGAGATTCAGGGACGCAACGTACACCCGGGCTATGCCAAGAACAAGATGATCAATGCAATCGGGGTTGCTTGTGAGTTGCAAGCCTTGTTACCCGCTGCCGAGAAACCCGAGCACACCGAAGGCTACGAAGGTTTTTACCACTGCGTAGGATTCAACGGCACGGTAGAGCAGGCCACGGTGAGCTACATCATCCGCGACCACGATGCCGAGAAATTCGAACAAAAGAAGGTTTTCATGTGGGCATGCGTTGATCTGTTGAAGAAAAAGTATGGCGACAATGTACTGACACTGACCCTCAAAGACCAATATTTCAACATGCGCAAGATGGTCGAGCCGCATCCGCAGGTGATCGACAAGGCGATTCAAGCCATGGAGCAGGCCGGTGTAAAACCCCTTGTCCGCCCGATTCGCGGAGGTACGGATGGAGCGCGATTGTCGTTCATGGGACTCCCCTGCCCCAACCTCTTCACGGGAGGTATGAATTTCCACGGCAAATTCGAGTATTGCTCGTTGACAACCATGCAACGAGCTTTGCAAGTTATCTTAAATCTCGCCCAATTGTGGAGCAAATAAACCAATTATGACCATGAAATATATACTGCTGACCACTCTTTCGCTGATTCTTTGGGCAACAACCCCTTCGATTGCAGCAAAACCCCAGACCGTAAAATGGAGCAAGGAGACCTCCGAGGAGAAGATACTCACCCGCTTTTTGCGTTATGTCTCCTACGACACCCAGTCGGATAGAAACAGCAAAAGCTACCCTTCGACTGCCAAACAACTTGTGTTGCTGAAAGTACTCAAAAGCGAAATGGAGGCTTTGGGGATGACCGAGGTTACCATGGATCAATACGGCTATGTCATGGGAACCATTCCGGCATCGAAAGGATATGAATCGGCTCCTGTTTTCGGTTTGCTGGCTCACATCGACACCGCTCCGATTTTCACCGGTGCCAACGTCAAGCCGCAGGTTATCAATGAGTACGACGGAAAAGACATCCGATTGAACGACTCGCTTTGGATGCGGGTGGCCGACTTCCCGCAATTGGCACGTTTCAAGGGACATAAAATTGTTCATACCGACGGCACAACCCTGCTCGGTGCCGACGACAAAGCCGGTGTGGCAGAGATCATGACCGCGGCCGAATATCTAATGACCCATCCCGAGTTCAAACACGGCAAAATCCGCATCGGATTTACCCCGGATGAGGAGATCAGTCGGGGCGTTGATTTTTTCGACGTCAAAGCCTTCGGAGCTTCAGCCGCCTATACAATGGACAGCGGATTGGAAGGACGCATTGTTTACGAAAATTGGAATGCGGCACAGGCTCATCTCGACATACGAGGAGTCAGTTCGCATCTTGGGACAGCCAAAGGAAAGTTGGTCAGCGCGTTGGAGATCGCCTTTGAGTTGCATCAAATGCTTCCGAAGGCCGAACGTCCGCAGTACACCTCCGGCTATGAGGGATTTTTCCACCTGCTCGACATGAAAGGAACTGTTCCCCATGCCGAAGTCAATTATCAGATCCGCGAATTCGACACCAAGCGTTTCGAAGAGCGCAAAGCCTTGATGCGCGACTTGGTAAATCTGCTCAACAAACGTTACAACGGAGCAATCCAGCTGACCATCAAGGATCAGTACTACAACATGCGTTTGAAGGTTGACGAACGCCCCGAAATCGTCGAGAAGGCCCTGACAGCCATGCGTATGGCCGGCATTACCCCCACTCCGGCGCCCGGGCGTGGCGGCACAGACGGATCGCGACTTTCGTACATGGGACTCCCCTGTCCGAACATCTTTGTAGGCGGAATGAACTATCACAGTCCTTACGAATGTTGCTCGGTGGACATGATGGAGCGCGCTTTTCAGGTAATTCTTAATTTGGCCGAGTTGTGGAGTAAATAAACCGCTACAACTCCCTACAAAACTGATTTTATACCGATAAAACCTATTTCGATGAACTCTTTGGGATTTTTGAAAGTAGCTGCCGCAGTACCACATGTAGAGGTAGCCAACTGCATGTTCAACGTCGAGCGAATCATCGCCCTTGCAGAAGAGGCTGCCCAACGCGGCGTAGAGATCATAGCCTTTCCGGAGTTATCACTGACCTCTTATACCTGTGGTGATTTGATGTTACAACCCACACTATTGGAGGCTGTCGAGAAGGCTTTATGCCGACTGATTAAGCGCACGCGGACATTGCCGTTGGTAATTCTGGTGGGTGCTCCCCTGCGCCACGGCTCGGCGATTTACAACTGTGCAATAGCCCTTTCGCAAGGAAAAATCTTGGGAGTTGTCCCCAAGAGTTACATCCCCGACTACTCCGAGTTCTACGAGAACCGCGTCTTCACATCGGGAGCCGACATCGAAGACGAGGAGATTGTGGTTGCCGGTGTACGATGCGATTTCGGCGTGGATCTGATCTTTGAAGTCAATGGGGTGGAGTTTGGCGTGGAGATTTGCGAAGACCTCTGGGTGGCACAACAACCCTCTTCACAGTTGGCTCTCAATGGCGCCAAAGTGATCTTCAACCTCTCGGCCTCACCCGAAGCCGTCGGCAAACATGCTTATCTGCGCCAATTGGTGGTACAACAGTCGGCACGTACCCTCTCGGCCTATGTCTATACCTCGGCAGGTTTTGGAGAATCTTCAACTGATCTGGTCTTTGCCGGCAAAGCCTTTATCGCCGAGAGCGGTCGTTTGATGGCCGAAACCGATCGTTTTTCGTTAGATGAGAAACTGATCGTTGCCGATGTGGACATCGAGTTATTGGAGTTTCAGCGGCAACGCAACACCTCGTTCCGTGTCAATGCTTCGGGACGCGAAAACAATGTGATCGAGATGGAGATTCCGGCACCGATACAGAGCGACACTTTGGACCGCGCAATCAACCCGTTGCCCTTTTTACCCGCAAAAGAGTGCGAAGAGGAGTATTTCAGTGAAATGTTTGAAATTCAGTCGCATGGTTTGGCCAAACGCATGAAACACCTCGGCTCGTCGTGTGCCGTGATCGGCATTTCGGGTGGATTGGATTCGACTCTGGCCTTGTTGGGAGTGGTACGCACCTTCGACAAGTTGGGGTTGGATCACAAGGGCATTATCGGTGTTACGATGCCCGGATTCGGCACAACCGACAGAACTTACCACAATGCGCTGGAACTCATGCAGCTATTGGGCATTACCACTCGTGAAATACCGATTAGGGAGGCTTGTTTGCAGCACTTCCGCGACTTAGGAATCAACCCCGAGGAACGCGGAGCGGCCTACGAAAATGCACAGGCACGAGAACGGACACAGATATTGATGGATTTGGCCAATATGACCAATGGTATTGTCATCGGCACGGGAGACCTCAGTGAATTGGCTCTCGGATGGGCTACGTACAACGGAGATCAGATGTCGATGTACGGAATCAACGGCACAATTCCCAAGACACTCGTAAGATGTTTGGTAGAATGGGCTGCCACAAAAGCCGAAAACCCGCGTATTGCCGAGATTTTGCGCGATGTGGTTGCCACACCGGTAAGCCCCGAACTACTTCCGGCCAATGGCGAAGGAAAGATTGCCCAAAAGACCGAGGAGTTGATCGGCCCCTATGAGTTACACGATTTCTTCCTCTACCACTTCATCAATTCGGGATACTCACCAGCTAAAATTCTCTACTTGGCCGAGGAGGCTTTCAGAGGGACTTTTGACCGCACAACGATACTCAAATGGCTCAAAGTCTTCTTCCGTCGTTTCTTCTCGCAACAATTCAAACGTTCGGCAATGCCCGACGGTCCGAAGGTCGGTTTAGTATCCCTCTCGCCGCGTGGCGATTGGCGCATGCCCTCGGATGCTTCGGCGCAAATCTGGATGGAAGATTTGGAGCAACTGTAATATAAGAATAAGATATTAACCTAAAACTGAATAGCCATGAAAAAACTAATCGTAATATTGACAGCAGGTATTCTGCTTACCGGAACAGCAACCGCTCAATCGTGGACCGATCTATTGAAAAAAGCAGCCACCGAAGTGGTTGACAAAGCCACCGATGGGAAAGCTACCGAATACGCCATGGTCGGCACTTGGAAATACAAAGAACCCGGAGTACGATTTGAGAGCGACGATGTGACTGCCAACTTGGCCGGAGCAGCAGTCGAGAGTACCGTAGTCTCAAAACTCCAAAAGGCCTATAACTTGGCCGGAATCAAAGCCGGTTCTTGCACCTTTACGTTCGATAACGAAGGGAAGTTCACTGCCACAATCGGCTCACGCACCCTTTCGGGAGAGTACACCTATACAGCCGAAACGCATGCTCTTGCGCTTACTTTCTCGAAAGGAATTCCTGGACTTAAAACCATGCAAGGCAACGCCTACATCAGCGGGAGTGAATTGGAGTTGGTCTTCCCGATGACCAAACTCGTAGAGTTGGTGTCCAAACTCGGCAGCAAGATCTCCTCATTGGCATCGATCAGTGCTATGCTCGAAAAATACAAAAACGTGTACGTCGGTTTTGCATTCGAGAAGTAGAATTTTGACAAAGGGTCTCTATTTTTTGACGGGTTCCATCGGAATCCGTCATTTTTTCTGCCATGACCGACCGAATCAACATAAATCTAATACCCTCCCCGCAATACACTTTTTTATTCAAAATATTTACATTAAATTTGGACACCGATCTAAATTATCGCACTTATGATGAAAAATCTTGTTTCGCTTTTGTGCTTTGCCACGCTGTTACTCGGTGGCTGCAAGAAGCCCAACCTTACAGAGAACTTATTATTACCTCAACCTCAATCCATTGAAGTAGGGAATGGTTATTTTCAAGTTCCCTCCGAATTATCTTTACAGTTTGAAGTTCCCAACGATGCAGTCGGACAGCTGACCGCCTTGTTGACCACTGCCGGAATCCCCTGCCGGCAGGCTGCAACCCCCAATGGTTTGTCACTCCGTTTGAGCGAAGATAGCTCATTGCCGGCCTCGAAGGAGGGTTATCGATTGGTTATATCACCCGATGGTGCAGAACTTACCTCCCGAGGAGAAGCCGGTCTGTTTTACGGATTACAGACCTTCGTGGCGCTATACGAACAATATGACTCGCGTATTCCCGCGGGAACAATTACCGACTATCCGCGATTCGAGTGGCGCGGCATGCACCTCGACGTTTCTCGAAACTTTTTTGACAAAGAGTTTATAAAAAAACAGTTACGTATGATGGCATCGCTGCGGCTCAACCGTCTGCATTGGCATTTGGTCGATGGAGCAGGTTGGCGATTGGAGATCGAGCGTTATCCACTACTTACCGAATTGGCAGCATGGCGACACGGTAAAACTTGGCACGACTGGTGGACAAGCGGTCGTCGTTACGGTCGCCAAGATGAGGCGGGTGTTTCGGGCGGATTCTATACCAAAGAGGATATTCGCGAGGTACTCGCTTGTGCCGATTCGCTCCATATCACAGTAGTCCCCGAAATCGAGTTCCCGAGCCATTCAGAGGAGGTATTGGCCGCCTATCCCGCATTGAGTTGCACCGGAAAGGGCGGAGGAGATTTTTGCATTGGCAACGAGCAGACATTCGAATTTATGGAAAACGTACTCACGGAGGTCATGGAGCTATTCCCGTCGGAATATATTCATATAGGTGGCGACGAGGCTTCGAAGAGCGCATGGGCCGTATGTCCGAAATGTCGGGCACGTATGGTTCGCGAACGACTTGTCAATGTGGATGAGTTGCAAAGCTATGGCATACGACGCATGGAGCGCTTTCTACGAGCACATGGCCGCAAACTGATCGGTTGGGATGAGATTCTCGAAGGCGGATTGGCCGAAGGTGCAATCGTAATGTCGTGGCGTGGCGAAGAGGGCGGTCGCCAAGCGGCAGCCTCGGGACATCCCGTAATCATGACTCCGGGGGGTCATTGCTATTTCGATTCTTATCAGGACAACCCGATGCGTGAGCCGATGGCCATGTCGGGTTATCTCCCCTTGTCGAAGGTATATGAATATGATCCCGCTCCGGCCGACATGCCGGGACACGAGCGGGTTTTAGGCGTACAAGCCAATCTTTGGACCGAGTATATCCCCACTCCCGAGCATGCCGAGTACATGCTCTACCCCCGCCATTTTGCATTGGCCGAAGTAGCATGGCTCGATCCTGCCAAAAAGAATTTTACCGATTTCCGACGACGTGCCGTTGCACGAGCCGACAAGGCTCGTGCCGCCGGATACCATGTTTTTGATCTGCATACCGAGTCGGGCGAACGTTCAGAAAAAGCAGAGCGGATCAACCATTTAGCCTCGGGATGTGCCGTGACTTACACCACCCCGTGGCACGCGAAATATCCGGCCGAAGAGGCTGCCACATTGACCAACGGATTACGGGGCGGATGGAGCTACGGCACGCGTTGGCAAGGTTTTCTGGGTGGAGATATGGAGGTTACGATCGATTTGGGCAAAACCCAACCCATCCAAAGCATCGAAGCCGATTTCATCCAATGGTTTGCTGCTTGGGTCTGGCTTCCTCGCGAGGTGATCATCGCTATCTCGGAGGATGGAAAGGAGTTTAGAGAGGTGGCCACTATCAAAAACGATTACCCCGAAGAGGAAGAACGACCCGAATACCGCACGTTCGGTTGGCAGGGCCAAGCAACGGGACGTTACATCCGCTATCGAGCCATATCAAACGGACGAGAGGGCGGCTGGCTCTTCACGGACGAGATCATCGTTCGCTAACCCGTTCGGACAAGGCGGCAATCTGCTTTCGGGAGAATAACGAGGCAGGATCAGCCGAATCTGAAACGCGGTGGCCAAAACGAATGAGGAATGTGAATAAAATGTCGATAGAATCCACCTGCGAATTTTGAAAATAGTACGGAAAAGTGTATTTTTGTGACGTTGTTCGCAACCTTTCTCTTAACAGGAAACATCATGAATTTCGGAGTCAATATTGATTGTCGGGAAGGCAGGAAACGAGGAGAACATTCCGTATCGTTGCAGGTCTATTCAGATCGACAACATGACTTCGGCGTACATTCTCAGATGTATCAAGTGGAGGCGTGCGGGCTATTCGGATAGATCAAGCCGCCATGACATGGGTTGTCGTGGCGGCTTGTTTTTGGTTTGATGACAAATTAAAACAAAAATACTTATGAAAGTTGGTATAATTATGGGCTCGACAAGCGACTACGATGTAATGTCCGGAGCCGTAACGATTTTGGAACAATTCGGCATCGAGTGCGAGAAGCGTGTGATCAGCGCCCACCGTGCCCCCGATGCATTGTGTGAATATGCCAAAGGTGCTCGCGACCGCGGGTTGAGCGTCATCATCGCCGGAGCAGGCGGCGCCGCCCATCTGCCGGGTGTAATTGCCGCCATGACCACCCTGCCCGTTATCGGTGTACCGGTTAAGTCGCGAGCTCTGAACGGATTAGACTCGTTGCTCTCGATCGTACAGATGCCTTCGGGTATTCCGGTGGCCACAATGGCAATCGACGGGTCCAAAAATGCCGCCCTCTATGCCGTAGCCATGCTCGCCTTGCAGAACGAGGAGTTGGCTGCCAAATTGGAGGCCTTCCGCGCCAAACAGACGGCCGACGTACTGAAAGCACAGATATAATCAATAACAACCACATAAAACCAAATAAAGAGGGTTCTCAGAACCTTTTACGATAAACATGAAGAACTACCGTATTTTTGTAGAGAAACTTCCCCGTTTTTGTGTCGAAGCCGATAGTCTGCGTCGCGAGTTGAATACCAATTTGGGACTCAACCTGAGCGAGTTGCGACTGCTGAACGTTTACGATCTTTTCGGATTCTCGGAGGAGTTGTTGGAGAAGAGTCGTTATGCCGTATTTGGAGAGATCGTGACCGACACGGTGACCGACACCTGCGATCTGACGGATCGAAAATATCTCGCTGTGGAGTATCTGCCCGGCCAATTCGACCAACGTGCAGCTTCGGCTGTGGATTGTGTACGACTGATCGACCCGACAGCCGATGTACGTATTCGTTCCTCGAAATTGCTGATTTTCGACAACAACGTAACCGAAGAGGAGTTGGCCCGCATCCGCCACTACTACATCAACGGCATCGAGTCGCGCGAGAAAGATCTCAGCAAACTGACCGATATGGAGCAGGCCGAAGTGAAACCCGTACCGGTACTCGAAGGATTCATCGCTATGGAAGAGTCCGAGTTGGAGGGTTACTGCAAACAATACGGATTGGCAATGAATGCCGACGACCTGCGCGAAGTGGTAAAATATTTCCGTGCAGAGGGGCGTGATCCATACGAAACCGAGTTACGGATTCTCGACACCTATTGGAGCGACCACTGCCGCCATACCACGTTTACTACCGAGTTGGAGGGAATCACCGTTGAGGAGTCGTTCCTCAAAGAGGAGATCGAAGACTCATTGGCATTATACCTGCGCATCCGTCGTGAGTTGGGTCGCGAACATAAGAGCATTTGCCTGATGGATATTGCCACCATCGGTGCTCGTTATTTGCGTTCGAAAGGATTACTCGACGACCTCGAAGTAAGCGACGAAAACAACGCCTGCTCGATCTATGTCGATGTCGATGTTGATGGCTCGACCGAGCAATGGCTGTTGCAATTCAAGAACGAAACCCACAACCACCCGACCGAAATCGAGCCCTTTGGAGGTGCCTCGACCTGTTTGGGTGGCGCTATCCGCGACCCGCTGTCGGGACGTAGCTATGTCTATCAGGCTATGCGTGTGACAGGTGCAGGAAACATCTATCAGAAAGTATCCGAGACGATGTCGGGTAAATTGCCGCAAAGTATCATCTCGAAAAAAGCGGCAGCCGGCTATTCGAGCTACGGCAACCAGATTGGTTTGGCAACCACCCATGTTCGCGAAATTTATCACGACAACTATGTAGCCAAACGTTTGGAGGTCGGTGCTGTTGTCGGAGCTGTGAAAGCCGAGAATGTCCGTCGCGAACGCCCCGAAGCCGGTGACAAAATCCTGTTGTTGGGTGGCCGCACAGGTCGTGACGGTATCGGTGGTGCTACGGGATCATCGAAAGAGCACGATGCCAAATCGCTCGAAACATGCGGCAGTGAGGTGCAAAAAGGAAATGCCCCCGAGGAGCGCAAATTGGAGCGGTTGTTCCGTCGTCCGGAGGTTACACGCCTGATCAAAAAATCGAACGATTTCGGTGCCGGCGGTGTCAGCGTAGCAATCGGTGAGTTGGCCGACGGATTGGACATCTATCTCGACCGTGTACCCACCAAATATAGCGGTTTGAACTCCACAGAGCTGGCCATCAGCGAGTCGCAAGAGCGTATGGCTGTGGTAATCGAGGCCAAAGATGTGACCGAGTTCATGAACTACTGCCGCGAAGAGAATATCGAGGTTGTTGAGGTTGCCGAGGTGACCGACACGGCTCGTATGCGCATGTACAACAAAGGGCGCAAAGTAGTCGATTTGAGCCGCAAGTTCATCGACAGCGCCGGAGCCAAGCACTATGCCCAAGCACAGATTGCCGCCGTCGATGCACGCAATCCGTTTATCCGCGAGGTGGCAGGAGCTACCACCGAAGAGCGTTTTGCCAATAATCTGCGCGACAACAATGTGCTCTCACAGCGCGGCTTGATCGAGATGTTCGATGCCTCGATCGGTCGCTCGACGGTATTGATGCCTTTCGGCGGTCGTACGCAACGTAGCGAAACACAAGTTTCGGTACAGAAACTCCCGACCAACGGATATACCGACACGGCCAGCATCATGGCATTCGGCTACAACCCGTTCCTTGCCTCGTGGAGTCCCTACCACGGAGCGGCATATGCTGTTATCGAGGCAGCAACAAAGGTGGTAGCCGCCGGAGCACGCTACGACAAGATGCGCTACTCCTACCAAGAGTATTTCGAGCGTATGACCCGCGAAGCCACATCTTGGGGCAAACCATTGAGTGCCCTGCTCGGAGCTTTGAAGATGCAGGTGGAATTAGGATTGCCTTCGATCGGAGGAAAAGACTCGATGTCGGGAACATTCCAAGATATCAACGTGCCGCCGATGCTCATGGCATTCGGCATCACAACGGTCGATGCAAATCGGGTGATCTCTACCGATTTCAAGAAGGCCGGCGATTGCATCTATCTCGTACGTCACACACCTCTTGAAACCGGCATGCCCGATACCGAGCAACTCAAACGCAACTTTACGTTTGTGAGCGAAGCCATCGAAAGCGGTAAGATCAAGGCTGCATGGGCCGTAGGATTCGGTGGTGTCGCCGAAGGTCTGGCCAAGATGGCTTTCGGTAACGAGATTGGTGCCGAGGTGACACTCGACGAGCAGCAACTTTACAACTATGCTTATGGCTCGATCTTGGTCGCAAGCGAAGGCGCATTGGAATATACCGCAGCAGAAAAAATCGGAGTTACGGTCACTGATGCAACCTTGACGGTAAACGGTGTCAGCATGCCACTTGCAGCACTCTACGAGGCCAACACCGCCAAATACGCCACCATCTACCCCGACAAAGGAATCGTAGGAGAGAATCTCCCCGTCAGCGAGGCGGTACACCGCACGGTGGTTTACCCGGGCGAAGCAGTAGAACATCCCGTGGCCTACCTTCCGGTGTTCCCTGGAACAAACTGCGACTACGATACGGCTCGCGCTTTCCGCAGTGCCGGAGCCGAGGTTACAACCAGCGTGTTGTGCAACCTCGGAGAGGATGATATTTTGCGCTCGATTGCCGAAATGAAAGAGCATATCCACCGGTGCCACATCTTCGCATTGTGCGGTGGATTCTCGGCCGGTGACGAGCCGGACGGAAGTGCCAAATTCATCGTCAACGTACTGAACAACAAAGATATTCGCGAAGAGATTCACGCCTTACTCGACCGTGGAGGCTTGATCATCGGTATCTGCAACGGTTTCCAAGCATTGGTTAAGTCGGGTCTGTTGCCTTACGGACGTCTGGGTATGTTGATCGCAGAGTCTCCGACTCTGTTCCGCAACGACATCAACCGCCACATTTCGCAGATCGTTACCACCCGCGTAGCCTCGGTAGCATCGCCTTGGCTTGCCGGATTTGAGTCGGGAGACCTGCACTCCATAGCCGTCAGCCACGGTGAGGGCAAGTTTGTGGTCAGCGAAGAGTTGGCCCGCGAACTCTTTGCCAACGGACAGGTTGCTTTCCAATATGCCGATGCCGCAGGTCAACCGACCATGGAGGCCCCCTACAACCCCAACGGATCATCGTACGCCATCGAAGGTATCGTATCACGTGACGGACAGATCCTCGGCAAAATGGGACATACGGAGCGTTGGGAGAAGAATATCTTCCGCAACATCTCCGGCGAGAAAGAGCAACCGCTGTTCCGCAATGCCGTGAACTATTTCCGGAAAAGATGTTAACAAACAAGCACAGATCGAATTTTTCAAAACGGAAAGGAAAATGAAGCAGCTTGAATTGCTTTATGAGGGTAAGACAAAACAGGTATTCCTCACGGATGATCCCGACAAGATCGTTCTTCACTACAAGGATACCGCTACGGCTTTCAACAACATCAAGAAGGCCACCATTGAAAATAAAGGATTGCTGAACAACGCCATATCTGCGATTGCTTTCGAGACTCTGCGCAACGCGGGAGTTGCAACCCACTACATCGAGAGTATCAACGAACGCGATCAACTTTGTCGGCGGGTAACAATCATCCCGTTGGAGGTGATTGTGCGCAATCGAATTGCCGGATCGATGGCTCATCAACTCGATGTTGAGGAGGGAATGAAACCGGCAAACACGATCTACGACATCTGCTATAAAAACGACGAGTTGGGCGATCCGCTGATGAACGATCATCATGCCGTAGCTTTGGGGTTGGCGACTTACGAGGAGTTGTCGGAAATCTATCGCATGGCAGCACGCATCAACGAGGTGCTTACCGAGTTATTCTTGCGAATCGATGTCGAGTTGGTGGATTTCAAAATCGAATTCGGAAAGACAACCGACGGTGTAATCGTATTGGCCGACGAGATATCTCCCGACACCTGCCGCTTGTGGGATGTAGAATCCGGCAAGAAACTCGACCACGATCGTTTCCGTCGGGATTTGGGTCATGTCCGCGAGGCATACGAAGAGATTCGGACACGTTTGGAAAAGATAACAAAAAAATAAAGATACGGAAATGGTGACTTCTTATTCGGAAAGAGAGATTCACGACGAGTGCGGTGTCTTCGGTATCTATGGAGTGAAAAATGCCGCTTCGCTGACCTACTATGGTTTGCACGCCCTGCAACATCGAGGTCAGGAAGGTTGTGGAATTATCAGCGTTGATGAGCAGGATAATTTTCACCGTATTAAGGGAAAAGGTCTCGTGACCGAAGTATTCAAAGGAGATGAACTCTCGGCAATGAAAGGTGAGATGGCCATAGGTCATGTACTCTATACGGCAGCCGACAGCAATCGGTTGGAAAATGTGCAACCCTTGATGTTCCATCACAATTTGGGTAACTTTGCCATTGCCAACAACGGATGTTTAGTCAATGCCGAAGAGTTGCGCAACTACCTTGAAAAGCATGGAAGCCTTTTTCAATCCACTTCGGACAGCGAGATTTTGGCGCACTTGATTAAGAAGGAGCGAAGTGCATCACGCCCCCGTATTCATGCCATTATCGATGCATTGAATATGATGGAGGGTGCATTTACCTTTGTGGTGATGACCTCACGTCGCATCTACGCCTGTCGTGATAAACACGGGTTACACCCCCTGGCCATCGGTCGTTTGGGCGAGGGTTATGTCATAGCGAGTGAAACCTGTGCCTTCGACACCGTGGGTGCCGAATATATTCGAGATGTAGAGCCCGGTGAGGTGTTGACAATCGACCACCACGGCATCCGCTCGAATCTCTACTCGCAGTTCAAACACCACCACATGTGCTCGATGGAATATATCTATCTGGCCCGTCCGGATAGCGACATCGAGGGATGCAATGTCCATGCTTACCGCAAAGAGTCCGGTCGTCTGCTTTTCGAGGAGTCGCCCGCCGAGGCCGATATTGTGGTCGGAGTTCCCGATTCGAGTTTGAGCGCAGCCATGGGATATGCCGAGGCAAGCGGCCTTCCCTACGAAATGGGGCTCATCAAAAACAAATATATCGGTCGTACCTTCATCCAGCCGACCCAAGAACTGCGCGAGAAGGGTGTACGCATGAAACTCTCGGCCGTTCGAACAATTGTCAAAGGCAAACGTGTGGTGTTGGTCGATGACTCCATTGTACGCGGCACAACTTCGCGCCGCATTGTCACGATGCTCAAAGAGGCCGGTGCCACAGAGGTACATGTGCGTATCGCTTCACCTCCGATGACCGAACCCTGTTTCTACGGAGTCGACACAACGAGCTACGACGAGTTGATCTCGGCACGCTTGTCGGTGGATGAGGTTTGCAAGGCCATCGGCGCCGATACTTTGGCGTTCCTTTCGGAGAAATCGCTCTATACGGCAGGTCGTCGTGAGGAGTTGTGTACGGCCTGCTTTACGGGCAAATACCCGACAGCCCTCTACCACAAAAGCGCAATGGTTAAGAAATGTAAATGCAAAAAATAGAAAAGACTATGGCACAATCTTATGAAAAAGCCGGCGTAAACCTTGAAGCCGGATACGAAGTGGTGCGACGCATCAAAAAGCATGTAGCCTCAACCTCTCGTGCAGGTGTAATGGGCAATATCGGAGCCTTCGGCGGCATGTTCGACTTGGCTTCGCTCGGTATCAAAGAGCCGATATTGGTTAGTGGCACCGACGGTGTGGGCACAAAACTCAAATTGGCGTTCGAAATGGACAAACACGACACGGTCGGTATCGATGCCGTGGCCATGTGTGTTAACGATGTTTTGGCACAGGGCGCCGAGCCGCTCGAATTCCTCGACTATGTGGCCGTAGGTCGCAACGAGCCCCAAAAGATCGAAGCGATCGTTGCAGGAGTTGCCGAGGGTTGTCGTCAGGCCGGTTGTGCCCTTGTCGGAGGTGAAACGGCGGAGATGCCGGGCATGTACACCGATGGGGAGTACGACATTGCCGGATTTACGGTGGGTGTAGTAGAGAAGTCGCAGCTGATCGATGGCTCGAAGGTCAAAGTAGGCGATGTTTTGGTAGGTATCGCATCGAGCGGTGTTCACTCCAACGGATTCAGCTTAGTTCGCAAAATTGTGAGCGACAACGTTCTCGATCTGCACAAATCCTATCCCGAATTGTCGAACAAATTGTTGGGCGAAGTATTGCTCACTCCGACAAAAATCTATGTAAAGCAGGTACTTGATGTGATTCGCAACTGCGATGTTCACGGCATCAGCCACATCACAGGCGGCGGATTCGACGAGAATATCCCCCGTATCCTCCACGAGGGACAGGGTATTGCCATCGAGGAGGGCTCATGGGAGATTCTTCCGGTCTTCCGTTTCTTGGAGAAGTATGGCAAAGTACCCCACCGCGAGATGTTTAACATCTTCAACATGGGTATCGGTATGGTCATCGCTCTCGATGCCTCCGAAGCACAAAAAGCAATCGACATTTTGACCGGATATGGCGAGCGCGCCTCGGTGATCGGTCGGGTTACGGATACAGAAGGTGTAGTTATTCAGTAGGTATATGCGACGTCTTGCAGTCTTTGCCAGTGGCAATGGAACCAATTTCGAAGCAATCGTAGCGGCATGCGAACAGAAAGTGTTGAATGCCGAGGTGGTACTGATGGTCTGCGACAAGCCCAATGCCTATGTTGTCGAGCGAGCGAAAACACATGGCACACCGTGTTTCATCTTCACGCCGAAGAACTATGCTTCAAAGGCCGATTTCGAGCGCGAAATCATTCAGAAACTCGATGAGGCCGGAGTCGAATTGGTCTGCTTGGCGGGTTATATGCGTCTGATCGGTGACACACTTTTGGAGGCCTACGAAGGACGTATAATCAACATACACCCCTCGTTACTACCGGCATTTAAGGGAGCACACGCCATCGAGGATGCCTTCAACTATGGCGTTAAGGTTTTCGGTGTGACCATTCACTATGTCAATGCTGC
Organism: uncultured Alistipes sp.; assembly: GCA_964527525.1. Lineage (GTDB taxonomy): Bacteria > Bacteroidota > Bacteroidia > Bacteroidales > Rikenellaceae > Alistipes. Next base: position 34,604 of record CAZGPA010000012.1, on the reverse strand, counting down.
GCTCGATGGAGGAGAAATCATCGCACAACGCGCCTTCGAATATTATGGCAACGACATCGAGGAGTTGGAACGCATGGTACATGCCACCGAATACCCGCTCTACATCGACACCATTCAAAAACTGATTGCGTCCGATACCGCTAAATAATAGGCTCGCATACGCGAGATGAAAATAGATACATTAAACGAATAAAAACAATACAAATATGCGAGCATTGATAAGTGTTAGCGATAAGACCGGCGTGGTCGATTTCGCCAAAGGCCTACGATCGTTGGGTTGGGAGATTATTGCCACGGGAGGCACCATGAAACTATTGGCCGACAGCGGTGTTGAAGTGATCAACATCAGCGACGTGACAGGATTTCCCGAAATTTGTGACGGTCGCGTCAAGACCCTGCACCCCAAAGTGCACGGCGGTCTGTTGGCTCGTCGTGATGATCCGGAGCATCTCAAAGCACTGAAAGATAATCAGATCGAATTTATCGATATGGTCTGTGTGAATCTCTACCCATTCCGCCAGACCATAGCCAAGCCCGATGTAAAGATGGAAGATGCCATCGAGAACATCGATATCGGCGGGCCTTCGATGTTGCGCTCGGCAGCCAAAAACTGGGCCGATGTAACGGTGGTATGCGATCCCGCAGACTATGCGCAGATCCTCGATGAGATCAAAGCAGGCGGCAATACCGAGAAGACCACGCGTCTGAAACTCTCGGCCAAAGCTTATACCCACACCGCCGAGTACGACGCCATGATCGCCACCTATATGCGGGCACAAGCCGGTCTGAACGAGAAACTCTTCCTCGAATTCGACCTTGTACAATCGTTGCGTTATGGCGAGAATCCCCACCAGTCGGCCAAGTTCTACCGCGAAGGTGAGGCAATGCCCTACTCGTTGGCATTCGCACGCCAATTAAACGGCAAGGAACTGTCGTACAACAACATACAAGACGCAAATGCAGCACTTTGTATCGTACGCGAATTTAAGCAGCCGTTCTGCGTGGGTCTCAAACACATGAACCCCTGCGGTGCTGCCGTCGGCAAAGATGTTGTCGAAGCATGGACAAAAGCCTACGAGGCAGACACGGTATCGATCTTTGGGGGCATTGTCGCAACCAACTGCACCATCACGAAAGAGGTTGCCGAGTTGATGAAGCCGATTTTCTTGGAGATCATCATGGCGCCCAAATTCGATGAGGCGGCTTTGGAGGTACTTTGCACGAAGAAAAACCTTCGGTTGTTGGAAGTTCCGATGGAACAAGGAGCTCCTGCGCCACGTCAATATGTGAGTGTAAACGGTGGTTTGTTGGTACAGGATCTCGATGTGACAACTCGTACCGTTACAGCCGATATGTGTGTGACACAAGCAAAACCCGCTGCCGAACAGATGGAAGACCTGAATTTCGGATGGCATGTTGTAAAACATGTGAAGTCCAACGCCATCGTTGCTGTTAAAGATGGTCGCACGTTGGGCGTAGGTGCCGGACAGATGAACCGCATCGGATCGGCCGAGATCGCGCTGAAACAGGCCAAAGCCGCCGGTTTCACCGAAGGAATCGTATTGGCATCCGACGGGTTCTTCCCCTTCGATGATTGCGTAACTCTTGCGGCAGAATATGGCGTAACGGCCATTGTTCAACCCGGCGGATCGGTTCGGGACGAAGACTCGATCAAGAAGGCCGATGAGTTGGGAATTGCCATGTGTTTCACCGGAGAACGTCACTTCAAGCACTAAAATAGAGCTTTTATGAAAGTATTGGTTATAGGCTCCGGAGGTCGCGAGCATGCCATTGTCGATGCGTTGGCTCGCTCGCCACAGGTCGAGAAGATATTCTGTGCCCCGGGGAATGCCGGCATCGCTCGGCAGGCCGAATGTATAGCAATTCGCGAAACCGAGATCGAGCGGCTACGCGACTTTGCCACAGAAAACAACATCGAACTTACGGTGGTAGGTCCCGAGGCGGCGTTGGCAGTCGGCGTAGTCGATTGTTTCAAAGTTGCCGGTCTGCGTATCTTCGGACCCTCGAAGGCTGCCACACGGATCGAGTCGTCAAAAGAGTTTGCCAAAGATCTGATGGCACGCTACAACGTGCCGACTGCTGCTTACCGCTCGTTTACGGATTATGCCGAGGCACAAGCATACGTTGCCTCCCGCCCCCTGCCCGCTGTATTGAAATACGACGGCTTAGCGGCCGGCAAGGGCGTGGTGATTGCCGAGACATTGGCCGAAGCGGAGAGTGCATTGAAAGATATGTTGCTCGACGACAAATTCGGCGAGGGAAAAGTCGTTATCGAAGATTTCTTGACAGGCCCCGAATTTTCGTTTATGTGTTTCGTTTCGGGCTCGAAAGTATGGCCTATGGTCTTGGCGCAAGATCACAAGAGAGCCTACGATGGCGACAAAGGACCGAATACCGGTGGCATGGGAGCTTACTCACCCCTGCCTTTCATTACGGCCGAAGATGAAGCATATGCCTTAGAAAAGATTCTGAAACCGGTTGCAGAGGCGATGGTTGCAGAGGGATGCCCATTTGAAGGGGTACTCTATGGAGGTCTTATGAAGACCCCGCAAGGGATCAAGGTCATCGAGTTCAACGCCCGCTTTGGAGATCCCGAGACCGAGGTGGTACTTCCCCGCTTAAAGAGCGATATTGTGGAGATCTTCTGCGCGGTAGCGGATAACAAAGATGCACAACTCGAATGGCATGATGACACGACATTAGGTATTGTTTTGGCCTCGAAAGGTTATCCCGAGGCCTATGAGAAAGGGGTAGAGATCAGCGGCCTTGATAGGGTTGAGAGCACAGTTTACCACATGGGAACAAAGTGCATTGACAATCGTATTGTGACCGCCGGAGGACGTGTTTTATTTGTCGTCGGCCGTGGAGCGACTTTGGCCGATGCGCGCGAGAACGCTCTCCGAGATGTCGCCCGCATCGACTGCGACAACCTCTTCCACCGAAGCGACATCGGACATTGGGCACTCGACTGACATAAAATTAAACAAACGTTTTTTCATGGCGAAAATAATTAGCGGAAAAGAGCTCTCGGCAAAATTGAAGGCCGAGATGGCCGCAGAGGTTGCGACCTTTCCGGCCAAATATGGGCGTGTACCCCATTTGGTAGTGATTCTGGTGGGAGAGGATCCCGGCAGTGTCTCCTATGTTACCGGAAAAGCCAAAGCCTCGGCCGAGGTGGGCATACGAAACACAACGATCCGAAAACCCGATACAATCTCCGAGGCGGAGTTGTTGGAGATCGTTGACGGGCTAAATGCCGATCCGGAGGTTGATGGCATCTTGGTACAATTGCCTTTACCGAAGCATATCGACTCCGACAAGGTGATCGCGGCCATCGACAAGTCGAAAGATGTCGATGGATTCCACCCGCTGAATGTTGCGGCTCTCTGGCAGAAACACCCGTGTACATTGCCTTGCACCCCGAAGGGTATTATCAAGATGCTCAAATCGGCCGGTGTAGAGATTGCCGGTCGCAATGCGGTGGTAGTCGGACGTAGCAATATCGTGGGACTGCCCGTATCCAAGCTCCTGCTCGACGAGAACGCTACGGTAACCACGGCTCACAGCCGTACACGCAACCTCGGAGAGGTTACCCGAAATGCCGAGATATTGGTTGTGGCCATCGGTCGTCCGAAGTTCATTACGGCCGACATGGTTGGCGAGGGTGCTGTGGTGATCGATGTGGGTGTCAACCGTGATCCCGAAACCGGCAAATTATGTGGCGACGTCGATTATGCAGCCATCGAGCCAAAGGCATCGGTTATCACACCTGTTCCGGGCGGTGTAGGCCCGATGACCATTTGCTGCCTGATGGAGAATACCATTGAGTGTTTCTTGCGGCGATTCTAATCAACAATAAAGACGGAAAGTATAAGCCCGAACAGGATTCTGTTCGGGCTTATACTTTCTCCGAAGAGATACTATCGACAAGGGGCATCACTTCGAAGTTGCCTGCACCAACGCAGATACCCCGAAACCGCCAAAAGCGAATAGAGCGCATAGAGGCCTGCCGTTAGCGGAATATCTTTATAAAGATACAACCCTACGGTAATCACATCTACGGCCAACCATACCAACCACTGCTCAACGTATTTACGCGACAGCATCCAATAGGCAACGATACAAAGAGCCGTGGTCAGGCTGTCCCAGAACGGCACATTGCTATCCGTAAATCGCACCAACACAAAATAAATTGCGATATGAATTAAGCCATACGCGCCAACAAGAGCAGGGAGGAGTCGCCATGGAGTATGGCTGATATGCAACGCGGTATTCTTTTTCGCTCGTGGAGCATTTCGCCACACAAGCCAACCGTACAATCCGGCCAAGATGTAATAGACCTGCATCGAACAATCGGCATAGAGGCCGGCTCGATAATAGAGTATGCCATGAACAACCGGCATGATAAGGCCTACGATCCAGAGCCGAATATCCGCTCTGTACTCCAACCAAAGATAGAGCAATCCCAAGACTACTCCAATGATTTGCAATATCAGTTTCCACTCCATTTCGCGTGATTCATTTTAGTCACCTCCGACAAATTGGATCTGTCGCGTTAAAATTTCACCGTTACATTGGCCAACACATGGATCGGTGCCTGCGGGAAGTAGTAGGCATGGTCGGTCTGTGCACCTTCATAGGCCTCTGACCAGCCATAGCCGTTGCTGCAATAATCGGCATTGAAGAGGTTGTAGATCGCCACTCCGAATCGCACACTCCGCTTGGCTTGGGTCTGCAACGTGTAGCCTAAATTCAGGTTGGTAACACAATAGTCATCCAACATCATCGCCGGATTCACATAGTTCGTAAAATATTGCCGACCAACATATTGTGTGTGCAGCACAGCTTCAAAACCCTTATGATGGAAATCGAGCAACAAGGCTGCCGTTGTTTTTGGAGAGTAGGCCAACCGCGTAGTTCCCATCTCCACGGTATGGTAGCCGTAATAACCGGCAACATTTCCCGTCAAAGCATAGTCCACCACACGGTGTACATAATTCTCGATACAGTTCTGCGAGAAGGTGGCCTGCGCACTCGCGGTAAACCACTTGGCCACTTTCCACGATGCCGAGAGTTCTATACCGCGGCGATAACTATCTTCGACATTGTCGTTAATCGAATCGTAACCATCGTTGATACGCCCCGTAGGCACCAACTGATCTTTGTACTTCATGTAGTAGAGGTTGATTCCCAACGAGAGATTCGGCACAGTATAGGTATATCCCAACTCAAAATCGTGGAGTAACTCCGACTTCGGATAACTGCTGGCCTCGGCAAACATGTAACGATCGGTAAAATCTCCTCGCGTGGGCTCTTTTTGAGCAATGGCATAGGAGAAATAAAAGTTATGTCGCTTGTTGAGTGTATAGCTGATACCAATATGCGGATTGACAAAATGATATTGTTTATCGACCGCAATCGGTTGCATGCCGATTTCATCCGAAATATAGTTGTCATTCACACCCCACGCACGATAGCTGACATAGCGATATTGCAAGTCGGCAAAGAGCCGCAAGCCCTCGACAACCTGCCAATTAGTACGAACAAAGAGGTTGGCGTCGTGTTTATCGACATCGTTATCGTACCAACGATGTGCAATTTGGGCACTCTCCAACCCATCGACCCAACTCAATGTGCCGTAATGAGGGCAGGTGTAGTAGCTATACGACCCGCCAAAATTCAGATCGAAATTCTTCGTCGTATAGCCAAATGTCGTCTGCAAACCGCCCATGTGGTTACGCATATATTTATCGCGAATCATATCGGCTTTCACTTTATTACCCTCGGCATCGTAGGCCAAATCATCACCAAATCCATATTCTACTAACTTACGGCCCTCTTTATACTGCTCGTAGAAACCGTAGCCATAGGTATAGAAGGCCGTGGCATTCATCATCCAGTGTTCATTGAATCGATGATTCAAAAGCAACTGATTATTGATTTGCAGATAGTTATCGGTTTGATTGCTGTAATACCCCACCGTCGCACGCTTTACTTCACCGTCATCCATATAGTAATAGGAGTGATTACCGTTCGAGGTATAATACATACCCTCCGAATTGAAGCGGCGACCATTGAGTTGCATCTCCTCTTTTGTGACTCCAGTATAGGTCAGGCCCGTTTTAGCCTTACCGCCGAACGACACCAATTTAAGCATGGTACTCCCGTTATAATATCCCGCCTGCAACATATAGGATTTAAGATCCGTTGCACCTCGGTCGATATAACCGTCCGAGCCGATATGTGTCAGTCGGGCATCGAGACTCCAATGGCCGCCGAGCAGTCCCGAAGAGAACGCCACAGCCTGTTTGTTGGTATTATACGAGCCATAAGAGAGAGCAACTTCACCGCGGAGATCGGTCGGCAAAGCATCGGTTGTCATACTGATAGCCCCACCAAAAGCTCCGGTTCCATTGGTTGATACTCCGGCTCCGCGCTGCACCTGAATTGTTCCAACGGCCGACAACAAATCGGGAGTGTCGTACCAATACATGGCATGCGAATCGGGATTATTCATCGAAACTCCATTGATCGTCACGTTCAGTCGCGTGGCATCCGTACCACGCAGGCGCATCGAAGTTCCTCCGATACCGATACCGGTCTCGTTCGTGGCTACCATTGAGGGTGTTAGAGCCAGCACCGAGGGGATATCCAAGCCGTAATTGTTGCGAGCGATCTCTTGATGCGAGAGATTCGAGTGAGCCACGGGAATCGACTTTGTGGCTCGTGTTGCTGTTACTTCGATCTCCTGCAAGCTATACATCCGCAGAGAATCGTTCTTGTCGCTCAACGCCTGTGCGCGAGCATCTGCCACCGTACACAAAACGACGGTCGCAATGGGTAATAGATACCTTTTCATGTTTTTGAACCTTTAAGTTAAAGAACTGAAAAGGGGTATGTGTATTGATTGTACTATTCCCGGTCTCGGCATTACCCGTATCCGGTTCAATGGGTATAATCTCAGCCTGCGAAGCAAGCACCCCTTAGATTGTCGGGGCAAAGGTAAGAAAAAATCAGGATTGGAGAATAGTTTCTCGAATTTTATTTTGCCCCGCTCCAAAAAAAGCCCGAATCTCCTAATAAGAGATTCGGGCGATAGTGTAACTCAAAGCCGCAATCAATAATCTGAACTATTGTTATTCGGCTCTATATATATCTGGAAAATCAGCGGACAATACGATGGGATTTCGGTTGTCACGGTGGTAGTGGTAGTTGTCGTAGTAGCCGAATCGTAATAACCGCTATAATAATCATCGTAATAGCCACCATAGTAACCACCATATCCTCCGTAATAACCGCCATAATAACCACTATAATAGTTGTTGTAATAGCTGTTATAATAATTCAGGTAGTTCAAGTAGTCGTAATAATCCGTGGAGACACCCGATGAACTTGTCGTCGAAGCGCCATTCTGACCGGACGATCCGTAACCATTAGTCGAGGTGGTAATCAATGTTGCCCACTGACCGAATTTCAGATTTTGAACCGTATAATAGAAGGCATTGATCAAGCCACCGCTGCTCGGCATGTATTCCAGAACTTCACCCGCGGTATAGTTGCTACCATAGATCAACTCTTTCACCTCATTGATGTTGGTATCGAAAATAAAGCCATCGAGGAATCGGCCAATATACCAAATATTTGCCGTGTTGTTCAATCCGACAGAATCGGCATCCAATGCGGCAACACCGGAATAAGCTTCGTCGGAATGGAAACGCTTAACCAAAGCCTCTGCAATCTTCTCTTCCAATCCGGCATCGTTGTAAGGCGTAACCGTATAAGGGCGCATTTTATATTTGTCCGAAACAGGGAATTTAAGACGATCTTTTGCCGGATCGTAGCGCAAATTGACATAGAGCTGAGCAATACTGTCGTTGGCTATCACCCAGCGGTTTGCCAAGTTATAAGGGTGTTTCGGATCGGTCGGAGCAAGTTGTTCGCTCACTGTCTGTGTGCTCTCCGACTCGTTTTTCTTCGGCTCTTCACGGCCTCCGTTCTCCTCGCAGAAGAAGTCGATTTGCGACCCCTCCAACTCCAATGGATTTTTCACCGTATCGCGAATCTCCAAAACCACACGCATCGGGCGACCGGCAGCCAACGAAGTTTCGCCTTCATAACCACCCGATCCCTCTACGCCGTCGGTGCCAATCAGCAACGAAGGCAGGTAAAGCACCACTTTGGAACCTTCACGCAATCTCACTTTCCGAGCACCGTTATCCAGCGACAACTCATTGCGCATGGCTAAATAGACACCCTCTTCGATGTCGGCTCCGGCAGCACTGCAATAGCGGTAAAACGGCACATAGTGGGTATAACGGGTAAAAGTATTGAGCAGTCTGGCTTCATCGGCATTACGCGTAAGGACAATCGTACCGTCCAAACTGCGTCCCGAGAAGTCGTAGCTTACCCACATATCGCCACCGCCCACAGGCGAAGCATCTTCATCACCCTCTTCGAGCACCTCGACATAATACCCCGACTTCCCGACCGGCTGAAAGTTGGCCAGCAACTCAGGTTTGTTTTGGGTGATATAGGCCTCCAACGATTGGGATTCGAACTTATCGTAATCCTCCATTGTCTCCTCGGCACAAGCGGTCAGCAGTACAACTCCGGCAACCACTGCATAGAACAGAAATTGGATTGATCTCATATCTTATATTTGTTTTACTCAACGGTGTTTATCGTAAAGAAAATCGCTATCGGGCTCTCTTTCTCGATGATACCCAAATCCTCATCACCATAGGCCATGTTATAGGTCATATAGGCCTCTACCTGATCGCCCTGACGACACCCCAATAACGCAAGTCGCAGGCCTTTTATTATGCCGGAAGAGGCAAGATTGATCGCCTTGGGCTCAAATTTCCAGATTCCGGTCGGATTTCCCTCTTCATCTTTGAGAGTCAGCCCCAAATCTTCGAGTCTTTGTTCCCACTCGGGATCGTTGGTATAAATCGGAACGGTGGTATCGGTTATGGAGGTATAGTTGTCAAAGGTGTAGATTCTAAATGTGATTGTCACCTTCGACGAGGCCGTCACCTCCGGCCAATTGACCCGATCGGGATTGTAGTAACTTTCGATATAACGATATACTTTATCGCCTGCCGTGGTATAGAACGGCAAAGAGCTACCCTCCTCCAAATCGGTTTCGGCGACCAAACGTGGCGAATGTGACGAGGTGAGGAACGACTCGATACGCTTACGTTGTTCGGGCTGCACATCATCGTCTTTCGAGCAACCGACCCACAGCGCAGAGAACAACAGCAATATGGCTAAAAGTTTTTTCATTGGCATATAATCGTGCAAATTTACAAAAACTATCGGATTTATGCGAATTTATGTAAAATTAACGTATTTTTTCACACAATCGTATCGAAGCGACCACAAACTCCCCATAAAACAGAGCCGCCAATCGGCCAATCTCAATGTTTTTGGGCACTTCGGCTGTAATTCACCATTACCACACCTCCGAAAACCATCGTCGCGGCCAACACCTTTTGCCAACTGAGCGTATCCATACCCACCCAGATACTGATCACAATTGCGATGATGGGTTGTACATAGGAGTACATGCTCACCAATGTCGGTCGAATGTGTTTCTGCCCCAACGGGATCAGGAAGTAGGCGATGCAGGTCGAAAAGACGATCAGGAAGGCCAGTTCCGAGAGAATTGCAGGGGGAAGAGTCGCGAAATCGATTGTGACAAGTTCGCCAAACGCAAAAGGTAACGACAATATTGTGGAGAACAAGAAGATCCATTTCAAAAAGGAGATGAGCGAATATTTGGCGATCAGCGGTTTGAAAAGGCCTAAATAGAGGGCAAAACTAACGGTATTGGCCAACATCAGGAAGATTCCCTCAGGCTTGGTTTCCATCACCACGCCCGACGCATTGGTAGTATTGACAATCAAGTAGGTAACACCCAAAAAGCTCATCAGCACACCGCCCGCTTTTCGCCATGTGATCGGCTCTTTCAAGGCATAGGCCGCAATGAACATGGTATAGAGGGGCGACAGCGACGAGAGTATCGAGCAATCCATCGGAGTAATCTCGGAGATTGCCGACAAAAAGGTCATTTGGGTCAGGAAAAAGCCCAAAAACGAGGCCGCACAGATCTTCGGGAGGTCGCGCAACTCCACATGCTCACGGGGTGTAAAGAGCGAGATCAACCAAAAGAGCAGGCCGGCACCAATCGAGCGCAAAAAGAAGAGAACAATTGGCGAGATCAGATGACTACCGGTCAGATCTTTGCATACGATGATATTGACTCCGAAGATGACATAAGCCACAAAACAGGCCAAATGGCCGATGCTCGTCTGTTTCATAGATTCAGTTTATAGGCAGTACTGCGCAAAAATTACCCTGTTTTCGTTTTTCTCGGTCGTACATGACGGTTTTCCGTACGCTTTTTTCTTGATGCGTACGATGCAAACCAGAAAAATACGGATGCAAAGATAGTTTATTTAGATTTATTTTCTACCTTTGTTGCGATACTTAACCGAACTATCACAAAACTTAAATTTGCCTATGAAGCATTAGCGTAGTCAAATACGCATATTATAGACATATTTGAAAAAGCGTTTTAGCTTTATTCTATCTACTCAAAAGTTTGGCGACTTAAAAGTTCTGGTAGGAATATTGCGAAAATGCTCGCGCTTTACGGCGCGGGCTTTTGGTTATTCTACCAGAACGGGTTACGCCAAACACCCCGAGTAGAGAATACACTGAAAGTGCCGCGTTTTTTATGTGCGTATTTCCCATTATTTCTATTCAAGGCACACGGAGTGACCCAAAAGCCGCAAAGTGAGTAGGGACAAAAACACTTAAAACTTAAAAGATATGAAAAAGATTATTCTTATTATATGCACTATTATTTGTTTCAATCTAACTTATGCACAAGACTCTAATAAAAAGGTTAGTTTTTATGCCGCAGCGGGCGTATCAATTTCCAACATTTGCAACGCAAAATCAGATTTAGACACATCTTCAAAAATCGGGGGAAATATCAATGTTTTAGCAGAATACAATTTCACGAAAGGATTGTATATTCAAGGTGGTCTAACTTTTACAACCTCAGGCTTTAAGAGTCATACATATGAAGGATCTGGTGATGGCAGGCAAGATGATGGAGCAAATTATGATCTCGTTTTGGATCACAATTATACATCCTACAATCTTCAAATACCAATCTACATTGCATATAAACTAAAAGTAGCCAAGAATTTATTTGTAGGAATTAAAGCGGGGCCCTATGTTTCATATGCATTAGGAGGCAACTTGAAAACAAAAGGATACCACACCTATTACGACACAATACATTCTAGTGAAACAGAGTCCATCGATACCGAAACTAAATTAACTGATATAAAGGATCTGAACCGATTTGATTATGGTATTACTGGCGGTATTGAAGTCGGATATAAACGTTACGTTCTTTCTGCAATCTATCAATATGGTTTTGGAAAGAAATGTGAATCATGGAATTATGGAAAGGATGCCACGGAAAATAATATAATGATCTCTGTTGGGTATAAATTTTAACGAATTCCCCCGCACTAAAAGGGTGCGGGGGAAATTTTATACCGACAATTTATCTACTGCCCTACCGTGCTTTTGCCTCGCAATAGGCACAGCGGCAAACGCCATCGGCCATGCGGTGGAAAAGTTGATCGACATCCTCGGTGGCAGAGATGCAACGACGATTCGAACATTCGTATTCGCCCACGATATACTCCTCGTTAAAGACCGGTGTATAGGCAAACGGTTTATTCTCGTCAGCCCAACGCAGCAGCGTAAGGATCAGTGCCATACGCACGAATTTACCATTCTCGACCTGACGAAAATAGGCTGCACGCGGATCGTTATCGACCTCGCGCGTAATCTCGTTGACACGCGGCAACGGGTGCAGGATAATCATATCACTCTTCGCATGCTGTAACTTCTCGCAGTCGAGGACGAAACTGTTCTTCACTCGGTCGAACTCCTCCTCGTCCAAGAAACGCTCCTTCTGCACGCGGGTCATGTAGAGGATATCCAACTCGGGCATCACCTCCTCCATGGTACGCACTTCGCGAAACTCCAATTGCGAGGCGGCCTGCATCTCATGCAACATATAGTCGGGCAGACGCAACTCCTCGGGCGAGATCAGGATCACACGCACATTCGAGTAGCGCGACAAAGCCTTGATAAGCGAGTGAACCGTGCGGCCGAACTTCAAGTCACCGCAAAAACCGATCGTCAGGTTGTCGAAACGGCCTTTCTCGCGTTTGATGGTCAACAGATCGGTGAGGGTCTGTGTCGGATGCGAATGGCTGCCATCACCGGCATTGATCACAGGAATTCCGGCATACTGCGAAGCCACAAGCGGAGCACCCTCCTTGAAGTGGCGCATGGCGATAATATCCGCAAAGCAACGGATCACACGCACGGTATCGGCAACCGTTTCACCCTTTGAAACCGACGACGAATTGGCATCGGAGAAGCCGATAACCTGACCGCCCAACTCCAACATCGCCGAGGTGAAACTCAAACGGGTACGGGTCGATGGCTCGTAAAAGAGCGTTGCCAACTTTTTACCTTTGCACACCTCGCTGTATTTTGCGCGGTTAGCAATAATGTCTTCGGCCAAAGCCACGATCTGTTCGGTCTCCTGCACCGACAGATCTGTCGGATCGATTAAATGTCGCATAAGTTCAAAGTGTTTACAATACATTGTCATTCCGAGCGAGCGAAGCAACGAGGAATCTTACATTCGGGGCTCTTCACCGAGAAAGAGCCACAATGGGTTTTTCTCGGCGATCTGTGCCTCTTTCTTCGAGCGACGCCATGCCTTCAACTCTTTTCACGCGCGATGGCATCTCTGATATCCGAATAGATTTCGTAATAGATCAGATGCGTCACGCGATATCGTGCGGTAAAAGAACTCCCCTGCATTTAGCGGTGCTCCTGCAACCGGCGATCCAATGAGTCCGTTACTCCTATATATAATACCGACTTGCTGATATTAGTCAGGATATACACATAATAGCAACGCATTCGAAAAAAGGTCGATTCCTCACCCAAAGGTTCGGAATGACATTGTTTATTTCATCCAACTCTCGTCGGAAGGATTGTTGCGGAAAGCGATCAAGCGAGCTTTATCCTCGGCTTTGATATAACCCTCCTCGGCGGCAACCTCCACAAGCGTATCGAGATTCGAAAGCGAGTAGTTCGTAACCTCGGCGGCAGCCAGACGCTCCAAGCCTTTCTTCATGCCATAGGTGAATATCGAAGCAACACCCAGCACCTCGGCACCGGCCTCACGCAAAGCCTCGACAACCTCGATACAAGAGCCTCCCGTAGAGATCAAGTCCTCGATAACTACCACTTTTTGACCCTTTTCCAAGCGACCTTCGATGCGGTTGCCGCGGCCGTGATCTTTGGCACCACTGCGCACATAGCCCATCGGCAGATCGAGGATCGTAGCCGTGATGGCAGCATGGGCAATACCGGCAGTCGATGTACCCATCAACACCTCGGCCTCGGGAAATTTCGTGCGGACAATCTCCGCCAAACCGGCCTCGACATGTTTACGCACCTCAACAGCTGTAAGCGTCAAACGGTTGTCGCAATAAATCGGGCTTTTGATACCGCTTGCCCAAGTAAACGGTTGCTCGGGGCGCAGAAATACCGCACCGATCGAGAGCAAATCTTTTGCAATCTGTTTTTCCATATTATTTGTATTATCTCGTTTTATCTCTCTTTCAAGCTACGCTTCCAAAGCGCGACGCAACACCTCTTTCACCTCCTCGGGATAGATACCGCCTTCGTGTACTTTCTCCTCGCCGACATAGAATGTCGGGACATAGTAATAGTCGTACCGATCGGCCACCTCGGGTTGTTGCGCCTCCTCGATCATCTCAATTTCGATATTTGCCAATTCGGAAGATTCGGTCTTCGCATCAGCAATATAACGCAATGCCTTTTTGCAGAAAGGACAATTTTCGAGGTAAAAGAGTTTTATGGGTTTCATATCACCTTTACTCGCCCAAAAATTCTGCAACACAACGACGATAAGCAGCAACCGGATCGGCAGCGGCAGTGATCGGACGACCCACGACAATGAAGTCGGAACCTATCTCGCGAGCTTTGGCCGGTGTCGTAACACGCACCTGATCGGCAACATCGCCATCGGCAAAACGCACGCCCGGGGTGATCGTCAGGAAATTATCGCCACAAGCACCATGCACCATACCGGCCTCCAACGGGGAGCATACCACACCGTCTAATCCGGCATCGCGCGTATTTTGGGCATATTTTACGATTGTATCGTTGATCGATGCTCCGATCAGCAACTCTTGTTGCATACGCTCCTCGCTCGTCGAAGTGAGTTGCGTGACAGCAATCAACAGCGGACGGGTGCCATCCTCGCGTGTGAGTCCTTCGAGGGCTGCCTTCATCATATCGATCGTACCGGCAGCATGAACGTTACACATATCGACATCCAAACGCGAAAGTACCGCCATTGCCTTCTTCACGGTATTGGGAATATCATGAAGTTTCAAATCGAGGAAAATTTTATGACCGCGGCGTTTGATCTCGCGGACAATGGCAGGGCCCTCGGCATAGAAGAGTTCCATACCAATCTTCAAAAACGGTTTACGTTCCTCGTTTTCAAACAGATCGAGGAATCGGAAGGTATCCTCTGCCGACTTAAAGTCGCAGGCGATAATTACGTCGTGATTCATCATAATTTTTGTATTTCGTTATTTTACTATTCCGATAATATCTTGCAGGCGATCGATTCCCAAGCGTTCCATCTCCTGAGGCAATGTCTCGACAATCTCTTTCGAAGCGTAAGGATTGACCAAGTTGGCCGCTCCGACCTCCACGGCGGTAGCTCCGGCCATCATCATCTCGATCACATCGCGAGCCGACTGCACTCCGCCACATCCGATCACCGGCACTTGGCAGGCTTTGGCAACCTGATAAACCATGCGCACGGCAACGGGGAAGATTGCCGGCCCCGAAAAACCGCCCATCGTATTGGCGATAACGGCTTTACGGCGAGCAACATCGATCCGCATGCCGAGCATCGTATTGATCAGGCACAGACCGTCGGCACCGGCCTCCTCACAAGCTTTGGCGATTGCCACGATATCGGTAACATTGGGCGAGAGTTTGATATAGACCGGTTTGGTGGTAACGGCTTTGACGGCACGTGTCACCTCGGCAGCCGCCTCGGGAGATGTACCGAACGACATGCCGCCATGACGCACGTTGGGGCACGAGACATTGACCTCGATCAATCCGACCTGCTCCTCTTTATCGATTCGTTCGCAGCAATAGGCGTACTCTTCGATCGAAAAGCCCGAGATATTGGCGATCACCGGTTTATGGAAGAAGGTTTTCAATCGCGGCAACTCCTCCGAGATCACCGCATCGATACCCAGATTTTGCAGTCCCACGGCATTGATCATACCCGACGAACATTCGGCAATACGTGGTGTAGGATTGCCGAAGCGCGGCTCTTTGGTCGTTCCCTTGAAAGAGAATGAGCCGAGAATATTGATGTCGTAAAACTCACGGAATTCGTTTCCAAAGCCGAAAGTTCCACTGGCCGGAATCACCGGATTATCCAGTCGCATGCCACTTAAAACAACCGAAGTATCTACCATATTATCTCCTCTTTTAATAAGACGGGCCCCTCTTTGCAAATACGCTTATTGCCGTATTTGGTTTTGCATGAGCAACCCATACATCCACCAAATCCACAACCCATACGCTCTTCAAACGACAATTGTCCATCTTGCGAAACATTGTCGCACAACGCTTTGAGCATAGGGATTGGGCCACAAGCGTAGAAATAGTCGAAATCGATCTGACTCTCGGCGATAGCCGTTGTGACAAAGCCTTTGACCCCAACCGAGCCATCGACGGTGGCAACATAGACTTCGCAGCCCAATGCGCGAAACTCCTCGGCATAAAAGACCTCCGAAGCGGTATTAAAGCCCAAGACCACCCGAACACGTTTTCCCGTAGCGAGCAGTTTCCGCGCCAGATTGTAGAGCGGAGGGACACCCACACCGCCTCCGACGAGCAACGGAGATTGGCTGTCAACCGCCGTAGAGAAGCCGTTTCCAAGTCCCGTGAGCAGGTCGAGTTCCATACCGGCAGTCATGCGACTCATTTGTGCCGTACCCTCACCCACGACCTTATAGACCAAAGTAAGTGTCTCGGCGTCATAGTCGCAAACCGATATCGGACGTCGCAGATAGTGTCCGTCGAGTGCAATATTCACAAATTGTCCCGAGGCGGTGATCCACTGCGTATCTCCCGCGAGTACCATCCGCCAAACGGCAGCCGTCAGCGGATGGTTTTCGAGGATTTTATAGATGCCTTTCTTATACATAGTTAATTTAAGGAGTCTTTCGTTTCGGAGTTAATTACTTGGCATCGATAGTCGATACACGCAAGGTGATCTCCTCCAAAACATCGAGCAACACTTTCACGGTTTCGAGTGCCGTAAAGACCGTCACATTGTTTTCAACGGCGGTACGACGAATCTCATAACCATCCAAACGGGTATTGTGTTGGTTGATGTCGATCGTATTGATGACATAGCTTACATGACCCTGACGCAATGCATCGATGATCTCGCTACTACCCTCGTTGAGTTTACGACGCGTGCGGGTGCGGATACCGTGCTGACGGAGGAACTCGGCAGTCCCTGTGGTCGCCTCGATATTGAAGCCCAAGTCGTAGAAACGTTGTACAAGGGGTAAAGCCGCAGGTTTGTCATCGTCGGCAATCGTCACGAAGATCGTTCCGTAGTTCGAAACGTTCATGCCGGTAGCCTGCAACGCTTTGTAAAGAGCCCGCGTCAATTTATCGTCATAACCGATCGCCTCACCGGTCGATTTCATCTCGGGAGAGAGGTAGGAATCCATACCGCGGATCTTGGCGAACGAGAAGGCCGGAGCTTTGACATACCAGCGGGCTTTCTCCTTGCCATAGACCTCTTCAACGCCCAACTCACGGAGTTTCTTACCCAAGATAACCTGCGTGGCGAGGTGTGCCATGGGGACACCCGTCGACTTCGAAAGGAACGGCACCGTTCGCGACGAACGCGGATTAACCTCGATAACATAAACCTCATCGTTAGAATCGAGGATGAACTGAATGTTGTACAGACCGACAATACCGATACGACGACCGAGTTTTACCGTATAGTCGATAATCTTCTCTTTGGCTTGTTGCGAAACGCTGAACGTAGGATATACGCTGATCGAGTCGCCGGAGTGAATACCCGTACGCTCTACATGCTCCATGATACCCGGGATAAAGACATCGTGACCATCGCAAATGGCATCGACCTCCAACTCCTTACCCATGATATAGCGGTCAACCAATACCGGAGAATCCTCGTTGACCTCAACGGCCGTTTGGAGATAGTGACGCAGACGCTCCTCGTTCGAAACGATCTGCATGGCACGACCACCAAGCACATAGCTCGGACGCACCAGCACCGGATAGCCGATACGGGCGGCGGCTTTTACACCGGCCTCGATATCCGTAACGGCCTCGGCCTCGGGTTGGGGAATACCCAACTCCTCCATAATCTTCTCGAAACAACCACGATCCTCGGCATTGCGGATTGCCTCGGTATCGGTACCGATAATAGGCACACCCAGCGAAGCCAACGGCTCTGCAAGGTTGATGGCAGTCTGACCACCCAACGAAACGACGATCGCTTTCGGCTGCTCGTGGTGAATGACATTCATCACATCTTCGACCGTAAGCGGCTCGAAATAGAGTTTATCGCTGGTAGTATAGTCGGTCGAAACCGTTTCGGGATTGTTATTGATGATGATGGCCTCGTAGCCGGCTTCACGGATCGACCAAATGGCATGCACCGTAGAGTAGTCGAACTCGACACCCTGACCGATACGGATCGGACCCGAGCCCAACACAACGATCTTTTCGCGTTCGCTCACCTTCGACTCATTCTCATCCTCATAGGTCGAGTAGAAATAAGGCACATACGAGTCGAACTCACTGGCGCAGGTATCGATCATCTTGTAAATCGGGAAGATGTTGTTTTCGGCACGCAGACGATACATCTCCTGCTCGGTAAGTCCCCAAAGCTGGCCGATGTATTTATCGCCAAAGCCCATGCGTTTAGCCTCACGCAACGTTTCGATATCCTTCGGGTGCTCGCGAACGACATTTTCGAACTCGACGATGTTCTTGAACTTTTCGAGGAAGAACATATCGATCTTCGTATTGTTATAGATCAACATCAGATCGACACCCTTACGGATCAGTTGTGCGATGGCATACAGACGATCATCGGTAGGCTGTTTGATATAGGCCAACAGATCATCGCTCGACCAATCATCGAACTTCTTGTGGTAAATGTGGCAAACACCGGTCTCCAACGAGCGTACGGCTTTGAGCAACGACTCCTCCATGGTGCGGCCGATGGACATCACCTCGCCGGTAGCCTTCATCTGCGTTCCCAATGCATTCGACGCATCGGAGAACTTGTCGAAGGGGAAACGCGCCACCTTCGTAACGATATAGTCGAGAGTGGGTTCGAACGATGCCGGAGTATTCGCCAACATGATCTCATCGAGAGTAAGGCCCAAAGCCACCTTAGCCGTCACACGGGCAATCGGATAACCCGAAGCTTTCGAAGCCAAAGCCGACGAACGCGACACACGCGGATTAACCTCGATGAGGTAATATTTGAACGAGAGCGGATCGAGTGCGAACTGCACATTGCAACCTCCCTCGATTTTCAATTCGCGAATGATCTTCAAAGCCGAGTCACGCAACATCTGGAACTCCTTGTTGGTGAGTGTCTGGCTCGGAGCCACCACAATCGAGTCGCCGGTATGGACACCCACGGGGTCGATATTTTCCATACAGCAGATACAGATGGCGGTATCGTTCGAGTCGCGCATTACCTCATACTCGATCTCCTTATATCCTTTGATACTCTTCTCTACCAACACCTGATGTACGGGCGAAAGAGCCAACGCATTGCGCATGATCTCGCGCAACTCCTGCTCATCGTCGGCAAAACCGCCACCCGTACCACCTAACGTAAAGGCAGGGCGCAACACCACGGGGTAGCCGATACGTTCGGCCATCTCAACACCCTCTTCGATCGACGTAGCAATATCCGAGGGGAGCACCGGTTCGCCCAACGACTCGCACAACTCCTTAAACAACTCACGGTCTTCGGCGCGCTCGATCGACTCGAACGACGTACCGAGGATCTCCACCTGACACTCTTTCAAAATACCTTTCTTGGCCAGCTGCACCGCGAGGTTCAAACCGGTCTGACCTCCCAATCCCGGGACGATGGCATCGGGACGCTCATAGCGGATGATTTTGGCAACATATTCGAGCGTCAACGGCTCCATATAGACCTTATCGGCAATATGCGTATCGGTCATGATTGTTGCGGGATTCGAGTTGGCGAGGATTACCTCATAACCCTCCTCTTTCAGTGCAAGACATGCTTGCGTTCCCGCATAGTCGAATTCGGCAGCCTGACCGATGACAATCGGACCCGAACCGATGACCAAAACTTTCTTGATATCTTTTCTCTTAGGCATTTTTTTTCTCCTCCATTATTTTGGTGAACTTCTTGAACAAATAGCGGCTGTCCTGCGGACCTGTGGCACTCTCGGGATGATGTTGGATCGAGAATACTCCGTTTTCAACACACTCAACACCCTCGATGGTACCATCGAGCAGGTTGATATGAGTTGGGGTAAGTCCTGTTCCGGTTAACGAATCGGCATCCACGACATAGTTGTGGTTTTGGCTCGTAATCTCGATACGTCCCGTTTCTAAGCAACGTACCGGCTGGTTACAACCGCGATGACCAAAACGGAGTTTATTTACCCGAGCGCCATAAGCCAACGAGATGAGTTGATGTCCCATACCGATACCGAAGATCGGCAATTTGCCTTTGAACTGTTTTACCAATTCAATAACCGGTGTTACATCCTCCGGATTTCCCGGGCCGTTCGACAGCACAATACCTTCGGGATGGAAAGCCATGATCTCTTCGTAAGTCGAGTTGTAAGGCACGATCGTCACATTGCAACCCACCCGATTCAATTGGCGGATAATGTTATTCTTAATACCGCAATCAATGGCAACCACATCGTAGCGATGGTTAGGCACTCTCGACATCCAACGTTTGCGGCAGCTGACACGAGCCACCATATCATGCGGCATCTCGTAAGCCTGCAACTTGCTGACAGCCTCTTCATGAGGAGTGGCAGCATCGGTAATGATCACCTTTTGGCAACCTTCGGTGCGAATAATGCGTGTCAATGCACGGGTATCGACGCCCCAGATTCCCGGGATATCATACTCTTCGAAGACCTCATTCAAAGTCTTTGTATAGCGGAAGTTGGACGGGAGGTCGTTATACTCTCGCACAATCATACCACCGATAGACGGCGTACGAGTTTCATAGTCATCATCGGCCATACCGTAGTTGCCGATCAGCGGATAGGTCATCACCACCATCTGATCGGTATATGACGGATCCGACATGATCTCCTGATACCCCACCATCGAGGTATTGAAGACGATTTCGTTGATCGCCTCCCGATCGCTACCGAAGCCATAGCCATAGAACTCACGGCCATTCTCCATAACGATTTTTTTGGTAAATTCTTTCATGCCTGTTATATAGAGTTATTTATTTGTCCATTCGTAAACTGTTTCTCCTCCGACAACCGTTTGCACGGCACGTCCCCGTACCTGCCAGCCAGCGAAAGGTGTTGCCCGTCCCATCGAGCGGAATTGTTCGGGGTCGATCGACCACTCGGCATCGAGATCCAGTACCGTAAAGTCGGCCTCGTCACCCACTTCAACTCCTCCGGTCAGGCCGAAGATGCGTCGCGGATTATCAGTCATCAATGCCACCAAACGTTCGAACGACAAAATTCCGGTTTGCACCAGATGGGTATAGAGCAACGGGAAGGCTGTTTCCAAACCTACGATACCCATCGCACTTCCGGCCAACCCTCGCGACTTCTCCTCGGCGGTATGCGGAGCATGATCGGTAGCCAACACCTCGATTGTTCCATCGAGAATACCGGCATGCAACGCCTCGCGATCGGCACGGCTTCGCAAAGGGGGATTCATTTTGAAGCGTCCCTCCTCCTGCAAATCCTCATCACAAAGCAACAGATAGTGAGGTGCTGTTTCGCAGCTCACCCGCAATCCTCGCGCTTTGGCCTGACGTACCAACTCGACACTCTCTTTGGTCGAGACATGGCACACATGGTATTGACATCCCGTCTTCTCGCTGAGACGAATATCGCGCTCGACCTGTTGCCACTCACTCTCGGAGCAGATTCCCCGATGGCCATGCTCCCGACAATAAACGCCATCGTGGATATAGCCTTTATTAAGCAGAGCATCAACCTCGCAATGAGCCACTATCGGCTTGCCGACAGCCGATGCCTTACGCATAGCCTCCTCCATCAACTCTTCGGACTGTACCCCTCGGCCATCATCCGAGAAGCCCACGACTTCGGGAGCCAACGCTGCAAAATCGACCAACTCACCCTGTCCGCGCTGTCCCATGGTGATACAGCCATAAGGATAGACACGCGCCACCGCATCGCGACGGATCAGCTCAGTCTGCATGTGCAAAGTCTCCGGTGCATCGGGAGCCGGATAGACATTGGGCATTGAGCAAACCGCCGTATAGCCTCCGGCAGCGGCAGCTGCCGTACCTGTGGCAATGGTCTCTTTGCGTGAAAATCCGGGCTCGCGAAGATGCACATGCACATCGACCAATCCCGGGATCAAGTATCGCCCTTCGAGCGACACTACACGATCTTCCGGAGCAGGCTCGCAGGTAGCAACGACTCGCCCGTTTTCAACAACGAGGGTTCCCTCCGAGAATCGCCCGTTGCGATAAATTTTCGCGTGTGTATAAAAAGTCTTCATCAGTCTCAAAAAAACTACATGTAAAAAAATAGGGCAACCGAAAACAGTTACCCTAATAAAACAAAATCGCCAAAGAACGGAGAGATAAAACCTCCTGAATATGAAGTCTGCTGCCAAAAAATTTGCGCTGACGATATGCGGGATTGAAGTGTCATCGTCCTTCGGATCATTATATCGGTTACAAAGGTAGTGCTTTTCGCGGGGCTTGCAAAAAAAATTGCGACTTTTTTATCAACAAAACGATCAATTTTTATCAACGAACGACACCTAAAACACCGCTTCAACCATCTAGCAAAAGTTTACTTTTTGTAGCTTTCAAGACCTTGCTGCAAGAATGCCACAAACCCATCGACCGAGAGGTCATAACCACGCGGAGAAACAAGTTCACGTCCATCGGCATCCTGCAAAATATAGTAAGGTTGTGCATTGGCACCAAACTCCGTCAAAGCGATATAAGAGTTAATCTTGCCCAACCCTTTGAGCACCTTTCCCGACTCGGTGGTAACCCACTCACTCTCGGAGAGTTGTTTTTTATCATCGGAGTAGAGAGCCACAATGACATAATCATCGCGCAATATTTTCAGCACCGCCGGATCGGACCAAACGCGCGACTCCATTTCACGACAATTGACACAACCATGCCCCGTAAAGTCGATAAACAACGGCTTTCCAACCTTTGCGGCATAAGCACGCGCCTCGTTCAAATCGAAGAAACCTTTCAATCCGTGAGGCAAATGGAGAAAATCGCTATATTTGGGAGCACGACCATCGACCGTAAGGAGTTTATCCTGCGAAGATGAAGCGACAGGCAAAGAGGAGTTATTGCCGAGCACAAAATCCTGTGAGGTAAGCGGAGGCAAATATCCCGAAAGGCCTTTCAGTGGAGCACCCCACATCCCGGGAATGAGATAAATCACAAACGAGAAAGTGGCAATCGCCAACGCCAATCGACCGACACCGATATAAGGGAGATCGCTATCGTGAGCAAATTTCAATTTACCCAACAAGTAGAGCCCCAGCAAAGCAAAGACCACAATCCAAATGGCAAGGTAGATCTCTCGATCGAGCAATCCCCAATGGTAGGTCTGATCAGCCACCGAGAGGAATTTGAAACCCAACGCCACTTCGATAAAGCCGATAACGACCTTTACCGAATTCAGCCAACCTCCGCTCTTGGGCAACTTTTTCAGCACCGAAGGGAAAAGAGCCAGCAGTGTGAACGGCAACGCGAAAGCGATGGAGAAGGACAACATGGTGAGAATCGGACTCCAAAACTCACCGGCAGTTGATTTGATCAACACCGAGCCGACGATCGGTCCTGTACACGAGAACGATACAAGTACAAGTGTGAGTGCCAAGAAGAAGATACCGCCGAGCCCCTTTGTGCCGGCTTTGGCATCGCTCTTATTGACCATCCACGAAGGCATTGTCAGTTCAAATGCGCCAAAGAACGAGGCCGCAAAGAACATGAATACCAAGAAGAAAATAACGTTGGGCAACCAATGTGTAGCCAGCCAATTGAAGATGTCGGCAGTCACTGCATCACCACCCACCACTCGGGTAATCAGGATGATTGCCGCAATAGGCAACGTATAAAGTGCAACAATAAACAATCCGTATATGGCGGCACGCACGCGTCCCATAGCAGGACCGCCCTCTCCTTTCAGGAAATAAGAGACCGTCATCGGAGCCATCGGGAAGACACAGGGCGTAAGGAATGCAGCAAAGCCCCACAAAATAGCCTCGATAATCAACGCCCACGAGGTACCGGAGTTATCCGTTTCGGCTGCAACAATTTGAGCCGGTTCTTCGATCGGTTTCGAAGGCTCGACAGTTTGTGTCGCATCCGTCTCGGCAACCTTCGTCTCTTCGGCAATCGAATTTACGGATTTCAAGGTTATGGTCAAGTCCAAATCTTCGGGAGGGATACAAGCATTACCGCGGCAAATCATCCATTCCAACTTCACAGTGACAACCGCCTGTGGCACGGAAAGTTTAACATCCTGCGCAAAAGAGGCTGCACCCGAGAATGAGCCGATCTCCATACCGAAGGTCGGATCGAAATGGCGCTCGGGCGTTGTCAGTTGTTTGACTGCTCCGACCAACTCGACACCGTCACTCGGAATAACGGTAATCGTCGTAGCATTGGGGCCATCGTTTTGATAAGGTCCCATATCGTACATGTGGTAAGCATCGGGAATCGAAGCGTTGAGCACGATTCGATAATCATCTCCGGAGAGATGCTCCACCGAACTTTTCCATGTGACATTTTGCGCCGAAGCAACAGTTGTCGTCAAAAGCAACAATGAAGCAAACAGAAAGCGGATCGATTTAGACATAAATTAGCAATTATTTGGGGGCAAATATAGCTATTTTTATGGATTTTTGCTACTTTCGCACGATGATTCGTATTTCTCTGATAATTCCAACCCACAACAGGGCATCACAATTGATTGCAGCCCTCGAATCGGTCGTTGCACAGACACTTACGCCCGATCAATGGGAGTGTGTAGTGATCAACAACCAATCGACCGATGATACTCCCGAACGATTTGCCTCGTTTGCCGCAGTGCACCATTCGTATAATCTGCGGATGGTAGATGAACCGGAAGCCGGTGTTTCGTTCGCCCGCAACCGAGGAGTTACGGAGGCACAAGCTCCGCTACTGGCATTTATCGACGATGATGAGCGAATCGTACCCGAGTTTCTCGAAGCCTACCTTTCGCTCTTCGGGAACAACCCCCAAGCCATGGTAGCGGGGGGAAGGATCATCACCGAATACCCCGAAGGACGACCGGCATGGCTGTCGAAATATACCGAAATGCCGATTGCCAACCCGATGGATTTCGGATCGGAGATACGGCCGTTTCCGACCGGCAGAGTTCCCGGAGGCGGGAATATGGCATTTCGTCGCGAAGCATTTGCCATATGCGGCGGATTCGACCCCTCGTTGGGGCGCGTCGGCCGCGAATTGATCGGAGGAGAAGAGAACGATTTATTCGAACGATTACTCCAAGCGGGAGTGACAATTTGGTATGTTCCCGACGCTGTGATGTGGCATATTATTCCGGCGACCAAACTCTGTGACGGTTATTTTCGTCGTTTGTGTCACAATGTCGGAGTGAGCCAACGGATAAGAGCCCGTATTCACAACCGCCTGCTACGCTCCCGCCTATTGGAGTTGGCCAAATGGGTAGCCACACTGCTTTTGTGTTGCACAATGCGTCCAAGCCAAAGCGCAAAACTGATCCGCATGCGTTACGAAATCAGCCGAGGGCTCTTTTCACGCTCATAGCACCGAATTACAGCGCGAGGGTCGTATGACAAAGACAAGAGTTTTGGGCTATTATAAATCCCAAAACTCTTGTCTTTTGAACGTTGTTCAATACCATCAAAAGAGGTATTTCTCGGTTTTGACTTTGTTGACCAATCGGTAAATATCTTCCCATGCCTCTTCGCCAAAGGTTGTACCGACAACCTCGATCACTTTACCGGCGGTGATGGCTCCGATCGTTCCGCATTGGCGCAGGGTCAACCCCTCGCACAAGCCGGCCAAAAATCCTGCCGCATAAAAATCTCCGGCTCCGGTTGTATCGACTCGTTTGGCAGCGGCCATGATACCGACATGCACCACCTCGTCACCCTGTTTGATCAGAGCTCCTTTTGTGCCGATCTTAACAACGGCCAGCGATGCCATCTCCGAGATGCGTTGCAACGCATTGAGTGGTTCATCCTCGCCGGTAAAGGTGCGTGCCTCATCTTCGTTGGCAAAAACGATATCGACATAATCATCGACCAATCGGTGGAGGAAGTCCAAATTTTCGGCAACGACATTAAAACTTGCCAAATCGATGGCAACTCTCAAACCGCACTCCTTAGCCGTACGGGCTGCCGAAAGAATCAGATCGTGGTTTTGCACCAAATAGCCCTCGACATAAAGGCAATCATACCCCTCGAAAATAGCCGGCTTGATCTCTTCGGCAGAGAGCTCCAACGCAGCACCGAGATAGGTAACCATTGTTCGTTCACCATCGGGCGAGATCAGCGAAACGCACTTTCCGGAGCGTTCCACACCGCGCGAAACAGCCGGATCAACGTGCAGATTTTCAAGAGCCTGGATAAAGAAGTCGCCCGTGGTATCGGTTCCGACTTTACCGATAAATCCCACCTCACAACCCAAGCGCGCCATGGCTCGAATCGTATTTCCGGCCGAGCCACCCAACGAGAGCGAATAAGGAAGGCCTGCAACCGACTTCGAAATTTTGGTTTGCAGTGCAGTATCGACCAAACTCATAGAGCCTTTGGCCAATTCGAATTCATCAAGCACTGCATCGGATTTGAGGTTGACCAACATATCGGTCAAGGCGTTACCTATGCCTATTACACATTTCATAAGGTCAGTAGTCGTTGTATAATCTATATGGATAATATCTTCACCAATTCCAGCGAGTTGCGATTGATTCCTTTATCGTGTTTGATGGCACGATTGAATGGCACATACACAATCTTTCCGTTTTCAATACCCACCATCACATTGCGTTGTCCATCGATCAGCGCTTCGATGGCGGCCTCGCCCATACGCGAAGCAAGAATCCGATCGACCGCCGTCGGAGAGCCGCCACGTTGAATATGCCCCAAGATTGTAACACGGGCATCGTATTGCGGGAACTCTTTTTTTACACGCTCGGCAAGTGCCGTTGCGCCACCGGTTTGCGGATTTTCGGCAACAATAACGATGGCCGAATTCTTGCTTTTACGGAAGCCGTTACTAATCAAATCGGCCAACTGATCGACCTCGGTCTCCATCTCCGGAATAATTGCCGCCTCGGCTCCCGTAGCCAATGCACTATTAAGCGCCAAATAGCCCGCTGTATGTCCCATCACCTCCACGAAGAAGAGACGTTCGTGGCTCGATGCCGTATCGCGCAATTTATCGACAGCCTCCATGATCGTATTGAGCGCCGTATCATAGCCAATAGTCGAATCAGTTCCGCCCAAATCGTTGTCGATAGTTCCGGGGAGGCCGACAATCGGCACATTATACTCGCGTGCAAAAACTCCGGCGCCGGTCAACGAGCCGTCACCGCCGATGACTACCAGAGCATCGATTCCGGCGGCCTGCATATTATCGTAAGCCGCCTTACGTCCCTCGGTCGTAGCAAACTCTTTGCATCGAGCCGTTTTAAGGATCGTTCCACCCTGTTGGATGATATTACTTACACTTTGCGAATGCAGATCGACGATCTCGTTATAAACCAATCCTTTATAGCCGCGCATAACCCCCTTGACGCCAAAACCGTTATAGATGGCACTGCGTGTAACGGCTCGAATGGCAGCATTCATACCAGGAGAATCTCCTCCCGAGGTCAGGATACCGATAGTTTTTATGGCCATACTCCTCCTCTCGCTTAAAACCTAAATTTGTTCAAAGGTAGCACTATTTTTTCATTTCAGCAAAAATGTGAGGCTGTCCAACAAGTAGTGTTGCGACAGCCTCTTTTCGTAGAAGTTGTATAACAAGTGGGATTTCAAGGCTTGCGAAGCCCGAAAAAGCGGAGTTTACTGAGGCGTAAATGAGCATTTTGAGGGCTAGTGTAACGCAGAAATCACCTTGTTAGACAGCTTCGACCAAATGAAAAAACTTTTATACTCTTAAAACCACCTGTTTTTTATCATTTACTCTTTTTATCGTCGTTTCGAGTGGTATTTTCGTGCTGTTCAGCCTCGTCAAGCATCGTTTCAAGGCTTTTCATATCGTACTCAATCACTCCGTAATACTGAATCCCGAACGGATAACCGCTCGCTTTTCGTGGAGTTTTCGCGGCACATCATCATGAAGTGCAGTCACACAACAGCCCACAATCGAGGCCAGCCACAGCAAAAAGATGATCAACACGGTTTTCCCATTGGGCTTGCGGGATGCAATCAAGCACATCAGCACATAAATCAGCAACACAACAGGAATCAAAGCAACAAATATACCAACTACCGGAACCCATGTCGAAATCGACAATGTATCGAGTGCTCCCATGCTCATAAATTCACAACCTCCGACCAACAACACCAGCAGCCCGATAATCAGGGCACAAGCCGCCATTATCAAACCAAACACCACAATACCGGCAAAAAGTTTCAGCAAAATAAGAACCACCTTTCCGAAAACCGAGACCGTCTCGGCAATAATCGGCTTGGCTTTACTATCCACATCGGTAGCAGTAGCCGTTGTATCAGCAACCGACTGCGCTGTGATTCGTTCGCCATTCATTTCGAGTTTCTGCCGAGCCGAACGAGCTGCCGGAACAGCAAACCACATGATAAAATAGCAAATCAAGAAGACTCCGAACAGATTACCGGTCAATGGCCCTATCCATATCATAAACGGGATGCCGCTCAATGGCAAGAGGAGCAGTGGCAAAAACATGATCAACCGAATCCATACGGGATCTATATCGAAATATTTACCAAAGCCGGCACATACCCCACCCAATTTGGCATTCTCCGTGTCGCGATAAAGCCGACGCGGAATACGCGGAGTTGCACTCTTCAAATCGGCATCGATTCGGCTATCGGAGATATCCTCGGCACTGCCAAGTTGCCGGATGATATTCAGCACAAGCGGGTTCTCGATAACTCGATCATTGGATTGGACAGTAAGGATCAGTTCGGCTATGCGAGCCTCAATATCGGCAACTATCTCTGCTCCGTCGGGAGAGTTGTCATAGGCTTTTTTCAGGCTCTCGATATAGGTACTCAGCGTTTCGAAAGCATCGACATCGAGCGTAAACGCGACACCCGATATACTACATTTTCTAACCTCTTTCATGGCTTCTGCAAATAATTGAGTGATTACTGATGACGCACTCGTCCCCCGCTGGAAGTCGAGATGTCGGTTCGGCAACTCCCCGTATAACCGATAAAGGCACCACTCGAAGCCTCGGCTTTGAGATATTCCGAGCTGTTGACGTAGGCTTTGGAGCCACTCGAAACTTCAACCTCACAAGCACGAGTCTTCAACGATTCGGCATCCATACGTGCCGCGCTCGACAGATCGGCCTCAAATTGGTCGGCCATGCCGGAGAGATTGATGCGGGCAGCACTCGATCCGTCTGCCACACATTTGTCTGCCACAACGGCAACCTGAACGTTTGCGGCACTCGACGCCGCTATTATACAAATGGTAGCTCGAATGGCGGCATCGATCTTGGCGGCACTCGACGCGCTGATCTTGAACTTTTCGGCTTGAATGGCTTTTGCGGTAGCGATTCGTGCTGCACTCGACGCACTGAGCATCGTCAGTTTATCCCCGATCGGAACAACAACAACGACATGGGCATTGGCAAAATTTTTCACCGAATCGTCGATAGAAACATACAGTACATTCTGTGAAACAACGGTTTCGACATAGTCGATCAGATTATCGTCGGCCGTAATCACGACACGGTCGGTGGTATCGCAAACCAAGACCTGCACGGCTCGCGAGGCATTGATTGCTTGAAAATCAGCGACCTCAGACATGCGAGTAACAAGTTTTCCGCTTCCCTTGATATGAGAGCGTCCACCAAGTTGATTCAAGGAGCTGCCGTTGTTGACACTGACACATCCGCTAAAAGCGCAAGAGAGCAACATGGCTGCCAAAGCAATGATGATCAATAAAATATTTTTCATATTATTCTGGTTTTTTCATTTATTTATCTCCGTGACGAATAGCCTTGATCTGTCCGACCAATTCATCCCAACTCTCATCAAGAACGCGAAGGTACTCCTGTCCTTTCTCGGTCAAAGAGTAGTATTTACGCGGAGGGCCTTGTGGTGATTCCTCCCAACGATAGGTCAATAAGCCGGCATTTTTCTGTCGGGTAAGGATCGGATAGAGCGTACCCTCTACAACGATCATTTCAGCCTGTTTCAACTCAGCAATGATCTTGGGAGCATACGAATCCTCGCGGGATAGAATAGCCAATATACAATATTCGAGGATTCCCTTGCGCATCTGCGCTTTTACATTGTCTTCAACCATATATTAGCATTTTTTAGAGGTGTCATTGATTTTAATTTCAGCCACAGGCTCTTCCGGAAGAACAATCCAGAGAATAATGTAAGCCCATAACGACAAGCCGCCAAACAAGAAGAACAACAACGTCAGCAGACGAACCATCGTCGCGTCGATACCGAAAAATACGCCGAGACCGCCACAGACACCGGCTATCGAACGGTTGCTTCGCGAACGGTAGAGTCTGCGGATCGGAGTTTGCGGCTCAACTCCCCGATCGGAGTCGCAGGGGCTATCGCCAAAATCGGAGGGCGCACCCATTTGTGCCATGGCCTGACGCACCATTTCGATAGAGATTACCCGCATGGGCGAAGTGATGCGCTCTTGAAAAATCTCGGCCATACGGGCTTCGATATCGACAAGCGTTTCATCATCCTCGGGAAGACGCCGGCGAATATCTTCAAAATAATCGCGCAAAACGTGATAGGCATCTTCGTCAATCGTAAAGGCGCAAGAGCCGATATTCACATGAACTGTCTCTTTCATTTTATAAAGGTATTACAAGGTTCGGTTAATTTCAATGGTATTCTGACATTGCAAATATAATGCACATTTTAGTATTATGCAATACATAGTACTTTTTTTTTAGCGAATCCGATAAATTTTTGTTGTTTTTGATATTTTGCGTTACTTTGTAGCGACAAATGCGAGGGTTGGCAAACCTTTCGCAGAAGATCGGGAGGTACTTATACACGAAATTACACTGATCTGTCGGTTTAACACGTTTTAACCTCATCAGGCAACATGGAAGAGAACATTGTCATACCTTTATTATTGACGCTCGGAGCAGGTTTGGCGACGGGAATCGGTAGTGCAATCGCCTTCTTAACCAAACGTACCAACAAAAAATTATTATCGTTCTCGCTCGGTCTGTCGGGCGGTGTAATGATCTATGTGTCGTTTGTCGAGCTGTTCCAGCAGGCAAATGTCACGCTGACATCCGAATGGGGCGCACAGACAGGAGGGATATGGACCGTTGCGAGTTTTTTTGCCGGTATTCTGCTGATCGGCATCATCGATCGGTTGGTACCATCGGTGGAAAACCCCCACGAAGCGCACCGCATCGAGGAGATCGACGAGCGGCCGCAAAATCCCAAGTTGATGCGCACCGGAATTATGGCCGCATTGGTCATCGGAATACACAACTTCCCCGAAGGTATCGCCACCTTTACCTCGGCTATGGACGACCCCGCATTGGGTATCGCCATTGCCGTAGCTATTGCCATACACAACATTCCGGAGGGTATTGCCGTGTCGATTCCGGTATATTATGCCACAGGTAGTCGCCGCAAAGCCTTTTTGATGTCGTTGGGATCGGGCTTGGCCGAGCCGATCGGAGCTTTGGCGGCATGGCTACTGCTTATGCCGCTCATGACCCCGACACTGATGGGGTGTATTTTGGCCGGTGTGGCAGGCATCATGGTCTTCATTTCGATCGACGAGCTATTGCCTGCGGCGCGAGAGTATGGTGAGGCGCACACCTCGATATATGGTGTGGTTGTCGGTATGGCGGTGATGGCCATCAGTTTGATATGGCTTTGAGTTCGGAACAATTTAACTTTCCCAAAACATTATTTATATGGATGTATTGCTTTTACTCGTCGGCTTGGGTTTAATCCTCGGAGGTGCGAATTTCCTGACTGACGGCTCTGCCGCATTGGCACAACGTTTCCGTGTACCGGAATTCATCATCGGACTGACCATTGTGGCCGTAGGAACTTCGACCCCCGAATTGGTTGTCTCGTTTCTCTCGGCACTTGCCGGCAAAGGCGATGTGGCGATCGGTAACATCGTAGGATCAAACATCTTCAACGTATTCGTCATTCTCGGTGTATGCGCTCTTGTCCGTCCCATGACACTCACGTCCGGCGTTATTCGCCGCGACATCCCGATCGGCATGCTCGTATCGCTTTTGTTGCTGTTGATGGCCTCGGACCGCATGTTGCACCTCGGCGAGGTGGACGGCTTGGGCCGTATAGACGGTATCATCATGCTGATTCTCTATATCGCACTGATGACCTTCACGATTCGTGCCGCCGGACGTACGGAGCAACCATCGGAGAACTCCGGAAAGCCGATCATGAATATATGGCTCGCGGTGGTGATGATCGTCGGTGGTTTGGCCGGCTTGATCTATGGTGGTGAGTTGTTCCTCGACAGCGCGACGAAGATAGCCACGGCTTTGGGCGTCAGCGAGTCGGTAATAGCCCTTACATTAATGGCAGGAGGCACCTCGCTGCCCGAATTGGCCTCGTCGCTCGTTTCGCTCCTCAAAGGTAAAACCGACATGGCATTGGGTAATGTCATCGGCTCGAATATTGCCAATATTTTGTTGATCTTGGGATTGTGCGGCACGATCAATCCGCTCACTTTGGGCGGCATCACAATCGTCGATTTGCTGATGGTGATATTGAGTTCGTTGCTACTCTTTATGGCGGCTTTCACCTTCAAACGTCGCGAAATCGACCGTTGGGAGGGTATCCTCTTTCTGTTGATCTATGCCGGCTATCTTTGGTGGCTGATCGGATAAGCAACAAGCCATTCCTCGCATTACTTCGAGAGGGTAATCATATACTATTTTACACAACGTGTGGATCCCCGATTTCCGCCTAGGCGGACGCAAGTCCCCTGCCTGAGGCGGGGGATTCTAGGGGGGGGGCATAGATTATAAACACGGCTTTGCCGTGAGTGTAGGGCGGTAAGAAATGCGAAAGTAACAGATTG
Source organism: uncultured Alistipes sp. (assembly GCA_964527525.1). GTDB lineage: Bacteria > Bacteroidota > Bacteroidia > Bacteroidales > Rikenellaceae > Alistipes. The sequence continues at coordinate 1,840 of CAZGPA010000012.1, read as the reverse complement.
CATAGATTCGCATATAAATAGCTTTGTAAAAAATGCGCCCCTCCGCATGGAGAGGCGCAATCATATCGGATAGGCTATTGATTAATAAACATCAACGCCATCAACTACTACATTGAGCTTGTCTGTACCCATAGAGTTCTTGTTAGCCCAAAGCGTCGTTCCGGTATTGATACCTTTATCGTTGATTTCGTAACCGTTAACAGTGGTGTTGTTTACGATCAACTCATACGATTTACCATAATCATTACCAATCTCGATAGCGGCTTTTTTGTCGGTCAAACCACCTTTATCATTGAATACGCAATTCTCAATGGTAAGTTTGGTATTGGCAGTTCCGTACAGCAACATTGCTTTACCGTCGGAGTTGAACGTACATCCCGTGAATTTGGCCTCGGGTGCTCCCCAAGTCCAGATGTTGTAAACATCACCCGAAACATTGAATACACAATCCTCAAAGGTCGAATTGTCATAGAGAGTAAACGTACCGTTAATTACACAATTCTTGTAAGTTCCTTTGCAACGAGCATAACCGATATAGGTCGAGCTATTGGTAGCAATGGTAACACCCTCGAAAGTTGCGTCGGAGCCATCCAAACCATAATCGCAGTTTTCACCACCCGTACCAACTTTTCTTGACGTGATGACAACATCTTCGGGGTTGCCTGTACCAACAAACGAAACCGTTTTGCCTTGTGCGCTATTGGGTATGGTATATGATCCCGCAGCAAGTTTGATATTGGTTGCTCCGCTGCCGATAATTGCGTCAACCTGCTCGGTCGAGTTGGCAGTCAGAGGCTTATTATCAACATTGGGGTAAACATTGAAATTATCAGCACCCGTTACGGTATAAGTTCCGGTAGGTGCAACCAAAGCAGCCGTACCATCGTAGTCAACGTTGCAGAATACAACCTGATAGGGATTTGATCCCGAAGCGGTCAACGTGTTGTTGCCCTCCAAGGTTGCCGTATAGCTTGTAGCGGTCATATCGCGTACCAAAACGGGAACAAATGCGCTGATCGAGCAATCTGTTACGGTCAAGCCATAACCGGCATTTTGTCCTTTTACGCGAACACCATACGATCCGGCGCCGGTAGCAGTGATTGTCGAGCCGGAGATCTTGGCAACTTTCGTGTTGTTGAACGAAACACCGTTTTTACCGTTGATAACCGTAGCACCTTCAACCGAGACACCTGCGGTTACCCCACAACTTTCAGCTTGCATCAGCGAGTGCATATTGGTAGCCGTACACCCCGTAATCTTAATAGCACCCTGCGCTTGTGCGAATTTAGCACCGACAGCGGTATGCTCTGCTGCACTACCGGCAACAGCCGTAAAGGTACAGTTCTCAACGGTTACATTGTCAGCATAACGCGAATAATCACCAGCTGCAGTGTTGAAAGCATAGATAAACACTTGGCTGGCAGTCGAAGTCTCGAAGTTGATGTTTTTGAGGATCAACGTAGAGTTGGTATCGCTACTATTACCATAGATTGCGATCTGGCCATCGTATTTGTTGCTGTTACCATTGATCGTAATGGTGATGTCTTGTTTCTCGGTTACGGTTACATCACCTGCCAAATCGTTTATCAGGTTGATTACAATGTTACCCGAAACTTTGTCCAAAACAGCCTGCAAAGCGGCAATTGTACCGACAGCCTGTGCAATCTCAACATTCTCCGAAGTGTTGTTCGACTCGGTCAAACCGGCATTTTTACGACCGATTACCGCTCCGGCGTTTGTATCTTTGTCACCATAATAGCCGGTCTGCTGATCGATAAGGATCTTACCATTCTCGGCATGGTTGTCAGCCACTTTACCATCACCAGCAGAGCCAACGATA
>CAZGPA010000011.1:0-50458 GCA_964527525.1 uncultured Alistipes sp. | reverse complement strand
AACAATCTGCCGAACGACAAAGCCGCTCTACGAGCAGTACGTCTTCCCAAAATCGCCATGGTACTCGGACGTGGGTTCCAACCTCGTGACAACGGTGAAGTATGGTTTATGCTCGATCGACGATTCGGTCTTAACCCGACCCGTATCGATTTTAATCGACTGCACAAAATCAAGAATCTGGATCAGTACAATGTCTTGACAATGCTCAACGGCACGACAGGAGAGCCGATTCTTCCCAAATCCTATACCATTCTGCACGATTGGGTAGAGCGTGGCGGAACACTCATCGTCACCGGAATAGGACTGAACAACATTCGTTCGGCAAAACTCGGCACCATCAAACGAATCCCAAATCCGAAGGGAGGCGGAAATGCCGAGAAGAATTACGGCATCATCGTCAACGCAACACTCGACACCTCATCGCCAATAGGCTATGGTTATGAACAAACCGAGATCCCCGTATTCAAACGCAACAACATTGCCATCGATCGCACTCAGAGTCAGTTCGATTTCGAGCCGATGCAATATACGGCAGCACCGCTTTTGTCGGGTTGCATTTCGCAAACCAATCTCGGACGATACAGCAATGCTCCGGCAGCATTTGTCATCAAATGCGGACAAGGACGCGTCATCTACTTCACGGATAACCTTAATTTCCGCTCTTATTGGTTTGCAACCATGAAGATATTCATGAATGCAATCTATTTTGGAGATTTCTATTAATAGCGTATCCCGATTAGCTACCGGTTAATCGGAACAATTTTATGACACAATTTCCTCCATAGTTGTAGGTTTGGGGGAAATTGTGTATTTTTGTGCCATAGTAAGAAATAAACATGTTTTTATAACTATAAACACATCAAAATCATGAAAGAAGCAATTGCAATCCTTACCGGCGGCGGTCCGGCTCCCGGTATGAATACTGTGGTAGGCAGTGTAGCAAAAACTTTTCTCAACAAAGGCTATCGCGTAATCGGTCTCCACGAGGGATATACAGGTCTTTTTAATCCAAATCCTCGCATCGTAGATATCAGCTATCTGATGGCAGATGGAATATTCAACCAAGGTGGCTCGTTCTTGCAAATGAGCCGTTTTAAGCCGAAGGATTCGGATTTCGAGAACAATTTCAACCTCAAATTCTTCACCGACAACAACATCAAGTTGCTCGTCACTGTTGGAGGAGACGATACCGCATCAACAGCAAATCGCATTGCCAAATTCCTCGAAGCCAAGCAATACCCTATTGCCAACATCCATGTTCCCAAGACCATCGACAACGATCTTCCCCTTCCTTGTGGAGCTCCCACATTCGGCTATGAGTCGGCCAAGGACAAGGGTTCTGTCATTGCTCGTGCGGTCTATGTAGATGCTCGCACCAGCGGCAACTGGTTCGTATTGGCTGCTATGGGTCGTTCGGCCGGACACTTGGCCTTCGGAATCGGTGAGGCTTGCCACTACCCGATGATCGTTATTCCCGAAATGTTTGATAAAACAGAGATTACCGTTGAGAAGATTGTCAACTTGGTTATCTCGTCGATCATCAAACGCAAGATTATGGGAATGAACTATGGTGCAGCCATCATCTCGGAGGGTGTATTCCATGCGTTATCCGACGAGGAGATCCGCAAGAGCGGAATTCATTTCACCTACGACGAACACGGACATCCCGAATTGGGTAAGGTATCGAAGGCGCATATTTTCAGCGAGATGATCGACAAGAAGGTACAAGAGTTGAAACTTAAAGTCAAGAATCGCCCCGTTGAACTCGGATATGAGATTCGTTGCCAAACCCCCATTGCTTACGACTTGACCTACTGCTCGGAGTTAGGTATCGGTGTTTACAAACTCTTCTCCGAAGGCAAAACCGGTTGCATGGTATATGTTGACTCGGAGGGCAATGTTTCGCCGCTCTACCTGAAAGATCTGCAAGATCCCGTGTCGGGTAAGATTCCGCCCCGCTTGGTGGACATCAAATCGGACAAATTCTCTTCGGTGGTGGATAATATCATCAATGCACTCACTCCCGAAGACTATGAAGCGGCCAAAGCTTATGTTTCGAACCCCGAAGAGTACGATTTCTACAAGATCTTGAATTGGAGATAATCCATGCTCTCCCCACGAAACGAGGCTGTCCAACAAGTAGTGTTGCGACAGCCTCGTTTCGTAGAAGTTGTATAACAAGTGGGATTTCAAGGCTTGCGAAGCCCGAAAAAGCGGAGTTTACCCAGAGTAAATGAGCATTTTGAGGGCAAGCGTAACGCTGAAATCACCTTGTTGGACCGTTTCGTTGTTTTAATCCAACCCTAAAACAGGGTATATTGCTGAGGGATATCAACGTTCGGATATAGATTGATCACTTCTCGACCACGGGACAATGCCCGTTGCACGGTATAACCGGTTCCTCCGGAGGATCCATCGAACCATGCGACGACAACCGCAGCATGATCTACCAAATAGTTATTACGAAAGGCATAAACGCCGGCATGATACTCGGCAGAGAGGAGAAGCGTGTCGTCGGCAGCCCTCAATATTGTCTGAAATCGCTCACGATCGGTGTCGTTGAAACGCATTGCCTGTTCACCGAAAGGGACAACAGCCACCAAACGAATATCTCGATGTAATTCCCTACCGGCAATAACCGCCTCGGCAGCAGCCATGTCAAATCCTACGGCCATCCCACACAAAAAGGTGCGCATACCCCGCTCATAAAGGGTCTCTACTGAATTTTTCAGCATATCAGCAGCTGACCCGTCATAGGATCTATGCCCCGTAAAGGCCACAGTTGTCGGAAGAGTGAGATTCATATGGACAAAGATACAATTTCTGGCTCGGACTTTGCAACAAACTTTGTACAAATTTCGGTGTCGGTTATCCGTATTGATTTCGTGAGCGACAACTGATCCGGACGCAGCTGAGGAGAAAAGATGCCCTTCTTCTTGCAACCGACAGCTAAACAAACGAACAAAATAACCGACATCGAAATTGTAAAAGAATGTATAACAATCTAACATGTTACAACTATGAAAAGCACAGGTGTTGCCATCGTTTCGCTCATCGGAGGCATGGTTGTTGGTTCGGCGCTTACCATGCTCCTGACACCCCAATCCGGTCCTGAGTTGCGCAAACAAATCAAAGATTTCATCGACGATGAGATCGATCGTATAAAGAACAAAGTAGAGCAGGTACAGGAGCAGATAGAGGAGGCTCGCTGCAAATGCGACAAATAGTTTCTCATCGTTACCTACTCTATGCAAAGAGATAACCGATCCGGTGGTGGACGTTTTGTTGTTTCACTCATCTTTTTCCTCCTCTCGGCTGTCATGGCCATTCTGTTGCTCGTAACAGCAACGATTGTTTGGTTATCGGCTCTTATCGGTTCGTTTACTCTTTCGGCTTTGATTGTCGGAATATGTTTCGTTATCCTGACAATGCTAATCTATATGTTATCGATTCGACGATATGTGGAGGAGATTCGTGCAGAGGTAGAAACAATCTACGATGTGGCCCGATTAGCACAACAAGGCTACGAATGGGTATCCGACAAATTGGAATTCATCTTCCAGATTCGCAATGGGGTTCTCAATCAATTACAGAAAAAAGAGAAGAAGCTGTCCAACAAGTAGTGTTGCGACAGCCTCTTCTCGTAAAAGTTGTATAACAAGTGGGATTTCAAGGCTCGCGAAGCCCGAAAAAGCGGAGTTTACCCAGCGTAAATGAGCATTTTGGGGGCAAGTGTAACGCTGAAATCACCTTATTCGACAGCTTTTTGTCATCTATAAAGATGGATTATTTCCCAAAATAGCGTTTATACAAGCCCTCGAAACCTTTGCCGTGACGAGCCTCGTCTTTTGCCATCTCATGCACCGTGTCATGTACCGCGTCGAGGTTCTGCTCTTTGGCAATCTTAGCCAAATGCATCTTTCCATCACAAGCGCCACACTCGGCATTCATACGTTTGTAGAGGTTGGTTTCGGTATCCCATACCACCTCGCCAATCAACTCGGCAAATTTAGCGGCATGTTCAGCCTCTTCCCATGCGTAACGCTTAAACGCCTCTGCAATTTCAGGATAGCCCTCACGGTCGGCTTGACGGCTCATTGCCAAGTACATACCAACCTCTGTACATTCGCCCATAAAATGGTCTTGAAGACCTTTCCACAACTCGGCATTGGCACCTTTGCCATCACCTAATTTATGCTCGGTTACAAAATTCAGCGGACCATCCTCTTCGGGTTCCTGAACCTCTTCAAACTGATCAGCGCCAACGTGGCAGAGAGGACACTCTTGGGGAGCCTCATTTCCCTCATGGATATAACCGCATACTGTACAACGAAATTTCTTTGCCATAATTCAAAAATTTTAATGTTTGTTATGTGTGTTTTTGTTTGTGTAAGCAAAGGTATATATTTCGGTCTAAAACACCATAAATTCCTAATTGTCTTTTTTTATAATTCGATAAGTTCATCCTATAAGCAGGCAAAAACAGATGGATCTCAATCAATTTGCACGGTAGTTGCACCTATGCCCCTCGTAAAAACCAAAAACGCACTATTCTATGGATGTAAAAAAAACGACCACAACTACAGGTTTCAAATTGAGCGTCATGACACTGGCCATCATGAATGTCACGGCGGTCGTCAGTTTGCGAGGTCTCCCCGCAGAGGCGGTATATGGACTTTCCTCGGCTTTCTACTACTTGTTTGCAGCCCTCGTTTTCCTAATTCCTACGGCGATGGTAGCGGCCGAGTTAGCCGCCATGTTCTCGGACAAACAAGGCGGTGTATTCCGCTGGGTCGGCGAAGCCTATGGCTCTCGTATCGGATTTTTGGCAATCTGGCTACAATGGATCGAATCGACAATCTGGTATCCCACGGTTTTGACATTTGGCGCGGTATCGATTGCATTTATCGGCACAAACGAAGCGCATGACATGGCCTTAGCATCGAACAAGGTCTTCACGCTATTGATGGTTCTGGCGATCTATTGGATTGCGACATTTATTGCCCTGAAAGGTCTCGACTGGGTAGGTAAGATCAGTAAATGGGGCGGTATGATCGGCACAATTATTCCGGCAGCTCTGTTGATCATACTCGGAGGCATCTATCTTGCCACAGGAGGACATAACCATATGGATATGTCGCAAGGATTCTTCCCCGATCTGTCGAAATTCAACAATTTGGTATTGGCCAGCAGTATTTTCCTCTTCTACGCCGGTATGGAGATGATGGGTATCCACGTCATGGATGTAAAGAATCCATCACGAAACTACCCCAAAGCGATCATTATCGGATCAATCATCACGGTATGTATTTTTGTATTGGGCACTTTCTCCTTGGGACTGATCATTCCGGCCAAAGAGATTAGCCTCACGCAATCACTGTTGATCGGGTTCGACAACTATTTCAAATATCTGCACATCTCGTGGGCAGGTCCCATCATTGCCATTGCTTTGATGTTTGGCGTTTTAGCCGGAGTACTCACATGGGTCGCGGGTCCTTCGAAAGGTATATTTGCCGTAGGTAAAGCCGGTTATCTGCCTCCCTTCTTTCAAAAGACAAACAAAAAAGGAGTACAACGCAATATTCTGCTTCTTCAAGGGGGATTAGTAACGTTATTGGCCTTGCTATTTGTCGTAATGCCCTCCGTACAATCGTTCTACCAGATTCTCTCTCAACTTACGGTGTTGTTATACCTTATTATGTATATGTTGATGTTCTCGGCAGCCATCGTACTACGCTATAAGATGAAAGATACCCCACGTCCGTTCCGACTCGGCAAAGGCAACCTCTTGATGTGGGTGTTGGGTGTTGTCGGCTTTTGCGGATCACTGTTGGCGTTCATACTCAGCTTCGTGCCACCCAGCCAGATATCGACAGGTAGTAATACCGTATGGTTCTCGGTACTGATCATTGGCTGTATCGTTGTCGTAGGAGCACCCTTCATTATCTATGCGATGCGCAAACCATCATGGCAGGATCCACAGGCTGCTTCCGACTTTGCGCCATTCCATTGGGAAGAGGAGAGAAAGAAATAATCATTAAAAACAGAAGAGGCTGTCCAACACGCATGTTGCGACAGCCTCTTTTTGTAGGCGTTGTATACAAGACACAAACTACAATCCCATCTCGATTTTCGGGTGGCGATCCGCTCCGCACCACATGTTGCATACCTCGAAGAGGAATTTCTCATCTTTCGCGACAGTAACCTGTATTGCCGAGAAAGGTTTGATATTTAGGGGATTTTTACCCGATATACGGATCAGATAAGGCAACGATGTAGTATTCGTCAGCCGCACGATGCGAGCCTCTTTTTTGTTGGTATATATCTTCTCAACCTTAACAGAAGCCAAGAAGAATTCTTTGAGCAACTGTTCATCACCGGCCAATGTTCCAAACGCATAGGCCAATGTACGACGAGCCTCCAAAGCATCACGCAACGATTTAAGCGATTTATCTTTGGCGAGGATCAACGTCATGTTGCGACAATTGCCATCAAGTCGATACTCCATTGCCGTCGTGGAATGGATATCGGTATTTGCCGAGACAAAGAGGCTCTTTTCGCGAGCACGGTCGATAACTTTGGGATAAAATTCTCGGCCGTTCATCACCTCAATACCATCGATCAGCCCCTCACCATAGGCTTTGACCTCGAAATCGAGATATTCGAGATTCTCTCGCCGCCATCCCGGATGGTTGTGCATAATCAATGCGCCTTGTTTGCGAGCATTGCGTAACGACACCAGCGGATCGACATCATAGATCTTATTGTTGTCGGTTGTAAAAAGCGCATTGTAATGGCCATAGAGTTTCGGATCACGCGTAATCTCCGTACCGGGGATGATCGTAATGCCATATTCGCCGGCAGCCGCTTTGGTCAACTCAACCGACCAATTCAAATCGGACTGAATACCTCGTGCATCGCTTGCCTTGTAATGAATTCGGTTATTCATAACCTTTGTACCTTCGGGAACATAGCCTTTCAAGAAGCTCAACATCTTACCCTCATAGGTACGCACCTCAACATGGTCGGTAACAGCCAAGACATCCAAGCCATCGAAATAAGCCTCACGAACACGATATTCAGGAGTTGTTTGTCCATCCGAGAAGATGGTATGGGTATGAAGATCGGCTTTATAGACATTATATCCATTTACCTGAGGAAGGACAATCTCCGTACGTTGCATGGTTTCTGCTGCAACATGGCGCAACATATCGACATTTGCCGAATCTTGATAGTACTGAGCCGTAGCAGTACCCGCAAAAGTCAAAGCGACAAAAGCTAAAATTTTCTTCATGACATTATTGTATTTGGGGTTAATATAAAGTCGAGGATCGGAAATATACCAATCCCCGACTTGGAATCAAATCAATTAGCACTCGGTTTCAACAGCCTTGAACAATGCTACGTCCTCGGCTGTGGAACTCATCACATAAGAATAGGCTTCCATCACCTTACCGGCGGCCATCTTGCAGAAGATTCGTGCCGAATCGGCGTAATCAGCACACTCGCAGGACTGACGAGCCAACAAATAGGTAATGATAATATGTCCGGCAGTCTCCACCAAACGACGGGCATGGAAATCTTTGAATCCGGCAGTCTCCTTATCCAGGGTCTCCACATAGGTCTGCATCTCGGCAAACTTCGCGGTCAACTCCTTCAACTTGGCAACGATCGGCTGCATGGTCTCGACATATTCGGCAGCAGCATAACGCTCGATCTGTTCCATAAAGGTACCTTTCGTCACCGCATTGATCGCAGCGACAACCTGCAACTGCGAAGTACCTTCGTAGATATTCATGATACGGGCATCGCGATAAAGACGCTCGCAAGGATAATCTTTCATAAAGCCCGAACCGCCATGAATCTGGATCGAATCGTAAGCCAGTTGGTTGGCATACTCCGACGAGAAGAGTTTTACCAACGGAGTAAAGCCATCGGCCAAACGATTGTAGAATTTCATCTCTTGGCGCTCCTCAGCTTCAAGCGAACGCTCGTGCGAGATATGCATATATTGCTTATACACCTCTACAAAACGGGAAGTCTCATACAACAGAGCACGAGCACCCTGCAACTTGGCCTTCATATTCGAGAGCATCTCCGAAACTGCTGCAAACCGAATGATCGGCTTACCGAACTGCTCTCGCTCATGGGCATACTTCAAAGCCTCACGATAGGCTGCTTCGCAAAGTCCGACCGACTGCGCACCAATACCCAGACGAGCGGCATTCATCAGCGACATCACATATTTGATCAGACCCATCTTGCGATCGCCGACCAACTGTGCCGGAGCATTGGTAAATACCAACTCGCAGGTCGGCGAGCCCTTGATACCAAGTTTATTTTCAATACGGCGCACCTTTACTCCGCCATCACGTTTGTCGTAAACAAGCATCGACAGGCCTCGCGCATCGGTCGTTCCCTCCTCGGTACGTGCCAAGACGAGTGACACATCGCCATCACCGTTCGTAATAAAACGTTTTACACCATTGAGCAACCACGTCTGCTTCTCCTCCGACCATGTTGCTTTCAACATTACGGCACCCAGATCCGATCCTGCATCGGGTTCGGTAAGATCCATTGCACAAGTTGCACCGGCCGAAACCCATGTCAAGAATTTTTGTTTCTGCTCCTCGGAGGCAAACTCATTAAGTGTCTCGGCGCAATCCTGCAAGCCCCAAATATTCTCGAAGCTGGCATCTGCACGAGCCACCATTTCATTGGCCATCACGAAGCAGATCAACGGGAAATTCAGTCCGTCGTATTTACGCGGCAATGTCAAACCACTCAAACCGGCATCGACAACGGCTTTCATATTCTCAACCGTTCCCGAAGCATACTCCACATGATCGTTTACGACACGCGGCCCCTCATGGTCCACACTCTCGGCATTGGGAGCAATAACATCACCACATACTTCACCTGCAATCTCCAAGACACGACGATAAGAGTCCATCGCATCTTCGAAATTCTGCGGAGCGTAATCGTAAAGATCCTTCTCTGCAAAGCCACGCTCTTTCAGTTCCACGATTTTGCGCATCATCGGATGCTGCAAATGGAACTGTAAATCCTTATTATCTGAAAAGAAATTAGCCATTACTTCGAATTTTGTTTGTAGTACTTAATCATCTTGGGAATCACCTCATTGACATCACCCGTGATGGCATAGTCGGCGATTTTGTTGATCGGGGCATCCGGATCGGTATTAATGGAGATAACCATAGCCGATTGATCCATACCGGCAGTATGCTGAATCTGTCCCGAAATACCGCAGGCAATATAGAGTTTCGGACGTACCGTTACACCTGTCTGACCTACCTGTCGAGCATGCTCCGTAAAACCGGCATCGACAGCAGCGCGGCTGGCACCAACTTCTGCGCCCAAAACATCGGCCAACTCATGCAACAATTTGAAATTTTCTTTGGAGCCCATACCATAACCACCGGCCACAATAACACCGGCACCTTTGATATCAATTTTACGCTCCTCGATTTGGCGATCGATGATCTTCACAGCCAAATCAGCATCTTTGACAAACTTCTGCCACTCGATCGTCTTCACCTCGCCGGCGGCAGGTGTCGCAGCTAACTCTTTGCGCATCACACCTTCGCGAACGGTAGCCATCTGCGGGCGATGGTCGGGATTGACAATCGTTGCGATGATATTACCGCCGAAAGCAGGACGGATTTGATACAGCAGGTCGGTGTATTCTTTACCGGTTTTGGGATCTTTATGACCACCAATCTCCAATTGCGTACAGTCGGCGGTCAAGCCGCTATGCAAGGCCGATGATACGCGCGGCGCAAAGTCACGGCCTACGCAGGTAGCACCGAAAAGAGCAATTTGGGGTTTCTCCTGCTCGATCAGGCCGCACATCACAGCCGTATGGGGCAACGTGCGGAACGGCGAGAAAATAGCATCATCAGCCACCCATACTGTATCCGCACCATATTTAGCCAACTCTTCATTGAGACCTTGAACATTCGAGCCTATTACCACAGCTTCGAGTTTCACGTTCAGTGTATCAGCCAATTCTCGGCCTTTGGTCAGCAACTCTAAACTCACATCAGCGACCTTGCCGCCTTCGAGTTCGATATATACAAAAATATTGTTCATCTTTTCAGCGGATTAACCGAGCGTATGGCTCGCAATAAGTTCAACCATCAGTGAATTGATATCCTCATCGGCGGCGGTAAGTTTCTTGGCCTCTTTGGCTTGGAATACCACATTCTCGATCTTTTTAACTTTCGTGGGAGAGCCCGACAGACCCAACTGCTCCGGATCGGGATCGACATCGGCAGCAGCCCACTCGACAATCTGCAAGGCCGGTTTGGCCATAGCACGTTGAGCCGCCATCGACTCGGGATCAGCCGCAATCTCCGACTTGGCCATCGCAAACTTATAGGTCATCACACGTTTCGCATTGCGCGGGCGGCACTCAGCAGCCGATGCATTGACCGTAACAACCGCCGGAATCGGACACTCGACCACTTCAACTCCATGCTCCAAGCGTCGTTTGATTACCAATGTATCCTCTTTGATCTCTATAATCTGCTCGGCATAGGTTACTTGGGGCAGCCCCAACTTCTCGGCAACCTGCGGGCCTACCTGTGCCGTATCGCCATCGATAGCCTGTCGGCCGGCAACAATTACATCGGGATTTAACTTTTTCAATGCGCACGACAACGCATAAGAGGTTGCCAATGTATCCGAGCCTGCAAACTCGCGCCCCGACAACAGACATCCGCCATCGGCTCCACGGAACATGGCATCACGAATAATATCGGCTGCTCGCTGGGGGCCCATCGTCAGCACATATACTGTGGATCCGGCCACACGATCTTTCATCGACAACGCCGCTTCGAGGGCATTGAGGTCCTCGGGATTGAAAATAGCCGGAAGCACCGCACGGTTGACCGTTCCTTCGGGGGTCATCGCATCCTTACCCACATTGCGGGTATCGGGCACTTGCTTGGCCAGAACAACAATTTTCAGAGGTTTGTTCATAAGTTGAAATTTTATTTCTGAATATTTGATCTATCGAACAATGGTTTCATCGCGATCGGGACCGACCGAAACGATCTTCACGGGGATACCCGTCTCTTGTTCGATAAACTCGATATAACGTTTGAAAGCCTCGGGGAATTCATCGTAACTGCGACAGCTACGCAAGTCACATTTCCAACCCTCAAAGTCTGTATAAATTGGTTTGATCTCGTCGGAAACACCGAAGGGGAACTCTTCGGTACGTTCGCCATTGATCTCATAAGCCGTAGCAACACGAACCGTATCGAAATCATTCATCACATCCGATTTCATCATGATAAGTTGTGTAACCCCGTTGATCATGATCGAATATTTCAAAGCCACCATATCGAGCCATCCGCAACGACGATCACGCCCCGTAACAGCACCGAACTCATGTCCGATCCGACGCAACTCGGCACCCGTTTCATCGAAAAGTTCCGTAGGGAACGGGCCGCTACCGACACGCGTACAATAAGCTTTGAAAATTCCATAGACCTCTCCAATACGGCGGGGAGCCACACCAAGTCCCGTGCAAACACCGGCACATACCGTATTCGACGACGTCACAAACGGATAAGAACCAAAATCCACATCGAGCAACGTACCCTGCGCACCCTCGGCCAGAATGCTACGACCTTCGGCCAACGCTTTATTTATAAAATATTCGCTATCAATGATGGGGAATTGTTTGAGATACTCAATGGCCTCAAACCACTGTTTCTCCAACTCGGTGATATCGTATTCGAAATTCAAGCTGCGCAAAATCTGCTCGTGACGCGTCTTTGCCCGCTCGTACACCTCTTTGAAATCCGGTCGCAACAAGTCACCGACACGCATACCGTTACGGCTGATCTTATCGGTATAGGTCGGACCAATACCCTTGCCGGTTGTACCGATCTTGGCACTGCCTTTGGCCGCTTCATAAGCAGCATCCAACATACGATGTGTCGGCAGGATCAGGTGAGCCTTCTTCGAAATGAAAAGCCGTTTGGTCAAATCATGACCGCTCTTTGCCAACTCTTCGGCCTCACCACGGAACAAGATGGCGTCGAGCACTACACCATTGCCGATAATATTGGGTTTACCTCCCTGAAAAATTCCCGAAGGAATCGAACGAAGGATATACTTCTCACCGTTGAATTCGAGGGTGTGACCAGCGTTAGGACCTCCCTGAAAACGCGCAACCACCTCATAGCGGGGCGTAAGAACATCAACGACTTTTCCTTTGCCCTCGTCACCCCACTGTAAGCCGAGGATCACATCAACTTTTTTCATTGTAATTCGAATCGTATTTTTGAAACAAAAAACGTTTTTGCGTTCAAAGATACAAAATAATCTCCAAAAAACCGAGTGAAAGCCTCACACTTTTCAACAATTCATGAACGCTCAGAGATTATTCCGGCACACACCCTGTCGCAACAAACAAAAAGGATTGCCCGATTTTTTTCGGACAATCCTCTTTTTCAATCGAATAGGGAATCGTATTATTTCTTCTTCTTGCTCGACTTTTTCGCTTTGTCATTCTTGGCTGTCAAACCCATCTTTTCGAGAATATCCGACGGAACAGCATCTTTGTGGAACAAGAACGAAGTGCTCATGTAGAGCATATAAGGCTCCGACATGTAACGCAAGGTTCCCACACCCTTTTTGCCGTCTTTGTGCGACGAGTCTTTGATTTTCAGATAGCGAGTGCCGTTCTTGTCGTATGCAAAGCCGATGATATGCATTGCGTGGTCATCGGTGGTAAAGTAGCTGAGGAACGACGAGTTGCGACGTTGAGCAGTCACTTCGCGTTCGGGGATCGGTTCAGCGAAAGTCCTCATGTTCTTGCGGATCTCGCGTGTGATCGACGGCCAACGGTTGATATCCTCCGTACGGATCTCTTTGTTGTTACGTGCCGGCAACAGAGCCACCTGCGGGCGTTTCTTGAAGTTGAGGTTGGTAATATCGCACGCCATAGCTACCGTATAACCCTTCTCGATCGAGTGGCTCAACATCTTGCGCAAATCACCCAACTCGACATTGAACATCAAGTTCCACATCCAGTTGTCGGGAACCTCAAACTGTGCCCACTCGTTGGTCGGATAGCACTCAAACGAAGTCACACCGACATAGGCCGTAGGGTCGAATCCCAACATTTCGGTAAAGCTCTGCGGCGTATATTTTTGCCCCTCGTACTCAAACGACTTCGGAACTCGTCCGAGATAAGCGTCGAGAATACCGTTCAAACCACGAATCCAAGCCGTCGAAAGCGTACCGTTCTTGTTGGCCACCACAGCGTCGCAATAAGCACGCAACGCCTCGACCAATTCACCGTGCTGGTGGCGGGGAGTTCCGTAACGCAAACCTTTGTAAGCCTCCTCGGGAACAAGACCATATTTTTTGATGATGTGCATCACATCGTTGACAAGACCTCCGGCGCGATAGGAGGTTTTTCCGTGCATGCGGACATAACGTATCGCCTTCTCATAGTAAGCGTGACGCGCGATCCACATCTCCGAAAGATCGACCTCGCGTTTGGTCATACGATAAATTTCACTCTCGACCATCGAAAGACCGGCGAAATCCCAGCAGCAACTGGTGTTGCCTTGACTCTTGACCGGAGTTGCAAACAACACCTCTTTATCCTCGAAATCGAAACCCTCGATAGTTTGGGCCGATGCCACCGTTCCCATCGATAGGAAAGCGGCAACCAACAAATAAATTCGTTTCATAATTTCGTTAATCTCTATTTTTTGATTTTGCTATTTCTTCAATCCTAATTTCTCTGCAATATGCGCCGGAACACCGTCTTTGTGTACCACAAGGCTCATCGTGAAATAACGCATATAAGGCACCGAGCAGTAGTAGTAATCGCCCTCCTGATAGATGCCTCCTTTGCCATGCGCCGAGTTCTTGATCTTGTAGAAACGGTTTCCGTTCTGGTCACGGCACAGACCCACGATGTGCATGCAGTGGTTCTCGGTGGTCGTGATCGCCTCGTAGCCGCGCTGACGACGCTCCTGCGTCACCTCGTACTCCACAACCGGACGGGTGAAGCACTCTTTCTTGTTCTCACGATCACCCAACTGCTGTAACATCTCGTCGGTATAGCCGGCCCACTCTGCACGTTTGCTCTCCGGAATATCGGCCATCGAGGTCACGGGATAAACGCAGATACCCTTCTCTTTGCAGTAACCCGGGTTGGTAATATCGGCATTCCAGCTGAGCGTGCAACCGTTTGCAAGGGCATACTCCATCACCTCCATCATCTCGTCGAGCGGCAGGTTATAGAAATAGTTGTAATAGAATTGGGGGACCCAGTTACCCGACACTTCCAACATATAGGGAGCATAGTAAGGTTTATGCGAATAGGAAGTGATATTCACAAAATCGTCGGTATTGAGATTGAGGCTCTCG
Organism: uncultured Alistipes sp.; assembly: GCA_964527525.1. Lineage (GTDB taxonomy): Bacteria > Bacteroidota > Bacteroidia > Bacteroidales > Rikenellaceae > Alistipes. The sequence continues at coordinate 36,034 of CAZGPA010000011.1, read as the reverse complement.
GTAAACGATTTCGGGGTATATTCTTTGCCTTTGTAGGTGAACTTCTCGGGAATTTCGCCAAAATAGGCGTCGAGAATATTGTTCAAGCCATCGGTCCATACCGTCGATAACCCGCCATCTTTGCGGCGGCCTTTGTTGACACCCTGCACATAGGCATTGATCACCGAATTCAGTTCCCAATGTTTGTGCGATTCGGTGCCATAGTTAAGTCCCGGGTATGCCTCTTCGGGCACGATACCGTGATTTTTGAAGAGGTAATAGACATCGGTCGATCCGCCCGATCCTTTGGAACGCGCACGACCGCGCAACATGAAAGTTTGAGCTTTCTCCATGAAAGCGTGGCGCGTAATCCACATCTCAGCCAGGTCGAACTCTCCTTTACCCTGACGTTTCAACTCGCTCTCGATAAACGATGTGCCGCTGAAATTCCAGCAGTTGCCGGTCAGTCCCTGTCCTACGCACGGCGTATGCGGAGCAACACTCTCATCGACAAAAGTATAACCTCCGCGTTGCACCTGTGCCTCGGCAACAAATGCCGCAACTGCAAACAGACAGACTGTTAATACGATTTTTTTCATAATCAAATATTTATCAATAAAGCTTGTTCTTAATAGCTATTTTTCACAATTAGGTAGCCGATTTCTCGGCTACCTAATCACAAAATCTATCGGAGCAATTCACTATTTGCGGATGCAACGAACTAACATACCGTACTGCACATTGTAGAAATCGTTCAAATACGATCCGTTCTGCAACGTATAACAACGGAACATGACATCACTGCTTGTATATTTGAGGCTACGAGTTAACAAGTGAACGAACTCAACTGTCCAGTTATTAGTCAATAACGGACGTGCGAAACTTGAGCCTGAAAAACGCGGGGTCAACGTAAGACCCAAACCGGTAATGTTCTGGTCTTGACAAGCATCCAAAGAATGATAATCAGGCCAGTTGCTGACATCACGAATACGACGTGTACGACCTACCTGCAATGTACGATTTTCATTATCACTCGGACGAATAATAGCGAAATCGACTTTCGTAGCATCATCGACATACGATTTCAAGGAGAGCACCTGATCATTTGACGGTACCATCCAACCCGTAGGAGCGAGCATATCACCATCGGCCGGCAGATCATAGATACCATCCGATTCTTTGTCGATCAACGCCTTCCAATAGGTTTTGTAAGTCGTATCCTCGGGGAGAGTTACTTTGTTGATACAGTTGAAATTGTAAGCCAAACCACCCGACTTTTGGATTTGTGCCTCTACGGTTTCGGCCTTATCGGGATTATAGATATCTCGAACACTGCCCGATACGTAGTCGATGGACATCACGCGCGGAACCAATGCCGCTGTCCAATCTGCGTCTTTGTTCACCGACGGAATTTGTGTACCATCGGTAAAACTTTTGGCTTTCAAATACTCTCCCAACCAATACTGCGTACCGACCTTCACAACGGTATAGGTGCGCGGTGTGTCATTCGGACGATTGTCGTTCACGACATAAGGCTCGGTCGAGAGTTCGGTCATCTCGGCAAAAGTCTCGGCGGTGAACACAAAGTTGTCGGCAGGAATAACCACTGTCTCAACGGGAGCAGCCTCGGTACCGGCAGTATAAGATGCAATGCAGTTGTTTTCGACATCCCATGAGATCGAACCACCATGAACAGCAGTCGTAGGAGCAGCATAGGTGTAGGCTTTTCCGGTATTGGCCTTAACGATCTTGGCAACATAACCTTTCGTAAGATCGGCTTTACCATCCGAAGCCATCGGATAGACTACCACAGCCTGTGCATCAACCGTAACATCGTCAGCAGCATTCTCATTGCCCAGCCACTCCAAGCAGATTTCAGCGATCTGTTGACCGTCAACCATTACTTTGTAGATTCGCGGTTGCGGATCGGACAACGGATAGGAGTACTTAAATTCGGGCAACGTAAATTTATAGTTAGGGCGGTCGATACCAACCTGAGTTACCGAAACCTCGGTCTCTACGAAGTCGCCAAACTCCGAGTAACCCGAAATTGTAAACGTTCCCGTACGATCACCGGCTTTCGGTACATTCTGTCCGGCAACGGCAGTAACAGTCTTGGCATCACCATCCACCGTTACTTTCAACCACGACTGATCGGCTTCGGCAACATTTACCTCAAACGGTGCTGCGATATTGGCTGTGAAACCGAAGGTCGTAGAGCCTCCCGTACCGCGCAAATCGGGAATTTGCGGGAACTTGATGCTGCGAGGTGCATCCTGCCAGATGGGAATCTCTTCGACGATCAAACCCGATTGAGCTGTAATCTTCGACTCGCGGATGTCCGAAGCGTTGGCTTTTACCGATACGACGATCGTGTTACCCTCACCTTTCTCAAACGACAACCATTTGTCGTCGAGGGGTTTGGTTACCAAGAAGTCGTCGCTCTCGATATTGGTAAGCGTAATGATCTTCTCCGACTTTTGCGATCCAAAGATTACCTGATCAACCTCATAAACCAACGGGTTTGCAATCGGTTCTTCCGGATCAGGCGTTATCGTATCATCGTCGCTACACCCAACAACTGCGCCGGTGAGTGCAAACGACAACAATATATATAAAAATCGTTTCATAGTCTTATTTTTTTTAAGGTAAGGTGGGGACGGGACTTCCCGTCCACCACATTACTCAAATGATTACTTACGGATGCAACGAACCGGAGTGCCATAGTAGACGGCAAAATAGTTCTTATTCATACCACCCTGATAATTACCCCACATCACAAATGCCGATGTATCATTTACGGTGTTTCCGGTGGTAAGATGCAAGAGATCGCGAGTCAAGAACAACATATTCTGATTGCTTGCAAAAGGATCTTTATATTTTTTACCTTTTGATAAACAACAGTTGGGACAAAGAGCGAGTCCCGAGATATTCTGGTCCATTGCCCACGGCAAAGTGAGATCCGTACCGGTCGTATTCTCCGGATCGTTCATCACATTTGACACATCCATAATCTTACGCAAACGAGTTGGGCGAGTAGGATTAGATGTCGGCACATTTGTTAAACCGGTATAATTCGTGTTATCCACAACATAGTTGTAAAGTGCCGTAGTTTCCGCTTTGGTCGGAATCAGCCATCCCTCTGGAGCAAGTGCATTCTCCTCCGGTGCCAACGGCCCGGGTTGATAGGTAGCTTGCCAGAAAGCAGTCGCTCCTGCGGAAGTAGCCGGAAAATTGCCGATAACAGTAATGTTATTGATACAATTGCCATTGTATAAAACACCATGTTTAGAGATCTCTTTCTCAATAGCCTCGGCATTCTCGGTATCGTTCCAAAGATCCAAATAAACGGTTCCGGAAAGTGACGTTGCAGCGCACAACGGTTGCTGAGCATTTGTCCAATCTGTTGCAGTACCGCAGGAGATCTTAGTACCATCGACAAAGCTGCGAGCTTTGAGGTTTTCGCCCAACCAATATTGAGTACCTACCTTGACAACGGTATAGGTGCGCGGCGTATCGTTCGCACGCTTATCCTCTACGACGTCGGCTACAACCGTAGCCTCCTTGACGTTGGCAGGAGCCTCGGTAGTGAGCGGATAGTTATCGCCCGGGACGTAAAGCAACTCGGGAGCGGCTTTCAACGTACCCTTTGTATGGGTTGCGATGCAGTTGTTCTCCTTGTCCCATACGATGCGACCGCCATAGATCTCTTCGTTGAACTCGGGTTCGCGGTAGAGATAAGGCTCTTCACCGGTATTGATTTTGTAAACCTGCGCGATATAACCATCGGAGAGATCGGCTTTGCCATCCTCACCCATCAGGTAAACCACAGCGGCCAACATATCGATATTGGCGGCGGCATTGTTCTGATCGTTCAAGTACTCTTTTGCGATCTCGGCGATCTGTGTTCCATCCTCGGCAAGCACCTTATAAACCTTCGAGTCGGTAAATTCGGGAATCGAGAATGAATAGCTATTGCGATAGGTAGCAGCCTGCTTCACGGTAACGTTGAACGAAACCTGCGAGCCGGAAGTCGAATAACCCAAAATCTTCAAGGTAGCGGTACGCTCACCGGCACCCGGAGTGTTCTCTTGCATGGTCACTTTCAGCAACGGCTTGGCTTGACCATCGACAACGGGCTGATTGGTCGGAGCAGGCGTAGGGGTCGGCTCCTCGGGGGTCGGCGTAGGCTCGGTATTCGACTCGTCAACGATCTCGGCCGAAAGCCAGCTTTGCGACTCGGCCTCAACCTCTACCGAATAGGGAGCTTCCATATTCGAAATCAAGAGAGGTGCAGTCTGAGAACCTCCGACACCGCGAATGACGATCTCGTTCTCCAACAGTACCGAACGTTTCTCCATCTGATAGACCGGAATCTCTTCGATTATACCACCCGAACGCACCGTAATCTTCGAGGTACGCACTTTGCCCAAGTTCTCCGTAACACGAACGATCAGTTGGTTACCCTCGATATGTTCGAGCGTGAGCCAGCTGTCGGCATCGGGACGCCAAGCAGTAAATTCGTCGGTGTGGATGTATTTCAAGGGGATAACCTGCAACGAGGCATCGGCAATGAAATAGATCGCAGACGACTTGTAAACCTCTTCACCCGAGGTGACCTCATCGTCCTCGCTACATCCCACAAAGGCGAAGAGTGCTACCAACGACCAAAGTGTATATAACATTTTCTTCATAAACAAACTTTATTATATTTACAATTTTATGTAACTTTTACAACTTTTCGAAATAGGGGTTGGCGGAATCTCCCCGCCAACCCTATTTCGATTAGTCTAAACGGATACAACGTACGGGAAAACCTACGGTCATTCCAAACCAACGGTTCTTGAACTGACCGTTTTGACCCGTAAAGCATGTAATACCCGGAGCCTCCTCGTCCAAGGTACCGTTGCTTCCGTTACCGGAGATGAACGGCATGATCGTACGGCTCAACATATAGGTATAGGTCAAGTTCGTACCGGAGGGCGTAGCGTAGGAACCGTTATTGATACGCGGAGTCAATACCTCTGTAAAGCCCGTGATATTCTCATCGGTAAATCCATAATTGGCAAGTGCACGTTCAGGGTACCGAGACATATCACGTACGCGCCAGTGACGTGTATAGTAATTATTTGTAATGGCCTTATTACTGGAATCAACGATTCCCAAATCCAAGTAGGAGGTTTTATCCTCTACATAAGCCTGATAGAGACTGATCTCAGCCTCGTTGGGAGGCATCCAACCGGCGGGACAGAGCATATTCTCACTCTCGGGGATATCGTAGTAATAGCCGTTGTAGCAAAGAGCATAGAACGGAGCCCAATAATCTTTGAGTGTTGTACCCTCTGGAATTATGGTCTTGTTGAGTGCATTGAAATTATAACAAGCTCCATATTTCTGCAAGAAGATCTCAATCTGCTCTTGATAGTAAGGATCAGTGTGTTGTGAATTAAACGTGAAAGTATTACCCGAATCATCGGCTTTGCGGAAACAGAAGAAGATAAAGGGCTTCAAGGCTGCCATCGATGCAGTATTTTCCTCGATCAGCGTACCATCGACATAATACTTGGCCATCAGGTTGTGGTCGAACCAATACTGCGTACCGACCTTAACAACGGTATAGGTGCGCGGCGTGTCGTTCGGACGGTTATCCTCGACAACGTAAGGTTTGAGGGTAGCCTCTACGGCATTGGGTTGCTCAACCTCGGTGAGCGGATAGTTATCACCCGGGACGTAAAGCAACTCGGGAGCAGCCTTCAACGAACCTTTCGTGTAGGTTGCGATGCAGTTGTTCTCCTTGTCCCATACGATGTGACCGCCATAGATCTCTTCGTTGAACTCGGGAGCACGGTAGGTGTAGTTATTCTCGCCGGTATTGATTCTATATACATTGGCGATATAACCATTCGATAAATCGGCTTTGCCATTCTCACCCATCAGGTAAACCACAGCAGCCTGCATATCGATACCCGCAGCGGCATTGTTCACATCGCCCAACCACTCTTTACAGATCTCGGCTACTTGCGTGCCATCCTCGGCAAGCACCTTATAGATCTTAGTACCATCGGTGAATTCGGGAATAGCAAATTTGTAGCTCTTGCGATAGGTAGCGGCCTGCTTCACGGTAACGTTGAACGAAACCTGCGAGCCGGAAGTCGAATAACCCAAAATCTTCAAGGTAGCGGTACGCTCACCGGCACCCGGGATGTTCTCCTCCATAGTCAGTCGCATGATGTGGCTTTGTTGACCATCAACAACAGGCTGATTTGCCGGAGCGGGAGTGGGCTCTTCGGGGGTTGGAGTGGGCTCGGGTGTGAGCTGATTGGCATCAATGATCTCGGCTTTTACCCAAGTAGATTCGCTCTCCACAGTATAGGGAGGCTCCATGTTCGAGATCAAGAGTGGAATATCTTGGGTCTCACCAACTCCGCGCAACTTGACAACGTCGATTCCGTCGAAACGTACCGAACGTTTCTCCATCTGATAAACGGGGATCTCTTCAACTTGATTGCCCGCACGAACAATAACCTTCGAGGTACGCACTTTGCCCAAGTTCTCCGTAACACGAACGATCAGTTGGTTACCCTCGATATGTTCGAGCGTAATCCAGTTGTCGGCGTCGGGACGCCAAGCTGTGAAGTCGTCGGTATGGATGTTTCGCAGGGGAACAATCTGCGAAGATTCATCGGCAATGAAGAACACTGTACCCACCTTGTGAACTACGTCACCCGAGGTGATACCGTCGTCATCGCTACATCCGGTCATTGCGCAAAAGGCTGTTACCGACAACAGTAGATATAAAAATCGTTTCATAGTCTTGTTTTTTAGGGTAAGTTGGGGACGGGACTTCCCGTCCGCCACATTACTCAATAATTATTCGCGAATACAACGAATCTCCATTCCTGGCTGATAACCCATAGCATAGGTAGAACCCATGGGGTTATAACTAAATGACATGGAATACCACCAAGCAGAATCTGCTCCTTCTGCCCTCATGGATCGCGTGTGATAATAAACATAGGTGGCAGCATTAGGCTTTCTTCCTCCACCGCTATTATTTACCAACGGGGCGAATTGTATTCCCAAACCGGTAATATTCTCGTCTCCAAATTTCGTATCAAAGGATTCTACTCCTTTCAAACTGGCATATCCCGTAAGTTTACGAACACGACGGTATAGAGGCTTGGATCCGACAGTCGATGTGGTATTATTACGAATATAGTAACACATACTGTTAACCTCCGGACGCGAAGGCACTTTCCATCCGGCGGGAGCAAGTGCATTATTTGCCACGGGAAGATGTCCATCATCATCGACAACCGCCTCAATCACTTCACGAGTGGTTGAAGATTCTGGCACAGTGATATTGTTAATAGCCAATATGTTGTATATTACTCCAAAATCATTTATCGCGGTTTCAAATTCCTCTTCACGACTTTCATCCCAAATATCAAAGGCAATGGTAGCAGTGTTTCCGCTATTATTGGTAACATCGAAACCATTAACGGGAATCAAACAGCAAGCAGGTTTTTTGCATGTCTTCCATTCGGTACCATCCGCCACATTTGGAATCTTCGTACCATCGACAAAACAACGCGCTTTGAGATTCTCGCCCATCCAATATTGTGTAGCAACCTTAACAACGGTATAGGTACGCGACTTATCGTTCGGACGATTATCGACTACCACATCGGGCTCGGTCGAGAGCTCGGTCATCTCGGCAAAAGTCTCGGCGGTGAACACAAAGTTGTCGGCAGGAATAACCACTGTCTCAACGGGAGCAGCCTCGGTACCGGCAGTGTATGCCGAAATGCAGTTGTTGGCCGCATCCCATACCACCTTACCACCATGAACGGCAGTCGTAGGAGCTGTATAGGTAAATGTTCCCGAGCCATCGTTGGCTTTGACGATCTTGGCAACGTAGCCATTCGAAAGATCGGCTTTGCCGTTGCTACCCATCGGATAGACTACCACAGCCTGTGCATCGACTGTAACACTGGCAGCGGCATTTTCGCTACCCAAGAACTCCAAGCAAACCTCGGCGATTTGCTCGCCATTATTCATCACCTTATAAACTTTCGATGCCGAGAAGTCGGGCAACGAGAATTTATAGTTCGGGCGGTCGATTCCAACCTGAGTTACCGAAACCTCGGTCTCTACGAAGTCGCCAAACTCCGAGTAACCCGAAATTGTAAACGTTCCCGTACGATCACCGGCTTTCGGTACATTCTGTCCGGCAACGGCAGTAACAGTCTTGGCATCACCATCCACCGTTACTTTCAACCACGACTGATCGGCTTCGGCAACATTTACCTCAAACGGTGCTGCGATATTGGCTGTGAAACCGAAGGTCGTAGAGCCTCCCGTACCGCGCAAATCGGGAATTTGCGGGAACTTGATGCTGCGAGGTGCATCCTGCCAGATGGGAATCTCTTCGACGATCAAACCCGATTGAGCTGTAATCTTCGACTCGCGGATGTCCGAAGCGTTGGCTTTTACCGATACGACGATCGTGTTACCCTCACCTTTCTCAAACGACAACCATTTGTCGTCGAGGGGTTTGGTTACCAAGAAGTCGTCGCTCTCGATATTGGTAAGCGTAATGATCTTCTCCGACTTTTGCGATCCAAAGATTACCTGATCAACCTCATAAACCAACGGGTTTGCAATCGGTTCTTCCGGATCAGGCGTTATCGTATCATCGTCGCTACACCCAACAACTGCGCCGGTGAGTGCAAACGACAACAATATATATAAAAATCGTTTCATAGTCTTATTTTTTTTAAGGTAAGGTGGGGACGGGACTTCCCGTCCACCACATTACTCAAATGATTACTTACGGATGCAACGAACGGCCCAAACACGAGTCATGTTGTAGAACTCGTTGTAGAACGAACCGTTTTGAGTCGTAAAGGCAAGGAATCCTGCTGTGTCAGGCACATAGGTACCCGAACCGTCACCATTGATACACTGGATGCAGGTACGCGTCAAGAGGTAAACATTGGCATAATCGCTCGGCCATCCCAACTGGTCAACACCGGCTGTACTAACACCGTTGAAACGCGGAGTAAGTACCAAGTTCAACCCGGTGATATCCTCGTCTTCCCAACCGAAGATCTTCTTATAGGAGAGAGTCGGCCAAGCATCGAGGTTACGAACACGACGTGTACGGGGATTCGAGCGAGAACCATCGACATAGGTTGTCGGTTCGTCGCAATAGTTACGCAACATAACAAGCTGATCACGACCGCAAACCATCCAGCCTTCGGGAGCAAGCACATCGCCATCGGCCGGCAGATCGACACGGTGACCCAACGTGTTCATCCAATACTCTTGATAGGTTTGCCCCTCAGGAACAGTGATACGGTTGATACAGTTGAAATTGTACATCACACCGGTAGTCTTGATACGAGTTTCGATGATTTCGGCATCTTCGGGATCCTCTGTCCAAAGATCTTGGAACAACGTAGTTTTCGACGAACCATCGACCGTCTTTTTGCCGATAATCAAAGCAAACGGACTCTTGGCAGCCAAACGTTCAGTAGGACTCGACGACGTGGGGATACGCTCACCGTCAACCCAGCACTTAGCCATGAGGTTTTCACGCATCCAGTACTGTGTAGCAACCTTCACGATCGAGTAAACACGCGGAGTGTCGTTCGGACGGTTGTCGTAAACGAGGTCGGGCTCTACGGTACATTCGAGGGCGTTTTCAACAACCTCGTGACCGATAACGTCGTCACCCGGGATACAGATACGGTTGGGAGCAGTTTCGAGAACACCATCACGATAAGAGATGATCGAGTTGGTCTCTTTGTCCCAAGCTACCGTACCACCGTGGATAGGAGTGGTAGGAGCAGCATAAGTGTAGGCAAATTCGCCGGTGTTGGCTTTGATAACCTTAGCAACATAACCCTGTGCGAGGTCGGCTTTGCCATCCTCACCGATAGGATAAACAACGATAGCCTGCATATTAACTTTCACGTTGTCGGCCTTAGAGTTGTAGTCAGTGAGGAACTCCATGCAGACCTCAGCCTGCTGTTTGCCATCGTACATTACTTTATATACGCGCGACTCCGAGAAATCGGGCATGGTGAAAACGTAGCTGTCACCACGAACCGCCGATTGAACAACCGGCAAAACGAAGGTTGCAGGAATACCCAGCGGAGAAGTAGCCGTAACAGTAACTTTACCCGAACGTTGTGTCGATCCAATAGGCTGACCCACAGCGGTCAATGTCAAAACACCGGTATCCTCGTTGATCTCTGCGCTCAACCAGCTTTTGGAGAGAGCGTCAACCTCGATATTGAACGGACCTTCGCAAGTACACTCGAAGGGGAACTCACGAGTACCACCCAAACCACGAACCAACAGGTCGGTCTTGAAGCTCATAGGACGGGCGATATCCTGAACAACAGGAATAGACTCTTGAATACCGTTCGAGATAACAACGATCTTCGACTCACGAACTTCGGCAGTCGTATTAGCTTGCACCATAACTTTCAACTGGCCATCAGCCTTATGGTAAGTGATCCAGCTGTCAGCAGTCGGCGTATAAACCGTATAGTCATCGCCTTGAATGTTCAGGGACACCACTTGTTCACCACGGTCGGCGGTGAAAAGCATTGTTGTAGCCGTGTAGTGCTCGTTGGCTTCGGGTCTGAGCTCGTCTCCGTCGTCACTACATCCGATCGCACCGCAAATAGCGGCAAACGACCATATCATATACAATATCTTTTTCATAATTTAAGTCATTTTAGTCATTCAAATAATGGCTTATGGCTAATCCTCTTGAACCTCGACGTAGTCAGCATATCCGGGGTTTTGTTGGTCACGAATAGCCTTGTTGTTGTTCATCTCAGCATAAGGAATCGGATAGATCCACTGTGCAGTACCGCTTGCAAAGGAGATATCGGTCTTCGAAGCAGCACGCTCGGTACCTTCACGAGTGAAACGAGTAGCACGACGGAAGAAATCCCAGTAAGTGTGGCCGCAGCACATCATCTCGCGGCGACGCTCGAGAAGGATCTCTTCGAGAACATCCGCTTTTGTGGAGCTTTCGAAGCCCGGGTTCTCGTTGGTACGTGCTTTACGCACGAGGTTATAGTAACCGGCAGCGGTAGCAGTCTGTCCCTTCTCGGTCCAAGCCTCGGCCAGCGAGAGGTAGATCTCCGGTACGCGGATTACGGGAACGTTGTGTACGCTGGGGTACTCGACACCGACATAGCGACGGCAAGTCAGGTAACCCTTAACACCCAAGTCGCAGATCAGATAAGCACGAACATCTTGCGGATGCTCTTTCAGCAGTTTTTGAGCAGCGGGCTGGATACCGTAAGCGGCATAACCGGTGTTGAGTTTCACGGTGCCATCCAGCGGGTCACCCGGCATCATGTAAATCTGCTTGTGCATCGTGGAACTGAGAGCATCCGAACCGAGGTTGTCGGTACGCGAATAACCCAACTCGAAGATCGACTCGGCATTGAACGGCTGATAGTAAGAGGTATTCCACGAAGCGTAAGGCAACATGGTGTTACCGAAAGTCTTCATCGAAGCTTCGGCTTGCTCACCCCAATTGATTACACTGTCCCAAAGACCCATATAGAGGTACATACGCATAAGCAATGCGCAAACGCCTGCATGGTTGATGTGGCCCTGAATGTTGAGCGATTTTGTCTCTGCCAACAAAGCCTCAGCCTCCAAGAGGTTCTCCTCAACATAAGCGTAAGAGTCATCGGCAGTCGAACGAATAATGTCAACATTGTGCGAGTTGGTACCCGTCGCTACATCTTTAACCAGAGGGACACCCCACTTAAAGAGTTCGTTGTATTTTGCACCAAACGTACAAGAGTAGATCGGCGGACGAGCGAAGCAACGTAACAGATCGAAATAGGCCATACCACGGAGAGCCAAAGCCTCACCCTTGATACGTTTCAGATTCAGTTCGTCACCTTTGATATCGTTGTTATCGAAAGCTTCGAGCAAAATCGTAGCATTACGAATAACCTGATAACATTTTTGCCAGAGGTTGGTATTACGACCTCCACCCTGCGAACCCTCGGTATAGCGTTGCTCGGTCTCGAAACGACCACCACCCGAAGCAATCAGGAAAATATCCGGTCCTTTTGCCATTTCATAGGCATAAATGTGACGACCATAGTAGTCGGCTGAACTTACGTAGTTGTACAATCCGTTCAACAGGGCATCAACACCCTCTTCGGTATGCAGAGCCCAACTTTGGTCAACCACCGTATAGGAACTCTTGTCGAGGAAGTCATCGCATCCCGTATTCAACATGCAACTACCGGCAACAGCAATAAAATATAATAATATCTTTTTCATAGCGATTGTCGTTTTTTAGAAATTAATTCGAACACCACCGGTCCAAGTTGTAGCAGTCGGATAGCGGTCATTATAACGGTAACCTGTCGTGGACATTTCGGGATCGTAGTGATCCAAAGCGGTCCAGCAGAAAAGATTCTCACCCTGCACAAAGACCGAAGCAGAACGCAAACCGATCTTCTTCAAGAACGACTTAGGCAGGTTATAGGTCAAACGGAAGTTCTTCATCTTCAAGTAGTCACCATTGTAGAGGTAGCGAGTGGAGCTCACAGTACCTTGAACGGTGTTGATACGGATCGGGAACGTAGCATACGGATGCTCGGGAGTCCAACGGTCAAGGGCAGGACGCTCAGCGGCACGTACGTTATTACCACCATTGTTTTGAGTGATGCTCTGACCCATTGTATCGAAGATCTGATAATCGAACGCGAAGGTGAACAACATCGAAAGCTCCCAGTTACGGTATTCGAGTTTGGTATTCAAACCTCCGGTAACGGTCGGGATAGCCTTGCCGACAACGCGACGGTCTTTATAGGTGTTGTAACCCGTACCTTTATATTTAACGGTTTTGGTTTCACCGGTAACAGGGTCGGTCTCGTCTTTGTAACGCCAAATCAAGTTACTACCAGTTTCGGGATCGATACCGGCCCACTCATAGAGATACCATGCGCGAACGCTCTCGCCGTTCTTCATGATCTGCGTACCGATCGTATCGCGATCAAGACCGTAGTACTCCGAAGACAACGTAGCGAGGTTCAAGGTTACATCCCACTTCCAATTCTTCTTGCGGATAATCTCAGCAAAGATGTCGGCCTCGAAACCGTTGTTATAAATACCGGCAGTGGTATTCATGAGGACAGAGGTATAACCCGAAGCGTAGGATACCGGATAGTAGCGCAACAGGTCAGACGACTTACGACCATAATACTCAGCCGAGATCTTCAAACGACGTTTGAGCAACGAGATGTCGAAACCAACGTTATATACGTTGTTCTTCTCCCAAGTAAGGTCAGCGGTCGGACGATATGACGAGTAGATAGCCAACTCGTTCTGATACAAAGCTGTCGAGTAGCCATCACGCCAACGATAGGAACTCGAAGGCAACGTACCGTTTGCACCGTAGCTGGCTTTGATCTTCAAGTCGTCGATCACACGTTTTGCTTTGCGGAAGAAGCGCTCGTTCGAAACACGCCATGCAGCCGATACCGACCAGAAGTTACCGGCACGATAGTCGGGGGCGAAATACGACGAACGGTCTTGACGATACGAACCACCGATCAAATAACGATCTTTATAGTTGTAATCGAATTTGGTAACAACCGAGAACAGTGACCACTCGTTACCACCACCGCTCACGTCGGAAACGTCACCGGCCATATCAACATAGGGGAAGAGGTCGGTCGAGAAGCTTACGGCTGTCAACGAGTTGTATTGGTTCTTCAAGGTCTCCAACTCAACGCCGGCAACCACATTGATCTTATGATCTCCAAACTTCTTCTCGAAAGTAAGCATGTTGGAGTTCACGATCTTCAAACGACGCTGGTCGCGCTCGGTAAGCGAACCGCCCGAACCGTAACCGTCACCTTGGTCTTTATCGCGATAGAGTTTACGGTGCGAGTAGAGGAAGTACTCCGAAACCGTAGTCTTGAATTTCAGACCTTTCATGATGTTGATCTGAGCCCAGATTGATCCGTTGATATTGATCGTCGGACGTTTGTGTACCGACTCATAAGCCGAAGCCAACGGGTTGTGGTGCGAGTTAAGCAAGTTGTTGGGGAACTGCGTATTGTACGAGCCATCCTCCAAATAAGGAGCGATTACCGGTGCAAGCATGGTAGCAGCAAACTGCGGCTGGCCATAATACTCACCACTCTTACGCGGACCACTCTGCTCGGTCGATACGACATTAAGACGTACACCCCAGTTGATCAAACGTTTGGGGTTGTTGAATGCCAAGTTAATACGACCCGAGATACGTTGCAACTCACTATTGATGAGGATACCCTGCTGGTTGTAGTACTCCAACGAAGCATAGTAGGCAGCCTCACGAGTACCACCCGAAGCCGAGAAGTTGACTTTGTAGAACGGAGCTACACGTGCAATCTCGCTCCACCAGTCGGTATCCGGCAGTTTGTTGTAATCGGCACCGAAGAAGTCGTAGTTGTGGTATTGTCCGATCGTACCACCGCCCTTCGGAATAGCAAACAACGTGTTGAAGTTTTGGCGAGCCTGTTTCTGCCACTCATAGTAGGTCTTACCATTATAGGTATAACCGGTCTTGTCGGCATAGAGGTTCTTTAACTCGGGGATATAAACCTGACTGCTTGTATCCACGGAACGAACCAAACGGTGCAACTCACCCTCAACCCACAAGTTGGCATACTCACGGCCACTAATCATGTCGGGTTTAGCGTGATAGAAGAAGGTCGAAACACCGGCCTGAGCCGAAATGTTGTAACGGATACGCTCGCTACGACGACCTTGCTTGGTGGTGATCACGATTACACCATTGGCACCACGCGAACCATACAACGAAGCCGATGCAGCATCTTTCAAGATGGTCATCGACGCGATATCCGCAGGGTTCAATGTAGCAAGCGGGTTCTGGGTGTAGATATCCGAACCGGACATGGTCTCTTGATCCCAAACCACACCATCGACTACATACAACGGTTGGTTCGAAGCCTCCATAGAACCGATACCACGGATACGAACGTCCATTTCACCACCGGGCTGACCCAAACCGGTCGTCACAACACCGGGAGCTTGACCTCCGAGCAACTCTTCGAAGGTACCGGCAGGACGAAGTTCGAGTTTCGACGAGGAGATCACATTCGCAGAACCTGTATAAGATTCTTTGGCGATGTTACCGTAACCCGTCACAACCACTTCATCGATATTCAACTGTGCCGATTTGAGCACAATCTTGAAGTTGGTTTGGCTGCCGACGATAACAACCTGCGTCTCCATTCCGACGAATGAAACGGTAAGTGCGAGGTTCGCAGAAGGAGTCACGCTCAATGCGAAGCTACCATTCTCCGAGGTTGTCACACCCTGATTCGTACCGTTTACGGTCACAGCTGCACCATAAACCGGTGCATTGTTCGAATCGTAAACGAAACCCTTGAGCTGGACTTTTTGCTGCCCGATAGCAGCTTCTGCCCAGAAGATGGTCATTACAACCAACATCAAGCTCCCTAAGAACTTGAACAATTGACTTCCTTTGCCGCAAAGTGCATGCGGAGAAGTCGCGGGGGGGGGGGAAACTTGTCTCTTCATAGAAAGAGGATTAAATAAAACAATTATTCTCTCGGGTCTTTTGCTTTCGCTCAAACCCGAATACATTTCGACACGAAAGTAGTCTTTTTAATTTATCTATGCAAATTTTCGATGTTATTTTTTTGTTCGGGTAGTTCTCATTTGTCGAATACCCCCCCCCATTGTTAAATATATTTAATAATATTCGCGAGATAAATTTCAAATTATAATACGCTTATTATAAGGGATATATACTTTTATATATATAAGATTATATTCACGATTGGATACGGTTCGGATATGATATAAACGCCCCTTGAATAGGGCTAAATATAGGATATTCAGGACATAAAAATCCCATACGGGGCATTTCGCACCGATCAAATATCAAAAAGAAAGAATTTGATGAAAAAGACAAAAAAAATCGCTACAACAATTGGGTTGCCCCATTAAAAACGATTTGTTGCGAGGAGAGACCATGCACGGTGGTCAGATTCGGATTGTCGCGCACATCGGCCTGCAACAAAGTGGAACACAAAGAGAGGTCAAGAGTTCCTCGCAAAGCATTGTTTCGACAATTCAGCCACGCAAGCGAAACATTCGATGCCACATCCAACCGCTCCAAAGAGTTGGAGGAGCAGTCAAGCGATGTCAGCAGACGTAAGCCGTCAAGATTGATTGAGGTCAAGAGATTCCCCGAACAATCTACCTTTTCGAGTCGGGAACAGAGTGTCAGATCCAACCATTCGAGACGGTTGTTGCTGCAATTGAGCCGTTCGAGATAAACAAAAGCCGCGAGATCCCACAGCGATTGGATATTCCGTCCCGAACAATCGAGCGTTCGAACCCGTTGCGCCTCATAACGTGAGATTCGACCATCTCCATTCAGATCGATGGTCTCGACACAAAAGGCTTCAAAGGCCGAATCGGAGAAGGTCAGGTAATCGAGTTTGTTATCTTCGTCTTCTGTACCTTCTGCCAATCCGCATGCCGTTACGGTCAGCAACAACGGCACGCATAATCGACAAAGAAGACGACTACACATATATTAAGATATATAAAATAGATTGTTGGATTAGATAGTAATATCATCGGGATCGCTCGAATCATCTACTGAACCATCGTCTTGAATGTCATCGGCGCCTTTAATATCGTCGTCGTAATAATCTTTATCATCATCATCCTGTGAATGGTCGTCGATCTTGACATCGATTTTCACCAAATAGGCGACCTCTTCCGTATCGAACGGAACAGCATAGAAAAAATCACCATTCGGTTTATCGACACGCATCATTGCATCGGTAAATCCCAGCGGGTATTTCTCACGCACGGCTTCTTGCAGTTCTGCCGACAGATTGTGGAAACTTGTAACGATATGCTTCTTTGCCATATTCTGTTTTGCCATCATAAATGCTTCAAAATTTTCTGCAAATATGCACAAAAAATATAAACCGCGCCACATCTAACATTTTTTTTTGCATTTTTTTTAATTTTAATGTGCTTTTGATGGTCATTCCCGACAAAATATGTACCTTTACGCGGGTTAATGATGTTTATGGTACGCAAACAAATTGAGGAACTCCGCCGCAGGCTGGAATATCACAACTTCAAATACTACGTTGAGAACAAGCCCGAGATCAGTGATTTCGAGTTTGATGTATTGATGCGTGAATTGCAGGATCTCGAACGCGATCACCCCGAATTGGCAGACCCAAACTCCCCCACCATGCGTGTCGGGTGCGACCTGACCAACGAATTTCAAGCCGTAGAGCACCGGTTTCCGATGCTCTCGTTGGGCAACACCTATTCGCTGGACGAGTTACACGAATTCATCGACCGTATCGAAAAAGAGGAGGGAGCGACTGAATTTGTTTGCGAATTGAAATTTGACGGCACAGCCATATCGCTTACTTATGAACATGGGCGTTTGCTCCGTGCGGTAACACGTGGAGACGGAACGCAAGGCGATGATGTGACGGCTAATGTACGCACTATACGCACCGTCCCGCTGCAATTGCAAGGCACGGAATGGCCCGAATTCTTCGAGATCCGCGGAGAGATCCTGATGCCCTACACCTCATTCGATCGACTGAATACCGAGCGCGAGGCGGCGGGCGAGGCACTCTTTGCCAATCCGCGAAATGCCGCTGCCGGAACTCTCAAACAACAATCGTCGGCGGTTGTAGCCCGCCGAGGGTTGGATTGTACGCTGTACCAACTGGCCGGCAATGATTTGCCGTTTTCCAACCATTGGGAGGCGTTGACACAGGCACGAAATTGGGGCTTCAAGATCTCGGAATATATGCAGATCTGCCACAATCGGGCAGAAATCGATGCGTTCATTGCCCACTGGGATGAAGCCCGTCGTTCGTTGCCGTTCCCTACCGATGGCGTGGTGGTCAAGGTCAATGATTTTGGAGCTCGACGCCGCATCGGTTTTACCGCCAAAGCTCCCAAATGGGCCGTTGCTTACAAATTCAAAGCCGAGCAAGCGCTAACCCAATTAGAAAGCATTGATTTCCAAGTCGGACGCACCGGTGCAATCACTCCGGTAGCCAACCTTGCTCCCGTATTATTGGCCGGCACGACCGTACGCCGTGCCACATTACACAATGCCGAGCAGATGGCACAGCTGGATATTCGCCCCAACGACATGGTTTATGTCGAAAAGGGAGGTGAGATCATTCCCAAGATTACGGGAGTGGAACTCTCGCTACGTCCGGCCGACAGCCAGCCTTTCACCTATATCACCCGCTGTCCGGAGTGCAACACCGAATTGGTTCGCTACGAAGGGGAGGCCAAACATTATTGCCCGAACCAAAGTGGTTGCCGGCCGCAAATCATCGGTCGCATCATCCACTTCATCCGTCGCAAAGCTTTGAATATCGACGGATTGGGAGAAGAGACCATTGAATTGCTCTACACCAACGGATTGGTGCATGATATTTCGGATCTGTACGACCTGCGAGCCGAGCAACTTGCACCCCTACCCCGATTAGGAGAAAAATCGGCAGAGAATATCATTCGGTCGATTCACGCCTCTCGCGAAGTACCGTTTAGGCGGGTACTGTTCGGTTTGGGAATACGCTTTGTGGGCGAAACGACAGCAAAATACTTGGCCGACCATTTCCGGTCGCTCGATGCTGTGATGCGCGCTTCGCGCGAAGAGTTGGTCGAAGCCGACGAGGTGGGAGACAAGATCGCCGATGCCATTCTCGAATACTTTGCCGATACCGAAAATTTACGAATTATCAATCGACTGCGTGAAGCTGGATTACAATTCGAAGAACAAGTTCGCGCGCAGACATCGAGCACTTTGGCAGGCAAGAGTTTCGTGATATCCGGCAAATTCGCAAACCACAGCCGCGACGAGTTGAAAGAGTTGATCGAACTACACGGCGGGCGGAACTTGGCTGCCGTATCGGGCAATGTTGACTATTTGGTTGCCGGAGAGAATATGGGGCCTGCGAAGTTGAAAAAAGCAGAGAAATTAGGAATAACGATTATCACCGAGGAGGAGTTTTCCGCAATGTTGGAAGAGGATGCAACGATCTCATATACAGAAGCCGTTGCTCCTTTGCGACAAAACGAGGGGGCGACTCCCCTATCGGAGCATGCTCCCGATTCCGCGAGTCAAGCAGAGGAACCACCCAAACCGGAGACGCCGATACAAGGATCGCTATTCTAAATAAACATTTATCGAATCATACAAAGAACTAAACATAAAAGTAAGATGCTACAACACAAACTTGCCGGCGTAGGAGCCGCAATGATTACCCCCTTTACCCCTGATGGACGCGTTGATTACGAAGCTTTGGCTCGCATGGTCGATTATGTAATCGACGGTGGAGTAGATTATATAGTAGCCCTCGGTACTACGGCAGAAACGCCCACTCTTTACATGCCCGAACGTGCCGTAATTGCCATGTTCATCACCAACCACATTGCCGGACGTGTTCCTTTGGTAATGGGTTGCGGTGGTAACTCGACCTCGGAGGTTTTGGATCAGTTACGCGAATTTGACTTGCGTGGGGCCGATGCCATTTTGAGTGTAACCCCCTACTACAATAAACCTTCGCAAGAGGGTCTTTATCAACACTTCAAGACCGTTTCGGAGCACTCACCGCTGCCAATCATTCTTTACAACATCCCGGGTCGAACGGGGGTTAACATGACCGCCGAGACGACCTTGCGTATCGCACGCGACATGCCCAATGTCATCGGCATCAAAGAGGCTTCGGGCAACATCGAGCAGATGCAACAGATTCTCGACAACCGTCCCGACAATTTCCTTGTGCTCTCCGGCGACGACGGCATGACCATTGAGTTGATGCGTCGCGGTGGCGATGGCGTGATTTCGGTTGCCGCCGACGCTTTCCCCAAGCGGTTCATGCAGTGTGTCAACCGTGCAAAAGTCGGTGATTTCGACGGTGCAGAGCAAGAGTACGTTGCATTGGATGAAGCTGTACAAGCACTTTTCGAGGAGGGAAATCCCGTAGGAGCAAAATGTGCTTTGGCGGTACAGGGGATTGTTTGCGACCGCGTACGTCTGCCGTTGGTTTCCGGCTCGGAACAACTACGCGATAAGTTCCGCAAATTGATTGCCACATACGATTTATGTTAAATATACGTTAGCAGAAAAACTGCAACGCATGAAACAAATACTATTTGCCCTATCTCTGTTGCTGACGATCTCAGCCACGGCAAAAGCTCCCACCGAGGAGGATATTCTCAACAAAACCATGGATACAGCGTCGCCTTTCAATTATGCGACGCTGACCATGCGTTTTAACAATGGAGATACGACACTCGCCGACGACGACTACCACTACCTTTACTATGGGTATGTCTATCACGATGACTACAAACCATTTGACAGTAATCCTGCATTGGATAAATTGTTGTTGTTGGCATCGGGGATCAATCCCGAAAATCCCGATCCGGAACTTCTCAACCAGATACTATCGACAGCAGCCGAAGCTCGCAAGAAAGATCCGTTCAGTCCAAAGATTCTCAATTTGATGGCATTCGCCCATGGTGCTTTGGGCAACAAAACCCAAGAACGTATCTATCATCATCACATGAACGGCATCATTCGGACCATTCTCGGTTCGGGAGATGGATTTACGCAATCGACACCTCGCCATATCTTGATGTTCGATCATGCTTTCGATGTTCTTGCAGCCGAAGGGCTCTCGTGTGGCAAAGCCCGCGTAGTGAGCCGAAACGTAGAATTTATTCCGTTGACTGTTCCCTATACGGTTGCCGGCAAGAAACGCAAAGGAATCTATTTCGATTTCAGTCGTATTTACCGGAATAAGCCCGAAGGATACACCTATAAACGCGATCGCACATGGCAATTCAACAACCTCAAACCACGGGAATACAAATAACCTCCCCACGCGCAAAGAGCAATCGAACGAGTCGCAGCACCTCTTCGCAAACAATACGAATGATCTCCCGACTACAAAGATTCGTATTTAGCGGAATATTATTGGTCTGCATGCTCCACATTGCAGGATGCGAAAGCGGGGAGAACGATCGTCCCCGACAATTGAAGGTTTCAGAAACCTCCGCCATACTCCGCAACGAGGCCGGCTCTAAGGCAATCCTATCCATAACCACAGATGGAGCTTGGGAGTTGACAGCCACGGGTACAGGTTTTGAGGTAACCCCCGATCGAGGAACGGCAGGAAGTTCGATTGTGACGATCACCGCAACGGGAACCAATGAATCGCGAGAACGCACCACATTGGGAGAGCTATGTTTTTGTCTTACGGCCAATCCGCAAGTAACGCATACGATATCGGTATCACAGTTGCCGGCCATTGTTCCCCAAACTGTATTGCTATACATGTCGGGATCGCAACTCAGCACCTATTACCAAGCCAATATCGAAGGGATTCGGCGCATAATAGACTCTCAAATCCCCGGAGATGGTCGTATTTTAATCTGCATGCAGCCCTCCACAGGGGGCGACAAAGCCACATTGGGAGAGATCTATTACGATGCCGCAACACATACGAATATTTTCAAAGAGATCAAGGTTTACGATCTGTTTGTTGCAAACGAAACAGAGTATGTGCAACAACTTTTGGCCGATGTTGCCAAAATTGCTCCGGCTCAACGCTATGGATTGATTATCGGAAGTCACGGCAAGGCTTGGTTGCCGGCCGGCCGAAATATTACGGCACGTTCTCTCGGCCACATTCAAGCAGGCGAAAGTACATTTATACCAATGCCTAACGCTTTACCCACTCGTGGTTTCGGAGATCCTTCGCGCGAAATGGATATTGCCCAATTGGCAGAAGCCATCGCACAACAAGAGTATCGATTGGATTGGATTATTTTCGATGCCTGTTTCATGGCTAATATCGAGACGCTCTATGACCTGCGAGAATCTGCAAATTATATCATTGCATCACCCATCGAGATCATGGCGGCAGGATTTCCTTATGATCGTTTGATTCCTCAACTTTTCACTGACAATGGGAATAGTTACAATCTTATGGGGGCTTGCGAAACATTCTATGATTTCTATATGAACGATTGGGAGAGTGTACCCAACAACGCACAATCGGGATGTATCTCATTGACTGTCACGGCTGAATTAGAACAATTGGCCGACATTGTACGTCGCATACAGACAACCAGTCCGAACCCCTACGATCGGGATATGCTGCAAACTTACGAAGGAATCTATTCGCAAGGAGGAGCTAATTCGCATATCTTCTACGATTTAGGGCATTTCATCGAAACGATCTGCACCGACCAACAGCTACTGTCTGAGTTTCAAAATGCAATGGAGCGGACATTCCCTTCGAATGCCCGCTTCAATACCCCACAATTTTATTCGGCATACAACTCCAAAATGAACTCGATATCCCACTATTCGGGAGTTTCGATCAGCGAGCCTTCACTACGCCATGTAGCCGACAATCAGCAGACCAATTGGTATAAAGCCACACACTGATTTTGCCACACATTCGTAATCGAAAACTCTGACGAATCTGTTTTTATGATTTCACCCCCGCCAAAATATCTTTGACGGGGGTGAATTTTATTCCAAAATCTTATCAAAGGGCCGAATCTTATAGACCGCTCCAATATTAATCGTACAATCCGGATTTCAGTCGCTCAACCTCCTCTTTGGAAAGGAATCGCCAAGCACCTCGTTTGAGATTCTTCTTCGTTAATCCGGCATAATATACACGATCGAGTTTCTTTACCTCATAGCCGAGGAACTCAAAGATTCGTCGTACAATACGGTTACGTCCCGAGTGAATCTCGATACCAACCTCCTGCTTATTCTCTTTCACATAAGAGATCTCATCGGCAAAGATTTCGCCATCTTCGAGCGTAATACCCTCTGCGATACGATCCATATCGGCACGAGCCAACGGTTTATCGAGGCTTACCTGATAGATCTTCTTTTTGCGATAAGAGGGATGGGTCAATTGTTTGGTCAGATCGCCATCGTTGGTAAACAGCAACAAGCCAAGACTATTCTTATCGAGTCGTCCCACCGGATATATACGCTCCTCGCAAGCTCCCGTCACCAACTCCATCACCGTTTTGGTTGCATGGGGATCTTCGAGCGAGGTGACATATCCCTTAGGCTTGTTCAGCACCAAATAGACCTTCTTTTCACCCTGTACACGGCTATCGTTGAATTTCACCTCATCAGTAGGCAATACTTTGGTTCCCAACTCCGTAACGATTTTACCGTTAACCGACACAAGTCCGGCTAAAATAAAATCATCGGCTTCGCGACGCGAGCAGATTCCCGATTGGGCAATAAATCGATTCAAACGCATCTCCCCGATCTGTTTTTCGGGATTGTAGCGCGGATAATGCGGTTTCTCGTCACGACGGTCGAAACCCACACGATGCGATCTGTCGCTATATTTATGGTCTCCTCTCTGCTTATCGGCAAATTTACCGCCGCGAAATTTATCGTTTGATTTATGGAATCCCCCACTACGGCCGTCAACCCCCTTTTTCTCGCCGTAAGATCTCTTTTCACCAAACGATTTATACTCGTTATCGGCAGATGATCTACGCTCGCCATAAGCCGTCTTGCGACCATGAGATTTATCCCCAAATTGGCGATGTGGGCGATCCTCTTCATTATACGAACGATTGCCACGATTGGGTTTGTCGAACATAGGACGGTTATCCGCCGTAAAATGAGGGTTGTACGATGTTCTGCGAGATTTCTCGCCAAAGGATGATTGCGCCGAATCGGCAGCATCACGCTGCAAACGCGGGCGACGCTCGACACGCTCCGTCGAAGTGGTTGCGGTACGGACACGCGTATCTCGTCCAAATCGGGAAAGCACTGCCGTCGAGCCATTTTTCTGATCTTTCATATTTCTGTCAATTTACGCTACAAAGGTAATCCAATTTTTTGTATTGTTGCACATTGTATGCCAAAATTAGGATAGCCAGCACAAGAATTTGAGATTACCACTTTATTGCCATGATAAGCAAGATCTAGATACGATATGCGCGGTCTTGGCAGGCTGTCATACTTATTTTCGTGGTAAAGCCGGATAAACCTTCCAAGTACCGCACATGTTCTGAAAAAATATCTCGCACTAAAACAGCGGAGAAATAGAGAGATGCTCTTAAACCATATTTCGCGAACTCTCTTTTAGCGCTCAATCTCCCTATTTATCATTCCTAACACACCTTACAGATACAGCCATACCGGTTGTTGCAAATGTTGTTTGATTCAAAGTTGTTCCTGTCGAGGTATAGGATAATGCTGTAAATTTACCATCGGAGAGTGTTGACCCCATCAAGTATCCTTTTGTCGTACTGACATCAATTCCTGACGAGATATTTCTTGCTCCTGCACATACGAGAAACTCCGTTTTGCGATCTTCTGCCGTTATCAATGTGGCCAACTCCTCAGCAGTCGGAATATGCCAACCGGCAGGACAAATACCTTGAAGTTGCTCGGTATTATCTTTTGCGGTATTGTTTTCTGTTGCCGTGGCATAGCTATATAAGATTCCGAGTGTTGTCATATTTTCGCGATTGCCTGCCGGATACCAGTAGTCCTCTCCGGCCGTAGCGCCCTCCGGCAGGTAACGTAAGTTCTCTGCCATCCACTCTTTTCCGGCAATGGTTGTCGTCGAATAGGTCTCTCCTGCATAGGTCAAACTTCCCGAGGTATTACCCGTATTTTCGGGAATGAGACTACCGCCCTCCTGCCAATCGTTAATTTCGCCTTGTAATGCGAAATTCATACCGGCAGCCGAGATCGTTATTGACAGATCATAGCGTTTGCCGGAGAGCAGAGTCACCTCAGACAGACTCTTTCGATACTCTGTGCCACTCTCCAACATAACGGAAATCTCCAAATCTCCTTGTTGCGGGACAAGAATGGCTCGATAAGAGGTATTTTCCGTTACGCAGCATGCTTGGATTGAAGCGGTCTCCGCTGCACTTTTTGCAGATGCAGTTAAAGTCTCAAAGTTCACCTCAGCCACAGGAATAAAACCACCGATTGTAACATTTGCCACTTTCGAAGAGGTGGCATTATCCACAACAATAGTCAATTGAGACAGAAGATGATAGAAAATCATGCTTACAGGCGTACTTGCAGGTTTTACCTCAGTTCTCACAGCCCCCAGCAGGTCCGAGGAGGCATAACCCGTACGTTGATCCGTAGCAATAGAGAATTCGGCAGGAGTTCCATTCTCCGAATAAGGATAATAAGCGGTCAATGTCGAATTTGCTTCGGCATCGGCATACCAAGTTAATCCATCGTCCGAGAAAGTGGTCCCGTTGTAAGTCAATTTGCGATTTTCGAGATAAGCTCCGGAAGCAAGAGTAACGTTTAATCCGATTTGATCACCGTTATCGAAATTAGTTCCCGTTACACGAGTACTGATTGTGGGAGTAATAACCAATGGCGAGGGATATTTTGTGGTTTCATCGTTGCAGGAAATCCCGAATACAAGTAGCAAAAGTAATAAGGCTCTATTCATTTTGATCCGTTTATGTTATATTTTGACATTAACAGATACAAAAATAGGCTTTTTTATGGGCTTTTCAAAATAAAATAGCGCATTATAATAGCACATTTAGGCGCAAATGGTTTTATTTTCTCTCAACATCGTTCAATGATAGAGTCATGTTGGCTTTGCAGGACAAAAACCAAGAAAATGGAATATGAAAAAAAGAAGTTATCTAACAACTTCTACGACAAGAGGCTGTCGCAACTCTCGTTGGACAGCCTCTTCTGGTGACTCGATTCGAAAAATCGTTTATTTTTTAAGTTGATTGTAGAGTGCGTTGTATTTGTTGTATTTATCCATCATACCGGCCTCATCACGCAGACGGAAGCAGAGCTGTTTGAGCAGGTTGAGAGCATCAAGGTGCTCAGGCTGCAAATTGTGAGCTTTTTCCATATAGGGAACAGCTTGCATATAAACAGCATTAATCTTTTTCAGACCATCCTCGTATGCGGTCATGCTATTGTTCGGCACATCGTTGAGTGCTTTATTCATATTGTCACCCTTGATCGTGTAGAAAAGTCCCAAATAGTAGTTACCTTCAAACATTTCGGGTTTCAACTCAACAACCTTTGCGAACGATGCGATACTTTCGTCGATATTGTTAAGTTTGTAGAACGTACGGCCACGACCAAACCAAAGATCGGTGTTCTTCGGATTGTTCTTGATAGCCTCATCGATCATAGCAATCAAGTTAGCGGGATCACCCATATCTTTCTCCATGGTATAGAGGTTGATCAGACCGTCGAGAATGTTCTCATTCTTCGGGAATTTTTTGATACCGGTCTCCAAAGTAGCTTTGGCCTTTTGCAGGTTCGCGGGATCTTGTGTCTTTTGACCATAGTAGCAGTGATAGAGGTAATAATAGATATCACCCTCTTTGTCAACATAGTTCTGGTCGAGAGCTTTGTTCAGCACCTCTACACCTCTGGCAAACGATGCGGGGTTTTTGCCACCATCCACCGTCAAGTGGTAGCCGGCGAAGTAGAGCAACATGGGTTCGGGCGTACCATAAGCAGGACACAACTGGGCCTCGTAAGCCAAAATATAGGTATTGGCAGCATCTACATAGCTACCTGTCGGGAAGAGCATATCACCACCTTGTTTGCAGTAGTCACACACCTGAGTCAATCCTGCTTTTACCTTTTCAGCACTTTTGGGATCCAACTCATATGCTTTCTTGTAGGCAGCAATGGCTTTTGCAAGTGCATCCTTTGCCACTTCGTCATTGAGTTTCCAAGCTGCAATCTTATTATTTTTCAAGAAAATAGTGATGTAAGGATACGTCCAAGTTTCATAAGCAGTTGCAGAAACTTTTGCGGTTCCTTTGGACGAAGGCTCACCAATAGCCGGAGCAATCATGTTGGCTGCCATATTCTGGAATATGTTGGCAGTGGGAGCAATCGCTGCATCGTAGTAAGCTTTACCCAAGTTGATCCAAGTAGCGGCTTTTGTCGCCTTTTTCGGATTCTTGGAATCGGTCTCGCACTTCTCGATCTTGGCAAGAAGAGCCTCTTTGTTGACTTTCTGAGCCTGAGCGGCGGGAACTGCAACGATTAACGCTGCAAGAACCATCAAAATCATCTTTTTCATAGTTGATGAAATTAGTGAGTTAATGTATTATTTTTTGTTTTTTGGTTACTCGTTTGTCGTTGTGGGGTTTGTGGTTACCTCTGCCGACTCGGATGAAGATGTTTCACCCTCTTCGGGCAGTGTTACCTCTTCTTCGTTACGAGGTACGGCCATCACCGAAGCAATGGCATCCCCTTCACGCAGGTTGATGATCTTCACACCCTGTGTAGCGCGACCTGCCAAACGGATCTGCTCGACAGCCGTACGAATTGTCAGTCCCGAGCGGTTGATGATCATCAAGTCGTTCTCGTCGGTAACGGCCTGAATCGAAATCAAATTACCGGTCTTCTCCGTAACATTGATTGTCTTAACACCTTTTCCGCCACGGTTGGTGATGCGATACTCGTCGAGATCGGTACGTTTGCCATAACCATTTTCGCTAAGCACCAAGACATCTTGTTTCGAATCGGGCTCGATACAAATCATGCCTACCACCTCGTCGTCATCTTCGATCGAGATACCTCGAACGCCGGCACCCACACGACCAATCGGGCGTACGGTGGACTCGTTGAAACGAATTGCCTTGCCGTTTTTGGCGGCAATCATCACCTCGGCATTACCACTTGTAAGTTTGGCTTCGAGGAGTTGATCACCCTCTCGGATAACAATGGCATTAACACCATTCTGGCGCGGACGCGAGTAGGCCTCCAACTTCGTCTTTTTGATCGTGCCGTCTTTGGTACACATGACGATATAGTTGTTGTTGACATACTCTTCGTCGGTGAGATTCTTGACATTGATATAGGCACGAACCTTATCGTCGGACTCAATCTGGATAACATTCTGAATGGCACGCCCCTTCGAAGAACGGGCGCCCTCCGGAATCTCATAAACCTTCAACCAATAGCAACGGCCTTTCTCCGTAAAGAAGAGCATCGTATTGTGCATCGAAGCTACATAGATATGCTCGATGAAATCCTCGTCGCGCGTAGCACTGCCCTTGACACCTACACCACCACGGTTTTGTGTGCGGTATTCGGCCAGCGGAGTACGCTTGATATATCCCATATGCGATATGGTGATCACCATGTCGTCGTCGGCATAGAAATCTTCGGGGTTGAACTCTTCCGACGCATAGACAATCTCCGAACGACGATCATCGCCATACTTCTCCTTCATTTCCAACAACTCCTCCTTGATGATCTGCATCTGCATATCGACATTTGCCAAAACATCGGTAAGGTGAGCAATCAAAGCCGTCAACTTATCGTGCTCGGCCTGCAACTTGCCTCGTTCTAAGCCGGTCAGGGCACGCAGGCGCATGTCGATAATGGCTGCGGCCTGAATTTCGCTCAAACCGAAACGCTCCATCATCGTTTGTTTTGCAATATCGGGGGTCTGTGACGAACGAATGATATGCACTATCTCATCGATATTGTCCTGAGCGATAAGCAGACCCTGCACGATATGCAGACGCTCCTCGGCTTTGCGTTTGTCGTAACGGGCACGGCGCACCACGACATCGTGACGATGTTCAACGAAGTTCTTGATCAGATCACGCATCGACAACAACATCGGGCGACCGTTTACCAATGCGATATTGTTCACCGCGAACGAAGTTTGCAGCGGCGTATTTTTGAACAACGTGTTAAGCACGACACTCGCTACGGCGTCTTGTTTGAGGATAATGATGATACGCAATCCCTTGCGGTCCGACTCGTCGTTGATGTAGGAGATGCCTTCGATCTTCTTCTCGTTGATCATGTCGGCGATCTTCTTGATCATTTCGGCCTTATTGACCATATATGGGATCTCGGTTACCACGATGCATTCGCGGCCGCTCGGCGTATGCTCGATTTCGGTTTTAGCTCGCATCATGACGCGACCACGCCCCGTCAACATAGCCTCTTTAACGCCTTCGTAGCCGTAGATGATACCGCCCGTCGGGAAGTCGGGACCTTTGACATATTGCAGAAGCTCCTCGCCCGAAATCTCGGGATTATCGACATAGGCACAGCAGGCATCAACCACCTCGCCGAGGTTGTGTGGTGCCATATTTGTCGCCATACCTACGGCGATACCGCTCGCTCCGTTGACAATCAGCAACGGAATTTTGGTAGGCAGCACCGTGGGTTCGGGGATCGTGTCGTCGAAATTCAGCGTCCAATCAATGGTCTCTTTGTCGATATCGGCCATCACCTCATCGGTGATCTTCTTCATACGGGCCTCGGTATAACGCATGGCGGCCGGTGAATCGCCGTCCATCGAGCCGAAGTTACCTTGACCATCGACCAGCGGATAGCGCATCGACCAGTCCTGAGCCAAGCGAACCATTGCATCGTAAACCGACGAGTCGCCGTGGGGGTGAAACTTACCAAGCACGTCACCGACGATACGGGCCGATTTACGGGTAGGTTTGTCGGAGTAGAGGTTGAGCTCCGCACTCATATCATAGAGGATGCGTCGATGCACGGGTTTTAATCCATCACGCACATCGGGGAGTGCGCGGGAAACAATGACCGACATCGAATAATCGATGTACGCCGACTTCATCTGCTCTTCGATATTGATAGGGATGATACGTCCCATCAAACCGACATTCTTTTCTTCTTCAGTCAACATAGTGTAATCGGGTAGTATTACCTTTTCTTTAACGGACAAAAATAGTAATTTCTTGCGTTTTGAGCAATTTTTACAGCGTAAAACATAAGAAATTTGACGATATTTTTACAAAACCGGTCGTTTTTGCCCTTTTTGGGGCGATTTGAGCCACTAAAAAAAATCTCCCGACCACCTGTCGAAAGATTTTCACATAGACTCAGGGGTCGTTGATATAGGATGTCACCTCGTCAAGGGCTCCTTATGTTTAAGGAACTCTCCTCCTACTGCCTGGAAGCTAAAATGATGAAATGTTTTGGCGTAAAAAACAGATAACAGAAATATTTATTTCGTCGATTATCTTTATTCGGCTTTGGAATAGATAGTACGCAGACGATCGGTCATCAAATATTGGAACAGGCCTCGGAAAAACATATAAAGTGTAAAGGCAAGCCATAGTGCATTGTTACCGATCAACGGAGATCCGAAATAATAGATGGCAAAATAGGCAGCCGTAGCCCAAAACATCGAGTTACGCATAACACGAGTTTCGGTGGCACCGACCATAATACCGTCCATAATGAAAGGCATAGCAGAGGCAATGGGGATCAATATGATCCAAATGATATAACGACCGGCTACACCAATCAGTTCGACCACATTATCGGCGGTATCGCTTATGAAAAGCAAGAGTAGATCCTGCCACCAAATCAAATAGACGAATACATAGAGCGTCGAGACTACAATACCCCACAAAATACAACCTCGCAGACTGCGATGCAACGAGAGAGTATCGCGAGCTCCGATGAAACGGCCGGTAAGCGCCTCGGCTGCATAAGCAAAGCCGTCGTTCATGTAGGAGAATAGAGTAAAGAGTTGTAGCAACAGCGTATTTACAGCCAATATAACCGGATCATCCATACGAGCCGAGGCTCCGGTAAAAAAGGTGTAAACAGCCACAATACAGAGCGTGCGGAGTATGATGTCACGATTGATAGCAAAGAATGTTCTCAACGGTTGCAGGTCAAGTACTGCATGCCAATCCACCGTGGTCAGCAATTTGCGATATTTGACCGACAAAAGTAATAGGGAGAGTAGCACGCCACACCATTGGGCAATGACCGAAGCATAAGCAATTCCGACTATTCCAAGATCTAATCCGAACGCAAACCAAAGACTGAAAGCGACATGCAAAACATTGACCACAATGGCTGTACACATGGGAATCATGGCATTTTGCATGCCGGTAAACCAACCGTTGAACCCAAAGAGCAGAATACCGGCCGGAACAGCCCAAATACGGGCATAGAAGTAGTCTCGTGTCATTGTACCCCCATTCATAGCCCATAGCGCCAACTCTCCAATCGGGTATTGCAGGAGCATCATCACAACACCGAGTATTACAGAGACTGCAAGTGCACGAGTGAGCATGTGGGTACACTCCTGCCAATTTCCGGCACCGAAAGCCTGTGCGGTCAGTCCGCTGGTACCCATACGAATAAAAGAGCAGTTCCAATAGATGAAATTGAAGATCGAAACACCAATGGCCAACGCTCCGATTGTCGCGGCAGAATCAGTTCCCCAATGGCCGGCAATAGCCGTGGAGATAATGCCCATCAACGGAACAGTGATATTCGAGATAATATTTGGGAATGCAAGGCGCAGGATTTCGCGATTCATCTTTCCATCTAAACTTTTCGACCGCCAAAGGTACAAAGAAAGTAGAAAATAGGAAAGAGTTGTAATTCAATATTTATCATGCAATCTGCAAGCGAATACCAAAGAAAACTATCACAGGAGGTGATTAGCTTTCTAATTATTTATTCCGTCACACCAATACCACAGCAAAAGTTACCCTACCTTCGCCGTTGTGTTTTAGGCGTAAAGAGCCGCCGTGGAGGCGGATGATTTGGCGAGAGACGGCGAGGCCGATACCCGAGCCGTCAGTTTTGGTGGTAAAGAATGGCGTGAAGATATTTTCGGCAACTTCGGCAGGGATTGCCGAGCCGTTGTTGGTAATCTCAATCTGGATGCGCTCCTCCGTGTCAATGGTCGAGCGGATGGTGATTTTACCCTCTCCCTCGTATGTGGCAAGTGCCTCCGCTGCATTTTTCAGCAGATTGACCATCACCTGTGACATCAGTGCACGGTCGGCATAAAGCATTGTATCCGTAGGCTCTATATTAACCTCCACGGCTACGCTCTCATGCGGTATAAGCGAAAGAGTCTCGTCAATGAGTTCCGAGAGGTAGAATGGTGTTTTCTGCGGTGCAGGAATGCGTGTGACGGCACGGAACGAATCGACAAAACGCATCAGGCGGTCGGAGGTCGAGTGTATGGTCTCCAAGCCTTGACGCACCGTTGCGGCATCGTCGGACTGTGCAAGCAGCGTATGGCTTATCGAGGTTACGGGAGCCAACGAGTTCATAATCTCGTGCGTAAGGATGCGGGTGAGTTTCTCCCACGACTCCATTTCCTTGCGGTCAAGCTCCTCGTGGATATTACCGACAGTGATAAGCCTCAATCGTTTGCCGTCAAACTCCATTGCCGAGCAGCTGAGTACCAAGTTCTGGTCGCCAATCTCGGTGGTAAAGCGTGCAGTAAGTTGTTCGCCAGCCCCAATGAGGTGCAGTGCATCACACAGCTCTTCGCTCAGCACACGGAGTTGGTCGATGTGGCTCAACCGCTCCACGCCCAAGATATTGAGCACCTTGGAGTTGGTCTGCATAACAATGCCATTCTCCATAACAACGACGATACCTACATTAGCGCACTCCATAATAAATTGGAAGTACTGCTCACGCTCCTTGATTTGCAGTTTGGCGTTATCCAAGACCTCTTTGATGCGGTTGAGCGACTGGTTTACAAAGGCATATTTCGTATGGCGAGGGTCTTCGGCAAAGCGGAACGAGTAGTCGTTATTCTGCACCGCATTAAAGACAAACATCAAACGATGCACAATCTCGC
The DNA here is from genome assembly GCA_964527525.1 of uncultured Alistipes sp. Taxonomy (GTDB): domain Bacteria; phylum Bacteroidota; class Bacteroidia; order Bacteroidales; family Rikenellaceae; genus Alistipes. The sequence goes on along the minus strand of CAZGPA010000011.1, from coordinate 3,296 downwards.
CGTAGAGCTTGAAGAGTCGGAAGAGGCAGAATACGATTACGGACAGCGTGATTATCAGATAGGCGTGATGGCTCTTTGCCCACGCATATCCCGACCACGCAGCAGCGAGGATGATGACCACGACATAGCCGATAATCTTGCCGTAAGGTATGTTGCGCGCGAGTTTCACAATCCGTAGCGTTTAATCTTGTTGTAGAGTGTTTGGCGTGTGATGCCGAGTCGCGTTGCCACCTGCGAGAGGTTACCGCCACACTGCTCGATGGTGTTGGCAATAAGCTGTCGCTCCATCTCTTCGAGGGTCTGTGCCTCGGTTGCGGGACGTGTAACAGCGTGCAATTCGATATGCTCGGGACAAATCATATCACCATCACACATAATCACCGCCTTCTCGATAGCGTTCTGCAACTCGCGGATATTACCCTCCCATGAGTGCGCTTTAAGTATCTCTGCCGCATCGCCCAAGAGCAACAATCCCTCCTTGCCGTACTTCTTGCCGTAGTGCGCGATAAAGAGTTCGGCAAGCGGCACAACATCCTCTCGGCGGTTACGCAGAGGCGGGATGTGGATATGAATGGTATTGATGCGGAAGAGCAAGTCTTGGCGGAACTCACCCTTTGCCACCGCCTCATGCAGATCACGATTGGTAGCAGATATCAGGCGGATATCGATGGGTTGTGCCTCGTTCATTCCAAGTGGCGTGATAGCACGATTTTGCAGCGCCGAGAGCATCTTTACTTGCAGATGCAGTGGCAGATTACCGATCTCATCCATAAAGAGCGTCGAGCCACTTGCTGTCAGGAACTTACCCTCACGGTCTGTGTGGGCATCGGTAAAGGCTCCCTTCTTATGGCCGAACAATTCGCTTTCGAACAAGGTTTCGGGAATAGCTCCCATATCGAGCGACACCATTGTCTTATGGCAACGCATCGACTGACGGTGTATCTCGCGAGCAAGCATCTCCTTACCCGTACCATTTTCGCCCGTAATAAGGATATTGGCATCGGTTGCAGCTACCTGCTCAACCATCTTACGGATGCGTTTCATCTCGGCACTCTCGCCCCAGTACATCTCTACACGATTCTCTGCGGATGGAGTCGCCTTTGTACTCTTCTTTGCCTTCTCTTTTGTCGCCTTATAGGCATTTTGGAGCGTAGCGAGGAGTTTGGTATTATCCCAAGGCTTAACCACAAAATCGAAAGCTCCCTCCTTCATAGCAAGCACCGCCAAATCAATATCGGCATATGCGGTAAAGAGAACGACCTTCGCATCGGGATATTTCGCAAGCACCTCCCTGAGCCAATATAAACCCTCATTGCCTGTATTTATACCCGCGTGGAAGTTCATATCAAGGAGCACCACATCGGGCTCCGATTTATGTAGCGTAGATATCAGCGAGTTAGGCGACGGCAGCGTGATAACCTCCTCAAAAATGACATCACACAACAACTTCACCGCCAAAAGAATACTGCGGTTGTCGTCAACTACTAAGAGCTTGCCAGCCTTTTTACCCATAATTCTACATTTTTCTACCACAAAGTTAATTCAAAATCGTGCGGTGTCCAAACCTTTTACACCGATTGTCTAATTATTAGACACTTTGTAATTTGGATCTAAACCGTAAACTATTGGCTATCAGCATTTGGCATACTCTGGCACACCTTTGGCACGATTGGAGACAGAAACCGAAAATAATATGAAACAATTGATTTTAACCCTATTAGTGTCTAATTTTTTGACACTTGTTTGTATAACAAACCTTTCGGCACAGACGCTGACCCTTGAGGAGTGTATGCGCTATGCCGTGGAGAACTCAACCACCGTTGGTAAACAACAACTTGCCCTCGATGACCGCAAGGCAGACCGAGCCGAGGCCATCGGCTCACTCTTCCCCTCGATAAGTGGCTCGGTAGGTGGTGCCATAAACTTTGGTCGTGGTATCGACCCCGCAACCAACTCCTACACCAATGTAACAACATTCAGCAACTCTTACGGCATCAGTGGCTCGATGGTCCTCTTCGATGGTTTGCAGAGCATCAACACCCTGCGTGCTGCAAAGGTTGCCCGCAAGATGGGGGCAACCGAAGCCGATATTGCCCGCGACGAGGTGGCTATGCAGACGATGTCCGCCTATATGGATGTGGTTTACTACACCGAGGCTGTAACGATTGCCCGTGAGCAGTTGGAGACATCACGCCGAACTTTGGAGCTTGTGCGTCGTCAGTACGACCTCGGAACAAAGAGTGCTGCCGATGTGGCGGAGATAGAGTCGCAGGAGGCAAATTATGATTATCTGCTAACCACCGAGGAGAATAACCTCGCCCTTGCCTATATCAAGTTGCGTGAGGTGATGAACTATCCGCAGAAGGAGAGGTTTGAGGTTGTAACCGTCATCAACTTGGAGGCGTTGCCCCTTGCGACCTCCGAGTCGGCTCTCCTGAACTATGCCTTGGAGAACAATCCCCGTATCGTGGCAAGCCGCTATGCAACGGAGCGTAGCCGTCTGAACCTCGCAAAGGTAAGAGGCTCCTATTCGCCCTCGCTCTACCTCTATGGCGGTTACAACACATCGTACTTTATCGACTTCGACAATAAGGCGGCATACGACGCCTTCGGCACGCAGTTCCGCAACAACCGAGGTGGATATGTTCAACTATCGCTCTCGATACCTATCTTCTCGGGACTCAGTCGCCACTCCTCGAAGCGTAGAGCCGCCAATGCCTACCGCTCGGCACAGTTGGAAGAGATTGCCGTACAGCGTGCCGTGGAGAGCGAGGTGAGTCAGGCGTGGCAGGAGATGCAGGGCTTTGGTAAGCAGTATATCCAAGGTCAGAAGAAGGTGTCGGCAGCACAACTCGCCTACGATGGTGCAGAGCGTAAATTCGAGAACGGTCTAATCTCGGCTCTCGACCTGCAAACGGCAGCGAACACCCTCCTGCAAGCCAAGTCGGATAAACTTCGTGCAAGGCTGCAATATATAATCAAAACAAGAATGGTCAATTACTACAACGGTGAACCTTTGGTAAAATAAGAAAGCAGAAATAATTAAAACTCAAACAATATGGATGTAAAACTTGAAAAGAAAACTGGCTTCAGAGCCATCTTTCAACGAAAAAACCTTGTATGGGTGGGTGTCGCTGCCCTTGTCGGATTCATCGGCTGGCTGGTATTTCGTGACAACTCCTCGACCTTGCGTGTCGATGCCCAGTTGCTCACAATCTCGACCGTAAATGAGGGCGAGTTTAACGACTATGTACGCCTTACGGGCTCGGTGCAGCCGATGACCACCGTGCAGCTCT
>CAZGPA010000010.1:0-51432 GCA_964527525.1 uncultured Alistipes sp. | reverse complement strand
GAGTAAATGAGCATTTTGAGGGCAAGCGTAACGCAGAAATCACCTTGTTAGACAGTTTCTTTTTGTATGCCATATCTGTTACCGACGGTAAGCCATCATGAGGTCACCCATACACTTGGGCTCGCAAAACATTGCAAGAATACCTCAACAAAAAAAGCGAGTGGGACTCCAACGCCCCACCCGCATTCAAACAAAAGATTTACAATCTATATCACTGCTATTTGCGTTGTACTTCTGCCATCACGCGCAAGAAGTTAGCACCCCAAATTTTGGCGATATCGGTTTCAGAGAAGCCCTCCTCCAACAGAGATACCGTGATATTGATCAAGTCATTATTTCCGCGACATCCATAAACACCACCGCCACCATCGAAATCGGATCCGATACCGACATGATCAACACCTGCAACCTTAATCATGTGCAACAAGTGTTTCATGAAGTGCGACAAACGAGCGTCACCACGCCCGGGAGCTGTTCCGGCTTTCTGCGGAGTGATAAAAATATCGACGATGCAAGCCTGTGCCACACCACCCTTCTCGGCCAACGCACGCAATTGGTCGTCGGTCAGATTGCGGTCATGCTCGAAGATGGCACGCGCCGAGGAGTGCGACGCCACAACGGGTTTGGTGGAGTATTTAAGTACCTGCCAGAAAGTATCATCAGAGGCATGCGAAACATCGACCATAATGCCCAAACGATTCATTTCGCGTACAGCCTCACGACCGAGCGGGCTCAACCCGTTCCAACGTTTAATCTTATCCGAGGAGCTATCGCAATAGTCGTTATTCAACGAGTGACAAAGGGTAATATAAGTTACGCCGGCCTGATGAACTCGCTCAAAATCGGCCAACGAGGCTCCAACACCATAGGCATTCTCAATAGCAAGGAAGATCGCTTTCTTGCCGGCAGCCTTGATTCGTGCAAGATCGGCCGGAGTGCGCGCCAATTCAAGGCGGTCGCTGTTCATCTCGATTTGCTTCATCGTTCTCGAAATAAGCAGGTTCACCCGATCGGTGGCCTGTTTCACGCCAGCCTCATCACACGCACGTTGTTGCACCCAACAAGCCAAATATTGGCCGTCGAGCATGCCCTCTTCCATCTTCGGAATATTAACCTGTCGTCTTGTTCTATTGGCGATGTTATAATTTTTCCTGAAAGCCCCCGGAGCATCGGTATGCGAGTCGATAGAGAGCATATTCCGATGAATGGCTTTGGCACGACGGAATGTATCGGCTTTGCGAACCAAAAATTCGAAGAGTCGAAGAGCAGCCTTATCCCCTTTGGCCACCATCGATTCGGGATGGAACTGAACACCCCAAATCGGATATTCGTATGTCGATTCGATAGCCTCGGGTGTACCATCCGACGCCCATGCCACCACTCGGAAACCCTTTGCCGGCTCTTTTACCGCCTGATGGTGGCGCGAATTGGTCTGAATCTCGGTAACTCCAAAAATAGCAGCCAACTGCGACTCAGGAGCAAATTTCACCAAGTGCATCGGAGCATCACCTTTGGAGCGCGGACGATGGGTCAATTTCCACTGCGGACATTGCGCAGGAATATCCTGATAAAGCGAGCCTCCGAAAGCCACATTGATAAGTTGCATACCGCGGCATACTCCCAACATCGGAATATTCATGTGATGCGCCATACAGGCCAATCGAAAATCGCAGGTATCACGCACCGAATTTACCTTGCCTAATTTGGGATGGGGGGTCTCTCCATAGCGAGCCGGATCGACGTCTTCACCACCACTCAAAATAATACCATCGAGACTGCGTAAAATAGCACGCAAAGCCAAGCTGTCGGAGGTAACAGGAATCAACATCGGGGTTCCTCCGGCTTTGATCACTGCTTCGGAATACTCCAATTTAAGTTTCGCGGTGCCATTTGTTTGGCCACAGGAGATACCGATTATCGGACGCTCACCTTTGGACTGACCGAAAGCCAATACAGGGATGAGCAACAGGAAACAAAATAGTTTTCGTAACATATTCATAAAGTTTGGGAGTTTCTTGTTTTACAATCGAGCCTTAATCGCTTTCGAAGCCTCTTCATAACCCGGTTTGTCGAGCAGAGCAAACATATTCTTTTTATAAGCCTCGACTCCCGGCTGATCGAACGGATTGACTCCTAACATATAGCCGCTGATGCCACAAGCCTTTTCGAAGAAATAGAGCAATGCACCAATTGTCTCGGCATCGATCTGCGGTATTTCGATGCGGATATTGGGGACACCGCCATCGATATGCGCCAACTGCACACCCAACTCGGCCATGCGGTTGACCTCCGAGATACGCTTGCCGGCCATAAAGTTCAATCCGTCGAGATTCGCTTCATCGGCTTCGATCACTACTTTATTGGCGGGAGAAGCTACCGAGATGATTGTTTCGAAGAGTGTTCGCTCGCCCTCTTGGATATATTGTCCCATAGAGTGCAAATCAGCCGTCAGCGTAACACTTGCGGGGAAGATGCCTTTCCCTTGTTTTCCTTCGCTTTCGCCATAGAGTTGTTTCCACCACTCGCTGATATACTGCAACTTCGGTTCATAGGAGCCAAGTATTTCGATCTTCTTGCCACGCTTATAGAGTTCGTTACGCACAGCGGCATAGATCGTAGCCGGATTCTCATCAAACGACACACTCGAATCGGTCGCCTTCTCCATCTGACGAGCACCTTCGACCAATGCAGCGACATCGATACCGGCAACCGCCAGCGGCAACAATCCCACCGGTGTCAGCACCGAAAAACGACCGCCCACATTATCGGGAATCACAAAAGTAGGATAACCCTCTTGTGTCGCAAGAGTTTTCAGCGCGCCACGTACCTGATCGGTAATAGCCACAATACGTTCGGCAGCCTCTTGTTTGCCATAGCGACGTTCGATTTCGGCCTTGATCAATCGGAAAGCAATTGCCGGTTCGGTCGTAGTTCCCGACTTCGAGATGACAATGGCGGCTATGGAGTGCTCTTTCGAAGCCTCCATCAGTTCGTAGATATAATCCTCCGAGATATTTTGACCGGCAAAAACAACGGTCGGATTCGTTTGTTCCTTACGCAACAACTTGAACGGATCACTCATGGCTTCAAGCACGGCTTTTGCCCCCAAATAGGAGCCTCCGATTCCGATACAGATCACCAAATCGGCTTTGGAGCGCAACTTGGCCGCTGTTGCTTCGATTGCCTCGATCTCGCTCTTCGTAATCGACGAAGGGAGATTCACCCAACCCAGGAAATCGTTGCCGGCACCTTCACCCGACTGCAACAATGCGTTGGCTGTTTGTGCCTGTTCCGCAATTTCGGGAGTGAGGACAACTCCCGCTTTCGCGATATCCAATTTCAAATTTTTCATATCTTATCAAATTAATTTAGTTGTCAACTCTTGCATACGTTTACGCACCGAAGCTCCTTGATAAAGCACCTCATAGACCATATCGGCAATAGGCATGTCGATTTTATGGCGTGTATTGACGTGGCGAATACAATCAGCGGCAAAATAACCTTCGGCCACCATCGTCATTTCGTTAAGGGCACTCTTTACCGTGCAACCATGTCCGATGAGCAAACCCAAACGACGATTGCGACTATATGTCGAATAGCAGGTAACCAGCAAATCTCCCAAATAGGCCGACACCTGTGTATTTCGCTCCGCTGCCGGATAGCTCTCTTCCAAAAAGCGGGTCATCTCTGCGGCACAATTGGCAATCAACACGGCCAAAAAGTTGTCGCCATAACCCAAACCCACAGCCATACCGACCGAAAGCGCATAGATATTTTTGAGGATTGCAGCATACTCGACACCATAGAGATCGGTCGAATAACTCAACCGAATGGCCGGAGTGCTAAACTTCTCGCCAATGAGACGAGCATTCTCCAAATCGGCACATACGACTGTCAAATAAGAGAGTTTTCTCCGCGAAACCTCCTCGGCGTGCGATGGGCCGGTAAAAAGACCGATCTGTTTGTAAGATAAATGATAGCGATCGTGGATATACTCCACAACGGTTTTATAATCATCGGGGACAATACCCTTGATTGCCGAAACAATGAATTTATCGGACAGCGATTCGGTGAGTGGTGCAAGGAAACTTTTCAAATAAGCCGAGGGGCAGGCCAATACGATAATATCGGCATCTCGCACTACTGCGTCGAGGTCATCGGAAGGTACGATTCGGGCAGTATCAAACTCCAAATCACTAAGATATCGGGAATTGCGTCCTTCTGTACGAAGTGATTCGAGGACTTCGGGGTTACGAACATACCACCCCACAGATGTTTCGTTGGCAGCCAACAGATTGACAATAGCTGTCGCCCAACTTCCATAACCGATCACTGCACAACGAGCCTCTTTTCCTATTTTGTATTCCATGAGAATCGTATTTCGATTCTACAAAGATAGTAAAAAACCGGTGACAAGAGTACAACAAACGTAATAAAATTTAGTTTCATGCTGTTTTTTTAATCAAATTTGTCTATTTTTGTAATCAAATCAAACAAACACCTCGATTTATGAAAAGAATGTTACTTTTAATGATGTTTATCGGAGCATTTCTTTCAAGTTGCACATCCAGCAACGAACCGCTCAACATCATTCCCCATCCCAACAAATCTCAAACCGGAGATGGAACATTTTCGGTAAAAGGGTGTCCGATACGCTACGACAGTCGTATTGACGACAACACCTTGCGAACCATAAATACATTTGCAACTCAACTTGCAACCATCTCCGGAGGAGAAAATACCGTCTCGGCGACAGATGTCGATCCCGACAAAGGTTTTCGATTTCTTTTGGATGACACCATTGCCAGCGAAGGATACAAACTCAACATCTCGACTTCGGGAGTGGAGGTTCGTGCTTCTGATTTTCGCGGTTTTCTCTATGCGTTGCAAAGCATCAAACAACTGCTTCCCGTTGCCATCTATGGTAAAACTCCCGCTCCGGAGTTGACGTGGGAGTTGCCGGCAGTAAAGATTGAAGACGCTCCCCGTTTCGGCTATCGCGGACTGCACCTCGACGTAGCACGCCACTTCTTCGACGTCAAAGAGGTTAAGCGCTATATCGACATGATGGTCATCCACAAACTCAACACGTTGCATTGGCACTTGACCGACGATCAAGGATGGCGCATCGAGATCAAGCGCTATCCTCGTCTGACAAAGATAGGCAGCATTCGTAAAGGCACCGTCATCCGCAAAGAGTGGGACAAGGGTAATTACGACGGCATCCCCTATGGCGGATTCTATACGCAAGAGGAGATACGCGAGGTGGTGAACTATGCCGCAGCAAACGGAATTACCGTTATTCCGGAGATCGACCTCCCTGGACACATGCTGGCAGCCCTCACCGCCTATCCCGAATTGGGATGCACGGGTGGTCCGTACGAAGTATGGGGTCGCTGGGGCGTAGCTGACGATGTATTGTGCCCGGGAACAGAGAAGATGTTCCAATTCATCGAGGGAGTATTGACCGAAGTAATGGATCTTTTTCCCTCGAAATACATCCATATCGGAGGCGACGAATGTCCCAAAGTGCGTTGGCAAAAATGTCCGCGCTGTCAGGCCAAGATCAAAGAGTTGGGAATCAAAGGCGACGACCAACATACTGCTGAGCACTACCTCCAAAGCTATGTTATCACACGTGTCGAGAAATTCCTCAACAACCACGGCCGTCAGGTGATCGGCTGGGATGAAATTCTCGAAGGCGGCTTGGCTCCGAATGCTACAGTCATGTCGTGGCGGGGCAGCACGGGTGGCATTACCGCTGCTCAACAGGGGCACGATGTCATCATGACCCCCAACACCCATTTCTACATCGATTATTACCAATCGCTCGACCGCGAAAAAGAGCCTTTCGGCATCGGGGGTTATATTCCCGTGGAGCGCGTTTACTCCTACGATCCGGCCTTTGTCGATCAACTCACGCCCGAACAACAGAAACATATTCTCGGTGTCCAGGCCAACCTCTGGACCGAATATATCGCTACTCCTGAGCACCTCGAATATATGTTGTTGCCGCGTCTATCGGCACTGAGCGAGGTGCAGTGGTGTAATCCTGAAATACGCGATTACAACCGATTCCTCAGCAAGTTCCGCATGCACAAGATCTACGAAATCATGGGCTACAACTACGCCAAACATATCTTTGGCGTAAACGGTTCGTATGCGGTTGACCCCCAAAAAGGGTGCATCGTCATCACCCTCTCCACACAAGGCAATGAACCGATCTACTACACGCTCGACGGATCGATACCGACCACCGCATCGAAGCGTTACACCCAACCGGTAGAGATCTTCGAAGACTGCAAGTTCCATGCTGCTGTTCTACGCGAAGATATGCAGACTCCGACCTATGAGCGGGAGTTCCGATTCAGCAAATCCACCGGATGCCCGATCGTTTTGAACAGCAAACCTACTCGCAAATACACCTACTATGCTCCCCAAAACTTGGTCGATGGTCATCATGGCGGCACAGCTTATACCAGCGGTGCTTGGTGTGGGTTCTTAAAAGAGCCTTGCGATGCTACGATCGATATGGAGGGAGCCGGCTCATACTCACAGGTCGAGGTCGAGGCTCTCATCGAAAAAGGCGAATGGATCTTCCCTCCTTCGAAGATTACGGTTTCAACCTCCGAAGACAATACCACATTCAACGAGATTGCCTCGCTGACACTTCCGGCCGAGAATGCCCAAAGTCCCGAGGGAGTCAAGGTTTACACCGTGGAGTTCCCCAAAACCGAGGCTCGTTATCTGCGCGTGGTTGTTGAAACGGTGAATCCGATTCCGGCTTGGCATGGTGCCGCCGGCGAGGAGAGCCATCTGTTTTTGGGTGAGATCAGCGTAAACTAGTTGAAAGCGCCATACAATTTATCCCCAAAGGGTCGTTGAGTGTTCGACGACCCTTTTTTCATTATAAAACGAGGTATCTATTATAAAAAAGCGTACCTTTGCGTGCTATGACCGAACGATCTATTTATATCGATGATTTCGACTACGATCTGCCAGAGGAGCGGATCGCCAAATTTCCGCTTGCCGAGCGAAGCGCCTCAAAATTGCTGGTATGGCGAGAAGGGACAATCTCTGAGCGTCGTTTTACCGATTTGGGAGAGGTATTACCCGCAGAGCAACTGTTGGTATTCAACAATACGAAGGTAATTCGTGCCCGAATCATCATGCACAAACCATCGGGTGCCCGCATCGAGGTTTTCTGCCTCGAACCTCTCTCTCCGGCCGACTACGAACGCGCTTTTGCCGTCGAGCAGTCGTGCGAGTGGTCGTGTATTGTCGGCAACCTCAAAAAGTGGAAAGAGGGCTACGTCGAGATCAATTTCGAATATGGTGGTCAGAATGAATGGTTGCGTGCTTGGCGGCTCGATGAAGGGGGGCGCGAACAGCGCATCCGTTTCGAATGGTCGGCCCCGATGACTTTCGGGCAGTTACTCGAACACCTCGGCAAGATCCCCATTCCACCCTATCTCAACCGCGACACCGAGCAGATCGATTATACACGCTACCAGACCGTCTATTCGAAATTCGAAGGCTCGGTAGCAGCACCGACGGCCGGATTACACTTCACCTCCGAGTTGATCGACTCGATGCAGGAGCGCGGTTTCGAGTTCGAAGAGGTTACCCTGCATGTGGGAGCCGGCACATTTCTGCCCGTCAAAGAGGAAGATGCCACACGCCACCCCATGCACACCGAGCATTTCGAGGTACGGTTATCAACTCTTCGGAGATTGCACGCCAAATGGGGTGCCATTACCGCCGTAGGAACAACCTCGGTGCGTACCCTCGAATCGCTGTCGGCATTAGCTTGGCGTATTCGACAGAGCGGCAATCCCGATCTCGACCGAGTAGTCGGACAATGGGAGCTATACGACATTCCCGCCGAATTTTCGGGAATGGAGGCTTTGAAAATCCTGATCGACTATCTCGAAACACACAATCTCGACCGCATGAAAGCAGCGACACAGATCATGATCACACCGCTGAATTACCAATTCCGCATCGTACGCAACATCGTCACCAACTTCCACCAACCCAAATCAACCCTGTTATTGCTGGTCTCCGCCTATGTCGGCTCGGAGTGGCGGCAGATATACGACTATGCCCTCTCTCATGATTTCCGCTTTTTGAGCTATGGCGACTCGTCGGTATTGATTCGATAAGGTATAAATTTTGCAGAAAAACTGTTCGAAAAGAACAACAATAGAAAAAAATCACTATATTTGCCGCATCAAGAAACTATGACCATGTTGACTATCTCGAACCATATGATCTGTTGCGCAACAGTTTTCTGTTGTCGTCAGGTTGTGTCGTTCGCCGAGAGAAAGCATGGAAATTACAGGGTCGAATAATTTCTATACATTTCCATAAAATTTTATCGAGCGGCGAGTTATTTGCCGCTCTTTTTGTATAATTACAATATTAATAAGTATGAAAAAGATTGCTGATTCGGTATTGAATTTGGTGGGAAATACCCCACTGGTAGCGTTGAAACAGTTGAGCCTTGAAGCAGGAGCCGTAGCACATGTTGTTGCCAAAATTGAGGCACGCAATCCGGCCGGCAGTGTCAAGGACCGAATTGCATTGGCAATGATCGAGGCCGCCGAGCGCAATGGCACACTCACTGCCGGAGCTACGATTATAGAACCCACAAGCGGCAATACGGGAGTAGGTTTGGCATTAGTAGCCGCCCTGAAAGGCTATCGACTGATCTTGACAATGCCCGAGACGATGAGTATCGAGCGTCGTCGGTTAGTGGCAGCTTATGGTGCACAGGTCGTATTGACCCCTGCTGCCGAGGGTATGAAAGGGGCAATAGCCCGTGCCGAGGCTTTGCGCGATGAGATAGCGGGGGCGGTAATCCTTCAACAATTCGAAAATCCGGCCAATCCTGCACGACATCACGACACCACTGCCGAGGAAATTTGGCGCGACACCGATGGTTCTGTAGATATTTTTGTTGCCGGCGTAGGTACGGGCGGAACATTGAGTGGCACAGGAAGACGATTGAAGGAGTTGAATCCCCGAATAAAGGTCGTCGCTGTCGAGCCTGCCGCCTCTCCGGTACTCTCGGGAGGTAAAGCCGGAGCACACAAAATACAGGGTATCGGAGCAGGATTTGTTCCGCGCAACTACGATCCCACGGTAGCCGACGAGGTAATTACGGTCGGCGACGATGAGGCTATCGGGACTGCTCGTCTGTTGGCTTCTCGCGAAGGATTATTGGTCGGCATCTCATCGGGAGCAGCCGTTTATGCCGCGCTACAAATTGCCAAAAAGGAGGAAAACCGCGACAAGAGGATTGTGGTGTTGTTACCCGACACGGGAGAACGTTACCTCTCCACTCAGCTATATGCTTTCGAAGAGTATCCCATAGAGATTCAATTATGAGAAACGAATCACTTCATCAAATCGTTGCGGCCCTAACAACCCCCAACGAATACATTCCGACGTTCGATGAGACCGGAATTGACAGCGAAGAGTTGCAACGAGCCGTGGCCCTTTTCCGACAAGTGGTATTTACCGGTTATTTCTCGAAATCGGAGATTGCACAAACACCGGTCGATCGCCCGGCGGCACTTTCCGTTTCGATCCGTTCGGCACTTGAAGAGCTGGGGTCGATTTTGACACATCAAATTTCGTACGCCTGCCGGCTCTTCGGAAGCAAATGCAACACTCCGCAGGGTCAAGAGTCTGCGGATTCTGCTAGCATCACCGAACAGATGCTCCGGCTGATTCCCGAGTTACGCCGACAACTCGGCACCGATGTAAAAGCAGTATTTGATGGCGACCCTGCCGCCGAGAGCTACGAAGAGGTGATCCTCTGCTATCCGGCCATCGTAGCCATGACCCACTACCGCATGGCTCATGGATTACTGCAACTCGGAGTGCCTATCCTGCCGCGCCTGATTACCGAGATGGCTCATTCGGCTACCGGAATCGACATCCACCCGGGGGCCGTGATCGGGGACTATTTCAGTATCGACCACGGTACGGGTGTTGTGATCGGCGAAACCTGCATCATTGGCAAACATGTACGTCTTTACCAAGGAGTGACCCTCGGAGCAAAAAGTTTCAAATTCGATGCCGAGGGAAATATCCTGCAAGAGCCGCGTCACCCCATTCTCGAAGATCGGGTGGTGGTTTACTCCAACTCTTCGATTCTGGGGCGAGTTCGAATCGGCCACGACTCAATCATCGGGGGAAACATCTGGCAGACAACCGATCTTCCACCCTACTCCCGCGTGGTACAAGGTAGAGCCTCTATCTCCTCTTTCGAGAATGGTAGCGGCATCTAACTTCCGGCTATCACAGAATCGGATTTTCGCACCTCACATTGCATGACAAACAACAGAAACGTCGGGAACTTCTCCCGACGTTTCTGATTTTGTGCGTTTCTATCCGAGATTTCAGCGGTCTTACTCCTTCTTGGCTGTCAGTTTTTCGATTTGTTTCTCGGCCTCGACTTTCAAATTTGCCGCCTGTTTTTCGGCCTCGGCGACCAATTTATCGCCCGCTGCTTGGGCTGCCAACTTGGCCAAAGCTCCTTTCGAGGAGGCAGCTTCAACCAATTTATCGCGTTGCTCCTGCGCGGCAGCAATCAACTTTTGACCGGCCTTATCAGCTTCGGCCCGCAAGTTTTCGGCCTGTTTTTCGATCTCGGCCGAAAGCGACTCGCTGCCCGTCAGTTTTTGGATCTGCTGGTCAACAACATTTTTCACAGCCTGCTCGGCGGCCTCTTTTACTCCCAACGTAATCTTCGGTGAAGTAAATGTTCCACCAATCTTCACGTTCACGGTTTCGAGTATTCCGCTTGTTGCACCGGCAGGCAGAGCAACTTTTGCCGTATAATCAATCGTTTGATCCAGACCGGTCGATCCCGACATATTGACATTCACTTTACCCATCTTCAAATCAAACGGCTGAGTCTCAATCCTACCATCACGAACCACAAAACGAATGGCTACATCTTTGGCCTCGATCTTACTCAGCGCATCGTATTTCAAAGTTTTGGCCAATGCATCGAAGGCCTCGATATTTTGCACCTTGATATTCTCCGAGCGGATTTCGCCCGAAGCATTGAGCGACTGTAACATAGGCGACATGGTAGCATCAAGCGGTGTTGACAAGTCGAGCGAGAGCGAATAATCACCGCCTGTTTTTGCAAAGATCGGCACTAACTTCTGAATCATCTCCAACTCCTCGAAGGTCTTGGCAAACGAGGCATTGGCAAACGATGCTGTGAGTTTCACCTGTGGTTTGGCGGGATCGGCTGTGGAATAACTTCCCGACGCCGAAACCTTACCGTCGAACAGATTCATCTTCAACTTGCTGAGATCCAAAATACCATCAGCCATACGCAACTCTCCCGTAAAATCGGAGATTGTCATCTTCTGGAAAAGGATCTTTTTCAAATCGGTCGAGAGCGAAAGATTCAGATTACGCGGAATCTCGATCACCGAAGCCGTGGCAGAGGTCTGCTCCGCAGGTTTCTCGGCAGGAGTGGCCTGCTCCGCAGCAGGGGTTTCCGCAGTCGGCAGAGCTGTCATGATCTCATTCAAATCCAGCAGATTCGATTTAACGTACAGACGACCTGAAAGGTCATTTCCTTTCAACAGATAACCCAAATAACCGGACAATTGGCCATTAGCCGACAGATCGCTCTTACCCACAGTAATTCCAAACTCTCCAAGAGTCATGGCCTGAGGGGTGATCGTAGCAGCGGCACGACGAATCTTCACATCGGGGAGTTCATTGAGCCGCAAGCCCATACCCTCGATAACGAAAGTACCTGACGCTCCGAGTTGTTCATAACGCTGTTTTTCAATGGCCGACATGCAACCCGATACCTTCACATCGGCAGTAATTTCACCGGCCAGTTCCATTCCTTCTTCCAACGGATAGACCTCTTTGACAGCGTCCAAATCTACACGACCGGCAACCGACGCACGGAATGTCGGATCGCTGATCAGATTGGTGGCATAGAACGTTGCCGCAAGCGAATTTCCGGCCATCGAGAGGGTGAATTTCGAGAGATCGACCTCTGTTTTATCCATCACATCACCGGAGTTGGCCACGCGGGCAGCAATATTGATACCCGTAACGGCCTTAGGCAGCGAGGCATAACGGAAACTACCATCCGTAACACCGGCCTTCAACTCAAAAGCGGGGAGTGTTGAGCCGCGCATCTCGCCTTTGGCCCAAAAGCTCAACGAGAGAGCTCCCGAAGCGGTCAGATCGCGGAAATCACGCGTATAGAAGGCCGGAATAAGCGACAAGAGCTCCTTAAACTGCACCTGCTCACATCCTGCCGTAAGATCCATCTTCACAGCATCGTCGGTCAGTTGTGCCCAACCATCGAGATTCATCTCGATCGCATTCAAGCGCAACGTATTATCGGAGAACGTAAACCGATTATTCTCCAAATCGGCCGCAATGGTTGCAACCAATTCGGCCTCGGCATTGCTCAACAGCGGAATACCTCCCGACACGAAATTCATCTTTTCGACTGTCATGCGCAGATCGAGATCGCTTTGGGCAGCCGAAAGATCTCCACGCAACCGCAACGAAAGCGGCTCGGTGGAGAATCGCATATGGGTTGAGTCATCCTCATAACGAATGACGGCGTCATCGATACGGAAATCACGAATCGAGAGTTTGAACGAAGAGGGCTCGGCTGTTTTTTCGGCCACTTGTGCGGCCCCACCCTGCTCGACAACGACTTCGGGCTCTCCGGAGGTCTTCATGACATCCCAATTGACCGCACCATCAGCCAACTTATGGGCATGCACGGCAGGATCGGCCAAAATGATCTTCGACACGACAAATCCACCATCTCCGAACAATGACATCAGATTGACAACCACTGAAATATGCTCGGCAGCAACAATCGTATCACCCTCAAAACGTTCGGTTCCGACCAACGTCAACCCTTTCAACTCGACAGAGGCATTGGGGAAATGACGTAAAAGGCTGAGATCCAGATCCTCAAAACCAAGACGAGCAACCAACATTTTATTGGCTTCGGCTTTAACAATTTGGGTAATTTTACCCTTAAACAACATGGGGACAACCAATGCCACCACCAGAATTGCAGCCACAACAATAGCTGCGATTTTTACAATCTTTTTCATCTTCTATCTGTTTTTAGGGCAAAGACCGAGGTCTTCACCTCTTCGAATCCAATTTTTAGATAGAGTGCATGTGCCGCCTCGCGGTGAGGAGAGGAGGTAAGCATCACTCGCTCGACACCTCTAAAATGAGCATATTCCGTAGCCGCTCGCACCAAAGCCTCGCCAACACCTCGACCTCGGTAGTTGGCATCA
Organism: uncultured Alistipes sp.; assembly: GCA_964527525.1. GTDB lineage: Bacteria > Bacteroidota > Bacteroidia > Bacteroidales > Rikenellaceae > Alistipes. The sequence continues at coordinate 38,104 of CAZGPA010000010.1, read as the reverse complement.
ACCACCACATCTTCAATCCACGCCTTATGACCCGAAGCGACTTCGTAACAGACCAAAGTCAATACTCCTATAATATATTCCGAGTCATCATCGGCCGTTGCCACAAAAAGTGTTGTATGCGGATCGGCAACAATACGGGCGAGAGTGGCAGATTCAGGAGCGACCAAATGGGGCGACAACTGCGAAATAAGTCGTTGAAATGCATCACAAAGCGCGCCGGTAACCTCTCTTTGTTGCGATACCTGAATTGCCATAATTTTCGATTTGTCACAAAGTTAGTGTTTTTATGCGAATAACGAGGGATTTCGCCCGAAAAAGATTACTTTTGCACAAAATTAATCCATCCTGCCACGATAGCTGTCCAAAAAATCTTGAACATGAAAAGATACCTCATCATAGGGGCACTGATCGGTGCTACGGCATGCAACTCCGGATCGGAATATTCCGAAGTTCGCGTTTCCGAGCCTGCCGCCCGCATTGTCGAATACACTCCGGCTCCCGGGCAATTCATCAACAGCACCGATGCCGGATTCGATCCTGCCCAACCAATCGCCTCGGCAACAGAGGCTTGCGCTTATGCAGAACAACAATTAAAGGCCAAAGGCTATGTCTCTTTGGGTGGATGGGGTGGATATATCATTGCCGAATTCGACACACCGGTTCCCAACACGGGAGATTACGATCTTTATGTGACAGGAAATGCTTTCGACGGCTCTTCGGAAGCAGGAGTAGTCTATGTCGCACAACGGGAAAATGGCCAACCGAAAACGTGGTACGAGCTGCAAGGCAGTGCTTATCGGGAATCAATTCACGAATATGAAATAACCTATACCGGATCGGGTATAGAGACGATCAGTTGGACAGACAACCAAGGAGGCAGTGGGACAATCGACCGAATAGACAGCTACCACGACCAAAGTTACCTGCCGGCATGGGTAGCGACACGCACCTATCGCGGAGTGCGTCTGCCCGACAATGTACACTACGACGAAGGGCGCATGACCTACGTCATGAAACCCTTCGAGTGGGGATATGCCGACAACCGATCGACTATCGACGCATTGGGGCTGACCAATCGATTTCGGATAGCAGATGCAGTGGACGCCTCAGGGAATCCCGTATCGCTGAGAAGTATCGACTATATCAAAATTCAAACGGGAGTAAATTGCAAAGCCGGCAACGATGTGGGTGAAATATCGACCGAGGTATGCGGCATCGGATGTTACCGCACAATCATCGAAGAGAAGTAACCCCCGAAATCTTTCGCAAAAAAATCGGTTAAAGTAGCATTTATTGCGAAATAATATTACCTTTGTAGAGTGACTTTTGAAAAACTACAGAACCTATGCGCAAATTAGTTATTATCCCGACATACAACGAGAAAGAGAATATCTCGGCAATGATCGACAAGGTTTTCTCGTTAAGTGAACCGTTCGAACTGCTCGTAATCGACGATGGATCGCCCGACGGAACGGCAGCTATCGTGCGTGAGCGGCAAAAGGAGTTTCCCGCAACCCTTCACTTGTTGGAACGCAGTGGCAAATTGGGTCTCGGCACAGCCTATCTTACCGGATTCCGTTGGGGTTTGGAACATGGTTTCGACTATATTTGTGAGATGGATTGCGATTTCTCACACAATCCCGATGATTTGGTACGACTCTATGCCGCAGCCGCCGAAGGAAACGATGTGGTGGTGGGCTCCCGCTACATACAAGGGGTAAATGTCGTCAATTGGCCCATGTCCCGTCTGCTGATGTCCTATTTTGCCTCGGTATATGTACGAATGGTGACACGCATGCCGCTTCGCGATGCTACGGCCGGATTTGTATGTTACTCGCGTCGGGCTCTTGAAACCATCGATTTGGATGCCGTAAAGATGAAAGGGTACGGATTCCAAATTGAGATGAAATATTCGGCATGGCGTTTAGGACTGAATCTCAAAGAGGTTTCGATCATCTTCACCGAGCGGCAGGTCGGTGCATCGAAAATGTCGGGAGGGATCTTCCGCGAAGCATTCTTCGGTGTATTGGGGTTGCCATTCCGCAGAATACGCAAACGTCAATAGTCCCACAACAAAAAATCAAGCGAGGTGTTCATCATCCAAACAGTATCGAACGCCTCGCTTATTTATTATCTCGCCATATCCTACAATTTCAGCGGTTCACCACGATAGTAGTCGAGGATCTTACGGCGGAAGACCAATTCGAATTTGGCTTGCACAAGTTCCGATGCCGCCTTCTCCATGCGGGTTTTGGCATCGTTGAAGTCGAAGAGCGTCGAACGACCCGCCTCGGCTCTCTCCTGTTCATAGCCAAAAGCAATTTCGGCCGAAGCAAGGGCTGTCTCTGCCGAGCGATACTTCGCACCGGCCGCCTCGACACTATACCACGCTTGTTCGATCTGTTTACGCAAGTTCAACTCGGCCTCTTGCAAGGCCAGTTGCTGTTTCTGTACCGCAATCTTTGCCGTACGGATATTACCCCGTGTCACCCGTCGGTTAAAAATCGGAATACTCAGCGATACGCCCACAAACTCACTGCTATTATGACGGAACTGCGGCCAAAAATCTTGATCCATGCTACTGTATATCCCTGTTCCGAATCCTCCGCGCAACATCAATGTCGGATAGAGAGCCGCACGTGCAACACGCACGGCATTCTCGGAACTTTCAAGTCGAATACGTTCGGCCCGTATATGCGGGCGACTCTCCGCAGCCCGATCATAGACCTCCTCGGCTGAACCGGTTTGTGCGGCGAGTGCCGGCGTCAAGAGCGGCAACAGATCGGGGGTTACAATGTCGAAACCGACCGCACTTTCGCGATTGAGAGCCTGACTCAAATCGAGCAGAGCCAACTGCAAATCGTTGCGAGCCTGTGTAAGCGTCAAGGCATCGTTGGATTGCAAGGCCTCGCTCTCGTAAACCGCCGAACGCGGTTGTTTGCCAACCGCAAACAACGTGCGGCTACGCTCGGTTTGCCGCGTACTCAGCTGCAATTGCCGTTCGGCAATCGCTACCAACTCTTTTTGGTAGAGAACTTGAAGATAGAGCGTCATAACCTGCACTGCAACATCTTCGCGAGCTCGTTCGAGATCCTGCATGGCGGCCGCAAGGTTGAGTTTTCCACCCTTGATCGTACGGTTGATCTGAAAACCTTGAAAGAGTGGCATGGCAGCAGATACATCGAACGATCCGGTCTGCAAAGTCTCGGTTTTATAGGTGTTGTCCGACGATGTACCTCGGCCAAACGAAGCGTTGTACCCCACCGAAGCGTTGAGATTCGGCAACCGGCTGAAACGTGCCGTGGTGAGATCATTACTCTGCTGCTCGACCTGCAACGACTGTTGTCGAATTGCGGTATTGTGCTGCTGGGCATAACCGATGCAATCATCGAGCGTCCACGGCCGACCGGAGGTCGGGATTTGAGCCACCATGCCAAGCGGCAACAAAACAAAAATCAATAAGACGACATTCAGCATTGTTTTCATAGCATCAGATTTTACAATTATCTCTTTTTATCCTCTTTGGCACCACGAATCTTCTCTCCCGCAGCAAGTCCCGACAAGACTTCGATATCGATACCATTCGAAAGACCGGTTTTAATCTCGCGTTTTTCAAAGGTTTGTTCTTCTGCCTCGGCATTGCTGGTAAGGACATGAATATAGCTCTTATCACCCTCGAACTCAATGGTATGTTCCGGAATGATCAGTACCCCCTCGCGACTCTCGACCAAGATATTGGCATTTGCGCTATAACCGGCTCGCACAAAGATCGTATCCGGAACCTGCACGGCAGCCTTTACTTCAAACAGAATCACGCCGTTATCCTCGGTGGCTTTGGGCGAAACATACTCCAATACTGCCCCCAATTCAACATTCTGCAATGCTCCGATTGTCAACTTCACGGGCATCTTCTCCTTCAAACGACCGACATCGGTTTCATCGACATTGCCTTGGAACTGCATATTCGACATATCGGCCACCGTAGCGATCGTCGTGCCATCGTTGAACGTATTGGCCTGAATCACCGAATTACCGACTTTGACCGGAACATCGAGTATCATGCCATCGATTGTCGATCGTATCTGCGTATTACTCAACTCCTTGTAACGACTCGTAATACCATTTTGCACGATTTCGAGATTTTCACGAGCATTTTGCAACTCCTCCTCTGCCTTTTTCAGTGCGGTGCGGCTCTGCTCGATCTCCTCATCGGAAACCACCCCTTTGGCATGAAGCGTCTCCGTTCGTGAATTTTCACGACGAACTTGTGCAAGTGAGATCTCGGCAACCGAGACACGCGACTCGGCACTCGACAGTGCTCCCATCTCGGGAATAACCTTCACCGTGGCGATCACCTCGTTTTTCGCGACCTTCTGTCCGGCCTCTTTACGCACCTCGGAGATGATACCCGAAATCTGAGGTTTGATCAACACCTCATCACGAGGTTCGACCTTTCCCGTGGCAACCACAAACTGCCTGATCGTATCAGTCTTCGGTTCGACAATGGCGTAGATCACCTTCACGGGACGGGTCTTCTGCCACAAAAACCAGAATACCGAAATCAACATCACTGCAAAAAGCACAGCAGAAAAAATTTTCAGGAAACGTTTCATAGAATCAATATTTATTCGTTTTTCTTTTATTCTTCGCGTATTGCATCCACTGCTTTGATTTTCAGCGCACGAAATGCCGGAATAACACCGGCCAGAAGACTGCCTGCCACCAAAATCGCCAAAGCCGACATGCCCATACCAAATGAGATCAGCCACGACACCTCCACGCCCTCCTGAGCCACCGTAACCACTTGGTAATAAATAGAGTCCGCAACCGAAAGGAGTCCAACGGCCGCAGCCAAGCCCAAAACTCCGGCCACAAAGGTCAGCACAAAACTTTCGGAGAGGATTTGCAATATGATTGCTCGGGGCGGTGCCCCCAAAGCACGGCGCACCCCGATCTCTTGTGTCCGCTCCTTAACGAGGACAAGCATGATGTTGCTCACGCCCACAATGCCGGCCAACAGCGTACCCAACCCGACGATCCATGTCAAGAGTGAGATGCCTCGAAAAAGTCCCAGCACACGATCCAGAAGTTCAGCCGTGGCCATTGTCCAGATGGCTTTTTCATCATCGGGAGAGATGATGTGACGAGCAAATATTGCCTGTCTGCAAACACGCTCCACCTGCTTGCTGGGGATATCATCCCGTCCGGCGACAGCCAATAGGTGAATACGATCTCCCGCACCATACATCTGTTGCGCCAATGATACGGGAATGATCACCGTACGTTCGAGATCGCTGAACGACATGGCCGTACTCTGCTTGCGGATGACACCAACCACGGTAAAATAGGAGCCGTTCATCTTGATAATCTTTCCCGAAGGATCTTCACCTCCCGGGAAGAGATCCTTATAAATTTGGGTACCGATAACACAAGACTTGCGTTTATGATTGACATCCACATCGTTGATGAAACGGCCAAAAATCAGTTTTTGAGGGTTGATGCATTGGTAATCGGGAGAGTAGCCCATCAAGGTATAGTCCCCCTTACGCTCACCGTTGCTGCAATGCACATCGCCACCCCAAAAAGCAGCCGAGGCATAAAGCACCTCAGGCAGACGCTTTACAACATCGACATCGCCATTATTCATGCGCCACCAGCGGTTTTTAGGCATCCCTTTATAAGGAATACCGGTCTGCTGGGGTTGCAGAAGCAGTGTATTGGTGGACATATCACCGAGTTGTGCCCGAAATAACCGACCAAGCCCCATACCCGCACCGAGCATGATCGTAAGCATAAAGATTCCCCAAAAGACGCCCAACGCAGTCATGATGCTGCGTTTACGATTACGGGTAATCGTCTGCCAGATTTCGTTCCAACGATCTATGTCGAAGAAGTTCATGTTGTTCTATTTATTATAGCGTAAAGCATCGATTGTTTTGAGCTGAGCAGCCCGATAAGCCGGAACATAACCGGCAATCAGACCGGCAATGACCAGAACGAGTGTCGCACTCGTTGCCACTCCCAGATCGAGGGTTGGATCGAGGAACATGGTAGCACCGTTCGTCTGCGAGGAGGCACTCCCGCTCTCCAACAAATAATTGACCCCTTCCATCACGGCCACGCCGAGAACCATGCCGATATATCCGAATGTAGCCGTGATGATCACCGACTCGGTAAGAATCAACCGGATAATCGACGAAGGTTTCGCACCCAAAGCCTTACGGATACCAAATTCGGCAGTACGCTCGGTAACCGTAACCAGCATGATATTACTCACTCCGACAACCCCCGCAAGCAGTGTTCCCAAGCCGATAAGCCACACGAAAAGGTTGATCCCTGCAAAAATCACCATGATATTTTTGTAATTCTCCATGGTATTGGAGATCCAGATGGCACTCTCATCGGTCGGATCGAAATGGTGTTCGAGAGAGAGCCGACGCAACACTCGTTTTTCAAAGGCCTCCAATTCGGCATCGGTATCGATCTCTCGCAGCGTCAGAATGATGTTACTTACTTCGGGATTATCGGCTTCAAAGAGCAGTTGACCGGTCGAAAGCGGAATATAGCACGACGAGTTATTGCGTTGAGCATCACCTTTCAAAATACCGATCACCGTAAAAACGGTTTGATCCACGTTGACCCGTTTCCCCAGCGGATCTTTTCCTTTGAAAAGTACCCGCTGCATCGGCTGATCAATAACAATCACTTTGCGTCGAAGGCGGATATCTTCATCGTTGATAAAACGTCCGGCTGAGAGTTTAATTCCCTCCATCGTTTGGATCTTGGGGAGTGAGCCGCGCAACCAAGCTTTGGTAAACTCTTTGCCGTAGGTCACGGTATGGGTATTCATCCATGCGTTGGCGGCCACATCCTCAACCTCGGGAAATTCACGACGAAGAATCTCCAAATCGCTATTTCGCATCCGGATACTACGCCCTTTTTGGTAACCCATCCACGGTTTGGAGGTACGGCCGCCATAGAGATCGATGGAGTTGGTGGCATAGTCATCAAAGTTGGCCAGCACTCCATTTTTCAGTCCGTTACCTGAGCCAAGCAGAATTACGAGCATGAAGATTCCCCACGCCACGGAAAAACCCGTGAGTGCCGTGCGCAATTTATTGCGGCGCACCGAAGTCCAAATCTCCAACAGCAGTTCTCTCATCGTATTCCGAGTCCGGTTGTTTCGATACTGCCGATCACGCCATCTTTCAGGCGGATGATCTTATCGGTTTGGTCGGCAATCGATTGTTCGTGCGTAACACAAATGATGGTCATTCCCATTTCGGTATTGACCCTGCGCAACAGGTCCATCACCTCTTGTGAGGTTTTGCTGTCGAGAGCTCCCGTAGGCTCATCGGCCAAAATGATTTGCGGACGATTGATCAAGGCGCGGGCTATGGCCACACGTTGTTTCTGGCCACCCGACATCTCGTTGGGCATGTGCGTTGCCCACTCTTTGAGTCCAAGAATATCGAGGTATTCGAGAGCTTGTGCATTGCGCTTGCGGCGCGAAACCCCTTGATAGTAGAGCGGCAAAGCCACATTCTCGACCGCATTTTTATAGTTTATCAAATTGAACGACTGAAAAATATAGCCGATCATGTTGTTGCGGGCAGCGGCAGCAGCGGTTTCGTTCAACCCTTTGATCAATCGACCGGCAAGCCAATACTCGCCACTATCGTAGTCATCGAGAATACCGAGGATGTTCAACAAGGTTGATTTGCCCGATCCGGAAGCCCCCATAATCGAAACGAGTTCTCCTTTTGCCACTTCAAGGTCAATACCTTTCAGCACATGGAGCGGAGAACCGTTATTATAGGTCTTATTGATATTTTCCAGTTTTATCATACACACTCTCTGTATATTAAATGTCATAAGCAGAAACGCTACAACATCTATTTTATTATTCGTCGAGACAAAGGTAATAATAGTTTTTAACAAAACAACAACTTTTTATCGAAAATCAATAAAAATATGTTTATACACGATAATATAAGACTATGAAGACACCGGCCTAAAAAGGAGCGTTTCCTCGGGATTTGGTAAAAGGAGATTGCGGAAAAGTAGGCAACGCAAAGCTCAGTTTGGATTTTTTTTGTTACATTTGCCCGATTTTTTATAACTAAATTACCATGGCAAGCAATTTATTAAAGGGAAAGAAGGGTCTGATTTTCGGGGCACTGAACGAACAATCCATCGCTTGGAAAGTGGCCGAGCGGGCAGTTGAAGAGGGGGCCGAAATCGTATTGACCAACACTGCCGTATCTATTCGTATGGGAAACATCAGCGAATTGGCTAAAAAATGCAATACAATCGTCATTCCGGCCGATGCGACCAGCGTTGCCGACCTCGAAAACCTGATAGACAAAACGATGGAGCACTTCGGAGGCTCGTTCGACTTCATGTTGCACTCTATTGGCATGTCACCCAATGTCCGCAAAGGCCGTCACTACGACGATTTGGATTACGACTTCCTGCAAAAGACACTCGACATCTCGGCAATCTCGTTCCACAAAGCAATTCAAGTAGCCCGCAAGAAGGACGCCATCAACGAGTGGGGCTCGATTGTGGCACTGTCGTACATCGCAGCACAGCGTACACTCTACGGCTACAACGACATGGCCGATGCCAAAGCGTTGCTCGAATCGATTGCTCGCAGCTTCGGTTACATCTATGGTCGCGAGAAACATGTACGTATCAACACCATATCGCAATCTCCCACGCCGACAACAGCCGGAAACGGTGTATTGGGGTTGGGCGATTTGATGTCGTTTGCCGAGAGCATGTCGCCATTAGGCAATGCCACCGCAGAAGATTGCGCCAACTATGTACTGACGCTTTTCTCGGATTTCACACGTAAAGTGACGATGCAGAATCTTTACCACGATGGCGGTTTTTCGTCGATGGGTATGTCACGTCGTGCGATGCGCACCTACGAAAAGGGTATGCGTTTCGAGGATGTACAGGAACACCAATATCCGTTCGGCAAGGCTGACGAATAATCGGCATCTAAACCGACCAATTTCAGGCCGCAACTTATACAAAAACTCCCGCTCTCTTGATCGAAGAGCGGGAGTTTAATCTTTTCTCACAAGTTGGGCAACACAGGATCGTCATTCGTAATACGCAACGACCGAAAGTCGTTACCCGAAGCATTTTGAAAAACCCGCAGATCAAAGGCCGGAATTACCGCCAGCACATGATCGAAAACATCGGCTTGGATTCCTTCATAGGCAGTCCACTCCACCGTATCAGTAAAAAAATAGAGTTGTATCGGAATCCCGGTTTCGGTCGGTTGTAGTTGGCGCACCATGAGGGTCATATCTCGGTTTACGGGGACTTCATTCTGCAAATAGCGCAACAGATAGGCGCGAAAAATCCCCAAGTTGGTTTGATGCAGACCATTGATGCGTCGTTCGAGGCGGGCACGCCCTCGGGAGAGATTCTGCTCTTCAATGCGTCGTTCGGTGGCATCGATATATTCACGAATCAGATCAATGGCACGGTAACGGGCAAGCATCTCGGCCGTACAGAAACGCACGCTGGTCATATCAATCGAGATCGATCGCATCACCCGACGACCTCCCGAGAGTTGCATGGCATGCCAATTCTGAAACGATTCGCTCACCAAGACATAAGGCGGCAGAGTAACTACCGTATTATCCCAATTACGAATCTTCACCGTACTGAGCGAGACCTCCAACACCGTACCGTCTGCCCCATATTTCGGTACCGAGATCCAATCGCCCACCTGCAACATATTATTGGCCGAGAGTTGAATACCCGACACAAAGCCAAGAATACTATCCCGAAAGATCAACATCAACACGGCAGCCGAAGCTCCCAATCCCGTCAGCAGGATGGTCGGCGACTTATCCATCATGATCGAAATAATCAACACCACACAGACAAGCAGAGCCATTCCTTGTCCGGTCTGTCGAAGTCCTTTGATGGGTTTATTCTGCCATGCAGGGCGACGTTCGGCAATATAAAAAATGGCAAAAAGCAGGGCATTGACCCAACGAAAAATAGCAACGACAATAAAGATATCGAGCAGCCTATCAATCACCATACGAGCAACAGAGCCCTCGTCGAAGATCAGCGGCAACACAAACGATGCCACAACAGCACTGACGATATGGCAGGAGTGACGCAGCACATCTGCACTGAAAACCTCATTGACCCAATGTAGATGGACTTGTGCCCGCTCGACGATCCGACGACCTCCTCGGACCACCACAAGGCGACAAAGATAGTCGAACAACACCACGACGAGCAATGCAATAGCAAATGCGATCCAACGATCCCAACCGGCAGAGGTTGCGGGCGTAAGCCCCAACCAACGAAGCAGGGTATCGGTCCAATATTTGAGAAATGAGTGCATACGAGAGTCTATCTCGCAAAATCCGCGCCCAAGAAAAACTTGATTATCTCCGCCTCGAAATTGGGGGTAAAAACTCCTCGTCCGAGATTTGCTCGGATCTCTGTAAGACTCCAAAACCGGCCGCCATCGAGTTCGGCACTTGGGATGATGGAACCATCGTAAACACATCGATAGATATGAACCAACTCACGTTCGCGCTCCGAACAGAACTCATAAACCGCCACTCGTTCGGGCACAAAATCGGTGACACCCAACTCCTCGCGAACTTCTCGGCGCAACGCCTCCTCGATCGACTCTCCGAAATCGACATGTCCACCGACCGCCGTATCCCAACGATCGGGTTGAATATCCTTCCACGCAGGACGCTTCTGCAAGTAGAGTTCTCCACACGAATTGAAGAGATGAAGATGAATAACCGGATGCAACAACATCGAGCCGCCATGACACTCACCACGCGACGCAGAACCAATGACATGCCCCTCGGCATCGACAATCGGGAAGAGTTCGGAAGAGTTATCGGCAAGAGTCATGGCTGCTGATTAAAGGTTCGGCCCCGAAGTGCGAGGTTGCCCCACCTCATAGCCCAAGTCACGCATCCATTCGACCGTGACAGGATCGACCAAATCATTGCGATCGACCCAACGGCGTTGATCAACCAACTCCTGTTTCTTACGGTTGAGAAGTTGTAGGATGGGGAAATCGGGTCTCTTCAAGCGAGAGCGTCGTTTTCGTTCAGAGGGTCGCAAAGTACGGTCGAATACATCAGCTTGGTAGGGGCGACGATCCCCTTTCCATTTGAAACCTTTGAGATACAACTCCTGTTTCTCGGGGATTTTATCAATCGGATAGAAATGATAGACCGGATTACCGCGGTAGGTAATTTGAACGACTTGTTTATCCTCGATATAGAACGATATATCACCACTTTCGATAACTCCCATCATCGTAATAACCGGCGGCTCGCCATCCTGCATGTAATAGATGGTTTGTGCATTGCCATTGACATCGTTGCGAACGATCTCGTTATTACGGAAATGCGCAATCATTGTTTTACCGGCGACTTGGTTATAGTGGGTGGTGTCGAGTTGGCTTACCATCATCGGAGTCCCCACAAATTCGGCTCGTTCGATCTGTTGATTTTTGGTATAGACATCCATCACATCGGAGGATATCTGGTTGCTTTGATTCCACAATACCGGCTCGATATAGAAATGAATCGTAGAATCGGTAGAAATCATCGTCATTGAGTCACAAACCGACTGAAAATCCGAACGATATATTTTGACATTGCGGTAACCTCGAATCAAGCGATAGATACTGTCAACAGGTGTTTTCCCCAGTTGGGTCGTATCTTTCGGAGTATAAAGACTAAGGAGTAACGAATCATAGATAGGTTGAATCACCGAATCCTGCTCGAAAAGATAACGCATTTTGAGCGAATCGAGTCGGAGTATCACCGCCGAATCGATCAACGAGAAGGGAATACCTTTGCGCTCGGCACGCAGACGACGGGCTCGTAGTTTTGCCTCGGCTTTCAACAGTTCCGCCTTATATCGTTTCTCTTCTTTGGCTTTTTGTGCATCGAGACGAGCCGTATTTTTTGCTTTACGTTGTGCCGAGATCTTAGCCAGCTTTTCTTTGCGAGCAGCTGCGCTTTCTGCCTTTTTGGCTGCCTTCACCCGTTCAACTTCGGCCTTCTTATGGGCTTTGAGCGCTGCCGCAGCGGTCTTACGAACGCTATCGGGCAGATCGGCCGTTTTGATGATCATTGTCAAAGAGTCGGTCACAAAGGCTCGTCGAATAGCTGCCGAATCCACAGGCGCAACGTCTTGCGGAGTGCCGCTTGCAGGTTTTGTGATCGTATCGGTCGGATTGCCCGAACTACCGGCCACAGCTCCCATCGGGGCATCGGGAGTGGCAGGAAGTGCCGCAGGAGACACCGGACCATCTCCGCGACGTTGTTTTTTGGGGCGCGAGGTCGGAACATCTGCGCCTCCGGTTCTGCGTTCAAAGGCCGGTTTCGGTTCGCCACTCGGCAAACCGGCCGGAGAATTCAGGTTGGGGTTATCCCCCGCAGCCGGATTTTTGGCAACAGAGGGTTTAGCCAACGGATTGCTCACCGGATCGGGATCATTGAGCGAACAAGTGTGCAAAAAGATCGAATCGGCCCGCATAAAGAGCGAGTCGCCCTGCGAACGGTCATAGCTGATCAGCGACGGGCGCAGAGTAAGCAGCGCATTACCCTGTGTTTTCCAATATTCGCCATAGTCACCAAACGCAAGCGTTTTGTGTTCGGTATCGTCAATTTGGATATCGTGGCGCAGAATAATATGATCGTGTACACGATCATAATCGATGCTGTCACTCCACATCTCTTGTTTGGCCGTAAGTACATAACCATTGCGAGTCACCACATAGAGCGAATCGGCCTTACGATACTCGCCACGATCGGCATAGAGATAATCTCCATCTCGATTCCAGATGTTGGTACGGTCGAAGAAGTAGGCATTATTGGTCGCCATATCGTAAACGACCGAGTCGCCACGCAACTCATATTCGTCGTTACGGATCTGCACACGATCGACACAGACCAACTGTTTTTGGTCTCCATAATAGTATCCGCGTTGCGACTCTAATTGATTCTCACGATTGACAAGGACTCCACCCCGATCAAATATGCCGACATTGGTTTTGGTATTGAAAACAAATTGATAGGTATAGAATGTAGCATCACCATCGACCACCTTGATAATATCGGAGTAGATCTTCACTTCGTTCAGTTCGCCATCGTAATCGGCGCGATCGCCATAGATATAGGTCGTATTTTTATTAACCAGCACATTGCCGAAGAACTCCATACGCATATCGGAGTAACGAACGGCACTGTCACAAGTGATCACGGCACCATTATGCTGAGCGGCAAAATTACCCACCAAGAAAATAGCCGAATCCCCCGGAGTGACCGGCCCCGAAAGGTCGGATTTGAAGTCGATGATCTTTTTCTCCGCCGGTTTCGAGACCTCTGCCGGTTGCGGATCAGCAGGTGCCGGTTGTGGCACGGGTGGCTGAAAAAATCCACGCGCAAAGACTCCTCCGAAGAGTAGAACAACACCGATTATGGATAAGATTCTACGCACCGACCAATTATTTTACCCAACGTTTGTTTTCGAACTCTCCGTTACGGAACTCGGGAACGATATATACATACATACGCTCGATCTTGTCGGAAAGCCACTCTCGAAAAACTCGTTCGCGTTTTGCCTCCAAAGCCATCTCCTCCAAACGCAAATAGTCTTCGTTGAGCGATGCGACATGCGTGGGAATGATCTGTACCAATTTAACGATTTTGGCCAATTGGTTACCAAGAAGATCCTCGGTAAGGAACGGAGCAGAAACCTCACCCACTTTCAACCGACGCAGCGCATTATAATCGTCGAGCGCATTAAAACGCGCAAAATCCTCGTGCAGGAATTTCGTGACGGTCAGTTTGGCATCGAAGGCATTCATGCGCTCCAAAATGTTGTGGTTGGAGACAATACCGCCATTCATCTTCGAAGAGGCATCGTCGGAGAATTTCATCGCGGCCTTTTCGAATGTGATAGAGTCTTGTTTGATCAGATTGGCAACACTATCGAGCGTACGAACCGTGGCATTCATCTCCTCGGAAGTATAGTTCGGACGCAACAAGATATGACGGAAATGGTAGAGTCGCCCGGGTTTGTCGAGCAGCTGGATGATGTGGAATCCGAATTGCGACTCAACAACCTCGGAGATCTGATCGATCTTCATATTTTCGAGTGCGGCAGCAAACGAGGGATCAAGAGCTTCCAACGGAGTAGGATCCATCTCGCCTCCGCGCATCATCGTTCCCGGGTCTTGCGAATACATGCGAGCCAGATTGTCGAATTTCGCCTTGCCGGTAATAATACGCTCACGCATATCCAACAGTCGTTCACGGGTACGCTGTTTCGCCTCGACCATTGAAGAAGGGAATTTGGTGATATGCGCATAAATATATTGCTCGGCAATGGTCGGAAGACTATCTCGGGATATCGAATTATAGAAACGTTCCACCTCGCCGGGGATGATGGTCACCTTGCTGACCACCTCGTTTTGCATCGAAGCGGCATAAGCCTGTTCCGTATAACGCTGACGAATGTATTCGCGGATATTGAAAATCGCCATGTGCTGCTTGGCCTCGACATTGGCGATCGATCCCTCGGCCTCGATCATCTGCTGGATCTGCTCTTCGACACGCGAGTTGATATCACCCTCGTTGATCTTCACCGAGTCGATCTGCGCCTGATGATAGAGCAAACGCTGCTTCATCAAGGATTCGAGAGCCTCATTCATGGGGTCTCGATCCGAAGTATATCCCTGCTGACGTCGTTGAGCCGTAAGCTGGTGGGCAAACACCTCCACCTCGGAATAAAGAATCGACGAGTTACCCACAATGGCAACAACTTTATCGAGCATCACTTGCCGTTTTTGAGCTACGACTCCTGCAATACATGCCACAAACAGAGCCGACAATAGCGTTTTTTTCAACATATCGTTTTTATCGTTTATTTCTTCACTTGCACCAAAGAATCGACATCTTCGGTCGTAAAAATTTTCAATGTTCCATCTTGTGTGGCACGCGAATAGAGTTCCTCCTCATGGCGCCGAATAATTTCACTTTGGCGCTGATTAAACAAAATGCGACGAATAGTCGCCTGCAACCGTTCAATCGGAATCGGTTCTCCCTCACGGCAAACTGCCTCAATCTGGAAATAGTAGTGCGATTTACTGTCTCGCATCTGCTGAATCTCCGATTCGGCAAGAATCGAGTTATAATTCTGCGACTGCAAGGCCGGCAGAAAACTCAAAAACTCCGAAAAGTCGACCCAACGATCGCGAAAATCGGTAACCGTAAAGTCATGTTTCGTACAAATATCGCGAAACTCCCGTTGCTGAGCCTCTTTCGTGGCCGCCATCAACTTTTTAAGTTTGCGTGCCTGACGATATCCCTCGTGGAATCGAACGATACGCCCTTTGACCAACGGACGGTCGAGCCTAAAATCGCCTTTGTGCGCTTGGTAATAGGCCACAATATCCTCCTCCGTAAATACGGTGTCGATACTGTGGTCAACACATTGCTGGTCCAACTTACGGATCAACAAAGCCTGTCGATACTCTTCGACCATGCGGTCGATATCCGCCTCAGACGAGGAGAAAAGCACCTCGGCCTCCTGCAATTTGAGCTGCTTACGCACCCAGCGATCGACATAGACCCGCACAAAAGCCGAACTGTCAGCCCCTGTAATCCCACGAGGAACAACCGACTGCACATCTCGCAGACACAATTCGCGTTCTCCTACCTGCGCCAAAATCTTATCACCGGCAAAATAGCGCGGCAATTCACGACAGCCGATCAGCAACAGCAGAGCGGCAATAAGTGCTATTTTTGTACGCAAACGCTTCATTTCATCCGACAAAGATACGATTTTTACTTGTAACTAACGCAGCAAAAGGAGGATTATTACACTTCGGAACTATTTTTCTCACATTCTCTCCACCCACGAAGGGTTTGCCAGATCTTCCAAATCGAGAGCAACAGAACAACCAAAGCGAGCAGATAGATCGTCCAATAGAGAATCTGATTCCCAACCAAATCAGGCAATGTATCGTCGGCATATCCGGCAATCATCAAGACATAGGCCAACGCATTATTCACGGCATGGATCAGAATCGACGCCCATAACGATTGGGTAATCAGATAGATAAACCCCAAAATAAGGCCGATGAGAAACGCATTGACAGCCGGTAGAGGTTGCATATGCAACACCCCGAAAAAGAGTGAGGATCCGAATAATGCGACAACCGAACCGTAACGCGAACGCAACGATTCGAGGATCACACCTCGACATAACAACTCCTCAAAAAACGGAGCAAACAGGATCAACATAACCGCCGAACCCCATCCCCGACCGACATCGGGATCATTCTCCGGAAGCAGACTCAACAAGGGCTCGATGACAACATTGGCCGCAAAAAGCAACAAACTACCCCACAGCAATATCATCGGAGAGAGATAACGCACCGAGAAACGGGCAAAAGTACCGCGTCCCCCTCGATACCACCGATAGATCAACGTACCACCGACAGCCGTTACCATCGAGAAGAGGTAGATCAAGGATAAAAAATTCCCCCGCATCTCCGGAGAAGCCTCCGGGGAGGAGACGTTCAATCCCAAAATTATGGCTATGGTCGTTCCCAATACCCCCACTAGAATTTGAGCGCCGAGGGCAATACCCAACATGGCACAACAATCACCCCACGTAGGAAAATTCCCCGAAAGTTTTCGGATATCTGTCGGCTGCGAGGATTCAGCAGCAAGACTGTCGGCATGATCGGCAACTTGTCTCCGATCGGGGTCACCGAAGGCCGAGGCGTTCTCCCGAGTGCCATTTTTCGGCTCGGTGTTTGAATTATTTCTCATAACCATTCGACATGCTATCAGTTGATTTCGTCGGTAAAGATACGCAATTTTCGGTTATGGCTATGGATTTCCATTTAATTTAATTAAATTTGCCCAATTATAAACCCGAAAAACACAACATGGCAAAAGTTATTGCATTGGCAAATCAGAAAGGCGGTGTGGGAAAAACCACCACGGCCATCAACCTCGCGGCCTCATTGGCACTATTAGGTAAAAAGGTGCTCTTGTTGGATGCCGACCCGCAAGCAAATGCCACCTCCGGATTAGGTTTCGACATCAATTTAGAGGGTATATACGAATGTCTTTCGGGGGTTAAAGAGCCCCAAGAGGTGATCTTGGCCAGCCCCGACGTGAAAAACCTTTGGGTATTGCCATCGTCGATTGACTTGGTGGCTGCCGACACCGAATTACCCAAGTTGGAAAATGCTCATCGGGTAATGAAACGCATCATCGATGCCGTACGCGAGAAATTCGACTATATCTTCATCGACTGTTCGCCTTCGTTGGGATATACAACGGTAAATATTCTTACCGCCGCCGACTCGGTATTGATTCCTGTACAGTGCGAATACTTGGCGCTCGAAGGATTGTCGAAGTTGTTGAACACCATTCGTAAGGTAAAAAGCGGTTTGAATCCGGCACTTGAAATCGAGGGTTTCCTGTTGACAATGTACATGCGTAACCGACTGAATAACCAAGTGGTCAACGAGGTGCGAGAACACTTCGGCCCAATGGCCTACGACACGGTTATCCAACGCAACATCCGTTTGGGAGAAGCCCCCTCCCACGGCAAGCCGATCATGCTCTATGATGCAAGCGCCACAGGCTCGGAAAATTACCTCAATCTTGCCCGAGAGTTTCTGAAACGCAACCGCAAGAAAGCCAAGACGTCGAGCAACGAGTAACTCCGAGAAACGCTCAAATTAGATTTGTTTACGAAATATATAAATACGACTATGAAACCACAAAAGGGATTAGGACGCGGTCTCGATGCTATTTTCGGTGCCGATCCGGTTAACACAAAGCTCAAACCCATGAGCAGCATGGCCGAAATTGACATCGCAGAGATCATACCCAACCCTACTCAGCCACGCACCCAATTCGACGAAGAGGCGTTGGATGAGTTGGCCGACTCTATTCGTCAGTTAGGCGTGATTCAACCCATAACGGTAAAAAAAGCCGATAGCGGCAAATATATCATCATCAGCGGAGAGCGTCGTTGGCGGGCAGCCCAACGAGCCGACCTGAAAAAGTTACCGGTTTATATTCGCGAGGTAGATGATGAAAATCTGCACGCCATGGCTTTGGTCGAGAATATCCAAAGACAAGATCTCAATGCCATCGAAATTGCGTTGGGCATGCAACGGCTCATCGAAGAGTGCCATCTCACACAAGATGCGTTATCGGAGCGTGTCGGCAAGAAACGCTCATCGATAGCCAACTACCTGCGTCTGCTGAAATTACCCAACGAGGTACAATTGGCTCTTAAAGAGGGGTTGATCTCCATGGGACATGCAAAAGCCATTGCCGGAGTACCCGCCGAACAACAACTCCGTCTACTCAAAAAATGCGTAAAGAGAGGCTTGTCGGTACGTCAGGCCGAAGAGGCGGCTCGTGTACTCGCCGAGCAACCGGCCACAGCCCCCGCCTCGGAAGATGAAGAGTATCCCGAAAGCTACTCGCGGCTGGTCGAGCAACTCGAACGTTTCTTCTCGCAAGAGATTGCCATCAAACGCTCGAAGAACGGAGGAGGAAAGATTGTTATCGGATTTACGGATGACAAGGATATAGAACGTTTCATCGAACGTTTTGCAACGCATGTTTAGTGTTATGAACTGCTTTCGATTCCGCATACTTTTCACGCTGACGGTTTTGCTGTTCGTCGGAACTACGGTTTCGGCCCAGTTGCGCCGAGGAGCACGAACCGTTGTGCGCAGTGGCCTGATGGAGCGCCCCGACACATTGCGGAATCAACGCGATTCGATCCAATTGGCAAAAACATTGTTGGAGTTGGATTCGCTGATGGCCCAACAATTCAAAGCCGACTCGATTGAGTTAGAGAAGTTACGAACCGACGACATTCGTACCCTCGACTCAGTTATTGCAGTAAAAATCGCCGAGGCAAAGAATCCGACCGACACCACCAAGAAAAAACTTTTCAAAAAAGGGTGGCTGATGAGTGACTCCATGTCGCTATCGAAGGTATGTTGGCTCTCGACCGTACTTCCCGGGTATGGTCAAATATACAACAAGCAGTATTGGAAGCTCCCGATCCTCTACGGATTGGTGGGAACGGGATTGGCTCTCTATATCAACGAGAATAGCACTTACAGACCGCTCAAACGAACTTTCGATGCTTACACCAATATCAGTTCAAGCCGCACGCCCGAGTTGGATGCCTTGCAGGCCAAGATGATTCGCAGCAATACGCGCCGACAACTCTATTTGGGACTAACGGTCGCCTCTTATGTCTATTTCATCGGGGATGCAGCCGTCAATTACAAAACCAACGAGGTGTCGCATGTGAAAAAGGCAACCACCCTTGCCTGTATCTTCCCTGGAGCCGGACAGATCTACAACAAGAGCTATTGGAAAGTGCCATTTGTCATCGGAGGTTTTGCTTCGATGATCTACTGCATCGACTGGAATAACCGAGGCTACCAACGATTCAAAAAAGCATACGGATTATTGGCAGATTACAACGCCAATCCCGATAAATACCCCAACGGCCCTACCGATGAGTTCCGCGGCCGTTATTCGGCAGAATTTATTCGTAACCTGCGTAATAATTATCGACGAAACCGCGACCTCTGTCTCATCATCACCGGAGCATTGTACATTCTGCAAATTGTCGATGCCCATGTCGACGCCCACCTGAAAGATTACGACATATCCGACGATCTGACGATGAATCTCGAACCGTTGGTGGATTACACCTATGTTCCGACCTCCGGAGGCAATCGTCCCGTCTTCGGATTCAACCTAAGCGTCAAATTCTAACCAATGAGATTACTATACCTTTTGGCTCTGCTATTGTTAGTAACCGACACCGCTTTTCCTTCGACGCGCAAGGCGCGTAAAAAACGCTTGAAGAAGAAAATCGAGGTCGTACTGCCAACGCCGACCCAATCAACCCCGACACCCGTTACAGAGAAACAACCGGATCAACCCGCGGCCAAAACTCCGGCTCCCGAACTGACTCCCCGCATGACACCGGCAGCCGATCTCTCTCCCGAGCAGGCCGATTCGCTATTGGCCGAGTGGCGCGAACGACAACGTAGCGAGACATTCAAGACATTTTTCGAGCAGTACATCCTGATCGACAGCACAACTGTCGCCGACAACACTCCCGACTCGGTATATACCAATCGGCTGCGGAGAATTGTATCACCCATACAACTTCCCTACAATCCCATCGTAAAGGCGCATATCAGTCGCTATACCCAACCGGCTCATACGGGATTGATCAGTCGCGTATTGGGCATGTCACAATACTATTTTCCGATCATCGAAGAGGAGTTGCTCAAAGCCGATCTGCCGGTTGAATTGCGCGCCTTGCCGATCATCGAATCGGCACTCTCGACCAACGCAATGTCACCGATGGGAGCAGTCGGCTTGTGGCAATTCATGCCATCGACAGGAAAAAGTTACGGCTTGGAGATCAACTCACTCGTTGACGAACGTCGAGATCCGATCCGTGCAACACAGGCTGCCTGCCGTTTCCTGAAAGACCTTTATAATATATACAACGATTGGACATTGGCCATTGCTGCATACAACTGCGGCCCGGGAAATGTCAACAAGGCATTGGCTCGGTCGGGCGGAAAAACATTTTGGGAGATTTACGATTGGTTACCACGAGAGACCCGCGGATATGTACCGGCATTCATCGGTGCAACCTATGCCTATACCTATCATCGACTGCATAACATCGAGCCGACCCCCGCTCCCATGCCGTTGGCGGTCGATACTATTCGCATCAATCGCCTGCTCCACTTTGGCCAAATCGCCTCAACAATTGATTTGCCGATCGAGACATTGCGCATACTCAACCCGCAATACAAACTCGACATTGTTCCTGCAACCACGAAAACCTATACGTTAGTCCTTCCTCAACAACATATTGCCCAATATATTACTCGCGAGCAGGAGATTTTTGCCAAAGACTCGGCCTATCTAAAAGAGTATATCAACCCTGCCAACATCGACAAAAAGCGCGCCGAAAGAACGGGTAGTATTTATGTGGTACGACGCGGAGATACATTGGGAGCCATTGCCCGCCGTTATCGTGTCTCTACGTCCCAACTGATGCGCTGGAACAAAATCCGCAACCCGCGTGCTTTACGGATCGGGCAACGGCTTCGCATCGAAGGGCGATAAACACTCCTTGCATGAATCTTGACCACGATACCATTGTCGCTCCGGCGACCGCCTCAGGAGGAGCCATCACCGTTATCCGCATCAGCGGATCGGAGGCTCTCAACATCTGCGATGCCATTTTCAGAGGTCGCAACCCGCTCTCCCAAACCGCAGGATATAGTGTACATTTCGGTCGGATTGTCGATGGCGATCGTTTCATCGACGAAGTACTTGCCACCGTTTTTCGAGCCCCACACTCCTATACGGGAGAGGACTCGGTAGAGATCTCCTGCCACGGCTCAAACTATATCGTAACCGAGATTCTACGCCTGCTGATTGCAGCCGGAGCTCGCATGGCCGAGGCCGGCGAGTTCACGATTCGCGCCTATATGGCCGGAAAATTGGATCTTGCGCAGGCCGAGGCGGTGGCCGACTTGATTGCCTCCTCATCACAAGCAGCACACTCGTTGGCAACACATCAGATGCGAGGAGGATACTCCGCAGCTCTTGACAGCCTTCGCGATCAATTGTTACATCTAACAACGCTGTTGGAGTTGGAGTTGGACTTTTCCGAGGAGGTGGTAGAGTTTGCCGACCGCAAAGAGTTAAAACGGATCATGGAGCAGATTGGGGATGAAATTGAGCGTCTGCGATCGTCGTTTGCTCTCGGTAATGCACTCAAAGAGGGAATTCCGGTAGCCATCGTCGGAGCTCCGAATGCCGGAAAATCAACATTGCTGAACCGTATTCTCAACGAAGAACGGGCCATGGTTTCCGACATTGCCGGAACGACACGCGATGTCATTGAGGAGCAAATCAACATAGGCGGAATCACATTCCGTTTCCTGGATACAGCCGGCTTGCGCGAAACGGGCGACCGACTCGAACAGATGGGGATCGAACGGACATTGCAAAGTATCGAAAAAGCTCGTATCGTCATCCGGTTGATCGATGCCTCTACATTTGAAAAAGCCTCCTTCGACAAGGATATCCCACTTCCTGCTCCCGAATTTTCGCTTCGTGCCGATCAACACCTGTTGACCGTTATCAACAAAATCGACACCCTGCCGAATACGACTTTCCCGTCCGGCCTGATCGGGCTCTCGGCTCGCAATGGTATCGGGATCGACAAGCTATACGATGCGCTACGCGACATCATGCGACAATCCCTTCCCCATGAAGGAGATACGATCATTACCAATATTCGCCATTACGAAGCATTGAGTAATGCCGCCGCAGCGTTGCAGGACGGTTTGAACGGCTTGAACAACGACCTCCCCACGGATCTGTTGAGCGAAGAGATTCGTGCGATCATCCACCACCTCGGAATCATAACAGGCCGCGGAGTGATTGTCCCCGAAGAGGTTCTCGCCACGATATTTTCGAAATTTTGCATCGGAAAATAGGATTTATTTCGCCTGAAAGGTTATTAAAGGCGATTTTCACGCATTATTGCCGAAGTACCTACTATCCTATACATATTTTATGATACTATTGTATTCTCAGAATTTATCTGATCATGGTGGTCGGGAGAGCCACATAAAGAACCCGTCTAACAAAAGTTCGTTAGACGGGTTCTTTCGTTTATTGTCAATAATCAAGACTATTCGGCAGTCGTTGCCAACGGCGAAGCCTGCTGATAAGTACGGCTTGCCAACTCTTTGTCGAGCATATAAAGGCCATACTTATTACCCTCAACCGACTCGCAAGCGAAGATCATGTCGCGAGCCGACTCCTCCTCCTCGACCTGCTCATCGATGAACCATACGAGCATATTCGACGAGGCATAATCGTTGTCTTCGGCAGCAATTGCGACCAGATTATTAATCATAGCAGTCACCTTCTTCTCATGCACCAACGTATCTTGGAACATCTCCAACGGCGAAGGCCATGTTGTGCGCACCTCCTCAATCGGCAGGAGCTTTACCTCAGCATCACGCGAGTTGATATAATTCATCAAGATACGAGCATGATCTTGCTCCTCTTGGAACTGTACAAAAAACCAATTGGCGACACCCTTTAATCCTTTTGCCTCGGCATCCATCGACATCGAAAGATAAAGATAAGCCGACCACAACTCGGCATTAATCTGTGCATTGAGTGCATCGTGCAGTTTTGCGCTTAACATAATTATAAAGTTTTAGAAGTTTGTGTATATTGTTTTCCTGTTTGTATTGCAAATATACAATAGATTTCGGTTCATGCAATAGAATTTTGATTATATCTTTCTATCTCGACATAAATAAAAACTATCACAACCGAATATCGCATAGACAAACACTAAATTTGCCCCAACAATATCACAACTGTTGAGGCAATTTATCAGAGATTATCCGTTTGTCAATCATCGATCTTTATCAGTTTATAGCTTTTGTCAAAAGTCAACTCCAAACCATTGTCCAACGTCAATTCATAACCACGACGCTGACGTTCGAGTTGGCGAACTTTCTGCTTGGGATAATGACTCTTCAAATAGTCACAGATCGGCTTGGGAACAACTTCCATCGGGAAAGGTGCCCGCTTGGCCTCCACTTCGCGCCATTCGCCGTTTTTGGAAAACTCTACTTTACGACCATCGGCAAATACAACCTTGTAGTCGGTATCCATCATCTCGTTATCGACGGTTGCATAAGAGACCTCTACTCCGGCAAAATGGGTCTTGATGAATTGTTGCGCCGCGGCCGGTAACTCCGACACGGTAATAGGTTTATCCGAAGCCATAGTCGGAACAGCAACTGCTGCCAATAAACAAACAAAAAAGATTTTAATCCGTTTCATAAGCATCCTTTTTAAGTACGACATACATTATCTCAAATACAAATATAGTGATAGTTCAGCAATAAATGTGCACAAAATTCTATTCTCACTCCAAAACATGTCAAATTACAATAAAAAAGAGTGAAGTCTTTTATATAACGACTTCACTCCAAATATTATTGCCCAAATGTCTCGAATCGACAATTCGATCTCTTCTCAACAACGGTACCGGATAACTTCTCGATAGAAACCTCTATTTTTTAGAACTTTGAGCCATCATAAGCCCACTTCACATAAATAGCACCCCAAGTATATCCTCCGCCAAAGGCCGACAGGATCAAATTATCTCCCACACGCAGTTGTTGTTCATAATCACACAAACATGTCGGGATCGTCGCGGCGGTAGTATTACCATTGCGATCGATATTGATCATACACTTATCGATGGTCAATCCCATACGGCGGGCTGTGGCATCAATAATTCGCAAATTCGCCTGATGGGGAACCAGAAAGCGCACATCATCGGCAGCAAGGTTATGCCGTTTCATCATCTCGACCGACACATCGGCCATCTTCGATACAGCAGCCTTAAAAACAGCCTGACCATCCCACGAGATCGTATGCCAATTGTTGGTAACCGTCTCGATTGAAGCAGGATAACGTGATCCTCCGGCCTTCATGTAAAGTTGACGCTCGCCCGAGCCGTCGGAATAGAGCAGCGAATCGATAACTCCATATCCCTCGGTATTGGGCTCCAACAACACGGCAGCAGCACCATCACCAAAAATAGGGCAAGTAGAACGATCGGTATAATCAACAATCGAGGACATTTTGTCGGCACCGACAACAATCACTTTTTTGCTGGTTCCGGCTTCGATGAATTTCGCACCGGTAGTCAGTGCAAAAAGAAAACCGCTGCATGCAGCCGAAACGTCGTAAGCAAAGGCATTTTTACAACCGGCCTGATCAGCGATCAAATTTCCCGTCGAGGGGAAAAACATATCAGGAGTCACCGTAGCGCAGATTACCACATCGATCTCCATGGGATCAATACCCGTTTTATCCAAAAGGTTGATAACGGCACGAGCTCCCATATAAGAGGAACCAATACCCTCTCCTTTGAGAATGTGGCGTGTTTTAATGCCTACATGAGACATGATCCATTCGTCGTTGGTATCCACCATTCGACTCAACTCCTCGTTGGTAAGGATATAATCCGGCAGGTATTGTCCTACTCCTGTTATTGCAGCTGTGATTTTACTCATTCTTGCAGTTTTTAGTTCTTACTCGTTGATCTGCTCGTTTTTGAATGCTTGTTGCAAACGAGCCGTAACACCGGCGCGAATCGTCTGTTCGGTCGAAAGTATCATGCTGGAAATAGCTTTCGCCGACGAACAACCATGTCCGATGATCACCGGAGCATTGACTCCCAAAACCGGAGTTCCGCCAACATGTTCATAATTCATGGCTTCCCAGAAAGAGTTGCCACCACCCATCGCCTTATTGATGCGGTAAAGACCCTCGGCCATTTTGAGAACCGTATTTCCTACGAAACCGTCGCAAACAATCACGTCTGCCACCTTTCCCGAGAAAATATGCGAGCCCTCAACATTTCCGACAAAGTTGATTCGCTCGTCGGCTTTCAACATCTCGTAAGTTGCTTTCGACTGCGCATTGCCTTTGGCCTCCTCTTCTCCGATATTGAGTAGAGCGACACGGGAACGTTCGATTCCCAATACCGACTCGGCATAGATCGAACCGATCAATCCGTATTGAGCCAATACCTCAGGCTTGCAATCCACATTCAAACCTACATCCAGCAGCAAAGCAGGACGACCGGTAGCCGTAGGAACCAATGATGAGATTGTGGGACGAATAACTCCTTCGATGGGTTTCACGGCATACATAGAGCCAACCATCATAGCACCGGTAGAACCGGCACTGGCAAAGCCATGAATGAGTCCTTTGGCCAAATGGCCAAATCCGACGGTAATACTCGAATTTGCTTTGGCTTGAAAAGCTTTGGCCGGATGATCTCCCATTTCGATTACCTCGGTGGTTGCCACGATATCGAATCGATCTGCCGGACACCCTTCGGCTTCCAGCACGGCTTTAATCTTCGCTTCATCGCCAAACAGCACGATACGGCTGTCGGCAGCAACTTTGTCAAGTGCCAGAACAGCCCCTTGAACGGCTGCTTCGGGAGCGAAATCACCACCCATTGCATCTACACCAATCTTTAACATAGTCGTACGATTAGGTTAATAATGCTGCCGCTGGAAAATAGAACGTCCTATTCGGGGGAAACCCGAACTTTGCGGTCGGCTCTCTCGAACGGCAAAAAACAATGTGTATCGGGAAGAGGGTTTACACCTCGGCAACCCCCTCCCAGAGCCGAATTATTCGGCAGCTTTCTTCTCGATAGCCAACTTGCCGCGATAGAAACCGCACTCGGGGCATACACGGTGGTACAGCGTAGCTGCGCCGCAATTCGAGCAAGTAACTACCGTAGGAACAACAGCTTTGTAATGCGTTCTTCTTTTATCGCGTCGGGTTGACGAGACTTTGTGTTTAGGATGTGCCATTTTACAAAATTATTATAAGTTTAACCTTCTATTCTATTTTTTCTCCTCAGCAACTAATTTGTCACGCAATGCAGCCAACATTTCGCGCTGATCCTCCGAAATCGTCTCCGATTCATGTTCGCCAGCCTCAGCCTCTACGGCTGCAAACTCTTCACCCGAAACGATCTTGAAACGTTTCAACATCTCAGGATTGCACTCCCCCTCGGGATGTACGCGTTGATAAGGCAACGACAACACAATGCTCTCGTAGATATACTGCGAAAGATCTACCGTATCCTCGGCAGGGAGTACCCACATCACTTCACCGTCGTATTCTCCGGAATCATCGGATATTTCGACGGTCAAACGCCCCGTATAATCAATCGGCACCAAGCAATCCTCCAAACAGCGATCGCAAACAACCGTAACATCTCCCTCAATTTGCACATCAAGGGTCATTCGTTGTTCGGCACGCTCCAAGTGCACGGAAACGCAACAATTCCCATCGCTAATCTCCGCACTTTCAAAAGCCTGAAACAACTCGGCATCGACCGTAAAGTCAAAGTCGTAGCTGCCGACTTTAAGCCCTTTATGAGCAATCGAATATCGTTGAGCGATCTCCATTTGTGCGCATTTAGTGCGCAAAGTTACAAAAAAATCTCTCAACTGCAAAGATTTCCGACATTTTAGCGAATTGATTATTATAAGGCATTAAAGTAACAGTAAGAAAAACAACGAACTACGAAATAATCGAGCAGGGGACTGAGAATCTTCAAAGAGAGTAAAATCGGGATTACAAAAAGATATATAAATAATCGAAAAAAGTGGCTTACACGCTCATCTATGAGGCTTTTGGCCGCGTGCTTCATCGTTGTCATTACCTTTCCCCACCATCAAACAAAAATATAATTGACGTATTTCGCTGAATTAAATAATTTTGATTAACTTTACAATGTGGTTATTTTTAATCTAAAATAAGATGTGTCTTATGAAAAATTGGATTTGTTTTTTGTTAGGTTTTATTTCAGGCATCGTATTTACATTTATTGCAACGATTGTAATTGCAAGTGGTTCTAGTGCAAGTAATAATGGAATGACTTTTTTTGAACAACCCGGAGAATGTTTGGATGCTAAAGCTTTTGAAGTTATGCAGGTATTAGACAGCAACTATGCGTTGGCTCACGAAATAAAATGGAATTATGTATTAGAACGGTATGTGCCAACAGATTTATTAGTACTTGTAACAAATGATAACGGTGAATACTATTATGATGATCAAATAATAAAAATTCCAAAAGGAAAATGCATGAGACAGGTTGGAATTTATAAGTATCAAACCAGAATGGAAATCGAGAAGACTGTTCCGATTGTAAAAATTATGGATTAGTGATAAATAATTATAGTACTTTTGTTAAAAACAACGTAGAAGCACGATGCTACTTCTAACTATGACCTACAAAGAGATGTACGACCATCTCGCTAATGACCTAAAAAAGGTACAGATAAGAGAAGAATATCTGCGGCCAAAGGCTATTAGAGAATTTAAGAGAGAGAGAAAGTTCCCGTCGTGGAAACAGTATGAGTACACCATACCTGCTACCAACAATAAATATATCATATTTTTCTATGTAGAAAGCAGAACATGCATAGAAAAGCCTGTAGTAGATTCTTTCTCTATCGTTTTTGATAACAATAAACGATTTGTATTGCAATGGGTGGCTGGGGGTTACAAGCATACAGAAAAAAGTCCCATATCGATTATTCGCCAAATTCACGTATACACCAGCCATTTTTTAGAGCGTTATAATGAGAGATTTCTCAAAGATAAATCTCTTAATGCGAATGACATCGCTTGCCGGTACTTATCAAGGAATAAAGAAAGAATACCTATTACAATGAATGAGGAAATCAACAAACGATTAAAAAAATATGGAGACGGAGCAAAGTATGGGTTTCGAGTTAGAGATGGGTTCTGCTTTGCACAATCTGAAGTAGAGGGTGTTATGAGTGAAGATGGTGATAGGCACAAGGATAAAGTTGATGCAATGCTCATTCTATATGCCACATTTATGAATGAATCCGAAATGGCCCCTACACAGTTGTCTGCTATTAATAAAGAACATTGTAACACATGGCTTCGATATATACAAGACTTTAATAGGGAGGCAAAAGATGGGGTTCTTACGCTAAAACTTGAGCCATAACCAATTATTCGAACAAAAATTATTACAATCATTCCATTGCTGAATGATGCAATATTCAACACTAACAAGATAATTTTTCTCCCGTCTTTTTCTATCTTTGTCACATGACAACAGGTTTCACGATAGAGATCACAAGCCGTCACGAGGTATGGTGGCGATACAATGTGGTTTGCACAATCGGCTGTTTCGATGCAGCCGATCGACGCACGGGGTTTGCATCAGAATCTTCACAAGTTGCCGAAGTGGGTGCACAGCTATCCAAATGTCCCAAAGGAGTCGATCCCCAACGTAAGATCCGCGTGACAACAGCGGATTGCGCGTTGATTCATGGCTACATTTACATCATCCCCCATACCTTGCCCGAGAGTCGAATAATCGAGCTGAGTCAACCGTTTGAGGTCGAGATCCGCATCTCCTACAACAAAAAAAAGTTGCGCAACGAAAAGCACAAAATCAATCAATGGGGAGGGGGCAGTCTCGAAATACGTTGCAATCAAAACGGCGAAAAGTAGCCGACTCCACATACAACATAAGAAAAGGTCGTTCCGCCACAACAGCGAGAACGACCTCTCTTATTAATCGGTATTTGAATTACTTGTTGTAAGCCTTCATCACCGAGATCAGATCGAGAACGCGGTTCGAATAACCCCACTCGTTATCGTACCAAGCGACAACCTTCATGAAGGTATCCGTCAAAGCAATACCTGCTTTGGCATCGAAAATCGAAGAGTGCGAATCACCCAAGAAGTCCGACGAAACGACAGCATCCTCGGTGTAAGCCAAAATACCCTTCAATTCGCCCTCGGCGGCCTCTTTCATAACGGCACATACCTCCTCGTATTTGGCCGGTTTGGCAAGATTGATCGTCAAATCAACCACCGAAACATCAATCGTCGGAACACGCATCGACATACCAGTCAATTTGCCATTCAACTCAGGAATCACCTTACCTACGGCTTTGGCGGCACCGGTCGAAGCAGGGATGATATTGCCCGAAGCAGCACGACCACCACGCCAGTCTTTCATCGACGGACCATCTACGGTTTTTTGCGTAGCGGTAATCGAGTGTACTGTGGACATCAAACCGTTTACGATACCGAACTTATCGTTCAAGAGTTTGGCAACGGGAGCCAAGCAGTTGGTCGTACACGAAGCATTCGAAACGATCTGCTGACCGGCATAGGTATCGGTATTTACACCACATACAAACATCGGAGTTGCATCTTTCGAAGGAGCCGACATGACCACATATTTGGCACCGGCAGCGATATGAGCTTGCGCTTTCTCCTCGGTAAGGAACAGACCCGTCGATTCAACTACGTACTCAGCCTCGACCTCGTTCCACTTCAATTGTGCGGGATCTTTCTCAGCAGTTACGCGAATCGTTTTGCCGTTTACGATCAATTGGCTCTTCTCGATGTCGAAATCGACAGTACCCTGAAAACGACCGTGCATCGTGTCGTATTTCAGCATATAAGCCAAGTAATCTACCGGACAGAGATCGTTGATCCCTACGATCTCGTATTTATCTGCCTGCGT
Source organism: uncultured Alistipes sp. (assembly GCA_964527525.1). Classification (GTDB taxonomy): domain Bacteria; phylum Bacteroidota; class Bacteroidia; order Bacteroidales; family Rikenellaceae; genus Alistipes. Next base: position 7,816 of record CAZGPA010000010.1, on the reverse strand, counting down.
GCAAGCGGCACGAAATACCATACGGCCGATACGACCAAATCCATTGATACCAACTTTAATAGCTGCCATAATTATCAGAATTATTTATTAATTAAAAACCTCTTCTATTTTTCACGTCGCAAAAATAAGTATTTTCTATTTTCTATGCAAGCAGAATATTAAATATTTTTAATATATATCTGTTTTTAGGGTCTAAAAAACACTTTTTGACACAATATACCGCAAAATCCATGCACAACTTATGCCAATTATTGTCATAAATTTCATCGGATTATCATGCCGAAAGGCTTGAAAAGAGTAGCAGTTGGATCAAATCTACTTGACAGCATTGGCTTTGGCCCGTTTGGCCATAGCCGAGGCAAAGACAAAAGCGTTAAGCTCCGGATTTTCGGCGTGAAGAATATCCTCTTTGGTTCCCTCCCACCATTTATGACCTTCGTGGATATAGACAATCTTTTCACCGATCTCCATCACCGAGTTCATATCGTGTGTATTGATAATGGTGGTGATGTTGTATTCGCGAGTAATCTCATGGATCAGGTTGTCGATCACAATAGAGGTTTGCGGGTCGAGACCCGAGTTCGGCTCGTCGCAAAAGAGGTAACGCGGGTTAAGGACAATGGCGCGGGCAATAGCCACACGTTTGATCATACCCCCCGACAACTCCGCAGGATAGAGGTGATTGGCATTATCGAGGCGCACACGTTGCAAACAAAAATTTACTCGCTCCATCTTCTCGGCTTCGCTCTGTTCGGTAAAAAGGTCGAGCGGCAGTTTTACATTCTCCTCAACGGTTGAGGAGTCGAGCAACGCTCCCCCTTGAAAAATCATACCGATATCTTTGCGAATCGCCTTACGCTCTCGGAATCCCAATCCCGTAAAATTCGTATCATCGTACCACACCTCGCCCGAATCGGGGGTATGCAGACCGACCAATGTTTTGAGCAAGACAGTCTTTCCCGATCCGCTACGACCAATTATCAAATTGGTTTTACCGGTCTCGAATTCAACCGAGATATCATTGAGAACCGTACGGCCCTCAAACGATTTGAAGATGTGTTCGGCGCGAATCATATCAACAGGATTTGAGTCAGAATCAGGTTAAAAATCATGATAACCACCGAGCCGACCACCACAGCACGAGTCGAGGCCTTGCCCACTTCGAGCGAGTTGCCTTTTGCATAGTACCCGTAATACGATGAGATCGAAGTGATAATATAGGCAAAAACGGCTGTCTTGATCAACGAATAGGTGATCGAATAGGGTCTGAAATCGAGCAACAGACCTTCGATATAATTATTCGGGATCATAATACCGGTAAGATAGGCAATCAACCAACCACCGACGATACCAATGGCAATCGAAAGGATCGTAAGAAACGGGAAGAAAAAGACAGCAGCAACGATCTTCGGCAAAATGAGGTATGAGGCCGAATTAACACCCATAATCTCCAAAGCATCGATCTGCTCGGTGATACGCATCGTGCCGATCTCCGAAGCGATCGACGAACCGACTTTTCCCGACAGAATCAAAGCTACCACCGTGGATGAAAATTCGAGAATCATCGTTTCGCGTGTAGCATAACCGATAAGCGACTGCGGGATAAATGGCGAATCGAGATTGATACACATCTGCAAGGTGATCACAGCTCCGATAAAGATCGAAATGATTGCCGTAAGACCGATGGAGTCGATACCCAGCGACTCCATTTCATAGATGATGCGCCGTCGATAAATCGCGCCCTTCTCCGGACGGGAGAAGACCTTCCCCATCAAAATAAAATAACGGCCGATCTGTTCGAAAATGCGAAACATCCTTCTTATTTTTTGGTCTCCTCAAAATCTACATAGTCACCCACATCGCTTGCCACACGTTTATCGGGCACATCGGAGGTGCGATACACCTTGACCTCGCCCTCCCGACCTTGCGACGCCGTCGATTCGGGGCGATGCCCGAAACCGCCAAAATGACGACCCGAATCAGCCGCAGTTCTTTGGCCAGCATTCTCCGCCCGCGCACCAAACTGCTCTTCCATTTGCCGACGGAAAGCATGAATACGCCAACGGAACAGCAAGGCAAGGATCACAATCAAGATCACAAAGCCCAACAATATATAAAGGATAAAAGTAGCGATACCTTTCAACAACGCAGGAGCCCCCACTGCCAACACAAGAATCAGCAGCACGGTCAATGGATTGCGCTGAACAAAGCGAATCAGACTATCTATGAGGATCAGTAAAAATTGCATACTCTATTCGATGGATACTCTTACACGGCAGAAGGCAGTGACTTTCGGCCGAAAATCGCAAAAACTACCGCATACCGAGCAATTAATCTTTGCAAAGATAACGATTTTTATGCGTATTTCAATTAAAAGTCGTAAATTTGGCGTCGTAATCAGCAAATTTCAAGCCTATATGTTGAATAATCTCACCGCCATCTCCCCCGTAGATGGCCGTTATCGCAAAACTACGGAGAAGCTTGCCGACTATTTTTCGGAACAGGCCTTGATCCGCTATCGTATTCGTGTAGAGGTTGAGTATTTCATCGCTCTCTGCGAGTTGCCATTACCCCAACTCGCCGGTGTGAAATCCGAAAGCCTCTCGGCATTACGCACTCTCTATACCGAGTTCTCATCGGCCGATGCCGAACGCATCAAGGAGATCGAATCGATCACCAACCACGATGTAAAAGCCGTGGAGTATCTGATCAAAGAGAAGATGGATCAGTTGGGGCTTAGCGACTATAAAGAGTTCATCCATTTCGGTCTCACCTCACAAGACATTAACAATACAGCCATTCCGCTCTCCCTCAAAGAGGCTCTCGAAGAGGTTTACTACCCCGCCATCGAGGAGGTGCGCAACAAGATCGCAACGTTTGCCGAGGAGTGGAGCAATATTCCGATGCTGGCTCGTACACACGGACAACCGGCATCACCGACCGTTTTGGGGAAAGAGTTTCAGGTATATGTCGAGCGTATCGACAAGCAACTTGCCCTGCTCCGCGCATTGGCCGTACCGGCGAAATTCGGAGGCGCAACCGGAAACTTCAATGCCCACCATGCCGCCTATCCCACGACCGATTGGGTAGCATTTGCCAACCGATTTGTGGGTGAGGTATTGGGGTTGAGTCGCTCGCAATACACCACGCAGATCGAGCACTACGACAATCTTGCTGCGATTTTCGATAACTTGAAACGTATCGATACGATTTTGGTGGACTATGCTCGCGACATTTGGACCTATATCTCCATGGAGTATTTCAAACAGCGCATCAAGGCCGGAGAGGTTGGTTCGAGTGCCATGCCGCATAAAGTCAACCCCATCGATTTCGAGAATGCCGAAGGTAACTTCGGTATCGCCGGAGCTATTTATGCACATCTTTCGGGAAAACTACCGGTATCAAGACTGCAACGCGACCTGACCGACTCTACGGTTCTGCGCAATGTCGGCGTGCCGATGGCGCACTCGCTCATCGCCTTAAAATCGCTCATGAAAGGCATGAACAAATTGATCCTCAACGAGGAGGCTTTACAGCGCGACTTGGAGGCCAATTGGGCAGTCGTAGCCGAGGGTATTCAGACCATCTTGCGACGCGAAGGCTACCCGAAACCCTACGAAGCACTCAAAGCATTGACTCGCACGAATACCCACGTCACCGGCGAATCGATCGCTACATTCATCGAGGAGTTGGCGGTATCCGACGCAGTCAAAGCTGAGTTACGCGCATTGTCACCTTCGACCTACACCGGAGTATTCCGCACACAGAAATAGATTGTTGCCCGATCTTATGACGACAAAGAGCCTGTCTAACAAGTCTAATTCTAACGATTTCACCCCCGCCAGAAGTACATCTGACGGGGGTGATTTCCATTTTTGAGGACTTGTTAGACAACTCCTTTGATTCTCTTCTCACAATCGAATTAGATCGCGTTGGTTTCGCGCAACACGTCGTTGGTTTTGTGAACAGCAGCGGCCGAGGCAGCAAACATCGCCTCTTCCTCCTTCGTAAGATCAATCTTCACGATCTTCTCGATACCCTTACGGCCGATAATGGCGGGAACACCGATGCAGAGGTCGCTTTGGCCATACTCACCCTCCAAATAGCAGGAGCAGGGGATCAATTTCTTTTGATCGTTGAGGATCGATTCAACCATCATGGCAGCAGCAGCTCCCGGAGCATACCAAGCCGAAGTGCCGATCAATTTGGTCAGCGTAGCACCACCAACCATCGTATTTTGAACAGCCTCTTGCAACTTCTTCTTCGAGGCGAACTGCGAAACGGGAACACCGTTAACCGTTGCCTTCGAAACCAGCGGAATCATAGTCGTATCGCCGTGACCGCCGATAACCATGCCATCGACATTGTTGATGTTGGCTCCGGTAGCTTTGGCCAAGTAGCATTTGAAACGCGACGAGTCGAGAGCTCCACCCATACCGACAACACGGTTCTTCGGAAGACCCGAAACTTTGAGTGCCAAGTATGTCAGCGTATCCATCGGGTTGGCAACCACGATAATAATAGCACGAGGCGAGTATTTGATGATATTCTCAACAACGCCTTTCATGATTTTGGCGTTAGTACCGATCAACTCCTCGCGAGTCATACCCGGTTTACGGGGAATACCCGAAGTGATCACAACCACATCGGAATTAGCGGTCTTTTTATAGTCGTTGGTGACACCTACCACTTTCGTATCGAAGTCCATGAGTGTCGAGCACTGGTACATATCCAGCATTTTACCCTCCGAAAGGCCCTCTTTGATATCAACCAAGACCACTTCGCTTGCCACCTCACGACAAGCCATTACGTTTGCACAAGTTGCACCTACGGCACCTGCACCTACTACGGTAACTTTTGACATAGTTTTGCTATTTTTGAATGTTATATTTTGAATCTTCTCGCATTTTTCGATCGGATCATCCATCGCCTTAAACAACAGCGACAATCACCACGCCCAAAAACTCACCTGTTGCAGTTAGGCAGAGATTCTCCAAAATATCCCAATAGATCCGAGTAACAACAAAAAAATCCGCATATCGGGAAACCCGTTATACAGATTTTTTTGCAGATCGGATGAAACGGGATGAATTAACCGATCAACTCCTCGTACTGCGCAGCGGTCAACAGCGTGTCGTACTCCGCAGGATTCGACATGCGTACTTTGACCATCCAACCCTCACCATAAGGATCTTTATTAACCAATGCGGGATCAGCGTCAACAGCTCCGTTGAACTCGATAACCTCACCACCAACAGGGAGGAATACATCACTAACCGTCTTTACAGCCTCGATCGAACCGAAAACCTCACCGGCAGCGAGAGTCTCACCCTCGGTCGGGATGTCAACGAAAACGATATCGCCAAGTTGACTTTGGGCGAAATCCGTAATACCGATAACAGCGATGTCACCCTCTACGCGGCACCACTCGTGATCGTTGGAATACTTCAAATTTGCAGGTACGTTGCTCATAATTTATTTAATTAAGTGTTATTGTTTTATTCAGTGTTTGCTTCACGTTTCAATGATGATGCAAAGATAGTTGTTATTTTGGTAACAGCAAGAAAAATCAATAATATTTGCAAAAATATTTCTTCTATCTCATCTCGATTGCAGGCTATGGACAACAAGCAAGGACAAATTCGACCTCTTTGAAAAGGTATTCGTCCAGCACACCGTTATCCCGCCGTAGAAGCAACTCTCCGGTAGGACACACTCCTTCGAGAACCGCATCAAACAGCGTACCATCGGGCAAACAATAACAATGACGCTCCCCAAGACGATAGAGCCGAGCATGATAATCGCGTTGCAACAACGCTTCGTCACCACGTTCAAGAGCCGCATAACGGGTCATAAGGTGCGAGACGAAACCTTCGAGGATCTCTTCGCGACGAAAAGTTCGTTGCGCAGCAAGAGCCAGCGAGGTGGGATTGGGCAGTTGCGGATCAAAAACCGTTTGATTGACATTAATTCCGACCCCTACGATCGTACGAGCAAGGGTAGAGCCCGTATAGTTATGTTCGATCAAAATCCCGACCACCTTGCGATCACCTATGTAAATATCGTTCGTCCATTTGATACGGGCATCAATACCGAGATCGGCAAACTCATCGCAAAGTGCCAAAGCCACAGCCTCGGAGAGCATGAATTGTTCACCGACAGGCAAAAACCGCGGTTCGAGAAGCAGCGAGAAGGTCAGATTCTCACCCTCCGGCGAGATCCATGTATGCCCTCGTTGCCCACGACCGGCAGTTTGATGTTCGGCCCACACGACATCTCCGTGACGATACTTTGCGTCACGGAGCAGGTCGTTGGTCGAAGTGGTTTCTGTAATATGATGGATTTTCAACTCGAAAACTTATTGTAACGCACTATGCCGAGACACCAAATTCGCGCAATGCATCGTTGAGTGAGGTCTTCTTATCGGTCGATTCCTTACGACGACCGATGATCAGCGCACACGATACGCTGTACTCGCCGGCAGGGAACTGCTTGCGGTAGCTGCCCGGAACAACCACAGAACGGGGCGGAACATAACCTTTGTAGGTCTTAGGCTCGGACTCCGTAACGTCGATGATATGCGTCGAGCCGGTAATCACCGTATTCGAGCCGAGAACCGCCTCGCGGCAGACATGTGCCCCCTCGACAACAATCGAGCGAGAGCCGATAAAACAGTTGTCCTCTATGATCACCGGAGCAGCCTGCACAGGTTCCAACACACCTCCGATACCCACGCCTCCCGAAAGGTGGACATGTTTGCCGATCTGTGCGCAAGAGCCGACCGTCGCCCATGTATCGACCATTGTACCGGTATCGACGTATGCACCGATATTGACATAGGAGGGCATCAGAATAGCCCCCGATGCAATATAGGCACCATAGCGGGCAACAGCTTGGGGAACAACGCGCACGCCCAACTCGTCGTAGCCGTGTTTGAGGTCCATCTTATCGAACCACTCCAACTCGCCGGCCTCCATTTTGCGCATGGGCTGGATCGGGAAATAGAGAATGATGGCCTTCTTGACCCATTCGTTCACCTGCCAAAGACTCTTTTCGAGGTCGATGGGCTCGGCCGTACGCAGTTGACCTTTATCTACCAATTCGACCACTTCGCGAATAGTTTGTTGCACGGCCGAATCTTTCAGCAATTCGCGGTTTTCCCACGCCTGCTCGATTACCTTTTGAAGTTCGCTATACATAATGAATCTAATTTTATCGGTTTTGTCAGCCAAAGGTACGAAAAAATCACATATCTCGCTTGAATCAGCATGATTTTTTCCAGCGTTCAGTAGACTCTCCTTCCCTATACTATAATAATTCACCTACAAATAGTTTACTTTTACAATTTTTTTGTAAATTTGCAATTGAATAGAGGGAACTCTATCCAAGACATTTGAAAAAAGAAGAAGCGTTATGCTTATCTTGTACTTGAAAACGTAGGAAATTTTCAATTAGATACAAGGATAGCATAGTGGTTCTCACGCGTATAGCGTGGACTGCTATTGTTACATCTGCATCTATGGTTTCCTACGACCTTCAAGTAAGAATGTGGCATACAGTTCACGCTTCTTACTTTATCAAATTTTTTGCTACAATTGAAACTATATAGATAAACGATCACATAAATATAAATGAGTATGAAAAAAATTATCATTACTTTCGCACTGCTTCTTGCTACTATTAATCTGATAGCACAAGAACATCTTTCGTTTAAGGGAATACCCATCGAGTATGGGCAGGAAAACGAAATGTACAAGTAGTATAGAGGACAAAAGAGGGATAACGGTGCAATAGTCAGTGAGTTACGGGAGAGCGA
>CAZGPA010000009.1:0-54315 GCA_964527525.1 uncultured Alistipes sp. | reverse complement strand
TGCACTTCTGGCGGGGGTGAAATCGTTAGAATTAGACTTGTTAGACAGCCTCTTTATTTTGCACAAGGTGTGGAATCCCGATCCCGTTAATTCGCAGGAGCTACCGAGATACCGGTAATGGTCTGCGATTTGTAGTTATAGCTTGCACCGGCAGACTTTGACGAGGTGTTGAAGACATCGGCCAAATAGTAGCCGTTGTTGTAGCCATCGGCACCCCAATTGATGTGGATATAGTTGCCGTTTGCCTGCTCGCCATTGGTTGCATAGCCATCGACCACCCACGAAGAGCCTTGTGTGAAGTCATCCTCGGAGCCACCCATGAAGACCAATCGTTGGTTGTCCAACTCCGCGCGAACAAGCTGCCAATCGTAGCCGTTCATCGTGCCGGCATAACCCAAAGCCTTCAACGCCTCGGTGGTATTGCCGATCGATGTCGCGCTGCCGTCGATGTCGTATTTCGTGCCCGACAACTGACCGATTTCGCGGAAAAGCACGGCAAGGGTCTTGCCGGTAGCATCGGTATTGCCATTGCCGGCGGCATATTGTTTCAGTGCAACCCAATCGAGGTTCAAGTTGGCATCGATGCCGGTATAGGTAAATTCGTTCTCAGAATCATTGATAAAGGTCACGGGCAACTCGGCAGGATGGCCGTGATAGCTCATGATTTGGGCTACGGCCGTAACCGACGAGCCGGCAGGACACATTTGGGGGTTGACCTCGCCTTCGAGTTTTGTGAGGCAATAGGTGTTATAGGGAGCCTCCTGACCCCACTTCACGGAGAGGTAAGGGCCTACCGAAGTCCATCCCGAACGAGTGGCAGTGGCTGCCGGAGCGAGAGCAATCTGATTTGCAGCCGCAGTCAGGTAGTTGATCAGCAGGGCTGCGTAGTTGTCGAAACTCGGATTTCCGGTCGTAACGCCGGGGGTAAAGTTGCCACTCTCCACAACAGCCAACAATTGCGCTCCGGCATTGCGGGCAGCACGCACCACGGCAAAACCGGCATTATTGGTAAAGTTCACCACATAGAACAACTTGCCCGCAGTGGTCGAGGAGCAGGTTTTCACCTTGTTGGGATCGACCTTTCGGTCGGTCGTCGCAGCCGATGCAGGCAACAGGGCAATACCCTCTGTGGCTACCTGAACAGCTTCATACGCGGTTATTTTCGAAGGATCATCTTGTCCGGGGTTATCCGAACCACTCTCACAGGCCGCGAAAAACAAACATGCGGCCAAAAACAGAAAGAAAGGATTTCTTTTCATAGTTGCACGATGTTTTAGTAATGTCAATAATCTCGTTTGCAAGATAAGTAAAATTTTTGAAAAAACCAAGAATATCACGGGGGGGGGATTTTTTCGAGGTTTTCATCATCTTTTTCAACCTTTAAGACAATTCGGCAGGCGTTTTGATCAAAAATTTCCCGCCTCGGGCAGGGGACTTGTGGCGCTCTGTGGCAGGGAGTCGAGTTAAACGAGGAGCAAAAAAGCAGATAATTGCTTTATTTTGTAGCTTTTTTTATACGGAGAGTATAATTATTAAAAAAATTGATTAAATTTGCAACCGAAAGGACAGGAGAGAGAGTCAAAGAATATAAAACAATAAAAACGAATCAGTTATGGTAACGATCGACAACTACGATTTCAAAGGCAAGCGCGCCATTATCCGCGTGGATTTCAATGTGCCCCTCAACGACAAAGGCGAGGTGACCGACGACACCCGTATTCGGGCTGCTGCACCGACCATCAAGAAGGTGCTCGCCGAAGGGGGAGCTGTGATTTTGATGTCGCACCTCGGACGTCCGAAGAAGAATCCCGATCCCAAATATTCGTTGGAGCAGATCATTCCGGCAGTGGAGAAGAACCTCGGCACAACGGTATTGTTTGCCGGTGACTGCATGGGTGAGAAAGCGGCTGAGATGGCTGCCGCACTGAAAGCCGGAGAGGTTCTCCTGCTCGAAAACCTGCGTTTCTACGCCGAGGAGGAGGGTAAACCCCGCGGACTCGCAGAAGATGCCACCAAAGAGGAGAAAGAGGCTGCCAAAAAAGCACTCAAAGAGGGCTCGCAGAAGGAGTTTGTCAAGAAACTCGCTTCGTATGCCGACTGCTATATCAACGACGCGTTCGGTACGGCACACCGCAAGCACGCTTCGACCTATCTGATTGCCAAGCATTTCCCCAACGACAAGATGTTCGGCTACCTGATGGAGCGCGAGGTGAAGGCCATCTCGGCGGTGATGGAGGCTCCGCAACGCCCCTTCTGCGCCATCATCGGTGGCTCGAAGGTTTCGACCAAGATCGGTGTGATCAAGTCGTTGATGGACAAATGCGACTCGATTGTGATCGGTGGCGGCATGACCTACACCTTCTCGGCGGCACAAGGCGGCAAAGTCGGCAAGTCGATCTGTGAGCCGGAGATGTTCCCCGTGGCTTTGGAGATCTTGGAACAGGCAAAAGAGAAGAACGTGAAACTCGTGATGTCGCCCGATGCACTCGTCTGCGACCAATTCTCGGAGGAGGCCAACACCCAGACAGCATCGGTGCGCGAAATTCCCGACGAGTGGGAGGGTGTCGATATTGCCGACGAGGGCAAGGCTGCATTCCGCGAGCATATCCTCGGATGCAAGACGATTCTTTGGAACGGTCCGGTGGGTGTTTTCGAGATCGACAAATTCTCGACAGGCTCGCGCGTGGTTGCCGAGGCGATTGCCGAAGCTACACAAAACGGAGCATTCTCGCTCATCGGCGGTGGTGACTCGGTGGCCTGCATCAACAAATTCGGATTAGGCGACAAGGTTTCCTACATCTCGACGGGCGGTGGTGCATTGCTCGAATACATCGAGTTCGGGACATTGCCGGGCGTAGAGGCCATCCGCGACTAACAACCTCGATAAAACGAATCGTAAAAACAACAAAACGATGAAGAAGCTCCTTTTCTTCGCAGCAACAATTTGCAGCATGGCAGCATGTCAAAACACTCCGAAGACTCCGGCTATCGACTTGGCCAATTTCGACATGGCGACAGCCCCCAATGCCGATTTCTACCAATACGCCACAGGCGGTTGGCAGCAGCGCAACCCGCTGAAACCCGAGTATGCCCGTTACGGGTCGTTTGACCTGTTGCGCGACAACAACGAGAAGCGCATCAACGAGCTGTTCTCGGCAATGGCCGAAAGCACGGCCGCACAGGGATCGGTGGAGCAGAAGATCGCCGATCTCTATAAAATGGGACTCGACTCCGCACGGCTCAACACCGAGGGTGCTGCTCCGATCAAAGCTACCATCGAGGCCATTCTGGCGATCGAGAACCGCGACGACCTCTCCGCGATGATCGGCAAGATGCACGCCGACGTAACCAACCCCTTCTTCGGTTTGGGCGTTGAGGCCGACCTGATGCAGAGCAACATGAACGCACTCTACATCTCGCAACCCGACCTGATGATGGGCGACCGCGACTACTACCTCGATGCCGAGAACGAGCAGATACGCACCGCCTACAAAGCCTATCTCGCGAAGATCTTCCGATTGGCAGGTTTCGCGGAGGACGAGATCGAAAAAGCCGTTGCAGCGGTGATGTCGGTCGAGACGAAGATGGCCGAGAAGAACTGGTCGAATGTCGAGTTGCGCAACATTACGGCAATGTACAACCCCATGTCGAAAGCCGATTTCGAGAAGAGCCACGATGCGATCAAGTGGGATGTTTACTACAAAGCGTTGGGAATCGGTGATTTCGACCGCATCATTGTGACCACGCCGTCGTCGATCGCCAACGCCAACCAGCTGATCAAAACCGCACCGTTGGCCGACCTGCGTTACTACCTTGCCGCACAATACATCAATGCCGCCACCGGTTACCTGAGCGACGATTTCACCAACGCCTCGTTCGACTTCTTCGGTCGCACGATGTCGGGCAAACAGGAGCAGAAACCCCGCTGGAAACGCGCCATGTCGGTACCCAACTCGGTATTGGGCGAGGCTGTGGGCGAGATCTATGTGGCCAAATACTTCCCCGAGAAAGACAAAACCCGCATGCTCGACATGGTGAAAAACCTGCAAAAAGCCCTCGGTGAGCATATTGCGGCACTCGACTGGATGTCGGACGCCACGAAAGCCAAAGCACAAGAGAAATTGGCCGCCTTCACCGTGAAGATCGGCTACCCCGACAAGTGGAAAGACTATTCGTCGCTCACGATCGATCCCACGAAGAGCTATTGGGAGAACATACGTCGTGCAAGCGCTTGGTACACAGCCGACAACCTCAACAAGTTGGGCAAACCGGTCGATCGTGCCGAGTGGTTCATGTCGCCGCAGACCGTGAACGCCTATTACAACCCCACGACCAACGAGATCTGCTTCCCCGCAGCCATTCTGCAACCGCCGTTCTATAACTCCGATGCCGACGATGCGGTGAACTACGGTGCGATCGGTGTGGTGATCGGCCATGAGATGACCCACGGATTCGACGATCAAGGTCGCAACTTCGACAAGGATGGCAACATGAACAATTGGTGGACCGAGGAGGATGCCGCCGCGTTCAAAGCCAAGACCGATATTTTGGTAAAACAGTTCGACGCCATCGAGGTATTACCCGCCAAAGAGGGGCAGCCCGCCATTCATGCCAACGGCTCGTTGTCGTTGGGCGAGAACATTGCCGATCAAGGCGGTTTGCGCGTGGCTTACACCGCACTGCGCAATGCGATGAACGGCACAGAGCCGGCTCCGATCGACGGATTCACGGCGGCACAACGTTTCTACCTCGGTTATGCGGCACTCTGGGCACAGAACATCCGCGACGAGGAGATTGCCCGTCTGACCAAGCTCGATGTACACTCGTTGGGCAAGTGGCGCGTAAATGCCACGGTACGCAACCTGCAAACCTTCTACGATGCCTTCGGTATCACCGACGGGGCGATGTTCATGCCCGAAAACGAGCGGGTGATCATCTGGTAATCACCGGCCAAAAGAGAAGAAAAGAGGACTGCCGACAAGCGTTGCGGCAGTCCTTTTTGTTGAGTGTAAAGCGGCAAAAAGCGAGAGCAAGAATATTTGCGTGCTACCGCGCTAACCAGATCAATAGAACGTCCCTTTGGGAGAAAATAGCGTATAGCCGAAATTGACCATCAAATACATGTTTTTCCAATTGTAGAGGTTGTATTTGGTGAGCCCCAAACTGATCGGTCCGATCGGGGAGTGATAGACCAACGAAGTATCGACAATGTAGTGCATGCGACGCTCCTCGGTATCGAAACCCGTATTGGCCGAATAGGGGAGATAATCGCGTTTCTCCCGACACATGGCATAGAATCCGGTGCGAAAAAAGAGGTTGGATATGAGTTTGAATGTCGGCATCACCCCTCCGGCCACAAAACGCGACGCTCGAAATTCGGGCATATAGATCATGCGCGAATGGGGAATTGGCGCATAAGCCGGCAACGAGAGCAAGGTTGCTCCGTTGCGCATGAAACGCGGATGGTTGGTAATCACGGCATCGATATTGAAACCGAACGAGAACCAACTGCACGTCGGAATATCGAAGTATTTCGACCACTCGAAACGAGCCCCCAGCCAGCGATGGGTGCGATGAGCCGTAAAATCGGAGGCATCGTAGGGGCAGAGATGTTCTCGGCCGGTGACGAATATGGCCGAGAGACTCAAATCGGAGCCTTTGAGCGGATAGAGCGGTTTGTCGAGGGTGTTGCGTCGGATCACGGCCTTTAACCCGAAGAAGGAGAATCGCGAATGGTCGCTCTTATCGATTTCGGGTGCGGGGGTGTCGTAGTGGTAATTGATCAGACCGGCATTGGCCCGCAACAAGAACAGACTGCGGTGGGTGAGGGGCAGGCCGAAACCCAGCGACCCGAAAATCTGGCTCTCTTTGATTTGTTGGGCATTGCTTACTTTTGTGACGTTGCCGAAGTGGCCATGATAGAGGTTTCGAACGCTGAAATTGAACGAATAATCGAGGAATAACGGTTTTCGGATGTAGAAATCGGTACGGCCGCTCAAATGCCCCCAAGTATATAGCGGACCTAAAAAGAGGTCGACACCCAGGCGGTGAGCCACACGGCCGATGGTGCTGTATTCGGCACCGATATAGGCCATGTTGAAAGCGGTCGAAGAGACGTTGCCACCGACCGAGATTTTGAAATTGGGTTTGGTGTGGAAACGCGCATCGAACGAGTAGCTACCCCGTTGCGGATTGTAGGTGAAATGCGGAAAATCCATGGTCATTTCACCACCGGCAAGGAGTTTATAGAGGTTGCTGCGAAGTTGCGAGAAGTTCATCATACGCGAAGAGTCGGAGCTGCGACGATCGACCTCGACAAAGTCGCGGACATATTCGGTTTGCGCCTTGTTCAGCCCGTCGAAACGATACTCATCGAAAACAAGCGGAGGGCAGGAGGCACGAAAAGCCTTGCGACGGGCTGCATATTGCGCCGCAGAGCAGCGGTTGTCGCCCAAGCGTTCCAAAATGCGCGGCATGGCAACCATCGCATCGGCATATCCTTGATCCATGATGTGGGTCACATGATCAAAATCGAGCATATTGGTCTCCACGGCACGGGAAATGGGGATGCCGCGATCCTCGGGGAGCGAATAATCGGTCTCCTGCATCGCCAACAGAAAGGCTTGGTCGAGCAGGCCGTTTTTCTCGCTCGGCGGGGTATTTTCGGTACAGATCGAGCCGACGATCAGAGCCGGAGAGAAGGTCTCATCGAGAGGTTTCCACGGAAAATTATCGTAGATACCGCCATCGTACAGGAGCATGGAGTCGAGTTTAACAGGCTTGAAAACCAACGGGATGGCCATAGACGCCCGCACAGCCTCGCTCAACTCGCCACGACGCAGCACCACCGCACGACGAGTGTTGATGTCGCTTGCCACACAGAAAAACGGCACCATCAGGCGGTTGAAATCGCCCTCCGAGGCAGCGGTTGCCGGTGCCAAGAGCTCCGAAAGAGCCATGTCGATTTGTGTCGAGGAGATCAAATTGGTGGGGCGGAAGAGACGTTTGCCCTGCTCCTTGCCGAAATTGAGCCGGACATTGACAAAAGCCGGATTCTGATCGAATTGGCGGTAATAAGCCATGTGGCGGTTGGGGTCGATACGTCCCGAAACCCACTCCTTGATGACCCCCGAGGCGACGATCTCACGCATCTCGGCAGGTGAGTAGCCCGCGGCATACAGTGCGGCGATGATCGAGCCCATCGAGGTACCGGCCACATAGTCGATCGGCACGCCGTTGGCTTCGAGAGCCTCCAAAACGCCGATATGGTAGAGTCCTTTGGCACCGCCGCCACTCATCACGACACCGACACCCCGACGGGGGATCGATTGCTCCCCGACGGCTGTTTTGAGGGGTGTCGGGGCGAGTTTTGCGGGTATTGCATCGACCGTTTCGGCCGCTATTCGGGCCGACAGCGACAGAAGCAACAGCAATACGGTGAGAAATGAGAGGCTTTTATGGGACATTTTTCGATTTTTTTATAACTTTGCACATTACAACCTTACTTGCCAAAAGTAGAGAAAAACAATAAACATTCAAAATATGATCGACAAAATCAATGAACTTCTCCAACGTGTTGAAGAGTTCGCCCCCAAAAATCTTGCAGAAATCGAGGATTTCCGCATCCGCATCCTCGGCAAAAAGGGAGAGTTGACCGCCCTGATGGAGACATTCAAAACGGTGGCTCCCGAACAAAAACGCGAATTGGGTCAACTGCTCAACAAGCTCAAAACAACCGCCTTGGAGCGCATCAATACGTTGCGCGAAGCGTTGCAGGACGCCTCGGCCGACAGCGGTGCCACGATCGACGACATGACCCGCCCCGGGTCGGCCGAACAACTCGGATCGCGTCACCCGATTTCGCTCGTCCGCAACCAGATTGTCGAGGTCTTCTCGCGGTTGGGTTACACCGTGGCCGACGGTCCGGAGATCGAGGATGACTGGCACGTCTTCTCGGCATTGAACTTTCCGCCCGAACACCCCGCCCGCGACATGCAGGACACCTTCTTCGTAGAGAAGGATCCCGATATTCTGCTCCGCACGCACACCTCGTCGATTCAGGTGCGCACGATGGAGCGGCAGAAACCGCCCATTCGCGTAATCTGCCCGGGTCGTGTGTTCCGCAACGAGGCGATCTCCTATCGCGCCCACTGCATTTTCCACCAGATCGAGGGTCTTTACATCGACGAAGGGGTTTCGTTTGCCGACATGAAGCAGTCGTTGCTCTACTTCGCCAAAGAGATCTTCGGCGAGAACGCCGTGATCCGCATGCGCCCCTCCTACTTCCCCTTCACCGAGCCCTCGGCCGAGGTCGATGTGTCGTGCAACCTCTGTGGCGGAAAAGGATGTCCGGTCTGCAAAGGTACGGGATGGCTCGAAATCATGGGTTGCGGCATGGTCGATCCCAATGTATTGATTGCCAACAATATCGACCCGCAAAAATATTCGGGCTTTGCCTTCGGCATGGGAGTTGAACGTATTGCGATGCTCAAATACGGTGTCAAGGACCTGCGTCTATACTTCGAAAACGACGTACGATTCCTGCACCAATTCGACACGGCACTCTAACGCACGAGAACAACTGCTTTTTCCGATGAAACGACTGTCGGTGATATTGCTCCTCTGTCTGCTCTTTTCGACGGCTTTTGTCGTCGGAAAAGGGTCTGTACAGCAGCCGACCTATCCCGACTCGTTACGCAGCGTCTGGTTTTACACCGAGGGTATCAAAAGCAATGCCATAACCGGTGATTCGGCAAAGGCACAACGTCTCTTCGAGGAGGCCGTTCGTCGCGATTCGAACTACGCTCCGGCCTACTACCAACTGGCGGTGAACCGGCTGGAAACCGACCCCGAAAAGGCGGTGGAGTGGGCACGACGTGCCCGACAGCTCGACACGACAAACAAGTGGTATCACCGATTTTTCGGTCAGGCGTTGCTCACGGCACGAAAATATGCCGAGGCACTCGATGTCTATCAGCAACTCTGCAAGGTAGATCCCAAAGAACCCAACAACTACCGGATTCTGGCGGCACTCTACGAGTTGCACAAAAAGCCCTACATGGCACTCATCACACTCGACTCGGCAGAGATCCGTTTCGGGCGTATTCCGGTACTGAGTGCCATGAAACGGCAATTGCTGGTAGCGACCCATCAGACAGACAAGGCGATAAAAGAGGCGCAGAGCATTGTGGCCGAAGCCCCCTACGAGCAGCAGCACCATGTGGCTCTTGCCGACTTATACGCCATTGCCGGAAAGGACTCGCTCGCAAAGGTCGAATACGATGCCGCATGGAAGATCGACTCGACAAGTTTAGAGGTGCAGATGGCTTTGGAGGCCTTCTACGGCAACAAAAAAGAGTATCACTCGCTGTTGGAAATCACCCGAAAACTCTTTCTCTCCGAGAAACTGCCGGTAGAGGAGAAGATCAGAAGATTCGAGCATTTGACGGCAAGTACCAGCTTTTACCGGCAGTACTACCTGCAACTCAACGGGTTGATCTCGACATTGGCCATCCGATATCCACAGAACAAGCAGGTGGTGAAACTCTACGCCAAGCACCTGATTGCTTCGGGTGAGTTGGAGCAGGCACTCGCTCTCTACAAGGCACAAACGACGGCAACGCCTCCCGAAGAGGAGTATTTTCACGAGATCATCAACATCGAGAGTTATCTGCAACGTCCCGACTCGGTGGCTCGCTATGTCGGTCGTGCGTTGCAACTCTTCCCCGATCGTCCCGACTTTCACATCTCCAAAGGCAACATCCTGCACTACACCAAGCGTTACGACGAGGCTGTGGTAACCTACAAGCAGTCGTTGCAATTTGCCGATACCGACTCGCTGCGCAGCATCATCTGGAATCTGATAGGCGATGCCTACCAATACCAAAAGGAGAAGGTGCAGAAGGCCGACTCGTTGGCAAAGCCCTCCGTACGGAAGAAAAGGGCACAAAAGGCCGCAAAAGCGTGCTACGACGCCTACGAACGCAGCCTGCATTACAACAAGGACAACGTCTCGACACTCAACAACTACGCCTATTTTCTCGCGTTGGACAGCATGGAGCTCGAAAAGGCTCTCGTCATGTCGAGTCGCGTGGTGGAACTTACGGGCAGCAACCCCACCTACCTCGACACCCACGCTTGGGTGTTGTTCAAGTTGGGACGTACGGACGAGGCCAAGCGCATCATGCAGCAGGCCATCGCCCTCGACGGGCAGAAAAGCACCGAGTTGCTGGTTCACTACGGCGACATTCTCTATGCGCTGAAAGAGTATTTTTTGGCCGAAACCTATTGGCGCAAAGCCCTCGAAAAGGGGTATGACAGCCAAGCCATCGTGCGACGCATCGAAGCGAGCCGGAAAGAGCAATCGAAGAAATGAGAGGGCTGTACACCATATTTTTGCTTGTGCTGATGGCTGTTCCGCACGCACTTGCGGCACAAAACGACCGCCGCATCGAGCAGCAGAAGCAGGTCATTGCCGACCTCGAAAAGCAGATCGCTGCCGAGGAGGAACGGATCTCGAAGTTGAAGCGCGGCAAGGCGGCAACCGAGGAGCGGGTGCGGCGGATGACACGCCAAATCAACAACCGAAACCAACTGCTCGAAAAGACCGAACAGCAGGCCGAGACCTTGCGCGGAGAGATTTCGCGTACCGACAGCGTGGCAAACGACCTCGCGACGCAACTCGATCGCAACCGTCGGCAATATGCCGAGATGGTACGCGAGGCCTATCGCAACTACAAGCATTACAACTATCTGACTTATATTTTCTCGTCACGGAATTTCGAGGAGATAGCCCGACGAATCAGCAACTTACGCGAAGTGGCAAGCCTGCGCGAGCGCAAATTACAGAAGATCGAGTCGTTGGACAAACAGGTGCGCAACGAAAAGGCGACACTCGAAAAACAGCAGCGTTCGCTCGACTCTGTGGCGAAAAGGATCACGGCACAACGTGCCAAGTTGCAACGCGACACACGCAACGCCCGTGCCGATATCAAACGCATGTCGCAACGCGAGAAAAACGCCCTGCAACGTAAAATGGAGCAGGAAGAGCGGTTGGACATTGCGATCAACGAGTTGCGCAAGCTGACCAAAGGAAACACCGAGGGAGCGTCGTTCTCGGAGAAGACGCGCGGCCTGCGGTTGCCGGTTATCGGAGGAAAGGTCAAACGCTACAAGGAGAACATGGCCGA
Source organism: uncultured Alistipes sp. (assembly GCA_964527525.1). Taxonomy (GTDB): domain Bacteria; phylum Bacteroidota; class Bacteroidia; order Bacteroidales; family Rikenellaceae; genus Alistipes. The sequence continues at coordinate 43,126 of CAZGPA010000009.1, read as the reverse complement.
GATAACCGGCCCACGCGGAGCACAGGTCAACTCGATCTACGACGGAAAGGTGATGGAGGTGAAACGCAACCGCATAACCGGAAAATACGACGTTTATGTCGCGCATGGCGAATACCTGAGCTCCTATGCCAACTTGGGGTCGATATGCGTAGAAAAGGGCCAAAAAGTGGCTCGCAACGCCAAGTTGGGAAGTATCGGCTCGGCAGTGAACATCTTGACGATGGAGACCGAATATAAATTGGTTTTCGGAATCTATCCTCCGAATCCGAAGACCAAGATGCGGGCCGAAGATTGTTTTAGGAGGTAAAATACAATAAAATAAGGAATAACATGGCTGTACGTTACTATACCGACGATTGCAACTACCGGTTGCCGCAAAAACGGATGACGGCCGCATGGCTGCGCGACGTGGCGACGGCAGAGGGTTACACGCTCGGAGATGTGAATTACATCTTCTGCTCGGCACAGCGACTGCTCGAAATGAATCGGCAGTTTCTCGGACACGACTACTATACCGACATCATCACCTTCGATTACAGCGACTTGCGCGAAACGGGGATTGTGGCGGGCGACATCTTTATCGATGTCGAGACCGTGGCCGACAATGCCGCCCAATACGGAGCGACACGCCTCGAAGAGATGCGACGGGTGGTGGTGCATGGCGTACTGCATCTTTGCGGACAGAAGGACAAGACGCCCCGAGCCAATGCCCAGATGCACCGCAAAGAGGATAAATACTTGAAATTCTGGCAGAAATGACGTTAGAATACGACATAATAGTCATCGGTGGAGGTCACGCCGGATGTGAAGCGGCTGCCGCGGCAGCACGACTCGGTTCGCGCACGCTGTTGCTGACAATGGACATGGGCAAGATGGCCGCGATGTCGTGCAATCCGGCAATCGGCGGAGTGGCAAAAGGGCAGATCGTGCGCGAGATCGACGCTCTCGGCGGAGAGATGGGACGCATCACCGACCGCACGACGATTCAATTCCGGATGCTCAACCGTTCGAAGGGTGCCGCCATGTGGAGTCCGCGAGCCCAATGCGACAAGACCCGTTTCTCGGAGGAGTGGCGGCGAACACTCGAAAACACCGAAAACCTCTATATTTGGCAAGATGCTGTAGTGGAACTGCTGTTCGACACCTCGGCCGAAAAACCTCGTATTCGGGGCGTTAAAACACGCATGGGAGTCGATTTTTCGTGCCGTGCCGTGATTCTGACAGCCGGAACATTTCTCGATGGAATGATGTACTGCGGAGCATCACACGCCGAAGGAGGTCGGGCCGGTGATGCCGCCTCGCACGGAATCACCGAGTCGCTGGTCGCCGCGGGGTTCGAGACGGGACGGATGAAGACCGGAACACCGGCACGGCTCGACGCCCGAACCATCAATTTCGAGATTTTAGAGCCGCAATATGGTGACGAAAATCCCGCAAAATTTTCGTTCTCCTCTGATACACAGCCGGTTAAAGATCAAATACCCTGTTTTTTGGTTTATACCTCGGCCGAGGTACACGACATTTTACGCGGAGGATTCGATCAATCGCCACTCTTCAACGGCACGATTCAAGGTATCGGGCCGCGATACTGTCCGTCGATCGAGGACAAATTGCGCACCTTTGCCGACAAAGATCAACACCAGCTCTTCTTGGAGCCGGAGGGTCTTACGACCAACGAATACTACCTCAACGGCTTTTCGTCGTCGTTGCCGTGGGAGGTACAATGGCAGGCACTGCACACAATCAAAGGATTTGAAGATCTGCATATTTACCGCGCGGGATATGCGATAGAATACGACTTTTTCCCACCAACACAGCTGCACCACTCGTTGGAAACAAAACTCGTTGCGGGACTTTACTTTGCCGGCCAGGTCAACGGCACAACCGGATACGAGGAGGCCGCGGCACAAGGGTTGATGGCCGGAATCAATGCCCATCGGGCAATAAACGGCAAAGAGCCGATCGTCTTGCAACGCGACGAAGCCTATATCGGAGTTTTGATCGACGACTTGGTGACCAAAGGAGTTGACGAGCCATACCGCATGTTCACCTCGCGTGCCGAGTATCGTATTTTGCTCCGACAAGACAATGCCGACTTGCGATTGACTCCATTAGGTCACGAAATCGGTTTGATTTCGCCGAAAAGATACGCCGAATTTGTCGAAAAAAAATCGGCCGTAGAATCGCTTATTTCGTTCGCTCGCGAGCAGAGCATCAAAGCAGCCGAAATTAACGACTATTTGAAATCGGTCGGATCGGAGCCTTTATCGCAGGGAAGAAAGCTCTACGATATTCTGATGCGCAACAACGTAACGTTTGAATCGCTGCGAAACGTGTTGCCAAAGTTGGAAAAGTTCATATCCAAAAATGCGATCACAGCCGAAGCGATCGAGGAGGCAGAGATACAAATCAAATACAAAGGATATATCGAACGCGAAAAATTCATCGCAGAAAAATTGCATCGACTCGAAAATATTCGCATTCCCGATAATTTCGACTATTTTTCGATGAATGCACTGACTATCGAGGCTCGACAGAAACTCTCACGCATACGTCCTACGACCATCGGACAAGCCTCGCGCATATCGGGAGTATCACCGGCCGATGTCAATGTACTGCTCGTGAAATTCGGTAGATAGTTCCACGTGGAACATTTGCCGAAAACAAATCAACCGCAATCCAAAACGTTCCACGTGGAACAAAAAAGAAGGTCGCTGGATTTTCAGCAACCTTCTTTTTGTCAGGCAGAAATCTACAACACAATCGTACACCAGCCGTGGGTATCCTCGGCGCGGCCATATTGAATGTCTTGCAGACGGGTATAGAGTTGCATCGAGATCGGACCGACCTCTTGGCTGTATTCATAGACCTCGTTGGTCTGCATGTCGAAAATCTTGCCGATAGGGGAGATCACCGCAGCCGTACCACAAGCTCCGCACTCGTCGAAAGTGGGCAGCTCCTCGACCGGAATATGACGCTCCTCGACCGTGAGACCCATATCCGCAGCCAGCTGGCGCAAGCTCTTATTGGTAATCGAAGGAAGCACCGAAGGTGATTTGGGGGTGATATATTTACCTTCTCTGATACCGAAGAAGTTCGCAGCACCACACTCCTCGATGTATTTATGCTCGGCAGCATCGAGATACATCACATTCGAATAGCCCAAATCGTGTGCCTTTTCGCCCGACAGCAGGCTGGCAGCATAGTTACCACCGACCTTCACGTCGCCCGTACCACGCGGTGCAGCACGGTCTTGTTCACGGTCGATAGCCACCAAAATAGGCTTGATACCCGACTTGAAATAGGCACCCACGGGCGAGCAATAGACGATAAGCAGGGCATCTTTTGCTGGTTTTACGCCCAATCCGGCAGTTGTTCCGAACATCACGGGGCGCAGGTACAACGATGCTCCCGTACCATAAGGCGGGATGAAACGTTCGTTGCGTTTCACCACCTCGATACAGGCGTTGACGATCATCTCCTCCGAGGGAACGGGCAGACAAAGACGTGCAGCCGAAGACTGCATACGACGGGCATTCTCCTCAACACGGAACAGACGAACTTTACCATCGACACCACGAAAGGCTTTAAGACCCTCAAAAAGTTCGACGCCATAGTGCAGGCACGACGCCGACATGTGCATTTGGATATATTCGTCGTCGGTAACCTGCATTTCGCTCCATTTACCATCGACATACGAGAAACGAACATTGAAATCCGTTTTGCAATACTCAAAGCCTAAATTATTCCAGTCCATTCTTCACAAATTTATTTAAGTTCAATACGTTTCGATAAAATTAACCGACAACAGCACCGTTGTTGGTCTTCTCGTTGGGCTCCAACAAACGCAGTTTTCCCGAGGCATCTTCGGCCATGAGGATCATACCGCGCGAAAGGATTCCCTTCAATTCACGGGGTTCGAGGTTGACCAAAACCAACACCTGACGACCCACCAACTCTTCGGGAGTGAAGTGCTCGGCGATACCCGAGACGATCTCGCGTTGGTCGATACCCGTATCAACCGTCAGTTTCAACAACTTCTTGGTCTTGGCAACTTTCTCGGCCGCAAGGATGGTCGAAACACGGATGTCCATCTTTTGGAAGTCGTCAAAGGATATACTATCTTTTTGATCTTCAACATTTTGCGCAGCATCTTCGGATAAATTGGCTTCGCGTGTGGCAGCCAACTTATCGAGTTGGCGTTGGATCACGTCGTCCTCGATCTTCTCGAACAGCAGTTCGGGAGTGCCAATCGTATGACCCTCGTCGATCAGATCGGTAGCTCCCAGCTGTTCCCAGCCGAACTTCTCGACGGCAAGCATGCGCAGTATCTTCTCGGCCGAGAAGGGCATGAAGGGCTCGATGGCAATTGCGGTATTTGCAGTGATCTGCAAAGCGATATTCAGGATGGTTTTCACCCGCTCGGGATCGGTTTTAACGACTTTCCACGGCTCGGTGTCGGCCAGATATTTGTTACCGATACGGGCGATATTCATGGCATCTTTGAGTGCCTCGCGGAAGTGGTAGTTTTCGATGTTGTTCTCCAACGATCCTTTCACGGCGGCCATCTCTTCGATTGTAGCACGGTCGTAGTCGGTCAGCTCGCCACAGGCCGGCACTTTTCCGCCATAATATTTTTGGGTGAGCACCAAAGCACGGTTGACAAAGTTGCCCAGAACGGCCACAAGTTCGCTGTTGTTGCGGGCTTGGAAATCCTTCCAAGTGAAGTCGTTATCTTTGGTTTCGGGGGCATTGGCGCAGAGCACATAGCGCAGCACATCCTCTTTACCCGCAAACTCTTCGAGGTATTCGTGAAGCCATACGGCCCAGTTGCGCGAAGTAGAAATTTTGTCGCCTTCGAGGTTCAGGAACTCGTTGGCCGGAACATTTTCGGGCAGGATATAGTCGCCATGGGCTTTGAGCATCGAGGGGAAAACGATGCAGTGGAAGACGATGTTATCCTTGCCGATGAAATGCACCATTTTGGTATCTTCGGATTTCCAATATTTTTCCCAATCGGGTGTAAGATCCTTTGTAGCAGAGATATATCCGATTGGTGCATCGAACCACACATAGAGTACTTTACCTTCGGCACCCTCCACCGGAACGGGAATACCCCAATCGAGGTCGCGGCTCACGGCACGCGGCAGCAAACCACCGTCGAGCCAGCTTTTACATTGGCCATAGACGTTGGATTTCCACTCTTTATGTCCATCGAGGATCCACTCACGCAGGAATGTTTCGTACTGATCCAGCGGCAGATACCAGTGTTTGGTTTCGCGTTTCACGGGAACCGATCCCGATATGGCACTATGCGGGTCGATCAGTTCGTCGGGCGAGAGAGTCGATCCGCACTTCTCGCACTGGTCGCCATAAGCACGGTCGTTGCCACATTTTGGGCAGGTACCCACAATATAACGGTCGGCGAGGAATGTCTGAGCCTCTTCGTCGTAATACTGCTCGGAGGTTTGCTCGATGAACTTGCCATCGTCGTAGAGTTTGCGGAAAAAGTCGGAAGCCGTAACGGCATGTGTTGCCGACGAGGTACGCGAATAGATATCGAATGACATGCCGAGTCCCTCGAACGACTTTTTGATGATCTCGTGGTAACGATCAACAACTTGTTGCGGAGTGATACCCTCCTTACGGGCTTTGATGGTGATGGGTACGCCATGTTCGTCCGATCCACAGACCGAAATCACATCACAACCCTTCAATCGCAAATAACGAACATAGATGTCCGAAGGGATATAGACACCGGCCAAGTGACCGATATGCACCGGTCCGTTGGCATAGGGAAGTGCCGAGGTTACCAGATAGCGTTTGAACTCTTTTGCCATGATATGTTATGTTTTTTATACAATCTCAAATGTTTTATCTACGAATTTACACGATTTTATCCGTATTCATACTCACGGCTGCGCCGTGTTTGTAATCTCTGACCCACCCCCTAAATCCCCCGCCTCAGGGGACTTATGTCCACCTGCGGTGGAAATCGGGAATTCACACGTTGTGTAAAATTGCCTAATCTCACGAATTTCGGTCAAAAATACGAATTTTTGGAAAAACAGAGAAACAAACCATCGTAATTTATATAGGAAACATAAAAAAAAGAGGAGTTTTACAACCCCTCTTTAATTGCTATTCGTTGATATTCCCTATTTCTTAATCTCCATCTCGTCGAGCAGCCAACCTGCACCGGCAAACTTATCGATGATGAAGAGCACATAGCGCACATCGACAGCGATCATGCGTTGCAACTCCGGCTCGAAAGCCACATCACCCGACATCGCCTCCCAGTTGCCGTCGAAAGCCAGACCGATCAATTCGCCTTTGTCGTTCAAGACCGGTGATCCGGAGTTTCCGCCCGTGATATCGAGATTTGCCAAGAAACAGGTGACCAACTCGCCTTTATCGTTGGCATAACGGCCGTAGTCGGTCGCTTTATAAAGCTCTTTGAGTTTGGCCGGCACGGTAAATTCGATCGGATTCTTCGGATCTTCTTTCTCCATAACACCCTTCAACGTGGTATAATAGCTGTAACGGATACCATCGGCCGGTGTGTAGGGGAGAACATTGCCATAGGTCAGACGAATGGTGAAGTTGGCATCCGAAGCCCACGCCTTTTTGGGGTTTTGAAGCATCAGACCTGCGATGTATTTGCGGTGTCCCTCGGCATATTTGTCGGCAAAGGGTTTCGCCTTGGCACGCAACTCGCCAAACTTGGCCATCACCGACTGGAAGAGAGGCACAGCAGGATCGGCAGCCGCTTTTTCGGCACTGTAATTATTCAGCAGAGCCTCTAACTTTTCGGGAGAGGTAAGTGCCGAATTGTCATAAAGATAATCGACATATTTATCGATGCTGCCTCCGAAATTCTTATCGATGATCTCGGTATAGAAGCTCGGCAACTCCGACATATTTTCGCGTGCTATGGTCAACATACGTTTGGCCACGCGGCGGTCGGTCGGCTCGTTGTAATCTTTATACAGGCGATTGGCAAATTTCATCGACTTCTCGACATCGACTTTACCCTTCACCTCTTTGCCGTTGGTCAAAATTCGCGTAAAGGTCAAGAGCTCGATGGCACGAATCATCGACTCCTGAATATATTGGGCATCGGCCAACGGTTTGCGCACACCGGCAACATACTCCTTGATATTCTTCAACGCATCGATATAACCCTCTTGGGGCAGGGTTTTCTTCTCGGCCCATGCTTGGAACGAAGCCTCCTGCTCCTGTTTGCGGGCTTTGACATTCAACTTCTTGATACCACGCGACATGCCGATCGAATTTTTCCAATAGTTCGACGAGCCGGCATATTTCGACGCGTATTGGATGCGCACCTTGTCGCTGGCTGCCATATCCTCGGCCAAGATTTGCTGACGCTCGCCACGGATGAAGATACGTTGCGGATTCTCGATTTCGAGCATGCGGTCGATTTCGTAAGAGGTCATATAACGATCGGTCGATCCCGGGAATCCCATCACCATCGCAAAATCACCCTCTTTGACTCCGGCAAGCGAAACTTTCAGATAGGTTTCGGCACGATAGGGCTTGTTTTGCGGCGAATAATCCGCCGGACGATTATCGGGTCCGGCATAGACACGAAAGACCGAGAAATCGCCTGTATGACGCGGCCACATCCAATTGTCGGTATCTCCTCCGAACTTACCGATCGACGAAGGGGGAGTACCCACCAAACGCACGTCGCGATAGACCTCCATCACGAAGGCAAAATATTGGTTACCTCCGAAGAACGGACGCACGACGATCTCCATTCCCGTATGCTCTTTTTCGAGCTGTTTTTTAAGAGCTTTGGTGTTTTCGGCCACCATCTTCGCAAACTCTTTCTGTCCGGCGGTCGAAGGGATATTGCCGATGATATCGGCGGTTACATCGGCTATTTTGCGCACAAAACGCACTTTGAGTTCCGGAGCGGGAATCTCCTCGGCCTGTGACTTGGCCCAAAAGCCGTTTTTCAGGTAGTCGTGCTCGACCGAAGAGAGGGCCTGAATCGAGCCGTAGCCGCAATGGTGGTTGGTAAACAGAAGACCTTGCGGAGAGACGATCTCACCGGTACAACCGCCACCGAAGATCACAATGGCATCTTTGATCGAGGAGTTATTGGCGCTGTAAATCTGTTCGGGAGTGATTTTACAGCCGGCAGCCTTCATCGACTTGCCGTTCATCTTTTGCAAGTAGGGCAGCATCCACATACCCTCGTCGGCCATTGCTGTCAAACAAAGGCTCGCTGCAAAAAGTAAGGAAAAGAATTTTTTCATAATTTTCGTGTATTATAATAATAACATATTAAAAATTAGGTACTTATATACGAATTTACACAATCTTGTTGCGTTCGCGCGTTTCTCCCTGCTTTACACTCACGGCTGCGCCGTGTTTATAATCTCTGACCCACCCCCTAAATCCCCCGCCTCAGGCAGGGGACTTACGTCCACCTGCGGTGGAAAGTGGGGATTCCATATGTTGTGTTAAATCGAATATAATTGCCTTAACAAAAATACCTATTTAATGGCAATCATATTTTTGATGGATCGTTCGGCAGCCTGACGGGTCGGCTCGTCGAGAATGATCTCGGGAGCTTCGTTCTCCAAGCAGGAACAGATATTCTCCAAAGTCACCATTTTCATATATTTACAATTATTACAACCGCAGGTTTCATCGTCGGGAGGAGCCGGAATGAAACTCTTTTTCGGGTAACGTTTCTGCATCTCGGACAAGATACCCGACTCGGTAACGACAATAAATTCATCGGTCTCACTCGCTCCGCAATATTCCAAAATGGCAGCCGTTGAACCTACGAAATCGGCCACCTCGACGATATAAGCCCGACATTCGGGGTGTACCACCACTTTGGCAGCCGGATGTGCGGCTTTGAGTTGCAAGAGCTTTTCGAGCGAGAACTCCTCGTGAACGTGGCAGGCTCCGTTCCACAAGACCATATTTTCGCGGCCGGTGAGTTTTTTGATATAACCCCCCAAGTTACGATCGGGAGCAAAGATGATCGGCTGGTCGGCCGGAATGGATTCGACCACCTTCAAGGCATTCGATGAGGTGCAGCAAACATCGGTCAACGCCTTAACCCCAACCGTCGTATTGACATAGGAGACCACCTGATGGTCGGGGTATCTCTTTTTGAATTCGGCAAATTCGGCAACATCACACGACTCGGCCAACGAACATCCCGCCTCGGGGCAGGGGATCAACACCTTTTTATCGGGGCAGAGCACTTTGGCGGTCTCGGCCATGAAATGAACTCCGGCAAAGAGGATGATGTCGGCATCGACATCTTGCGCTTTGACCGACAGAGCCAACGAGTCGCCCAAGAAGTCGGCTATCTCCTGTACCTCGGGGGTTGTGTAGTAGTGCGCCAGAATCACGGCATTCTTTTCGCGTTTGAGCTCTTCAATGCGCGAACGGAGCGAAAGCGAGTTATCAACCATTGTTTTTTATGTTTTTTTAATACTTTTTAATAATAATTAAATAATAGAAATAATAATAGCTGTTGATAGTGTGGATAACTCTTGAAAACGGGAAGGTTATCGACATTGTTTTCTATTTTTGTTAATTTATTATCGTTATAAATTATTATTATTCAAAAATATAACGGACAAATAAACAATTGTCGATTTTGTTTTTCCACATTTCAACAAATCTATTTTATTCACATTTTATTAAGCTTTTCGCGGTTTTCGGTTTATGATAAGTTTCAACAAAATTTTTTGGTCGAAATCAAAATCTGCATATCCGCTCGGATTTTCGGGTTTTGCAACTTTTTCTGTACCTAATTTGTGAAAACTTATCATCGGTTGTTCACCGATTTTTTAACACGATTTCAGCACCTTTTCAACAATCTTTTCGGCAATCTGACGATACTCCTTTTCTACTCGCGGATCGATGCCCGCAGCCGGATGACCTTCGTCGGCACACTCCATAATCGATTGTATAATAGGAATTTCGCCTAATAAATCAACTCCGTTTTCCTCGGCATAACGACGAGCACCGCCCTTGCCGAAGAGGTAATAACGGTTGTTGGGCAACTCTTCGGGAGTAAACCATGCCATGTTCTCGATGATGCCCGCTACCGGAATGTTGACATTTTCGTTGCGGAAGAGTTCCACACCGCGCACCACATCGGCCACAGCCACCTGTTGCGGAGTGGAGACGATGACCGCCGAGTCGATTTTCAACTCGCCGATGATCGAGAGGTGGATATCTCCCGTTCCGGGAGGCAGGTCGGTAAGCAGGAAGTCGAGCGTTCCCCAACGGGTTTGGTGGATCAACTGTTTCAAAGCATTTACCGCCATCGCTCCGCGCCACAGCAGTGCATCGGAGGGCTGGATGAAAAAGCCGATCGACATCAGTTTGATATCCATCGATTCGGCCGGAATGATCCGGTCGGTATCCTCCTCGCGAACAGCTTCGGGCAGATAGTCTTCGACGCCGAACATCTTGGGCTGCGAAGGTCCGTAGATATCGGCATCGAGGATTCCCACCCGAAAACCCATGTTGCGCAACGCAATGGCCAGATTGGCCGTGACGGTCGATTTGCCGACACCTCCTTTGCCCGACGCCACGGCGATCACTTTGGCAATGCCGCCGGTGGTGGTCTTCTGCTTGGGTTCGGGACGCGGAGCAGTTCCGCCCTCTTTGATGGTGACCGTTACGGCTGCTTGCGGATAGGCCTTGCGGATGAGTTCTTCGGCTTGGTTTTTGATTTTCACGGCAAACGGATCGCGGGTTTTCGCAAGCCGGATGACGACGTTTATTTTCTCGGCTTCGGCAACAATCTGCTCCACCATACCTCCGGCAACCAGATTTTTTTCGGTTTCGGGATGGACGATTTGTTCCAACAGTTGTTTTATCTCTTTATCCATAATATTTATAGTAACGATAGAGCAAAGATAACGTTAATCTGAGAGAAATGCACGTATTGGCAAAGGTATTTGAAAAAAATATGATCAAAATCGACGAAAAGGGTTCGTTTTTCGTCAAATATATGCGTATCTTTGTCTATTAGAAAATAGATAATCAACCAAAATATTCTGTTATGAATTTCTTGAAAACCTTTTTGGCCGGTGTACTTGCCTTTGTGGCAGGCTCTTTTTTGCTCTTTTTCTTGTGGATTTTTATTCTGTTGGGAATTGCCGGCTCGATGGAGGGTCAGGTTTCGGTAGCTCCCTCTTCGATTTTGAAGATCGATCTGTCGGAGACGATTACCGATGCTCCTTCGACCGATCCGTTGGGAGGTCTCGATATATACAGCATGCAGAAACAGAAACAGTTGTCGTTGTTTCAGGTGATTCGTGCCCTCGAAGTGGCACAAAACGATGACCGTATCAAAGGACTCTATCTGCGGTTGAACAAAGGAGGCTCTATCAGTGGCACGGGTCTGATTGAAGAGTTGCGCACGGCAATCGTCAACTTCAAACAGAGCGGCAAATTTGTGGTGGCCTACAACGAAACCTATACGCAGGGTAGTTATTACTTGGCTTCGGCGGCCGACAAAATCTATCTGCAACCTGAAGGAGCTTTGGCGTGGACGGGACTTTCGTCGAATGTGATGTTCTACAAAGGGCTGTTGGAGAAACTCGACCTGCGTGTCGAGATCTTCCGTCCGACGGCCTGCAAATACAAGAGTGCCGTAGAGCCCTATTTCCTCGATAAGATGTCGCCTGCAAACCGCGAGCAACAGCAAAAGTTGATCAACTCGATATGGAAAACCATTGTCGATGCCATCTCCGAGTCGCGCAACATCAGCCCCGAAAAACTGAATCGCTTGGCCGACAAATTGGATGTGGCACTCCCCGAGGAGGCACTCAAACACGGCTTGGTCGATAGTCTGATCTACGAAGACCAGATGAAAGGTATCTTTGCCGATCTGGGTGTCGAGGCGAATGAAGATGGCGACTACGATTATATCTCGTTGGGCAGCTATGCTACACAGGTGGGTGCCGACTTGAAAAATATTGCGGCCGATCAGGTGGCTGTTGTCTATGCCGACGGAGCCATTGTCGATGGCGAAGGGGTAGGCAAAGAGATCTACGGCAACACGCTGGCCGAGAAACTTGCCACGGTACGCGACGAAGAGAAGGTCAAGGCGGTGGTTTTGCGTGTCAACTCCCCGGGTGGCAGTGCATTGGCCTCGGATGTGATTTGGCGCGAAATGGAGTTGCTCAAAGCCAAAAAGCCGGTCATTGTTTCGATGGGATCCTATGCCGCCAGCGGCGGATACTATATCTCTTGTCCGGCCGATCTGATCGTGGCCGACAAAACCACGCTTACGGGCTCGATCGGTGTTTTCGGCATGATGCTTGACTCGCGTGCCGCCCTGAAAAACAAATTGGGTATTACGGTTGATCAGGTGACTACCAATACCAATGCCGACCTCTTTGGGCCGCTCACTCCGGCACAACGGGCGATGGTCATGCGCGGTGTCGATAAGGTCTATACCACCTTCACCTCGCTGGTTTCCGAGGGGCGCAACCTGCCGATCGAAAAGGTTCTCGACATTGCCGAAGGTCGGGTATGGACCGGCGAGGAGGCTCTCGGCATAGGGTTGGTCGATATGTGTGGCGGTTTGAAAGAGGCGATTGCCGTGGCTGCCAACAAAGCCGAATTGGGCGAGAAATTCCGCGTGGTCGAGCAGCTGGATGCTCCGTCGGGTCTTTCGGCCATCCTCTCGTCGCTCAACGTGCGTATCGGCGAGATGTTCACCCGCTCGGAGCTGGGTTTGATGATGCAGGATTACAACCGTGTCCGCGAGGCGTTGGGTCAGCAGGGGGTTGTGATGTATTCGCCTTGCAAAGTCGATCTGCGATAGTATTAACGAGTGTAATAAATCTTTGATGTTATGGCGGTTATCCGATTGACCAAAGAGTTTTCGTTCGAGGCGGCACATGCCCTCGATGGTTACGACGGCCCATGCCGTGAAATTCATGGCCACTCTTACCGGCTTTTTGTCACGGTGCGGGGTGTTCCTTCCTCCTGCTCGCAGGATCCGAAAAACGGCATGGTGATCGATTTCGGGGTGTTGAAAAAGATCGTGGGCGAGGAGATCGTCTCGCAGTTCGATCACGCCCTTGTGCTCGAAAAGTTGGCCGAGGATTGCGCGTTGCGGCAGCTCCTCGGCGAACGTTTCGCCAATGTGGTGGAACTTGCCTATCGCCCCACCTGCGAAAATATGCTGGCCGACTTTGCCGATCGCATCCGTCGTCGGTTGCCGCAGGGTGTTGTGCTCCATGCTTTGCGGTTGCACGAAACGGCATCGTCGTATGCCGAATGGTTTGCCGAAGACAACGAGTAGTTGGTCGGTTGGCGACCGCCTACGAAACCCCCAAATCGTTATGAAAAAGCTCTTTCTGATCGACGCTTATGCGTTGCTGTTCAAATATTACTACGCCTTTATCGGTCGGCCGATGCGCAATCGTGCCGGCATGAATACCTCGGTGATCTTCGGGTTTGTGAAGTTCTTGCGCGATATTCAAAAACGCGAACACCCCGACCTGCTCGGCGTGGCTTTCGATCCCAAAGGGGGCAGTTTCCGTCGCGAGCTCTACCCCGAATACAAAGCCAACCGTTCGGAGACTCCCGAAGATATCCTCCTCTCGGTGCCCTATGTCAAGCGGATTTTGGAGGCGATGTGTATTCCGGTGTTGGAGGTGGCTGGCTACGAGGCCGACGATGTGATCGGCACCCTGTCGCAAAAGGGTGCGGCGGCCGGCTACGAGGTCTTTATGGTGACCCCCGACAAGGATTACGGACAATTGGTGCGCGACAACTGCAAAATCTATAAACAGCGGGGCAACGACGGAACGATCGAGATCGTCGATCGTCAGGCCATCCGCGAGAAATACGGCATCGACGACCCCTCTCTGATTCGCGATATCTTGGCGTTGTGGGGCGATGCTTCGGACAACATCCCGGGAGTGCCGGGTATCGGCGAGAAGAGTGCCTGCAAATTGGTGCAGGAGTGGGGAACGGTCGAGAATCTGTTGGCCAATGTCGATCGGCTGACCGGCAAGCAACGCGAAAAGATTGCCGAACACCGCGAAACATTGCTGCTGGCAAAAGAGCTGACAACCATACGTTTGGATGTTCCGATCGAATTTTGCGAGGAGGATCTTACGGTGTGTGCTCCGCATATCGACGCGCTCCAAGTGCTCTTCGCCGAGTTGGATTTCCGCGCTTTTATGAACGACTTGGCCAATCTTGCTCCCGCCGAGCCGATCTCCGACGTTCCCCGACAAGAACCCCAAACCCAATTGGCCGATGTGGCACGAACGAAGTCTTTTGTGACGAAAAAGGCTTCGCTCGAAGGACAGGGTGATCTCTTCGGATTCGGGCAGCCGGTCGAGGAGGCTGTCGAGACACTTCCTGCCGAGGTCGAGCCGGAGGGTTTCCGCACGGCACAAAATACCCCCCACGACTACCGTCTGGTCGAGTCGGCCGAGGAGCTTCGGCAGGTGATTGCCGAAATCTCGCGCTATCCGGAGTTTTGTTTCGACACCGAGACCACGGGTTTCGACCACTTCAACGATCGCATCGTCGGTCTGTCGTTGGCCGTCAAGCCGCACGAAGCGTGGTATGTCCCCTTCCCGCAGGAGCAGACCGAGGCGTATGCCGCAATCATCCGGCCGCTTTTCGAGAACGAAAAAATTGCCAAAATAGGCCAGAATATCAAATTCGACCTGATGGTGTTGCGCCATTTGGGGATCGAAATCCGCGGTCGGAAGTTCGACACGATGATCCTTCACTACCTGCTCGATCCCGAATCGCGTCACAACATGAACTATTTGGCCGAGCGATACCTCAACTATAAACCCATCGAGATCGAAACCCTCATCGGCAAGGGTGCGCGACGGCTGACAATGGACATGGTGGGGATCGATCGGGTGCGCGAATATGCTGCCGAGGATGCCGATATCACTTTGCAACTCAAAGAGGTGCTGTGGCCAGCGGTCGAGCAGATCGGGCTGCAATATCTGTATAGCGAGATTGAGGAGCCGATGATCGATGTCTTGGCCGACATCGAAACTGCCGGTGTGCGTATCGATACCGCCGCTTTGGCCGAATATGCCGTGGAGCTCAACCGCAAACTCGCCGAGTTGGAGTCGGCCATACGTGCCGAGGCCGACGAGCCTGCGCTCAACGTCAACTCCTCCCGCCAATTGGGCGAGGTGTTGTTTGCCCGCATGCGTATTGCCGAGAAACCCAAGATGACCAAAACCAAGCAGTTCTGCACCGATGAGGAGTATCTGCAAACCTTTGCCCATAAATATCGCATCGTCGATCTGATCCTCGAATATCGTGGGGTCAAGAAGCTGCTTTCGACCTATGTCGAGGCGTTGCCGCTGTTGGTGAATAAAACCACGGGGCGCATACATACATCGTTCAATCAGACTGTTACGGCTACCGGACGCCTTTCGTCCACCAATCCCAATTTGCAGAATATTCCGGTGCGCGACGAGTTGGGGCGTCGCATCCGCGAGGCTTTCATCCCCTCGGACGACGACCATCTGTTGTTCTCGGCCGATTATAGTCAGGTCGAACTGCGTCTGATGGCGCACCTCTCGGCCGACCCATCGTTGCTTGCCGCCTTCGAGCAGGGCGAGGATATTCATGCGGCCACCGCAGCCCGTTTGTTCGGCAAATCGTTGGCAGAGGTCAGCTCCACCGAGCGACGACAGGCCAAAACCGCCAATTTCGGCATCATCTACGGCATCTCGGCTTTCGGGTTGAGTCAACGGCTCGAAATCCCGCGCAAAGAGGCCAAAGAGATCATCGACGGCTATTTTGCCTCCTATCCCGAGGTCAAGGCCTACATGGAGAATATCGTGGCCAAAGCCCGCAGCGAGGGGTTTGTTTCGACGATCTTCGGCCGCCGTCGTTACCTCAACGACATCTCTTCGGGTAACGCCATTGCCCGCGGATTGGCCGAACGCAATGCCGTGAATGCTCCGATTCAGGGGTCGGCTGCCGATGTCATGAAGATCGCCATGATCAACGTGCATCGTCGTTTTGCGGCCGAGGGTATCCGCTCGAAGGTCATTTTGCAGGTCCACGACGAGCTGGTTGTCGATATGTTGCGTTCCGAGCAGGAGCAGGTCGTGCGCATCGTCACCGAAGCAATGGAGCAGGCCGCCTCGCTCAAAGTGCGCCTTGTGGTCGATTACGGCATCGGCAAAAACTGGTTGGAGGCACATTAAAAATGGGGCTTATATACGAAATGACGCAATTTTGTTGTTTTCGCATTTCTACCGCCCTACACTCACGGCAGAGCCGTGTTTATAATCTCTGACCCACCCCTAAATCCCCCCCCCGCCTCAGGCTGGGGAGTTGTGTCTGTCTCAGGCGGAAAAAGGGGATTCCACATGTTGTGTCAATCGTATATAATTGCCTAAAACAAGGCGAAAAACGCTGTTTCCCGCCCGTCGTTTAGTGACCGAAAAGCACCGCTTTTTGCATCTTTACCAAAAATTACGGAGCTGTCTAACAAGTCCTCAAAAATGGAAATCACCCCCGTCAGATGCACTTCTGGCGGGGGTGAAATCGTTAGAATTAGACTTGTTAGACAGCCTCGTAATTCTTTAAGAGGTATGGTTACTTGTTATTGTACCGTCCAAGTACCGTTGCTTTCGGTAGCAGTTTTGCCGCTTTCAAGATAGCCCGAAGGATCTGCATTGAAAGTACCACCGCTGATCTCCAACTTTGCAGAAGAGGTTGCGGTATATTCCGTTGCGCTCATTCCGCCCTTGTAAGTACCACCGGTAACATTCATAATCGAAGGAGCTCTCCAATATGTTTGGTTGGTGTCGTTTTGAACAAGGAGTACATTCAAGCTGTTGTCACCCTGCGGAGTGGGAACTGTTCCATCCACATTGGCAGTCCACTCACCACCCATGGCGTTGATTGTACCACCGGTCGAATATACAGCAAGGCCGCACTTCTTTGAAACACCTTTACCGCCATATACATTGGCTGTACCGCCACTTGAAACACCAATCAACGAACCTACATAGCTGCTTGTTCCATTTTGATAGAACTCGGCACCCTCGTAAACATTTACCGTCGATGCTACAATTTCCAAGCAAGTATAGCTGTCTTTACCTGTAATCTTAGTGCCGGCTTTTACATTGAGAATCGCACCACCACGAATTTTGGCGGTTGCACCATTCATATTATTGTTGATAAGTTCTACATTCTCCAAGTTGATGGTAATCGGGGCTGTGCTGGTGGACGAGGTGCAGACTGCGCAATAAGCGGCTGTGCCGGCATCGATCGTTCCGTTTTTGATCGTAATGGTGCTTGCCTTTGTTCCGTCGTTCTTGAAGAGGAGCATATAGTCGTTAACTGCGCCACTCTCGTTTTTGATGTTCTTGCCACCCAAGTCGATCGTGAAGCTCTTGTCGCCGGTATAATAGATGCCTTCATACCAAGTTCCACTGTTGGGGGTACGATTCTCGGTTGTGAAGTTTACATCCGCATTGAGAGCGATAACACCACCCTCCTCAACGTCGTTGATAGCAGTGATAAACTCTGCTGCATCTTGAACGGTTGTACCTTTCACCACACTCCAACTGCCATCTGTATTCTGAGAAGCTACATAGCCATCGGCAATCAGGTTTTCAAGTTTGTCGTAATGGTTATAATTCAATACCGTATTGTAAGTTCCGCCATAAAGTTTGGCATTTCCCGATACCATTCCGTTCATGCCGACGAAAGTTCCGTCGTAGATGGTGGCTTTTGCATTTGAGCCCGAAACCAACACGGCAGCACCGCTATCGGCTTTATTCGAAGAGTTGTCGCTGATAAAGCTGCCGCCATTGATGGTCATGTCGGCATTGCCATATACATAAACAACGTTGCTTGTGGTGGCAGCATTGAATTGGATTGTGTAAGAACCACCCTCGATAACAGTTTCGCCACCACCGGCAGAGATTACACCGTGACGGCTGGTGAATGTGCCGTCTGTAATCTTCAAGCCGTTGTATGCACGAATATTGTAGGTCGGAGAGGTCTTTTGTGTACCATCGTCTGTAATACCGCTGTAACAAGTATAAGTACCGCCGTTGATCTCTACATAACCTTCGGACGAAACAACACCGGTATTTCCGGTCAACGTGGCATTGTTCAAATATACCTTGCTGTCTGCTCCGTAACCCCAAATACAAGCACCACCATTCCAGTCGAGTGCATTGATGGTTGCGTTATCAATCGTCAGGGTTGCTCCGGCTTGATTGTAGATACCGCGACCTTCGATAGTACCGCCTTTGATGGTCAAATTGCCATAGTTGTTGATCGGATAGATGTGTTTTGTGTTGTCGTTGGGGTTTACTGCTCCGGTAATCGTCTTGCCATTCAAATCAATGGTCATGTTTGCTTTGATTTCGAGCGTTTCATCCAAAACCACATCCTCGGTCAGTGTCACATCGCCACCGTTTATGGCAGCAAGTTCGAGTGCTTGGCGCGAAGTTGTAGTGTGCTCGTTGTCAAAGTTAGGATCTACATTGATGTTGATGTTTGTGTTTGTTGTAAGAATGTTACCCTTCACAGTTGTCAACCAGTTTCTGGTTACGGGCACAGCGGTCTTCACCTCGTAGGTGCGAACGCCTACGGTCTCGATGTCGAATGTGATCGGATACTGCTCAACCGTTTCGGCAGTAGCAGTTGCGTCGGCTACGGGCAACCCGAAGAGATAATCCACAAAGAGGGTCTTCTCGTTCTCGGCAGCCTCGGCATAAGTACCGATCTTGGCCTCGTAAGTAGCAGCCGTACTCTTTGCAGCGAGGAGTTCGCCGCTCTTGATGTTTATACCTTTGTAGAGATCCTCGTTGTAGGTGATCTTCACATCTGTCGGGTTGAGGGTTTGTACGGCGCTCTCGTTCCAGTCGGTTGTGATCATGCGCACTTTACCGAAGGGACGTTTGAGCGTAAGCGTGATGTTGTCGTTCTCGCCAACTTTAACGGTCTTGGCTACGAAATAAGCATCGCGCGTCTCGTCGTTGATGGCGTGATCGATCTCCGTAATCTCGGGGAAAGCCGAGGTGTTGTAGTGCCAGTCAGCGGTAGCAGTTCCGTTCTCGGAGAAGTCAGCCCATGCAACAAACGTGTAGGTGTGACCCGGGATCAGACGCATTGTAGCCGACGTTTGGTCTTTTGCCGTCCACGGATCGAGTTTCTTTACGGGCTCGGTTGCATCGCCCTCGTACACCCAAAGGATGTAACGCAAATCGTGCTGCGCAAGGACATTGGCCACGCCGCCCTTGTCGCTGCCTACACCTGCGGCACGCACACCCACCGCCTGCGGTACCGAAGCGGTTACTGTCACAAGAGTCTCACCGGTCGAGCCACCGAGATTCTCGTCTTTTTGGCAGGAGCTCATGATCAAGCCCATAGCTGCCAACATCAGAAAGATTTTTTTCATTTTGTGATAAATGGTTAAAAAGTTAAAAAATATAAAAAGTGTATAATCTCTTGGTTTACAAAAACGACTATTTGAACAATTGTAAATATGCTTTTCAAGGGCAGATTCGGCAAGTGCACAAAAGAGGTAACCTCTGATAATACGCGGTTTATCACAAAGGTAAAGTAAAAAATTGCTTTCCGCAAAATCCCCCCCCCCCTCTATTTTGAACGTTTTGATGAAAAAACATCACTTTTTTGTCGATATGGGCTTATGCAGGCCGAAACCGCCTTAAAATTGATCGAACAGAGGGTATATCGATCGGGGGAATGGGCGGTATGGCGGATTTGAACGGCAGATGGCGGTAACAAAAAACAGCGATGGATGTCGGTTGCATCCATCGCTGTTTTTTAGGATTATTTGCCGGCACAAAAGCCGTTTTTGAACAATTCTGTTTCCGTCTGTCGGAAGCGCTTCCCCCCCCTGCTTATCGGCCGATTACGGGTTTGATATCCTTGACACGCAACTGCGTCGAGATCGTACCGCGGTAGTGGTTTTCGACGATTTGGTAGCATACATCGATCGGACGACCCGAGCGCACCCATTCGTAGTGGGTGGGTTGCTGGAAGGCGATCGAGGGGATACGGGTGTTGGGTTTCTGTCGCTGGATCAGATCCATACGCAGGTGTTCACACTCCACACCGACCAATTTTGCATCCCCGTGGTTGCTGACGCCATAGGTGGCGAATACGGGCGAGGCATTTCCCGGGCCGAAGGGCTGGAAACGGTTGAGGTCGTGGCGGAAAGCGGGTGTGATGTCGGAGAAGAGCAACTCGCTGTCGATATCGACTTGGGGGATCAACATTTGCGGGTCGATGTTCTCCTCGACATAGGCGTTAAAGCGTGCGGTGAACTCCTCGACATGTTCGGGGCGCATCGTAAGACCTGCGGCGTACATGTGACCTCCGAAGTTTTCGAGCAGGTCGGAGCACGACTCCACCGCCTGATAGAGGTCGAAACCCGGGATCGAACGTGCCGAGCCGGTGACAAAGCCGTTGCTCATCGTGAGCACCACGGTCGGCCGGTAGTAGGTCTCGATCAGGCGCGACGCGACGATGCCGACGATGCCCTTCATCCACTTGGGATTGTAAACCACCGTGCTCTTGCGGGCTTTCAGTTCGGGGTTGTTCTCGATATAGTCGTGCGCCTCCTGTGTCACACTGCGGTCGATCGACTTGCGGTCTTGGTTGTAGGCGTCGATCACATTGCCGAACTCGGCGGCAACGGCTTCGTTACCCTCGATGAGCAGCTCGACAGCGGCATGGCCTCCCGATGGCGAGGCGTTCTCGTCGTTCTCGTCCATGCGCATACGGCCGGCGGCATTGATGCGCGGGCCGATCTTGAAGACGATATCGTCGATCGTGATGTTGTGCTTGTCCAAGCCGCAGATCTTGATGATCGACAGCAGACCTTTCGACGGCTCGCGGTTGAGGTTTTGCAAGCCGAAATGGGCTAAAATACGGTTCTCGTCGACCAGCGGAACAATATCCGAGGCGATCGAGACAACCAACAGATCCAACAGCGGCATGATTTCCTCGAAGGGAATACCGTTTTTCTGGGCATAGGCCTGCACGAGTTTGAATCCCACACCACAGCCCGACAACTCGTCGAACGGATAGGTGCAGTCGGTCCGCTTGGGATCGAGGACAGCTACGGCACGAGGGATATTCTCGGCCGGAAGATGGTGGTCGCAGATGATGAAATCCACGCCCTTGTTCTTTGCATAGACAACTTTTTCTGTGGCTTTGATGCCGCAGTCGAGGGCAATGATCAGCCCCACACCCTTGCGGGCTGCGAGGTCGATACCTTTGATCGACACGCCATACCCCTCGGTATAGCGATCGGGAATGTAGAACATCAGGTTTTTATGCCCGATCTGACGCAGAAATTTATAAACCAATGCCACGGCTGTACAGCCATCGACATCGTAGTCGCCGTAAACCATGATCTTCTCATTGTTACGGACGGCTTGCTCAACACGCTCGACAGCCCGATCCATATCCTTCATCAAGAAGGGATCGTGCAGGTCGCGCAGGTCGGGCTTAAAAAATTTCTCCGCCTTTTCTACTGTGTCTATGCCTCTCTGTACGAGTAGATTGGCCAACGTAGGCGAGATGTTCAGGGCGGTAGCCAATGTCTCCACCGTCCCGAGGTCGCCCGGGGCTTTCACTACCCAGCGTTTTTCTATGGGCATACGATCTTATTTTTATATATTTTAACATTTAAAATCTCACTTAAAAAATTCATTACCAAATCTTTCACCTCCTCCATCGAGGGTGTTGTGCCCGTTTCGAGGGCAATCGAGGTGACCCCGCGGTCGGTAAATCCGCAAGGGTTGATGCGAGCAAACCAACCAAGGTCGGTTGTCACGTTGAGCGCAAAGCCGTGCATCGTGATATAACGCGACGAACGGACTCCCAAAGCGCATATTTTTCGCGGGCGCGGGCTCTCGATGTCGATCCAGACACCCGAAGCTCCGGCAATGCGTCCGCCCCGAATCCCGTAGTGGGCGACGGTGCGGATCACGGCCTCTTCCAACGCATCGATATATTCACGCAGTCCGATGCCTACCTTTTCCAGATCGAGAATCGGGTAGCCGACCAGCTGCCCGGGGCCGTGGAATGTGATGTCGCCACCGCGGTCGATGTGAAAAAATTGGGCTCCCATAGCCTCCAAGGCGTTGCGAGCGATCAGCAGATTTTCGGAATGGCCGCTCTTGCCCAACGTATAGACGGGGGGATGCTCTACAAAAAGAACGCATCCGGCCTCCTCGCTATTGTCCGAAAGCACGATTTTTTGGGAGTTTCCTGCGGTGTCTGCGACTTCAACCGTCACAGGGGCTGTTACCGCCGGCTCTGCTCCCGTTTTGGCGCATTTGCGACCGATCAGGCTGTCGAACAATGTTTGTTGCAAAGTCCAGCAACTTGGATAGTCCATCAGGCCGAGGTCGTAGCAGGGAGCTTTCATCTTATTCGCTTTTTACGCTGCGCAGAGCCTCTTCGGCCAGATACGACGAGCGAACCAACGGAGCACTTGCGCAGTAACTGAAACCCATTTCCAATGCTTGTTGTCGATACCATTCGAACTTCTCGGGGGTGACATACGTCGCCACGGGATAGTGATCCAATGTGGGTCGAAGGTACTGACCGAGTGTCACGATCTTTACACCCGCATCGCGGAGGTCGCGCAGTGTCTGCAACACCTCGTCGTCGCTTTCGCCGAGACCTACCATGATGCCGCTCTTGGTGGCAACACCCTGCGAACTCAGGTAACGCAAGGTTTCGAGGCTTGTCTGATATTTGGCACGCGAGCGCACGAGAGGCGTCAGCCGCTCGACGGTTTCGATGTTGTGTCCGATGATGTCGGGATGCGATGCCGCCACCACATCCAGCAGGTCGGGACGGGCATCCAGATCGGGAATCAGGATTTCGATGGCGGTGTCGGGGTTCTGCGAACGAACGGCTTCGACGGTGGCAGCCCAATGTTGTGCTCCGCCATCCGGAAGATCGTCGCGGGTGACAGAGGTGATCACCGCATATTTGAGTTTCATGAGTGCGACACTCTCGGCCACTTGTTGCGGCTCGTTGGCGTCGGGTGCGAGCGGCCGTCCCGTGCGGGTAGCACAGAAGCGGCATCCTCGGGTGCAGATGTCTCCCAAAATCATGAATGTTGCGGTACGTCGGCTCCAACACTCTGCTTGGTTGGGGCAACGGCCGCTGCTACAAATCGTATGCAGATTGTGTTTTTCGACAATCTGTTGCACTTCGGCAAAAGCTTCGGTGCGATGCAGTCTGATTTTCAGCCATTCGGGTTTGCGCAGAACATCTACTTTGTCATAGAATTTAGGCATTTAAGTTCAATATTTCTCCAATTAGCGCAAAAGTAGGAAAAATAATTGATATTTTTTCACAAAAATCGAATAAATATACATTCCGACCTTTTTTCGTTGTTCTCGAAAGGCCGGAATGGATAGAGGCGGAATCTATTATTTATTGATTTTTTTGTGTTTTGTGCCGAGGTGTTCGAGCAGGCGTTGATAAAACTCCTCGCGACGATGTTTGAGGTTGGCACGCCACCCTTTCCAGCGGGTGTAACGCATGCGTTTCTCGGGATAGATGTCGGCAATGGTGACCAAAATACCGGTCTCCTCGACATTTCCGAAATCGGGGTTGATCACCGTGTCGAAAACCTTCATTGTGGGCGAAAGATTCATGTAGGCGTTGATCAGCGGCGGGATATGCTCGTTGAATTCGCGAATCTTTTGCAGCAGGATTCGGTAGTTCTCCATGTAATTTTCGCCGGTAAACAGCTCTGTGTAGTAAGGGTCGTCGAGGTCGAGTGCTATCGGATGAATACCCTCCATCAGGCGTTCTCTGTCGGGGAAATAGCGACGCAGAAACCAAATCAGTGCATTGCGAGCCACCGATTTGTAGGTTGTGTACATCGTGACCTTGCCAAAGAGGTATTTGGCCTGCGGGTAGAGTACGATGAGCGCACCCAGCCCATCCCACAAATTGTCTAACGCATAGATGCTTTTGGCGTTCTGACGACTCTGGTAGGCAGGCTGCACAAACGACCGCCCCAACTCGATGGTTTTGGGCAGGTATTTGGTGCGGAAACGCTCGCTGAAACGGAAATAGTGCTCGGTCGAGAGGTGTTGCGGATTCGACGAGTTGCAGACGATAAACCGATAGCCGCCGATGATCTCCTCGGCAAGCGGGTCCCATACGATGAGTTGGCAGTATCCTCCACCGACCAAATCCGCCTCGTCGATGTCGAGCTCTTTGCCCGTGCCGCCCCCACCGCCGCGGAACGCCTCTTCGCGTAAGCGTCCCACCTCGCGCATCAGCGCGGGGCAGTCGGCGGCCACAAAGATATAGATTTCGTTGCCGGCCTTATTCGTGTCGCGAACTTTGCGGGCGGGGGTCAGCTCCGCTTTGAGCAGGTCGCGATCGACGGGTGGGATGATGGGTTGCATTTCTCTCTGTTGCATAGCGGCACAAAAGTATCTTATTTTAGCGAGATTGTGATACTTCGGCAAGCGAATTTTTCAGAAAATAGGTATTTTTACGTACGTATTCGACCTGTTCGCGTAGCGAATCGAGGTGTTGCAGGTCGCCCACCGATATCGGATCGCCCACAATCATCCGGAAATGCCGCCCTTTTTGCGAGAACATCTCGTCGGGCAGCCACAACATTTCGATATTGAATTTTATGCCCAACGCCTTACGCAGTCGATCCACGCGGTAGAAGAAGTTCGACAAGCGTCCTTCGACAAATATCGGAACGATCTGACGTTGCGAGGCATAGGCTTTTTTCAAGAAGTTGATCTTCCACTCGGTGTCGGTCACCTCGCCATTGATTTTCCGCGAACAGAGACCGGCCGGAAAGGTGAGGATGGGCATCTCACCGAAGAAAGCCTCGTCCATGCGACGGGCATATTCGACACTCTGTGCACCGTGTTTGTTGACCGGAATCCAGAGCGGGCGCAACGGCTCGATGTGCATCAAGAGGTCGTTGACCACCACCCGACAGTTGCCGAAATGCTCGATGAGTTTGTCGGCCAACATCATGCCGTCCATGCCGCCAAACGGGTGGTTGGCGACAAAGAGGTAACGACCGTGGGGGTCGAGTCGCTCCAACCCTTCGATCGAGTAACCCACCTGCCAATCGCGGAAGCAGGCGCGGATAAAGGCTTGGGGTGGCAGATCCCAATAGTTGGCCAGCGCGTGGTTGATGGTATCTTCGTGTATCGTGCGGCGTAACCAATTGACCGCGAAACGGGGAATCCAACGGCTCAGGCGCGGAGCTTTGGCGGTCAATATGGCTCCAATATCGATCTGGGGCATGGTTTTATCGGTATAAAGGGTGATTTTGTATCGAATCACCTAAAAATTATATCGACAAAGATAGGGATTCTTTTTTGAAAAAACGCTAACTTTGACCCCAAACAGACTTTTTGTCGATGAAGACCATGACTCAATACCACATACCCGTCCTTTTGGAAGAATCTGTCGCTTTGCTTGATATCAATCCGACAGGCACTTATGTCGATCTTACGTTCGGCGGCGGCGGTCATTCGCGCCGTATTTTGGAGCTGCTGGGCCCCGAAGGGCGGCTCTATGGGTTTGATCAGGACCGCGATACGCTGGCCAACGCCCCCGACGATCCGCGTTTCTGCTATGTGGCGAGCAATTTCCGATTCCTGCGTGGCGCTTTGCGGTTGCGCGGTGTAACGCAGGTGGATGGCATTTTGGCTGACCTCGGGGTGTCGTCGCACCATTTCGACGCCATCGAACGGGGATTTTCGTTCCGTGGGGATGCTCCGCTCGATATGCGTATGAACCAGCGGGGACGCCTGACGGCTGCCGATGTGGTGAATAACTCCTCGGCCGAGGAGCTGACCCGCATTTTTGGCGATTGGGGTGAGTTGGATACCCCGTGGAAAATCGCCAATTGCCTGGTCCGAGCTCGGGAACAGGCCGCCGTGACCACCACGGCACAGTTGGTCGAGGCGGTGCGCCCGTGTACCCCGAAAAAGGAGGAGGCGAAATTCCTGACCAAACTCTTTCAGGCTTTGCGTATCGAGGTCAATGGCGAAATGGAGGCCTTGAAGATGGCTTTGGAGCAGAGTCTCAAAATGTTGCGGCCGAACGGACGCTTGGTGGTGATCTCCTACCATTCGCTCGAAGACCGCCTGGTGAAGAACTTTTTGCGTAGCGGCAACTTTGCCGGCAGAGTCGAAAAAGACTTTTTCGGCCGCGCCGAAGTCCCCTTCGAAGTGATCACCCGCAAGGCGGTTGTCCCTTCGGCCGAGGAGTTGGAGCGTAACCCGCGCTCGCGTTCGGCCAAATTGCGTGCCGGAGCTAAATGTATGAACGATAAGAAATAAGCACCTTTCTCATGTCTTTCGATCACGAATTCGACCCCGTTACTGCCGAGGAGCAGGCTCGCCGCAAACGCGATGAAGAGTTTGCGCGGCGGGTGCGTCGCGAGGTGCGCCGCATGGAGCGGGGTGAAGCCGACGAGGAGGCCGAAGCCGCCGAACGTGCCGAACACGAAAAGCGCGAGCGCAAAGCGCGTCGTCGTCGGTCGAGTACCTTCTGGCAATTGATTTCGGGAACGATTCTGGTGCGTGAAGAGTTGTCGCGCTCGTACCCCTATCTGCTTGCGATTGCAGGGATGTTTTTCCTGAGTATCGCGGTGATGTTCACCGCCTTGCATCTCGACATAAAATATTCGCGTCTCGATCACGAAGTGAAAATGTTGCACGAACGCTCCATCCGTTTGCAGGAGCAGCGTTACAGCCGTACTCCCCATTCGGTGGTTACCGAGGAGTTGGCACGTCGGGGTATCGACCTTGTCGATCCGCTTCGTCCGAGCGAGATGGTGGAAAATTGATCCAAACGATGAAACAAGAACCGTCGAAAATAAAAAGCGATATTCTGCTGCGAGTACGATTGCTCTACCTGCTCTTCGTGCTGGCCGGATGTGTCGTGTTTCTGCGGTTGCTGTGGGTGCAGCTTTTCAGCGAGGAGGTGGCTGTCAATGCTGCCCGTTTGGAGAAACGAATCTTTGCCGACAAAGAGATTCCGGCTCGACGGGGCTCGATTCTGTCGCGCGACGGTGAGCCGTTGGCGACCTCGATTTTCCGCTATCAGGCCGCCTTCGATTTCAGCTCGACGGGGCTCGACTCGGTCAACCGATTCAACACACAGGCCGACTCGCTTGCCAAACTGTTGTCCGCCTTTTTCAAGGATCGCACCGCCAAACAATACTCCGAATGGTTCAAAGCGCAACACGCCCGCTGCTATCGGCTGGTGCGCCCTCGCGATACCACCTACCTGCGCTCGAAGAGCCGCATCGGTCGCTTCATCGACCGCCTGTGGGGTGAAGAGTATGTCACACAGCGCATCTACGACACGCTTCGCGACAAACGGCTGGTGCCGATCTTCCCGCGTGAGGTGGATTATGCCGAGTGGGAGATTCTGCGCCGTTATCCGCTTTTGAATTGGAATATGGGTATGGTCTATCGTCGGGTGGATAAAGACCATCGCATCTACCCGCAGGGCGAGTTGGCACGTCGTACCATCGGCAAAGAGGGCTATCTGAACAAAGACAGCGTCTGGAAGGGCTACTATGGCATCGAGGGCAACTACCGCGAGGAGTTGGCCGGTCGGGATGGAATGGCCAAACACCAACGTATCGCCCGCGGATTTTCCAGCCGTGTGATCGGTGGCAACTACGAAGCTCCCGAAGACGGATGCGATGTGGTTACCACGTTGGATATCGATTTCCAAGATATTGCCGACAAGGCGTTGCGCCACCAGCTCGAAACGCAAAATGCCGAGTGGGGCACCACGATCGTCATGGAGGTATCGAGCGGCGAGATTCGGGCGTTGGCCAACCTCGGTCGTAATCCCGACGGCAGCTACTCCGAGCGCGAGAATTATGCGCTGAGCCGAAGTATGGAACCCGGGTCAACCTTCAAGTTGGCCACCGTGCTCACCCTGCTCGACGATGCCGGCATGTCGCCGCAACAGATCTACGAGACCAACAATGGCGATCCGGTGACGATCGGACCGGCAAAAAATATTCGCGATTCGCACCGTGGCGACCGCAAAATCGACCTCCGACGTGCCGTAGCTTCGTCGTCGAATGTCTATTTTGCCCGTGCAATGTGGGACCGCTATGGCATTACGGGGCGCAAAAAAGCGTATAGCGATTTCCTGCACAACAAACTCCATCTGGGCAAAACCGTTGGTTTGGAACGTTTGGGCGAGCAGCCGCCCTCGATCACTACCGAGTGGAAAGTTCCCGATCCGGCAATTATGTTGGTGAAGATGTCTTATGGTTATCGTGTGCGAATGGCACCGATTCAGATGATCACCTTCTACAATGCCATTGCCAACGGCGGGCGTATGGTTGCCCCGCTGCTGGTGCGCAGCCTGCAACGCGATGGCGAGGAGATCGAACGTTTCGAGAGCCGCACCATCGCCGAGTCGATCTGCTCTCCGGAGGCGTTGCGCGAGGTGCGCAGTTATTTGGAGGCGGTGTGTACCGAGGGTACGGCAAGCGCGTTTTTCAAAGATACCTTGCAGGTGCGTGTCGCTGCAAAGACCGGCACGGCGCAGATCACCGATGCACGCGCGAAAAAAGCGCGTTACTACCTCGGCTCGATGGTCGCCTACTTTCCGGCCGAAAATCCCCGTTATACGGTGCTCACCACCATCGAAACCCGCTATCAGTCGGGTAAGGCCTACTACGGAGGACCGTTGGCCGGACCCGTTGTCGAGCGCGTGGTCGATTATATCTACAACCGCGAGTGGATGGGTCGCTTGTCGAAAGAGGGCGGGCAACGCTATCCCCGACGGATCAAGGGGGGCGACATTGCGCAGGTGTGTGAGGTAACCGACGAGTTGTCGCCGCGTGTGACATCCGATAGCCGGTCGGGTTGGGGTCGGGTGCGTGTCGATTCGCTCTCGAAGGTCGTTGTCGAAGCTCTGCCCGAGGGCGAAGGCAGCATGCCCGATGTGTGCGGCATGGGATTGAAAGAGGCCCTCTTCCTGCTCGAAAGTCGTGGCCTTAACGTGCGTTTCGAGGGGCAGGGCGCTGTGGTAAAACAGACTCCCGCAAGCGGCGATCCGATTGCCGTCGGAACGAGAGCATATCTTGTGTTGAAATGATTGAACCGAATACCGAACAAACCAAAAATATGAAGAGACTCGATGATCTTTTGAGGGGTGTTGTTTCCCGCGAGGTGTTGGGTGACGATCGGGTGACGATCGGCGGCCTTGCCTACGATTCGCGTACCGTGCAGTCGGGCGACTGCTTCTTTGCCGTGCGGGGTACGCAGTGCGATGGACACAATTTCATCGCTTCGGCCGTGGAGCGAGGAGCTTCGGCCGTGGTCTGCGAAACGCTGCCGGAAGTTCGTGGTGAGCAGGTTGCCTATGTCGTGGTTGCCGATTCGCAGGCTGCCATGGCCGAGATGGCCGCTGCGTTCTATGACCACCCGAGTCGCGAATTGCGGTTGGTGGGCATCACCGGCACCAACGGCAAAACCACCACAGCCACCCTGCTCTACGATCTGGTGCGTACGTTGGGTTATCGCGCGGGGTTGATCTCGACGGTGGTTTACCGTGTCGATGATCGGGAGATCGTATCGACGCATACCACGCCCGACACCATCCGCCTGAATGCCATGTTGCGCGAAATGGTCGATGCCGGATGTGACTACTGTTTCATGGAGTGCTCGTCGCATGCCATTGTGCAGGAACGCACACACGGCCTGCACTTTACGGGAGCCCTCTTTTCGAATATCACCCACGACCATTTGGATTATCATAAAACCTTTGCAGAGTATATCCGTGCCAAAAAATGCTTCTTCGACCGGTTGCCGGTCTCGGCTTTTGCGTTGGTGAATACCGACGACCGCAACGGCGGGGTCATGGTGCAGAATACGGCCGCAAAGGTAAAGAGCTATTCGTTGCGTGCGATGGCCGACTATCGTTGCAAGATCATCGAGACGCACCTCGACGGCATGTTGTTGCGTATCGACGACCGCGAAGTGTGGGTCGAGCTGATCGGCCGGTTCAATGCATATAACCTGCTGGCGGTCTATGGCGCGGCTGTGGAACTCGGATTCGATGCCGACGAGGTGTTGCGGACGTTGAGCCTGCTGCATCCGGTGAATGGCCGTTTCGAGGTGTTGCGGGCGGCCGACGGCACAACTGCCGTGGTCGATTACGCCCATACACCCGATGCGTTGGAGAATGTCATTCGCACCATCGAGGAGATCCGCACCCCGCAACAGCAGTTGATCGTGGTCTGCGGATGTGGCGGCAACCGCGACCGAACCAAACGTCCCGAGATGGCCGCTATTGCGGTGAAATATGCCACGACAGCCATCTTTACCTCCGACAATCCGCGCCACGAATCTCCGGAGGCGATCCTCGACGACATGACCGCCGAACTGCCTGCCGCAACACGCTATCTGCGCTTGGCAGATCGTGCCGAGGCGATTCGTACGGCGGTGATGCTTGCCCACGCCGGCGACATCCTGCTCATTGCCGGCAAGGGACACGAGACCTACCAGATCGTCGGTGACGAGAAACTCCACTTCGACGATCGGGAGCAGGTGCGCGCAGCTTTTGCACAGTTGAAACCAAAAAATTAAAACCCAATATCCATGTTTTACCATCTCTTCAAATTCTTTGATGAGGCCTATAACCTCCCCGGGTCGGGAATGTTTCAGTACATTTCGTTTCGTTCGGCCGCGGTGATCATCTGCTCGCTACTGATCGTCATCATCTTCGGCCGTCCGGTCATCAATTTCCTGCGTCGTCGGCAGATCGGTGAGGAGATCCGCGATTTGGGGTTGGAGGGTCAGATGCAAAAGAAGGGTACGCCCACTATGGGTGGAATCATCATCCTGCTGGCGATCCTTGTGCCGACCCTGCTGTTCGGCCGATTGGACAACATCTACATCCAGCTGATGCTCGTCTCGACCGTCTGGCTCGGATTGATCGGCGGTCTCGACGACTATATCAAAGTCTTTCGCCATCGCAAAGAGGGGTTGCAGGGACGATTCAAAATCGTAGGACAGGTCGGTCTCGGAATCATTGTCGGTACGACGATGTGGCTCTCGCCCGATATTGTGGTGCGCGAGAAGATCACCCAACCCGTAGAGACGGTCTATGTCGATACCAACGGAACGACTGTCGAGCGTGTCGAACAGCGGGTGGTGATCGATTCACACAGCGTGAAAACCACACAGACGACCATCCCCTTCATCAAAGATAACGAACTCGACTACGCTTGGCTTACCGGAGGCAATAAGATTGCCGCTTGGCTGCTCTATGTGCTAGTGGCCATTTTGGTCGTTACGGCGGTCTCCAACGGTGCCAACCTCACAGACGGACTCGATGGTTTGGTGACGGGAGTCTCCGTGCCGATTGTTGCGGTGTTGGGAGCTTTGGCCTACCTCTCGGGGCATATTGTCTATGCCGATTACCTCAACATCATGTATATCCCCGACTCCGGAGAGTTGGTGGTTTTCGCAGCGGCACTGATCGGTGCACTTGTGGGTTTCTTGTGGTACAACTCCTCTCCGGCACAAATCTTCATGGGCGATACGGGTTCGCTCATGATCGGCGGTGTCATGGCGGTCTTTGCCCTCTGTATCCGCAAAGAGCTACTCCTGCCGTTGCTGTGCGGAGTCTTCTTGGTGGAGAGTTGCTCGGTGATGTTGCAGGTCGGTTGGTTTAAGTACACCAAGAAAAGATATGGTGAAGGCCGCCGTCCGTTGCTCATGGCTCCGATTCATCACCACTACCAGAAAAAAGGCCTGCCCGAAACCAAGATCGTCATCCGCTTTTGGATTCTGTCGTTGCTCTTGGCAGCCATGACATTGGTAACGTTGAAGATTCGATAATATAAAGGTAAAATGAAAAAAATCGTTGTTTTAGGCGGCGGAATCAGTGGCTATGGCTCTGCCATCCTTGCCAAAAAGCGGGGCTTCGATGTTTTCCTCTCCGATCGGGGAGCGATCGTGGCGCGTTATAAACAAAAACTCGATGAGTGGCAGGTTCCTTACGAGGAGGGTACCCACTCCGAGGAGCGAATCCTTGCGGCCGACGAGGTTGTCAAGTCGCCCGGAATTCCCGATACAGCCCCCATCGTGCGACAACTGCGCGAGAAAGGTGTTCCGGTGATCTCCGAGATGGAGTTTGCCGGCCGTTATATGGGCAAGGCCCGTTGCATCTGCATCACCGGCTCGAACGGCAAGACCACCACCACCTCGCTCATCTATAAGATCATGCGCGATGCCGGTCTCAACGTAGCGTTGGGTGGCAATATCGGCGAGAGTTTCGCCTACTCGGTGGCTACGGGTGAATACGATTGGTATGTCTTGGAACTCAGCTCGTTCCAGCTCGATGGCATGTATAAATTCCGTTCGCATATCGGCGTGTTGATGAACATCACTCCCGACCACCTCGACCGTTACGACCACTGTTTCCAAAACTATGTCGATTCGAAGATGCGCATCACCCAAAATATGAATTCGCGCGACTTTTTCATCTATTCGGGCGACGATGAGGTGATCTGGCAGCAACTTCCGAAATACGATTTCCGCATGAAACAGCTCCCCTTTGCCGCACGAAATGCTGTGGCGAGCGGTGCCGGTGATGCCTTCCTCTGTGATGGCCTCTTTACGGCTACGGTGGGGCGTCGATCGGTCGAGATCGATATGAAGAAGATGCGTATCGGAGGGTTGCACAATGCCTATAACGCAATGGCGGCGGCATTGGCGACGTTGGCGGCCGGTGTCGAGCCCGAATCGATCCGTCGGTCGCTCTACGACTTTGCCCCCGTCGAACACCGTTTGGAGCCCGTGGCCGAGCGCAACGGTGTGCTGTGGATCAACGACTCGAAGGCCACAAATGTCGATTCGGTGTGGTATGCTTTGGAGAGCATGACACGGCCGGTGGTGTGGATTGCCGGCGGCACGGACAAAGGCAACGACTACGAGCCGCTCAAAGGCTTTGCCCGCGAGAAGGTGCATACGTTGGTCTGCATGGGTTTGGATAATGCCAAGCTGGTGCGCGAGTTCTCGGGAGTTGTTCCCGAGGTGATCTCCACCGACTCGTTGGATGCCGCCATGACAGCGGCCAAAGCGGCAGCCCGTTCGGGCGATGTTGTACTGCTGTCGCCGGCGTGTGCCAGCTTCGACCTCTTCAAGAACTACGAAAATCGCGGAGAATTGTTCAAAGCGTGGGTAAACGAAAAGGCTTGATAAGATGAAAAACGAACAAGGCTATCAGCAGACTCCTTTGCGAGAAACACACTCCACCGAATCGTCGCATTGGCGACTCTTTTCGGGGGATCGGGTGTTGTGGATCATTATTGCCGTGTTGGCCGTGATCTCGGTGCTGGTGGTCTATTCCTCGACCGCAAAAATGGCATACGATGCCCATGCGGCTCGCTCCTCGACGCTCTATCTGCGCCAACAGCTGATGATCCTGCTGTTGGTGTGTCTGCCGCTTATCACGATTGTTCATAAGATCAATTGCCAGATCTACAACTTCTTTGCCCGACCGGCTTTTTGGATCTCCCTGCTGCTGACCCTTGCCGTGCATTTCATCGGAGTCAAGACCAACGGCGCAGCACGCTGGTTTCCCGTCGGCCCGTTTCAGTTTCAGCCCTCCGAGGCGTTGAAGGTGGCCACCGTACTCTTTTTGGCGCGACAACTTGCCGGTCGTCAGTCGAAGATCGACAAACTCCGTATCGTGCCTTCGTGGCGTTTTTGGACATGGTGGAGTTCGCCCGCGCAACGAAAAATCTGGCGCGAGGGGACACGCCCCATTTTGTTGCCGGTATTGTTGGCCTGTGGCGTGATCTTTCCGGCGCACACCTCCTCGGCGGTGCTGGTGTTTTTGGCCTCTTGGGTGATGATGCTGATCGGGCGGGTGCGTATCGACGAGTTGCTCAAACTCCTCGGCTGGGCGGTTGCCGGCGTGGTGCTGATCATGACCCTCAACCTCGGTCGTAGCGAGACTGCCGAAGGACGTGTTGCCACGTGGGTACACCTCTGGACACAACCGCAAGTCCAAAAACCCATCGAGCATCTCACCGATACCGAGCGTTCGATGATCGCCATTCATAATGGCGGAATCTTTGGCGAAGGGGCCGGTCAGAGTGCCATGCGTGTAGAGATGATCCACCCCGAAAGCGACTATGTCTATGCCTTCTTTGTCGAGGAGTATGGCTTGATTGCGGCCATTATTTTGCTGATGCTCTATCTGTGGATCTTCTTCCGAGCCATCGAGATTTTTCAACGGTGCGGCACGGCATTCCCCGGGCTTTTGGTTTTGGGTTTGGCGTTGCTGATCACATGCCAAGCCTTGCTGCATATCATGGTTACGGTCAATCTCATCCCCGAAACGGGACAGACCCTGCCGCTGATCTCCCGCGGCGGCTCTTCGGCGGTCTTTACGGTGCTGGCTTTCGGTATGATACTCAGTGCCAGCCGCCAAAACAACGAACGATCGCATGCCATGCCCCGTTCGGAGAGTTTGTATGAAAGGTAAAAAGGAATAATCCTTACAACCCATCATATCCCCGATTTCCACCGTAGGCGGACGGCAGAAAGATAAGTGGATGCAACTCCCCTGCCTGAGGCGGGGGGGGGGAATTAGGGGGTGGGTCATAGATTGTAAACACGGCCTGCCGCGAGTGTAGGGCGGGGGGAAAGCGGGAAGTTAAAGAGTTCAAGAATATTAGAAATATAAGTGCTGATAATATGGATCCTATTCGTTTGGATAAATACCTTTGGGCTGTGCGGATTTTCAAGACCCGTAGCGATGCCGCCGATGCCATTCGTAACAATAAAGTGTTGGTAAACGATGCTTATGCCAAGCCGTCGCGAGAGGTAAAGATCGGCGATCGGATTGCCGTGCGCAAGCAGGCCGTGACCTATCAATATAAAGTGCAGGATCTGGTGTCGAGTCGCCAGCCGGCCAAAAATGTGCCGCTCTACTGCCTGAATATCACTCCGCAGGAGGAGTTGGACAAACTCAACGTGCCGCGCGAGACGATCTTCGTCTTCCGCGATCGGGGTACGGGACGACCGACCAAAAAGGAGCGACGTGAGTTGGATTCGTTGATGGAGGAGATCTATTACGACGAGTAAGATAAAGAAGCTGTCTAACAAGGTGATTTCTGCGTTACACTTGCCCTCAAAATGCTCATTTACGCTGGGTAAACTCCGCTTTTTCGGGCTTCGCAAGCCTTGAAATCCCACTTGTTATACAACTTCTACGGAACGAGGCCGTCCAACAAGCAGTGTTGCGACGGCCTCGTTTATGGTTTGATCGACTGTGGGTTACTTCTTGTTGAAGAAGTTCATCGTCATACTGCATCCCACCGTTGCAAACGAGCGGATGGCATCGACAAAGACCTTGATCCGCTCGGGCATGGCTTTGCGCTCCTCCTCGGTCCATTCGCCCAAAACATAATCGACCTGATGTCCGCGCGGGAAGTCTCCTCCCACTCCGAAACGCATGCGGGCATACTCCTCGGAACCAAGCAGCTCGGCGATGTTTTTCAGTCCGTTATGTCCGCCGGCACTCCCCTTCGGGCGCAGACGCAATGTGCCGAACGGCAGGGCGATGTCGTCCGAGATGACCAGCAGATTTTCGCGCGGAATCTTCTCTGCGTCGAGCCAATAGCGCACGGCTTTTCCCGAGAGATTCATGTAGGTCGAGGGCTTGAGCAGCACCAGCGTCCGCCCCTTGTAGCGAGCTTCGGCCACATCGCCATAGCGCGCGGTGGTAAAAACAGCGTTGGACGCCTCTGCGAGGGCGTCCAACACATTGAAACCGATGTTGTGTCGGGTATTGGCATATTCGGCGCCAATGTTCCCCAACCCAACGATGAGGTATTTCATACTTGTCGAAAAGTTCGGTTTACTATTTTCCGGCAGCCTCGGCACCGCGCGAAGCACGGGTTACACGAACAGCGCAGACAGCCGTTGTGGCCGGAGTGACGAATTTGAGGTTCTCGAATTGCAGGTCGCCTACGAAGATGGTCTTACCTACACCCAGCTCCGTAACATCTACTACGATCTCGTCGGGCAGGTTCTCAACCAATGCGCTTACGGTCAACTTACGAGCCGACAGAGCCAGCTTACCACCGACTTTCACACCGGCAGCGTTACCGGTCAGACGTACCGGAATAGCAATCGATACGGGTTTACCCTCAGCAACGCGGTAGAAATCCATGTGCAGGATCTCCTCACGAATGGGGTGGAATTGAGTCTCGCGCAATACGGCCTGTACGATTTGACCCTCGAAATCCAACTCTACGATGTAGGAGTTCGGAGTGTAGATCAGGGGTTTGATCTCACGCGGATCTACCGAGAAAGTTACCGACTCACCGTTGCCGCACAATACGCAAGGTACCAAACCCTCGCGACGTACTGCTTTGGCTGCTTTTTTGCCGTAATCTTCACGCTTAACGGCTTTAACAGAAATGGTTTTCATTGTAAAACGTTAAAATTTAATGTGTTACCTTCGGCGGTTCTCAACACGGCCTCATGGACCGCATCCCAATTCCGCCTGCTTTGGGCGACAAAGATAACGTAAATATTTGAAAACTAAAAATAATCCGTCATATAAAAACTCCACTGAGGAGTCGAATGGATACCTTAGTGGGATTGATTTCAATTGTAATTAATAATCTCTCCTTTCTATTTAGGATATTACATTATAACAGATTGTATGATGCTGTCATAGAATCCAACTTTTTGAGATGTCTTTTGTTACGATGGCTAAATAGCCTTAATTGTGTGATAAACCTTTTCAATAAATAGTTTATAATCATTCATTATGATTGTTCCATTATTCGTGATCCCGTTATATTTATGGGCAGAATGGGTAATTTGCAAGCAGTCTATTCTTGTATTATAAAACTCCATATATTCTTTCTTCGTGTTAGTTTTTGTAGGAATTTCTGGATCAATATGAGCAACACAAATTAACGTTTTATTTGGAGTGTGTAAATAGGTTTCGATATTATCGGCAGATAACTTACAATATTTACTCATATTATGGTCGGTAAATTCTTCCCATTTCTGAAGTTCCCCTGAGTTTTTATAATATGGCAATTTGTCTAGTATGATAAATATCTGAAAATATGGATAGTTAGCAGTCCTTATATTTGCAGTTTCGCCTAACATATTTTCAAAATAGTTGTTAGAGTTTTGCGAATAGTTCTGCATGACAAACTTGACACCAATTCCGGCAATAGGCTTTTGCGTTTTTGCATCTTCAATGGTAATATCTACCATTTTATCAATATAGCGCCCACAAATCTTTTTCTCCTTTCCTTTTGCATACCCTTGTGACCATACTTTATAGTCTGTGCCCAATAGTTCTGCTATATCTGTTGCTATTGCACCATGTAGAGGTTTTAATTTAGCTGTGCTTCTAGATGTTCCACAACTAATAAACTCCTTGAAAGAGCTCAGGACTTTGTCTAGAAATTGTTGATTTGATAACATGTCTATTGATCCTATTTGTATGTGTTAATTTGTAATTAATAAATTGTTCTACATCCTTAGTATTGAATGTATAATATCCTCCGCTCTTGTATTTTTTTAGCAACTTAACGTATGCTATAAATTCATCGGATATGAGGATCTGTTTAATATCTTGCAAAGGTATATTGAGGTTTGTTATAACATATAATCCGCTATAAATACCTTCTCCACTCATTAGTTCTACTAATTTGAGGTCTTCTTTGGTCCTCACCAATGAGTTTATAGATAATTTAGTACGATAAACATCGGCTAGTGCTTGTGTGCGACCGAATAAATACCAGCCCGCATATTCGGATCTCCCTTTTAGTAAAGTGCTTTTATGCGAAAGTAAATGATGTCTAATATTTTCATTCTCGAAAATCTTTGTTTCTTGAAGAGGTTTGCCTTTTTCGTCATACGGGAAAATACATTTATACCATTTTCCAGTCGATCCTTTGATAACCTTGATTGTTATTGGAGATTCAGGAACATTATCTCCAATAAAAACAGAATCCGCAAGAGTGGCAAAACCATTTTTTACAGAAACATATTTATCACATTTAATAGTTTTGATTTTCGATAGTGTTGCAAGATCATCTTTATTCCCTAAATAGAAATAAGAATCTATGTAAATATCTTGTAAATCTAATCTTTGGACGAAATTAAGACTTTTAGTATCTGCTTGATAAGTATAGTAGTCAAAGCTATTGTTGTTATATGATTTTTGGAAATGAGAAATCAAGGTATATGTTGTTATCTTATCAAATGCTTGAAAGTGTCCCAAATCTATAAGTGCAACAAGATTTTGACATTTCATTATGTGTCTTCTTAAATTATCTGCTGCCAAACTATTTAGCCAAGAGCTTGGAGTGATATA
This sequence comes from uncultured Alistipes sp., assembly GCA_964527525.1. GTDB lineage: Bacteria > Bacteroidota > Bacteroidia > Bacteroidales > Rikenellaceae > Alistipes. The sequence continues at coordinate 4,681 of CAZGPA010000009.1, read as the reverse complement.
ACACAAGTGCCCATCAGGTTTTAGCATATTAAAACCTATCTCGAAAAAAACGAGATATAAATCGGTCATTCCTCCATTTGCAAATAGATATGACTTTACACTTTTGTATGAAGCATCCAAGTTATGAACTCTTACATAGGGAGGATTGCCAACTACATAATCCATTTGTGCATTATACTTTGACACTGAAAGAGTATCCGCACAAAGAATATCCCAATTTACATCTGTAATACCATATTGGGATGCTATTTTATTAAGATTTGCAATACATTTATCGTGTTCTACAACATCGATTTCAATACCGTGAATATAAGTTTGCAGATGCTTTTTCAACACTTCGATAGTGCCATCAAATAGTTCACAATATCGTTTAACTATCTCAATAAGAAATGCACCATCTCCACAACTATTGTCTATTATGTGTTTTCCTATAACTCGATTATAACCACTATATCCGGCACAATCTAAAATTTGATCCACTAAATATTGGGGAGTATATACTCTTCCGTATGTTTTTGATTCGGTCATAAACTATCCAATTTGAATGTAAAGATATTAAAAATATCTATTATTGCCAAACTAAAAATGATCGCTCAAATATTTCTTCAAGTGGCATTTTAATTAGATGGTCCGTTATTCAAAAACAGGCTGTCTAACAAGTCTAATTCTAACGATTTCATCCCCGCCAGAAGTGCATCTGACGGGGGTGATTTCCATATTTTGAGGACTTGTTAGACAGCCTGTTTGTTCGTTTTCGGAGATTACTTCTTTGCCAAATTTTTCTGCCAAGCCCATGCCGCGGCCAGCGTATCGTCGAGTCCCCGCTCGGCGCGCCACCCCAACACGTCGTTGGCTTTGGTCGGATCGGCCCAGATAGCCACGATGTCGCCGGCACGACGGGGCGCGATCTTGTAGTTGAGTTTCAGATTGTTGACCTCTTGGAATCGATTCACCAGTTCGAGCACCGAAACCCCGCGTCCCGTGCCGATGTTGAAGACCTCATAACGCGGAGCGTCGGCTACTTCGATCATGCGGCCGATGGCTTTCACATGTGCTTTGGCCAGATCGACCACGTCGATATAGTCGCGGATACACGATCCGTCGGGCGTGGGATAGTCGTCACCGAAGACCGAGAGACATTCGCGGATTCCGGCAGCCGTTTGGGTGATGTAGGGCACCAAGTTTTGCGGAACACCGCGCGGCAACTCGCCGATGAGAGCCGAAGGGTGTGCCCCGATGGGGTTGAAGTAGCGCAGAGCGATACCTTTCAGTTCATCGGTGGCAGCTACGGCATCGCGCAGAATATCCTCGGAGATCTGTTTGGTGTTGCCATAAGGCGAGGTGGCCTCCTTGCGAGGTGTCTGCTCCGTGACGGGCTGCTTGTCGGGCTCGCCATAGACCGTACACGACGACGAGAAGACGATATTATGGCGGCCGAACTCGCGCATCAGATCGATGAGGTTCATCAGCGAGGTGAGGTTGTTGCGGTAGTAGAGCATCGGTTTGGCAACCGACTCGCCCACCGCTTTCGAGGCGGCAAAATGGATGGCCGAGTCGAATTCATACTCTTCGAAGACTTTGCGGAAAGCCTCCATGTCACAACAATCGACCTCGATGAACGGGATGTCGATCCCCGTGATCTGGCGTACTCCCTCGATGGCTTTGCGGTCGCTGTTCGAAAGATTATCGACGATCACCACATCGTAACCGGCATTGATGAGTTCCACAGTCGTATGCGAGCCGATGTAACCGGCACCTCCGCATACCAAAACAGACGATTTTTTCATATTGCGATGGTTGTTTTTCGTGTCACAATGATAATTCCTGCTTCAAAGATACGTAGAATTTGCGAAATTTGGCAAAATTGGAGGATTCAAAAAAGATTATATTGGACATGAACCGCGAAAAAAACGAAAAAAGCGCATGTCGTATTGAAAAAACCCGTATCTTTGCTAAATCAATAGGAATTTAGAGAGTAAACCTTAAACTCATAATAATATCATGTACGGAAAAATTAAAGAGTATCTCCAACAGGAGCTCGCTGCTATTGATGCTGCGGGATTGTACAAAAAAGAGCGTATCATTTGTTCTCCCCAACGTGCCGCTATCGAAGTTGGCGGTCGCGAGGTTTTGAACTTCTGCGCCAACAACTATCTCGGTTTGTCGGATAATCCGCGTCTGATCGAGGCTGCCAAAAAGGCTCTGGATGCGCGTGGATTCGGCATGTCATCGGTGCGTTTTATCTGCGGATGCCAAGATATTCACAAAGAGCTCGAAAAAGCCATTGCCGACTATTTCGGAACTGAGGATACCATCCTCTATGCGGCTTGTTTCGATGCCAACGGTGGTGTTTTCGAGCCGCTCTTCTCTGATCAGGATGCCATCATCTCCGACGCATTGAACCACGCCTCGATCATCGACGGCGTACGTCTTTGCAAGGCCGTGCGTTACCGCTATGCCAACGCCGATATGGCCGAGTTGGAAGAGTGCCTCAAAAAGGCGCAGGAGCAGCGTTTCCGTATCATTGTTACCGATGGTGTCTTCTCGATGGACGGCAATGCCGCACCGCTCGACAAGATCTGCGAGTTGGCAGAGAAATACGATGCGTTGGTGATGGTTGACGAGTGCCACTCGGCCGGTGTGTTGGGTAAAACGGGTCGCGGTATCACCGAACTCTACAATCTGCGCGGTCAGGTCGATATCCTGACGGGTACACTCGGCAAGGCTTTCGGTGGTGCTGTCGGTGGTTTCACCACGGGTCGCAAGGAGATTATCGACATGCTCCGTCAGCGTTCGCGTCCTTACCTCTTCTCCAACTCGTTGCCCCCCGCCGTTGTCGGTGCGAGCCTCGAAATGTTCAAGATGTTGGGCGAGAGCGATGCGCTGCACGACAAGTTGGTCGAGAACGTGGCTTACTTCCGCGACAAGATGATCGCAGCCGGTTTCGATATCAAACCCACCCAGTCGGCTATCTGCGCCGTGATGCTCTACGATGCCAAGTTGTCGCAGGATATGGCTGCCAAGTTGCAGGAAGAGGGCGTATTTGTAACCGGTTTCTACTACCCCGTAGTGCCGAAGGGTCAGGCTCGTATCCGTGTGCAGGTTTCGGCCGGTCACACCACCGAGCAACTCGACCGTTGCATCGCCGCTTTCACGAAGGTAGGCAAAGAACTTAAAGTAATCGAGTAATAATCGGGTGATTTAACACGCTCAGGTCGGGAAGAAGCTTTTGTAGAGACCGAAAATGTGTGAACGCCCCTGAAATTTTATCATCATGCCGAAAGTAAATTTAGATGCGATTGATCGCAAACTCCTCAGATACCTCCTTGCTAACGCGCGTATGCCTTTTCTTGAAATAGCCCGTGAGTGTGGCATTTCGGGAGCAGCTATCCATCAGCGTATGCGTAAATTGGATGAGCTGGGAGTGATTTTAGGCAGCCGCTTGGTTGTCGATCCTCAGGTGATAGGTTTCGATGTTTGTGCACACATTAACATTGCTATTACGAGTGCGGAGTTGCTTCAACAGATTGTCGAAGAGTTGAAGAAGATTCCCGAGATTGTGGAGTGTCATTTTATCACCGGAAAAGGAAATCTCCTTGCCAAGGTCTATTGTGTCGATAACGAGCACCTCATGCGAACGATCTTCGACCATATCTTGTCGATCGAGGGAGTTTCCGATACCGAAACGAGTATCTCGCTGCGTGAGGCCTTCTCGCGACAGGTGAATATCGATTTCCTCGAAGAGTAGAAGCCGCCTAACGGGGTGATTTCTGCGTTACGCTTGCCTTCGAAGTGTTCACATACGCCGAGTATGTTGCGCTTTCTCAGGCGTCGCAATCCTTAAATCCCTCTTGTTATACGACTTCCGATAAGTAGGGCTGTCCAACGAAAGTTGTGACAGCCCTGTTTTTGTTCTGATCAAAACGAAACACCCACCCGTATTCCGAAGTTGTTGAGGTTGTTGACCGAGTAGTTCAACACCGTTCCGTTGTTGGTGGCATAGCTGTAATAGAGCGCGACGTGCAATCCCATGCGGTAGGAGGGTTTCGGGAAGATCGACACCCCGATCTCGGGCGACATGAAGAATCCCCATGTGTCGGTGTACTGCTTGACGATGTAATAATACGACGACAATTCGGCATAACAGGCTCCCAATTTTAAGCCCGCATAGGGCTGAAATACGCTGTCGGTGAGCCAGCAATAGCGGGCTGTTGCACCAAACGGCAATTGGAATACGGCGTGTTTCTGGTTGGTGGTGAGTGCCTTTCCGTTGCCCAGGTTGAGGGTCTGGCGGGGGATCTTCTCGAAATTGGTGTGAAAGGCGATAAAAGGACCCACGGCCAGCGAAGGCATGACAAAGTATCCACCCTCGAAGTTCATTCCCCACCCCGAAGTGTTGTCGGCAAACGAACTTCCTAACGGAACGTTTATCTGCCAATCGATGTTGATGTAGCTGTCGGGAAAGAGTTGCGCTTTGGCCGATCCTGCTGTGGTCGAAATGAGGGCGCAGAGGAGAAATATACGGATGTATTTCATGGTTTTCATAGCTGTTGATTTATAGGAAAAGGTAATTTGTTCAGAGGGCGCATACGGCCTTTTGGCGTGTTTGCCGTATAGGCCTCAAAAATCATTCTGCTGCACGGAGATAGGGCGACTGTGCAAAGGCCTGCTGCAAGGCGGC
>CAZGPA010000008.1:0-65580 GCA_964527525.1 uncultured Alistipes sp. | reverse complement strand
GCGAGTGCCGCCTATGGTAAAGATATAGCCACAATCCTCGCGCGATTTCGGGTGGAACTGCTGGCGATCGGCAGAGGTGTTATAAGCCGCCACAGCCTCGATCTTTACATAATCGCGCGGAGTAGCGACACTGCCCGGGCGCATTGTATGGCAATTCATCTCAAAAGCCTCGGCCGAAGTGCGATCGCAGAGAATATCGGTTGCCGGCGTAAGCAATGTCTCAACAGCAGCGATATCTAGATGATCGTAATGCGAATGGGTCACAACCACCAAATCGGCTTTCGGCAATCGTTTATAGTCGGCATAACCGGCCACCGGATCGATATAGATATGTTTATCGCCGACCTGTATGGCGAAAGAGGCGTGTTTGAAAAATGTCAGAGTGAGCGTACTGCCATCACGCAGGGTGATGGTATCGGTCGGATAGTTCGGAAGGTTCTTTTTGCCACATCCGAAGAGTGAAAGTATCGACATGGTAAACAGAATAATTATAGGTTTTACATTCATATTGTCAAATACGACTTTTTAATGTCCATCGTCGTTGGATCGGCTGTCGTGGGAATTGGGAATAAAGATAGGGATTTTTTCGGACTAATGCAAACAAATCGGCAGCAAAGCGCATGTCAAGTCCCATAAAAACTGAACGCAACGTACTCACGACAAGAGGCATCACCCCCGTCGACCGAGACGCAACACATTGGGAATGAACAGACCTGCGGCGCCCAACAAGAGAATGGCGACACCGCACACAATAAAGGTATTGGCAATACCGACCTCTTCGGCCAAAAAGCCCGTACCGAGCAATCCTAATGCTGCCGGAAGCTGCCCGACACTGAAATAGAGCGAGAGCACACGCCCCAGCACGCCCGATTCAAGCCGAGTTTGGACAACGGAAATAAACGAGGCATTAAAGATTCCTCCGGCAACCCCCTCCAAAGCAGTCAGCAGGGCAAATCCGACAAATGCCGTGGGCGACAACAATCCCGAGATCGCAAAGGCCACGCCAACCACAATATTCGAGAGACATATCAGCGCCACACGATTTACCGGATAGTTGCGCACACTCATCAAAGCACCCCCGAGCAGGGAACTTCCACCCCATAGGATCTCGATCAGGCTCATTTCGAAAGTACCACCGCCGAAATGCTGCAAGGTCATCAGCGGATAGAGCGTGCCGACCGGCATGATAAACAGCAACACAAGAATCGACAGCGTAAAGAGCCAAGCCAAGCCCGATACAGCTCCGATGGCGGCAAGCCCCTCACGAATTTCGCGCCACAGATTGTGGACAAGATTACTGCGAGGCGGTCGCGGAATATGAATACACAACAACGACAGACAAGCAATAAGAGCCCCGAAAACATCCAACAGAAGGATGTTTCCGATCGAGGTAAGCCCGATAAACAGCGCTCCAAGAGCCGGTCCGACGATATTTGCCAACGAGGATATCATTTGATTGACACCGGCAATACGGGTGAGCTGCTCTTCGGGGGCGAGCAACGGGATCGAGGCCTGCATGGCCGGCATGTGAAAAGCCGATCCGATCGACCGGCAAGCCAACAACAGATAAATATGCCACACCTCGGCAACACCCCAATAGAACAAGGCTGCCAACAGAAGGGTACAAAGCGCAATAAATCCATCGGCACAGATCATTATTCGTTTGCGATCCCAACGATCGATATAGACCCCGATAAAGAGTCCCAGCAATGCTTGCGGCAACATGCCGGACATCGTAGCCAATGCCAGCACCTCCGGAGAGCCGGTTTCGAGCGACATCCAAAAAATAATGGCATAGCCGACCACCGAACTGCTAAGTATCGAGATCAACTGTCCGCTCCAAATGAAGGCAAAAGTACGTTTCCAATTCTCCATTGTTCCGCAAAGATAGGGATTTTATTCGAACGATGAAAGTCGTTGCCCGATTCCGAGCACAACAACCGCAACTCCGAATCCCCCATTCGACCTTACAGGCAAAGATCGGCAGCATCGTCACACACACAACACCCGTCGAAACGCCCTATTTTGGTCTGAATAATCCGATCATTTTGCTCAAATTGTCTTCGATAGGATAAAAAGCGTGCTTTTATGGCCGATGTTTCTCGTTTTTCGTTTCCGGATTCGCCGAAAAATAGTTACATTTGCGGCATCTATATCCACTTCGTTTATCGAAGATAAAAAAGAATAGAGATGGCTACTGAAAAATCAATCCTTCCTGCTCCCGAGGAGCAAGTCAGCCCGATGGCTGAAGATGTGCAAACACTTCCCACAGCGACACCCGATGTCGCTCAACCCGAAAACAACGAGCCGACCATCGACACCCCCGCATCCGATTCGGCACCTGGTTCCAACGAGAGTCCCGAGACATCGCAACCCGCAGTCGATTTCTCCGACGAGGATGCCGCTCTGGCCGCCCAAGATGCCGGTTTGGAGTTAGGCGACGAAACCGAAGAAGAGGTCGCAGCCGAAGCTTTGGACTCCGAACAAAAAGACGAAGAGAACAAATTTGCCGGAAAGAGCAAAGAGGAGTTGGTCGCCATGTTTGGCGAGATGCTCTCATCGCAGCCGGTACAATCGCTACGTCGCGATGTCGAGGCTTTGAAAATCGCGTTTTACCGCATCCGTCGAGCCGAAGTCGATGCCGCCCGTCGGACATTCCTCGAAGAGGGTGGAAACGAGGAGGAGTTCTCGGCTCCGATCGACAATGCCGAGGTGCAACTCAAAGAGCAATTCAAAGAGTATCGCCGTCTGCGCGATGAGTTCATCGCCAACCTCGAAGTCGAAAAAGAGCAAAATCTTCAAATCAAACTCGGAATCATCGAGGAGTTGAAAGAGTTGATCAACTCCGATGAGACCTTGAATCATACTTTCAATAAATTCCGCGAGCTGCAACAACGTTGGAAAGAGACCGGAATCGTTCCGCAACAGAATGTCAAAGATTTGTGGGAGACCTATAACCTGCACGTCGAACATTTTTATAGTTTCATCAAGATCAACAAAGAGCTGCGCGACCTCGACTTAAAGAAGAACTATGAGCAGAAAATCGCCTTGTGCGAGCAGGCCGAGGCGTTGGTTTTGGAGCCTTCGATCGTGGAAGCCTTCCATAAATTGCAAAAGTTGCACGATGAATGGCGCGAAACCGGCCCTGTTGCCAACGAATATAAAGAGGCTCTCTGGGAGCGATTCAAAATGGCTTCGAGTCGCATCAACAAACAGCACCAAGAGCATTTCGAAGCACTCAAAGCCGAGCAGTTGCACAATTTGGAACTCAAAACCGAATTGTGTGTCACCACCGAGGAACTTTGCAATCAGTTGCTGACGACCCGCAAAGAGTGGAACAAAGCCAGCGAGCGTTTATTGGAGATCCAAAAGACTTGGAAAACCATAGGCTTCGCTCCCAAAAAAGACAACAATCGCATCTATGAGCGTTTCCGCGCTGCTTGCGACAAATTCTTCGAAACCAAGCGCCACTTCTATGCCGACGTAAAGACCGAGATGGAGCACAACCTCCAACTCAAACAGGAGATTTGCGAAACTGCCGAATCGCTGGCAATGAGCGACGATTGGAAGACAACCACCGACGAGTTGATCGCCTTGCAGGCTCGCTGGAAAGAGATCGGTGCTGTTTCGCGTCGCCACTCGGATGCAGTATGGAAACGTTTCCGTACCGCATGCGACAAATTCTTCGAGCGTAAATCGGCACACTTTGCCGGTGTAGATTCCGAATACGAAGTGAATCTCCAAAAGAAATTGGCATTGCTCGAAGAGATGGCAGCTGCCGACATCAAAACCGGAGGATACGAAATGATCCGCGAGTTCCAACGCCGTTGGGGCGAGATCGGTTTTGTACCCATCAAACAGAAAGATGCGATCCAGAAAAAATACAAGGCCGCAGTCGATACATTATTCGAAACCCTGCGTGGTTCGGAACGTGACCGCTCCATGAACCGATTCCGCGACAAGGTGGCTTCGATGCGTGCTTCGGGAGACCGTCGTTTGCGTTCGGAGCGTGAGCGACTATTCAACAAGGTTCGTCAATTGGAGCAGGAGATCGCATTGTTGGAAAACAATATCGGATTCTTTGCCAAGTCGAAAAATGCCGAGACATTGGTTGCGGATGTCAAATCCAAGATCGAACGCGCCCGGGCAGAGATGGCAGCCACCATCGAGAAGGTGAAACTTATCGACAGCGAAGAGTTGCAGCCTGCAACCGAACAAAACGCTAACGACAACCAATAACATTTAATACATCAAATATATGAAACTTTCCAAGCCCAAATACATCTTTGTAACGGGTGGTGTTGCTTCATCACTCGGAAAGGGCATTATCTCCTCGTCGCTTGCACGCTTATTACAGGCACGCGGTTACGTTACAACCATTCAAAAGTTCGATCCCTATATCAATGTGGATCCCGGGACACTGAATCCCTACGAACATGGCGAATGTTATGTAACCGAAGATGGAACAAAAGCAGACCTCGACTTGGGACATTACGAACGTTTCACCTCCATTGCCACTTCGAAGAACAACACCGTAACAACGGGTAAGATCTATCAAGCAATCATCGAGAAGGAGCGTCGCGGCGAGTTTCTCGGCAAAACGGTACAGGTCATTCCCCACATCACCGACGAGATCAAACGTCGCATCCAGCTCAATGGCCAAACCAAGAAATTCGACATCATCATCACCGAGATCGGTGGTACGGTAGGCGATATCGAGTCGTTGCCGTTCATCGAGTCGGTACGTCAGTTGCGCAACTCGCTCGGCTATCAAAATACGGCTCTCGTGCATTTGGCATGGGTTCCCTACTTGGCGGCTTCGGGAGAGTTGAAAACCAAGCCCACTCAGCACTCGGTAAAGGCTCTGCTGGAAAACGGTTTGCAGCCCGATGTACTGGTATTGCGCGCCGAACATTCGTTGGACAAGGCCGTAAAACGCAAGATCGCACTCTTCTGCAACGTCATGCCGGAAGCTGTTGTCGAATCGGTCGATATGCCGACAATCTATGAGGTACCGTTACGTCTATACGAGCAGCAGATGGATCAGGTCATCTTGCAGCGGTTGGGTCTTCCGGTCGATGATACAGAGTCCGACCTCACAGCTTGGCGCAACTTTGTGGACAAAGTAAAAACACCTTCTACCCAAGTAGATATTGCACTTGTCGGTAAATATGTCGAGTTGCCCGATGCGTACAAATCGATCATAGAGTCGTTTGTTCACGCCGGAGCCGTAAACGACTGCAAAGTCAAACTGCACCTCATCCAATCGGAGAAGATCACCGCCGAAACAGCCCCCGAACTGCTGAAAGGAATGGCCGGTATCTTGGTCGCTCCGGGCAACGGCAATCGAGGCGTAGAGGGTAAAATCGAGGCGGTACGTTATGCCCGCGAGCAGAAGATCCCCTTCTTCGGCATCTGTCTCGGCATGCAGTGCGCCGTAATCGAATATGCCCGCAACGTATTGGGATTAGAAGATGCAGCCACATTCGAGATGAATAACTCGACAAAGAATCCGGTGATTGACACAATGGCCGAGCACAAAGGCTCAACCGACAAAGGGAATACCACCCGTCTCGGAGGTTATGTCTGCACGCTTGATCCCGAATCGAAGGCTGCCCAAGCCTACGGCATCACATCGGTTATCGAGCGACACTTTCACCACTACGAGTTCAATCTCGACTACCGCGAGGCTTTTGAAAATGCCGGCATGAAGTGCGTAGGTGTAAATCCCGAGACCGGATTGGTAGAGGTTATCGAGGTGGAAAATCATCCGTGGTTTGTAGCTACGATGTACCATCCCGAATATAAGAGCACGGTTCTCCACCCCGCTCCGCTTTTCGTGGCTTTTGTGGCAGCAGCTCTCGCCCATAAAAATAAATAAAGGATTAACAAAACAGCAAGAGTACCATTTATAAATGAATAAAAGATCGATCATAGGAATTGCCATTGTAACAGTTCTTTTCATCGCATTTGCCTATTTCAACGGCAAAGAACAACAGGAGTACCAACGTAAAATGGCCGAATGGCAGGCACAGCAGGACTCGATTGCCGCAGCATCACGTCCTGCACAACCGGCTATCGCCCCCGACTCGTTAGGCAGCGGATCGGACGCGACTGTATCGCAAGCACTCCACAATCAGCAAACCGTTTTGCTTGGCGAAACACTTACCTCGGCATTAACCGCCCAATCGGAGGAGTTCACGGTAGAGAATGATGTCATGAGCATCCGGTTTTCGACTCGTGGCGGCCAGATCGTGGATGTCACACTCAAAGATTACACGAAATATGCCCCGCACGGCGAACGCAACCAACTCATCCAGCTCTTCAACCCCGCCACAGCACGTTTCAACATGTCGTTCTACGTCAAAAACGGTCTGAACAATATTCCCGTAAACACCGCAGACTATACTTTTACGGCCGAGCCTACGCAACAAGCTGCCGACGGATCTCAAATCGTCGTGATGCGTCTTCCCATAGCCGAGGGCTCTGCTGTGGAGTACCGTTATGTTGTGCGCAACGAGAAAGAGTCGGCGAACGACTATTTGGTTGATTTCGATGTGCGACTTATCGACATGGCTCCTCGAATGGCCAACCAAACCTCGATCGGCATCGATTGGTCGAACACCTCTTTCCAGAACGAAAAGGGATTCCAAAACGAGAATATGTACACGACGTTGGCCTACCGAATCCCCCAAGAGACCGCAATCGAGGAGCTCGGCATGAGCGAAGGCAACCAATCCGAAGATGTTAACTCGGCAGTAAATTGGGTGGCTTTCAAACAACAATTCTTCTCGTCGGTATTCATTGCCCCGAAGAATGTGTCGTATGCCAATGTAGCATTCCAGACGGACAAACCCGAAACAGGCTACATCAAGCACTTCTCTGCGCGTATGGCTGTCCCCTATACAGCCCAAACCGATGCTTATGATTTTGCTTTCTATTTCGGTCCCAACAAATATTCGACACTCCAAAAAGTGGGAGATGAAACAACCGGCGATCTCTATCTCGAACGCCTTGTACCGCTGGGTTGGGGAATCTTTGGATGGGTCAATCGTTGGTGCGTGATTCCGGTCTTTGATTTCTTGCGCAACTACATCTCCAACTTCGGTATCATCATCCTGATTTTGGTGATTCTTGTCAAGTTGGTGATTTCGCCACTGACCTACAAGAGCTATGTTTCGATGGCCAAAATGCGTCTGATCAAGCCGCAGGTCGATGAGTTGACCAAGAAATACCCCAAGCAGGAGGATGCCATGAAACGCCAGCAGGCAACTATGGAGCTCTACCGCAAAGCAGGAATCAATCCGATGGGCGGCTGTATCCCGATGTTGATCCAGTTGCCGATTCTGATCGCCATGTTCCGTTTCTTCCCCGCATCGATCGAGTTGCGCGAGCAACCTTTCTTATGGGCTGACGACCTCTCGTCCTACGATGCCGTTGTGAATCTTCCGTTCTCGATTCCGTTCTACGGAGATCACATTTCGCTCTTCGCGTTGCTGATGGCCATTTCGCTGTTTGGTTTCTCGTGGTTCAACTACCAACAAACGGCTTCGTCGCAACCTCAGATGGCCGGCATGAAGTTTATGATGGTCTATATGATGCCGATCATGATGTTGCTTTGGTTCAACAGTTATTCGAGCGGTTTGTGCTACTACTACCTGTTGTCGAACCTCTTCACCATTGGTCAAACATTGATCATTCGTCGCATGGTCGACGACACGAAGATCCAAGCGATCATGAATGCCAACGCCGCAAGAAAATCAAACGGTAAAAAATCGAAATTCCAGCAACGTTACGAGGAGTTGCTACGCCAACAAGAGGCCGCCCAACAACGTCGGAAATAAGAGAGATCATTACCTCATTGAATAAGCAAAGAGGCTGTCGCAACACTACATGTGTTGGACAGCCTCTTTTCGTAGAAGTTGTATAACAATACTCTATTACTTCTTCTTCGGCTGTGCTTTTACCTTGATCGAGGCAAAACCTTTCACAAGATTTTCATCGTTATTCTTCGAAGCGTCATAAACTACGGTCACCTCTTTCTTGGAGACGTCCACCTTTACATCCTGCACACCTTTACCAAGCGAGGGAACGTTGTTCAAGATCTTCTTGGCACAATGTTCACAATCGATATCGGTAACAAATACGGTTGTTACAATCTGCTTTTTTTGTGCAGGTTTGGCTGCCAAAGCCACACCGACTCCCAACATCAGAGCCAGACAAAACATTACGATTTTTTTCATGATACTATAATTTTGGTTAGTAAATATTCAAACGTAATCCGATATAGAACTTGCGGCCCATCAAAGGTCCCCAAACATTCATCGAGTTGAATGTTGTCGAATACGGATTGTCAACCCCGAGAATCGGGTCATGTTGACGGTAATCACCGATATTCTCACAGCCGACATAGAGATCGAATTTGCCAATTTTGCGGGTTACCTGCGCAAAGAACATCGGGTAACGAGGTGAATAATAGTCGTTATCGAGATTGCCTGTCTGTGTCGGGATACGCGCAGGGCCGTTGAGCTGAGCCGTAGCATCGAAGACCCAACGACGGAATTTTGTGGCATACTGAATGTTCAGCAACGTCTTATATTGGCTTACCAACGGACGTTCGACATGTGCCACTTTGCCATCGGGACGATGAATGGTCATCTCGCTATCGGTGTAACGGAAAGTTGCAAAGATATCGAGACGCTCAACCGGCGACCATGAGAAGTCGATCTGATAGGTGTCGGTATAGGAACGGCCATCGGTATTATAGAAGAGTATCGACGAGGCATCGTACTCTTGATCGGCAACCACCGAGTTATAGAACTGCGTGCGGAAATAGTCGAAACTCAACGTTGCGTCATCCTTTTTTACCAATGTGAAGGTTTGTGTCAGGCTGCCTCCCAGCGTCAAAGCCTTCTCCATGCGATCAAATCCATCGATATCCGAAAGATATTGCAGGCCATTGTTGGTAAATCGAGCAATACGGATTGTGCGACCCGTAGCCAATGCTCCGATATTATCGGTAATCAGATTTGTCGAACGATAACCCAAACCGGCCGAAGCGCGCAATGTGGTCGAAGGGGTGATGTTCCATTTCAAGTGGCCGCGAGGGGTTACAAAGAAACGGTCGTAATAGTTGTTATAATCACCGCGAATACCGGCTACGATAGAGAATTTATCTTTTATGGCGTAGGTATATTCGGCATAAGCTCCGATCTCCGACTCGTCGCGATTGAAATCGTAGTGGCACTCTGGCAACGCTGCGATCCACGGAGTTTTGTTGTCGAGAGTTTCGCGATAATTGGACCAATGTCCCTGTACACCGATATTGAGCGACGAACGATAGGTGAAATAGTGAGCATACATCAAATTGGCCGACAAGGTATTCTCATTGCCGCTATAACCATTCAGACCAAAATAGGCGTCTTCGTTGAAATGGTCGAAATCGACCACGAAGGCCAAGTTCGAGCGCATCTCGTCCTGCTGCTCCGCATCATAAACCGATCGTCCGACCGGCATACCTATTTTAATATAACCATTGGCATTGCGATTACGGATCTTTGAGCCATAGAGCGGCATCTCTTTATCGGCCACAGTCTGCCAATCCCAATCTGTCGCCATTGCATTGCGCATAGCCGCTGTATTTTCATAGTCGAGCATGCCTCCCAAGCGGTTCTCCTGCACAAATTTCCAGCCCCAACGTACTTGCGTACCATTATCAGCCGCATAGAGCCATTTGTTAGCCACATTGATTTGGTCGGCTTTCGGCAGATCGCGGAACCCGTCGTCGTTATGATCCATTTTCCGCACATCGGTATCCACCGAGCCATGCAACATAAGAATCGTACTCAACTTTTTGTCTTTGGTGAGCGGAATTGCCGTCGAGATATTGGCCTCGGGACGCAACTCATCGTCGAGGTAAAGATTGACAAAGAGACGCTCGTCATCGGTCGGCTTACGGTGTTCGAGGTTAATCTGTCCGGTGATTGCCTCGTGACCGGCCGTTACCGAAGAGATTCCTTTCGATACTTGAATCGAGTTGAGCCACATGCCCGGGGTATAGCTCAAACCATAGGGGGAGCTGAGGCCACGCATTATCGGACGATTCTCGTCGAGGATTTGGGTATAGGTACCGGCCAAGCCAAGCATCTTGATTTGACGGGCTCCGGAGATGGCATCGCTGTACCCCACGGTTACCGAAGCCGAATTTTCAAACGATTCGGCAAGGTTGCAACAAGCCATCTTACAAAGGCCGGCAAAAGAGATCATCTCGTTTTTGACAATGCCGTCACGTTTGACATAGTTACCACTCTGCGCTCCTTCGATCACCACATTTTCGAGGGTAACTCCTTGTGGCGAAAGGGCGAATGTGATTCGATCGACACCTGCCGCCACCTGCAACGTATCGTTGATGTGTCCCAAATAAGAGGCAACAAGGCGGTCGTAGCCCTTAACACGGTGAATCCGGAAAGTACCTTCGGCATCGCTACTGGCTCCGACGGTAGTACCTGCCCAATAGATCGAGGCTCCGATAAGCGGTTGTTTATTCGTGTCGCATATCGTACCACGCAACTCCTGTGCTCGCAACGAATGTCCGACGAGCAACATCAAAATAATAATACAAAATTTGCTGATTTTCATAATATTCCATTATCGGTTAAATTCTGTCGGCACTCCTGCCCCATCGAAGCAGAACACCTAAAAGGATTTAAGCCGATACGGGAGGGGCTCGAAGACCCGCCGAACGGGTATGAGCCTGCAATAAGTCGGGGATTGTCCTCTGAGCCAATTGCTCACAGGAGAGAGTTGCAACAACAATATCTGCACTCTCCGAGATAAATATAGCCGGCAAATCGAGAACAAGCAAACGAATCTGGCGCTCACTCTCGGAGGAATTTCCGGTATAAAGATCAATCTCTGTGGAGTGATGGTTTCCGCAACAAGGAGCTTTGAATTTCGCATGTGCGGCGGTTTCGGCCACCGATACTTCCCAATCATGAAGTGCCTTGCAGTCAATCTGCTCGTGTTCGCAACAACAACTGCAAGTATGGGTGGAGTGATTACTGCGGGCTTGCATCGCTACGCACTTGCACGACAACGAGAGCGTAGCAGGACCTCCGACTGCCAAAAGATAGACAGTCAGCAATATCCATGCTATTAATTGTTTTACCCGCATTGTTTCAAAACCTCTTTTTGACTCATTGCATATGCTTTACACGGCTCTGCGAGAGTCTTATTCGGGGACAAAGATACAAAAAATTTAATTAAAATATCACAGAATATGCCAAGAAATGAATCAAATCATTTGTGGCTGTTGAAAAAAATCAATAGTTTTGTATTATGGAAACGGGCGATGGAAAGATATATGAAACGTTGCGACGTTATTGGGGGTTCACGGAATTTCGATCCGTACAGTTGGAGATCATCCGCGCCGTGATTGCCGGTCGCGATACGTTGGCATTGATGCCCACGGGTGGCGGTAAATCACTCACCTACCAAGTACCGACACTCGCTCGCGAGGGTTTGACAATCGTGGTGACACCGCTTATCGCGCTGATGAAAGATCAGGTCGATCGATTGCGAGCCCGACAGATCTCGGCCGTAGCAATCCATTCGGGGCTCTCCCCGCGACAAATCGACATCGCACTGGACAATTGCGTATATGGCGACGTAAAATTCCTTTATGTTGCCCCCGAACGTTTATCGTCAGAGGCGTTTCGGTTGCGGGTTGTCAGGATGAACGTACAACTGATCGCTGTCGATGAAGCTCACTGCATCTCGCAATGGGGTTACGATTTTCGCCCTGCCTACCTACGGATTGCCGAACTACGCGAAAGATTACCCAATGTGCCGGTATTGGCACTCACCGCCTCGGCAACCGATCTGGTCATCGACGACATCATGCACCGCCTGAAATTTGCCGAGCCGCACGTTGTCCGCAGCAGTTTTGCCCGTCCGAACCTCTCGTACAGCGTTCGTCGTACCGATGACAAGAACGGGCAACTTTTGCGATTGGTACAAAATGTTTCCGGCTCGGGAATCGTTTATGTCCGTACCCGCGAAGCTACGGAGCAGGTGGCCGACATGCTTCGACAAGAGGGATTCACGGTTTCGGCCTATCACGGAGGATTGGGTCATGCCGAACGTGCGTTGCGACAAGAGGAGTGGATATCGGGCAGAACCCGCATCATGGTAGCAACCAATGCGTTCGGCATGGGTATCGACAAACCCGACGTACGTTTTGTTGCGCATTACTCGATGTGCGATTCGCTCGAAAGTTACTATCAGGAGGCCGGACGAGCCGGACGAGACGGTCAGCGTGCCTATGCCCTACTGTTGGTAGCATCCGACGACAGCGATCGAATCATACGCCGTTTCGAGCAGGAGTTTCCGCCGATCGAGAAAGTGAAGGATATCTACGAAACGGTATGCTCATATCTGCAAGTCGGCATCGGAGATGGTGACGGAGCCTCGATGCTGTTCAACATCCACGACTTCTGTGCGCAGACACATCTCTATTCGGGAACCGTGCTCAGTGCGCTGAAACTGCTACAACAGAACAGCTACATGACATTGACCGACATGCAGGACAATCCGGCTCGTATCATGTTCTGCATCAGCCGTGATGATCTCTACAAACTGCGGATCAAGCGCGACGAACTCGACCCTTTTGTCCGCACGTTATTGCGTCTTTACAACGGTGTATTCACCGATTTCCGCCCCATCGACGAGGGAGAATTGGCCACATGGAGCGGCTACACCATAGAACGGGTCAAAGAGTTACTCAAACGGTTGTGGCAGTTACGGGTGATCCGCTACATACCCTCCAACCGCTCTCCCCTACTCTATTTCAACGAAGAGCGTCTGCCACGCAAAGATCTCTACATCGCTCCGGAGACCTACGCCCGACGCAAAGAGTTGATGCTCGAACGCTTCAACAACATGCTGACCTATGCCACCAACGAGGAGCGTTGTCGCAGCGAGTTGTTGGAAGAGTATTTCGGAAGCGGAGGGCCGATTGAGCCATGCGGAGTCTGCGACCTCTGTTTAGCCCGACGACGTGCCGCCAAACAACAGGCGCAACAACCCGCTAACGACTCGCTATGCCAGCAGATCTTACGATATTTGGACGAAGGCCCAATGGATATCCGTATGTTTTGCGAACATTTCAACTCCTCTCCAGAATATATTGCCGAACAACTGCAAGAGTTGCTCTCCGAGGGAGTGATACGCATTGCCGCGAACGGCCAAATAGAAAAATTTCGGAATTGATCGAAAAAATACTATTTTTGCGCGAATTTTCAACCGGATGAGCTACAAGAATCATTTCTCCGAAAAAATCAGCAACGAAACTGCCGCCCAACTTCCGGCCATCGAGTTTCAGGGACCCATCCGAATCATCGACCGCGAAGAGCAAATCGAGGCTGCCTGTACCGAGTTGCGCCGATGGCCGTTGATCGGATTCGACACCGAAACCCGCCCCTCGTTTCGAGTAGGCGTGACGTTCCGTGTATCCTTATTGCAACTCGCCACACCGGAGCAATGTTTTCTTTTCCGACTCAACAAGATTCCGTTAGCCAAACCGATCTTGCAACTTTTGGAAGATCCTGCAATCGCCAAGATCGGAGCCGATGTTGCCGGCGACCTGCGCTCGTTGCGACAACTGCGGCGTTTCCGCGAAGGTGGATTCGTCGATCTGCAAAAAATTGCTCCGGAGTGGGGCATCGAGGAGAAAAGTCTGCGCAAGCTCTCGGCTATTGTTTTGGGCCAACGGGTTTCGAAGGCGCAAAGATTGAGCAATTGGGAGGCTGCCGCACTGACAGACAAACAACAGATCTATGCCGCCACCGATGCGTGGGTCTGCATCCGGATCTACAACCGACTACTGAAAACAGCGAAAACTAAAATCCATAGCAAATGATTCCCCGCATAATTCTGAAACGTGGCAAAGAGGAGTCGCTCCGTCGCCGTCATCCGTGGGTATTCTCCGGAGCCATCGCCTATATCGAAGCCGAAGAGGAGCAACAGATCGCCGAAGGAGCGTTGGTCGATGTATGTCTTAACAATGGCGAGTTTATCGCCCGTGGCCATTACCAGATCGGATCAATAGCTGTTCGTGTGCTGAGTTTCAACGCCGAAGAGATTGACCAGACGTGGTGGAATCAGCGTCTCTCCATAGCCTACGACGTACGTCGCACACTGAATCTCACGGAGAATCCCACAACCACATGCTACCGATTGGTACATGGCGAGGGCGATGGGTTGCCCGGATTGATCATCGACATCTATGGCACGACAGCCGTGGTGCAATGCCATTCGGTGGGTATGTATCGTGCCCGCCAAGAGATCGCCGAGGCCATTCGGAATGTATATGGCGATCGAATCTCCGCCATATACGACAAATCGTCGCAGACATTGCCGTTCAAAGCGAACTTGGGAGCTGTCGATGGCTATCTATGGGGGCATGCCGATAGTCCCGAACAGGTGGTATTGGAAAATGGGGAACAATTTCGCATCAATTGGGAGAAAGGGCAGAAAACCGGTTTCTTCCTCGACCAACGCGAAAACCGCGAGTTGGTAAAACGCTATGCCAAAGGGCGCACCGTTCTCAACACATTCTGTTACACCGGAGGATTCTCGGTCTATGCCCTATCGGGTGGTGCCAAAGAGGTTTGCTCGGTTGATTCTTCGGAGCGTGCCGTCATGCTGGCTACCGAAAACATGAAACTCAATTTCGGCGAAGGAACTGCCCACAGCGAAGTGGTAGCCGATGCGGTGGAGTATCTGAAAGAGATCGGCAACAAATACGACCTGATCATCCTCGATCCGCCGGCTTTTGCCAAACATCACAAGGTATTGGGAAATGCCATGCAGGGCTACAAACGGCTCAATGCCCGAGCCATCTCGCAGATCCGTTCGGGAGGTATTCTCTTCACATTCTCCTGCTCGCAGGCGGTTTCGAAAGAGTTATTCCGCACAACGGTCTTCTCGGCAGCAGCCATTGCCGGCCGCAAGGTCCGCATCCTGCATCAGTTGACCCAACCCGCCGACCACCCGATCGACATCTACCATCCGGAGGGAGAGTATCTCAAAGGGTTGGTGCTGTATGTAGAGTAGTCGAGATATTACTCCTCCGACAAGGCTTTCAGTTGCGCAATCTCTTCGACCCAACGGCTCTCATCGGGAGTTTCGAGGATCAACGGAATATTGTCGAAACGTTTGTCGCGGGCGATATAACGGAAACACTCCCAGCCGATCTGACCTTCGCCCAACAACGAGTGGCGATCGACACGACTGCCCACCGGTTTCATCGCGTCGTTTAGGTGCATACCCCGCAAATAGCGAAATCCCACAATTCGCTCAAACTCCGCGAAAGTGGCATCACAGGCCGCGGGGGTACTCAAATCATATCCTGCGGCAAAAGCATGGCAGGTGTCGATGCAGACTCCCACACGCGATTTATCCTCAACCCGATCGATCAAATAAGCCAACTGCTCGAATCGATAACCGAGATTTGACCCTTGTCCCGCGGTATTCTCGATCACAGCGGTTACGCCATGAGTGCGGTCGAGGGCAAGATTGATCGACTCGGCAATACGATCCATACAGGCCTCCTCGCTGATCTGGCGCAAATGACTCCCGGGATGAAAGTTCAATCGATCCAATCCCAACTCTTCGCACCGTGCCATCTCTTCGAAAAACGACTGCCGCGATTTTTCGAGCCCCTCTGCTTCGGGATGACCGAGATTGATCAGATACGAGTCGTGCGGCAAAATCTGCGCCGCAGTATATCCATATTGCTCACAGGCATCCCGAAAAGCTGCGATTTCGGATTGGGACAACGGTTTGGCCAACCACTGTCGTTGATTTTTGGTAAAAAGGGCAAAGCCCGTGGCTCCTATTGCGTGTGCATTTATCGGGGCATTGACCACTCCCCCCGATGCGCTGACATGTGCTCCGAAATATTTCATATTAATTTGTTTCTTTTTGTTTATTTATGCTGTTTCCCCTCAAAGTTAAGAAAATTGTAAATAAATTCATAAATTTGTGGTCTAATAATTTCCCAAAAGGCCGTTGCCATGAAGTTTACAACCAAAATCCTCCTTTTCTTGTCCCTGATTTTCACAGGACAACTTGCTGTGGCGCAAATCACCATCGACGATGTTGATGCCAAATCCGACAGCGTCAAGTTCAGAAATCAAATGAAATCGACTTCGGTGGAGAACGAGTATTTCAACCGCGCTCGTTACAAAGCCGAACGTGCCGCCATTCGCAAAGAACGCAACTACCTCGAATTCAGCAGCGGTATTCAAGGATCACTCACTGCATACAACGACCCGTGGATCGAAACTTCGGGCGGTGATAACTCCATCGCATTGGTGGCAACCCTCGGATTGAAGCATATATTCACCAAAAATCTCTTCTCGATCGAGACCAAATTCAGCGCCAAGTTGGGTTACAACCGCATGAAGGTCGAAACGACCCAAACCGATGCCGATGGCAACGAATACACCGACAGCGAGGGTATTTGGTTTAAGAATCAGGATGAGTTCGAACTTTCGGTAGCCCCCTCGTTCAAGATGTCGAAAAACTGGTCATACGGAGCTATTGCCAAGTTCCGCAGCCAATTTATCAACGGCTATGTATCACGTACCGAGCAACGCAAAGAGCACCTCAAAAGCAAATTCATGACCCCGGGTTATTTCGATCTGTCACTCGGTGTGACTTACAAATGTCCCAAGCCCAAGTTCCCTGTGACGATCAACCTTTCGCCGATCGCCTTGAACGCCACATTTGCCAGCGACGAGCAGATTCGCAAAATAAACGGATTCACCTACGGTATCGAAGACCCCGACAAGAGTTCGAAATGGGAGGGCGGTTCTTCGATCCAGATCGACTTCGACCGCACCTTCGGAAAGACCGAATATCTGCGCTACCGCACGATGATCTATGGATTCTACGGCTGGATCTCCGACATCGGACAGGATAACAAGATCAGCGATTACCACACCTATCGCGAAGCATACGAGAAGTGGGAGCAGGGTCCCAAAGATATTAAGAATAAACCCCGCCTGCCGATCCACCCGATTTGCCGCTGGACCAATATTCTCGATATCAAAGCGACGAAATACCTCACCACAACCATCAGTTTCGAACTCTATTACAACCGAGCTCAACACCTCAGTGTACAAACCAAAACCTTGTTGAGCGTCGGTCTGACCTATACTTTCAAGAATAAATAATGTATCATAATTCAAAACACGCGATTCTTTACCCGCTTTTGCTGGCCGCTTGCATTGCAGGAGCGTTACTATTGGGACACTATTTAGGTCGCAACTCGACAGCCTCACAACTACGAGGGCTGTTGCAGACACTGAATAACCCGACCAACAAGATCACACATACTCTCTCGCTGATCGAGACACAATATGTAGATCCCGTACCAATGGATTCGCTCGCCGAGCATATCCTCCCCGCATTGGTAAAGGAGTTGGATCCCCATTCGGTCTATATTCCGGCCGCTGAGATGGCCGCATTGAACGAGCCGTTGGAGGGAGAATTCGATGGTATAGGTGTAGTATTCAACATGGCGACCGACACGGTAATCATTCTGAATGTCATTCCCAAAGGCCCCAGCGACAAAGCCGGAATCAAAGCCGGAGACCGCATCATCGAGGTCGATGACTCGCTGATCGCCGGACAGAAAATTCCACAACATCAGATCGTCAAACGACTGCGTGGCCCACGAGGGACAACCGTACGCTTGGGACTCGAACGCCAACACATCAAAGGGCTGGTCGATGTGGAGGTTGTTCGCGACGTCATCCCGATCAAAAGCATCGAGGCAAGTTTTCGGATCGCCGACAACATCGGATACATCCGATTGGGACAGTTTGCCCGAACAACATTCTCCGAGTTGCGCTCGGCATTGCAAACGTTGCGTGCCGAAGGGGTTACCAAGTTGATTTTTGACCTGCGGGGCAACTCGGGAGGCTATCTCGACCAAGCGATATTGGTTGCGAATGAGTTTCTGCATAAGGATCAACTGATCGTTTATACCGAAGATCGCAACCGCCGACAGGTGCGAGAGTATGCCGATGGTAACGGAGCGGCACAGGATATGGAGGTTGCCGTACTGATTGACGAAGGAAGTGCCTCGTCGAGTGAGATTCTTGCCGGAGCCCTACAAGACAACGATCGGGGTACGATCATCGGGCGTCGTTCGTTCGGCAAGGGATTGGTGCAACGTCAGATACCCTATGCCGACGGCTCGGCTCTGCGCTTGACGACCGCACGTTATTACACTCCTACCGGTCGTTCGATTCAAAAACCCTACACCATGGGCGACGAGGCAGCCTACGAAAAAGAGGTATTGCACCGCTACGAAAACAACGAATTTTTCTCGGCCGACAGCATCCATTTCCCCGATTCGCTCAAACGTGTCACCCCGAAAGGCAAGGTGGTTTATGGCGGCGGCGGTATCATGCCCGACCTCTTTGTACCGGCCGACACCACCGATGTAAGCAAATATTTTATCGAGGTGGCCGGTCGCAATATTCTCTATCGCTACACGATTGAATATGCCGATCGACATCGCGACCGATTGAATGCCGTTCAAACCCTCGACGAGCTACAAGCACTGCTCGACAGCGACAAAACATTGGTCGATGATTTCGTGCGCTATGCCGCCCGCAAAGGGGTTGCCCCCAACTACCGCGACATTGCCCGATCACGCAAACTGATCGAGTCACAGCTCAGAGCATACATCGGTCGCAACACCGCATTGGAGGATAACGGGTTTTATATCAACATCCACCCGATCGACAATGTGGTGCAATGCGCCATCGAATCCTTAAAAAATTCGGCACAGTCCGCAACCCCAGCACAACCGGTTGTTGCGTCCGACAAAACAACAGACAAACATGATTAGCAAACTGATACGTTGGGTAGTTGCCATAGGCATTATTATCCTTATTGTTCTGACAATCCTCAATCGGCAACATTATCGATCGATGTTACCGCCGACGCTCTTCTCCGAAACCGAAGAGCCGACACCGGATGTGCAGCCGACCTCGGCACCTGTTGCTGATAGTCTATCCGAAACCCCAACAGCGGCCGATTCGACACTCCAAAACACCGCGAAAGAGCGGTAGGGAGCAAATAAATGAATCCCACCATACAATGCCTTCCCTGATGCAATGCGCCGTTATCTCAATATCCATCGGGCAGGAAGGAGAGATATTACTACGATATCTGCAAATAAACACTCCAAAAACAAACAAGTGAAATTGCAAAGGTTTGTTATTATCGCCCTATACTCTTAATAACATGTATTTACTATTTTATATAAAAATGGGATACTGATTATCACGCAGTTGTAGCTAATTTTTTAACGGAGAGTGTACAAATTACCAATAATCCGATTGATAATATCGAAAGTCCTCTTTTCATTATTTTTGTAAATATAGGGTTCCAATGTCATCAAAGTCTATTTCATCATAAGTGTCATTCATTACACCTTTCATATTCCGATCCCCATATAAAATGATATTACGATCGATCCTCTCAAATTTCATGTGATAAATGTTAGATGTTTCTGTCAAATAAGGAAAAGTACTAGACATATTCAAAGTCGAATCTTTGTACAAATGGCCAATATACGACCTAGTTTCGTTTACAATTTCATGTAAACCATTAGCTATGTATATACAATTAATGGTTAAAGAATCATTTTTGATTATACACTCGTAAAGATAGCGTGCATCTGCATCTGTATATGAGAGCGATTGATCTGGATAATGGTATTCTTTTCTTGTATAGGTGCGAATTTTATAAGTTCCTTCTATGTAATGTGTATCCTCAAATTTGCATTCATCATTAGCAAATGATAGCATATACTTACCTTTATCACGATTTTTAGTTCGAATAGTGTCTATTAATGTTTTTATGGACAAGATCTCTTCGTTAAGTTCCCCCCCCCCTTATTTTACTGATGGGATCGTATATTTCAGAAGATATTGGACTATCAGAAGATACATAATGTACTCCCCATTTTGTATAAGAAAGTATTTCATCATAAGGTTTTGATACATCCGAACAAGATAGGATGAATAATGCAAGAATCGGTAATGATGTCCAGTATAATGCTTTCATGTCATACTACTATTATAATAATCCTCCTAGAAATATTTTACTTCTGTTCCTTCGATAGCCGAAAGGATATTGTTTGCAGCAGAGGATGCGCCGATGCGGAACAGATCGGTTGTAAGCCACTCTTTGCCCAAAATTTCCTCGACAATCGTGTAATAAAGCGCGGCATCTTCGGCCGTGCGGACACCGCCCGCGGCTTTGAATCCCACCTTACGTCCCGTTTTCTCGTAGTAATCGCGGATGGCCTGACACATCACGACCGCTGCTTCGGGTGTTGCCGCAACATCGATCTTTCCGGTCGAGGTCTTCACAAAGTCGGCACCGGCAAACATCGAGAGCAACGAAGCTATACGGATCAACTCGGGGGTCTTCAAAGCACCGGACTCGATAATTACCTTTAATATAATATCGCCATCCATCTCCGAACGGATCACCTCGACCTCGTTGGCAGCCTCGTCATACTCGCCGGAGAGCATACGCCCCACATTAAGTACAATATCCACCTCGTCGGCTCCATTCTCAACCGCCATGGCCACCTCCAACGCTTTTACCTCCAAGAAGGTTTGTGAGGCAGGGAAACCTCCGCCAACCGAGGTGATTCGCATAGGCGTCCCATCGATGGCCAAACCCACCGTCTCGACAAAGGTCGGATAGACACAAATCGAAGCGACATTGGGGATATGCGGATACTGCTGATAGAAATCAGCCGCCTTACGAGCAAATGCCGTCACCGACGTCACCGAGTCGTTGCACGACAAGGTAGTCAAATCAATCGCCGAATAGCAGAATTTATAGACATCGCTATTATGGTTGCGCTTTGCGGCCTCTCTGATACGGGCAACTTCCACATCGACTTGTTCCGCGGTCCATGCCGCAGCGTATTCGTTCAAACGGTTGGCGTACTCCATAGTTTCTCTATTTTCGTAAAAAACACTTTCAAATATAATGCTTTTTTTTCGGTAACCGGCAATTTCCGCCATAAAAGTCACAAAAGTAATGTAAAATACGACAAAAACACCTACTACGACAGAGGCTCGAACCTGTGTGGTTCGAGCCTCTGTTACTTAATCCGTGAAGGAAAAGACTATTTCAAAGCCTTCAAGTTGATATCCTTAGCAGCCTTGTCAGCCAGAGCCGGATTCTTCGATACGGCGCTCTTCAACTGAGCTTTGGCAGTATTCAAATCACCCTCTTTGGCAGCGATAACGGCACGCAGGTAGTCTGCATCAGCCGAGTTGTCGTTAGCAATCGACTTTTTGGCACCGGCCAAATCGTTGCTCATCACCTGAGCGATAGCAGCATTGTAGCCTTCAAGACCCGAAGTAGCAGCCTTGTAGTTACCTTCGGCAGCATTCATTGCGGCCTTAGCCTCTGCATCGGCAGCAGCAGCATATTTCTTAGCCTCTGCGGTATTGCCATTGGCCAAGTTAGCCAACAAGAGGTTCTTGTTCAACTCCGACGAAGCATCCAACTTAGCAGCATTCTCAAACGATTTCAAAGCAGCAGCTTTGTCACCAACTTTGGTCTGAGCAATACCCAAGTTGTTCCATACACGAGCGTCGTTGTATTTCTTCGAAGCGGCAGTCAAGATCGTAACCTGCTCCTCGGGAGTAGCAGCAACCGTAGCGATGAAGAGGTACTCTTCGAGAGTCAGTTCCTGACCGTTCTTCACAGCAGCAAACATCTCGGCGTCGGTCTTGCCTTGGAGATCGGTGGTGTTCACGATCTGCGAACGGCGCAACTCGGGCAGAATTTGAGTCTTCAACTCACCAAATACGGCCGACATATTTTTGATCTCGCTCTCGCGTTGTGCCGACGAGTTGTAGAGACTCAACACTTGAAGAATCAAGTTCTTGTCTTTGATATCGGATTTCTCAACCAACTCTTTGAAACCTTCCCAATCCTCACCGTAAGCAGCGGCGTCGATTTCCAGACCCGAATCTTTCAGCAGTTTGGCGATCACTTTCTGACCCGACTCACTACGAGCCTTCGACAGTTTGTCGTTGAATTTCTCCGGACCATCGGGCGAAGCATAACCCTTGATAGTAATGTTCTGCGTAGCACGGTCGTTGCCAAGTTTCGAATCTACATCGGCTTTGAAACCTTCGAGGTTGGCAGCTTTCTCGTTCTTAACGGTTACTTTCGACGAGTTGATAGCATAGAGCAACTCAGTTTTCTCAACCGTTGTGGTTACACGTTTGTAGTTGTTGGCCATCGGAGCCATCAACTCACCATATTTCAAATCTTTCTGCAAGGTGTTCAGACCATAAGCAACCGTCAAACCGAACTCTTTTGCCAAAGCGGCTTTGGCAGCAGCATCGTTACCGGCCAATACGGCAGCCTGCTCTTTGGTCGGAATAGCACCGGTATTCAGGTTAACGAGCGTAAACTCTTTGCAATCGCCCTTCGGGCATTTGATCTCGGCACGCAATTGGAGTGCGCACTGATCCATGCGGGGATCGTAAGCAAACTCTACATGCTGTGTAAAGTTTCCGCCGTTGGTCTTATCAACAACAGCGTAGTTCTCGTCAACTTTCGAACCTTGATAATATTTGGCTGTACCAGCAACCTCACCACCTTCAAATACGATAACTGGAGTAACTTTGATAACAGCTTTTTTGTTGAAATACTTCTCGGGGAACGTAACATTGATGTCGGCAGCCACGATACCGTTGTTCAAAACCAAAATCTCAGGAGTTACCGTCAACTTGATTTCATCGCGATTCTTGGCCATCTTCTTGAAACAGTTGCAACCCGACAAAGTCATTGCCGCAACGACGAGCGCAAGGCTCATTTTTAATAAACTTTTCATAGTTTTGCGAATAATTTGGTTAATCTGTTTTGTCTTTGTTTCTCTATTTGCGGTCTATGAATGGCGGAAAATCCATCCAATTACATGCAAATATAAAAAACACTTTGTAATTATGCAATAGCTACCGATGAAATGACAAAATTTCAAGGTGAATTACATAAATTTCACACTACCCTTCATGGTGTTCGGGACGCGGGCGACGTTCACCACGTTCGGGACGCGGACGACGCTCACGCTCGACATATCCTTCGGGCTTAGGCAGCAACGCCTTGCGTGAGAGTTTGAGTTTGTTGGTTTTGGGGTCGATGCCGATGAGTTTCACATCGATTTCGTCACCCTCCTGCAAACCGGTCTCCTCCATGGTCTCGAATCGTTTGTAGTCGATCTCCGAGATGTGCAATAACGCATCCTTTCCGGGCATGATCTCAACAAACGCACCGAATGCCACGATCGAACGGATCTTTCCGTGGTAAGTTTCACCCACCTCGGGAATAGCCACGATAGCCTTGATGCGGGCAAGAGCTCCATCGAGAGCGGCTTTGTCGATACCGAAAATATCCACAATACCCTTGTTATCCTCTTCGGTAATCGTAATCGTCGTATTGGTAGTCTTTTGAATATCCTGAATCACCTTACCGCCCGGGCCGATAACCGAACCGATCATATCTTGCGGAATGGTGATCTGTACCAAGCGCGGAACGCAAGGCTTGTAATCGGCACGCGGTTCGGCAATGCACTCGGTGAGTTTACCGAGGATGTGCAGACGACCTTTGCGAGCCTGCTCCAAAGCGGCGGCCAACACCTCATACGACAAACCATCGACCTTGATGTCCATTTGCGTAGCGGTGATACCGTCTTTGGTTCCCGTCACTTTGAAGTCCATATCGCCGAGGTGGTCCTCATCGCCCAAGATATCCGACAACACAGCCCATTTGCCGGTTGCAGAATCGGTGATCAGACCCATGGCAATACCCGATACCGGTTTTTTGAGCTTCACACCGGCATCCATCAATGCCAATGTGCCGGCACAAACCGTTGCCATCGACGAAGAGCCGTTCGACTCCAAGATGTCCGAAACCACACGTACGGCATAGGGATTCTCATCGCCTACCGGCACCATCGGTTTCAATGCACGCCAAGCCAAGTGGCCGTGGCCGATTTCGCGGCGCGACAGACCACGCGAAGCCTTAGCCTCACCGGTTGAGAAGGGCGGGAAGTTATAATGCAGCACGAATTGCTCGGTACCCTGTACCAGCACCTCGTCTTTCACCTTTTCGTCCAACTTCGTACCGAGTGTTACAGATGTCAACGACTGGGTTTCACCGCGGGTGAAGATTGCCGAGCCATGTGCACCGGGCAGATAACCCACTTCGCACCAAATCGGACGGATCTCATCCGTACGACGACCATCCAAACGCTTGCCCTCATCGAGGATCATATTGCGCATGGCTTTTTTCTGTACGTCGTCGTGGAAATATTTGTGGATCAGCGGAGCTTTCTCTACCAACTCCTCTTCTGTGTAACGAGCGGCAAACTCAGCCTCCAACGCATCGAACATATCGCTACGCTCGTGTTTCATCGTACCGCTTGTGGCAATGGCATAAGCCTTGTCGTAAAGCTCTGTGATGATCGTTTGGCGCAACTCCTCATCGTTTATCTCGTGGCAATAGGTACGTTTTACATCTTTACCCAACTCTTTCGAGAGTTCGATCTGCACGGCGCAATGCTTCTTGATCTCCTCGTGAGCGAATTTGATGGCACCGAGCATAACCTCCTCGGAAACCTCTTTCATCTCACCCTCGACCATCAAGATATTGTCGATCGTACCGGCAACCATGATGTCCAAATCGACATCGGCCATCTGCGAGAAGTTGGGATTGATCACATATTCGCCATTGATGCGGGCCACACGCACCTCCGAAATCGGACCTCCGAACGGAATATCCGATACAGCCAAAGCTGCCGATGCAGCCAAGCCGGCCAAAGCGTCGGGTTGAATATCTTTCTCTGCCGAGATCAGGTTTACCGTAACATATACCTCGGCATGGTAATCTGCGGGGAACAGCGGACGTAAAGCACGGTCGATCAAACGTGCTACAAGGATCTCACTATCGTTGGCTTTGCCCTCGCGTTTCATAAAACCTCCCGGGTAGCGGCCGCAAGCGGCATACTTCTCCTTATACTCCACCTGCAAGGGCATGAAGTCGGTGTCGGGTTTTGCATCCTTGGCGGCAACCACGGTACCGAGGAGCATCGTATCTCCCATGCGGACAACCACGGAGCCGTCGGCCTGTTTGGCCAGTTTGCCCGTTTCGATCTCGATCTGGCGACCATCGGCCAGCGTGATCGTTTTACGGACGGCATTGTACAGCTTCTTTTCTTCCATAAAAACGTTTATCCTATGATGTTTTGTTTGTTTTTCATTACGAAAATGAAGGCAACCCCTCGCGGAAATTGCCCTCATCTCTTCCTCGCGGACTACTTGCGGAGATTCAGCATCTTAACGATAGCGCGGTAACGCTCGATGTCGACCTCTTTGAGGTACTCCAACAACTGACGACGCTTACCTACCAAGCGCAACAGGGCGCGCTGAGTTCCGAAGTCGTGCTTGTTGCTTTTGAGGTGCTCAGTAAGGTGGCTGATACGGTAGGAAAACAACGCGATCTGACTCTCGGGCGAACCCGTGTCGGTGTTAGACTTGCCGTACTGGCCGAAAAGCTCTTGCTTTTTTTCTGCTGTTAAATAAGCCATTTTTTTGAATTATTTAAGTTCCACTCTACGACGCATCCCCCTTACCGTGGATAACGCCAGAGCGTTCGGCAAAGGTACAAATATAATTAGGAATAAAGAATGAAAAAGTGAAAATTATTTATCTTTCTCGTTCTAAATTTGTTCGTTTCCTACAAAAAGTGCTAATTTTGCGCCAAATGAATAGAAAAAGGCAATGAGAAAATCACTTTATATCCTTTTAACAAGCATTTGCTCGCTTCTTCTTGGCAGCTGCAATCAACCCACCTCCGCGCCCTATCTGGTTATCGAAGGTACGATGCTCGGCACCTCGCTCCACATCTCGGCCGATGTTCGCGACATCTCCCAGCAAGAGTTGTACCGCGCAGTGATGGAGGTGGATCGTGAGGCCAAAGCCTCGATGTCGATCTTCGATCCTTCGTCGCGTTTGAGCCGTTTGAATCGCAACGAAACCGACAGCACCGACCACCATATTGCGTTCTGCCTGCATCTGGCCGACAGCATCGGAGCTTTGAGCAACGGCTGTTACGACGTAACGGTAAAGCCGCTTGTCGAGGCGCTGGGATTTGCCGGAAAGAAACGCATCGAGAATCCCAATATCGATTCGCTGCTCACCTTTGTCGGTCGCGAAAAGGTACGCATCGAAAACGGACGGCTGATCAAGAGCGATCCTCGTGTACAACTCGATTTCAACTCCATAGCCAAAGGCTATACTGTCGATTTGCTGGCCAACCTTGTCGAGCGTTTTGGCGCTAAAAACTACCTGATCGACATCGGAGGAGAGATTCGCTGTCAGGGAGTCAATCCCCACGGAGAGGGTTGGCGCGTCGGTATCGAAACCCCATTCGACGGCAATATGACCAACGGAGAATATCTCCAAAAACGGCTGCAACTCACCGAAGGAGCATTAGCAACCTCGGGCAACTACCGGCGATTCTATCTCGATGCCGAGGGGCGAAAAGTTGCTCACACGATCGATCCCCGCACGGGGCGAAGTGTCATTTCCCGCCTGCTTTCGGCCACCGTTGTCGCCCCCACCTGCGCCGAGGCTGATGCTTTGGGCACGATGTTTATGGCCATGGGAGCCGATGCGGCACTCGACGCGGCTCGCCGCATGTCTCAAATCGGAGTCTATTTCATTTTAGCCGGAGAAAACGACACCTTTGAGGAGTACATATCTCCTGCCATGTCAAAAATTGTTTTGGATTGATCATCATGAAACGGGCAGTTTTTCTATACAACGCACAATCGGGAAAAGGACATATCGAATGGGACACCGAGAAAATCCTTGATATCTTCCGCGAACAAGGATACGACATCCAGCCCCAGCCGATCGATTTCGATGCCGACCCGTTTAAGGGAAACGAATCGATTGATTTGATGGTTGTTGCCGGCGGTGACGGCACGGTAAATTTCGTGGTCAATGCCATGCGAAAACGGGATTTGGATATTCCGTTGGGAGTGATTCCGGCCGGTACCGCCAACGACTTCGCCCGAGCTTTGGGGCTCTCGTCCAATCCATTGGAAGCTGCCCGTCAAATTGCCTCCGGAGAGGAGGATCGGGTGGATTGCGGTCGGGTGAACGACATCTATTTTGTCAACATATTCAGCTTCGGCATCTTCACCACCACCTCGCAACGCACCTCCAACGACAGCAAGCATCGAATCGGCAAATTAGCCTATCTGATCGAAGGTGTAAAGGAGTTTCGGTCGATGCATGCAGTTCCCCTACAAGTCATTGCCGACGGTGAGGCTTTCGACATCAACTCCTTGATGGTATTGGTCTTTAATGGCGAAACTGCCGGAGGATTTCACCTCGCTCGTCGATCGTCTATCAAAGATGGGCTCTTTGACTGTCTGATGCTCGAAAAACGCAATTTCCTACACTCCACATTGGCGATGGGACGCTATTTATTGGGGGGTAATCCGAAAATTGTGCACCACCTTCGGGCTCGCAAGATCGAGATCGTATCGACCATCAACGAGCCGACCGATGTCGATGGTCAGCCCGGGGCCGAATTCCCACTCTGTATCGAGTGTCTTGCTGGCGCTCTTCGCGTCATCTGCCCGAAATAAGTCGCCGCCATTCCGCATTCAATCCCCGATTCAGGAGGAGGAAACTAAGAGGCTGTCTAACAAGTCTAATTCTAACGATTTCACCCCCGCCAGAAGTGCATCTGGCGGGGGTGATTTCCATTTTTGAGGACTTGTTAGACAGCTCCTTTTCAAAGCCACTTATTCTACTGCGGCAACAGATCCGCAGTTGTCAACTCCTCGTTTTTGAGAAATGCTCGGGGAAATGTTCCCGAGACCCGCCCTTTCAATATCACGGCCTCCTCTGCGGTCAGGCAGTTACCCACCGAGACCTTGAAATAGGGATTTTCATAAACCATATAAACCGGAATTCCGGCATAGGTCTCTTCAAAGAGATCACGAGCCGCCACAGCTCCGGCACGTGCATCTTGCCCATTATCGAAGAAGATGCAAACCCGATAACCTCGGAATCGGAGGCGTGGCTGCTGGGTGGCGACTTGTGCCAACATCGAAGCAACATCGGCCGACTCGACAACCGACACACGGGCTTCGGCTCCCGTTCGAGAGGTCGAGGGAGTAGCCAACTGTCGCTTAAACGCTTCTAACGTCTGTGCATTGATTCGGATTTCCGAAACGGTTGCAAAAACAAGGGTCAATAATAAAACTTTACGAATCATCTCTTCAAGAAGTTTTTGATATCTTCGTTTTTCAAGCCAAAGATATTCAAAAAATCCGACAAGAGTACCATCTCTTGCGAAATATTTATAGGAAACGGGCCTCCATGTCCGGAAACAGTATAGGAGACGGTAATATTCGAATAATCTCCCCGATCCATTTTGCGGATCAGAGCATAAAGAGCCAACGGATCGTAAATTTTCATCTGCCAACGGGTCGAGACGCTTGCTGTTGTGCGCTTTGCAACTTCAACTCGATCGCGGAGCACGATTCGTCCGACACGCCCTCCGGCACAATAAATATCGACTCGAACCGTATCAAGCGACAATTTATATCCCGAGCCATTGGCCACACGCAAGGTTACATCCAATCCGGATAACCCGCGCGAAGTGATACTCTCTACGGCTTCAACGCGTATCTTCTGTGCCGTTTTCTCGAAAGCACGGCGGCACGATGTCGTTGACAACAGCACCAACAATACCGACAACCAGCCAAGCGATCGAAAAAGATTCGATGGATGCAATATTCTCATTTTTCGCCTATATATATATGGGCAATACCAAAACTTTGGCTTCGAGCCCGACAATTCGTAAATCCCGCCTCTGTAAGCATCCTCAGGAACGTTTCAGGAGCAGGGAACTCTCCGACAGAGGCCGGAAGATATTCATAAGCCCGTTTATCGCGAGACACAACACCTCCAATACGGGGCAACACCTTATAGGTATAGAACTCATAAAATGCCCGCAACAGCCGATTCCGAGGACGCGAGAACTCCAATATAACGACCTTACCGGCGGGTTTTATTGTGCGAGCCAGTTCCCGCAGTCCTACGGCCAGATCACTGAAGTTACGCACCCCAAAAGCCACCGTCGCCACATCGACCGAAGCGTCGGGAATGGCAAGGTGTTCGGCATCCCCCACTGTCAACTCCACACGATCGTCCAAACCTGCAACCGTCACTTTTTTACGAGCCACATCGAGCATTCGCTCCGAGATATCGACTCCCAGCACATGAGCCTGCGGGATACGGCGCGCCATGGCTATCGCCAAATCTCCTGTTCCCGTCGCCACGTCAAGGATTCGGCAGGGCTTACAACGAGCCACCTCGGCAACCGTATGACGACGCCACAGTCGGTCGATATTCAGCGAAAGGGTATGGTTCAAAAGATCGTATCGCGGAGCTATGCTGTTAAACATGGCGCGGATCTGTGTCTTTTTCGGAGTTGAATCGTTATAAGGTTTCATATTTATTCATATCGAATGGTCTCTTCGGGTTTTACCGTAGATATAATACCCGCCGGAATGATAAGTAACGCAACAATGGCAATCAAAAATCCTACATTGAGCAACAGCCAACTTCCAAAATCGAGAACAATAGGAACTTCGGAAAGCAGATATCCCTCGGCATCGAGTTTTACGACATGAAACCATCGTTGCAACAAACACAACGAAAGGCCAACGGCATTCCCCCACAACAAACCGCGCAGGGCCACAAAAGCCGCCCGATAGAGGAAAACCACCCGAAGAGAGAGATTGCGCATGCCAAGCACTTTCAGCAATCCGACCATTCGGGTTCGCTCCAACACCAAAATCAGCAATACCGATGCCATGTTGAAAAAGGCCACGATCAGCATAACAACCCATATTACCACGGCATTGACATCGTGTGCCCGAAGCCAATCGAAGATATTGGGGTAATGCTCTTGCAGACTATAAGCCACCAAGCCGGCAGTCTGCCGATCATCCTCCAACAGAAGATTCAGATCATGAGCAAATTGCACAGCATCGTCGAGCTGTTTCAATCGAATCTCATAACCGGAAACGGAGTCTTTGCCCCACGACGAGAGACGCTGCACATTGCGGATGTCGGTCATGGTGATCTTATCGTCCATTTCATCCATTCCCGAGGCATAAATTCCCGAAACCCGAAAACGATCACGACGCGGCCGTTCGTCTTTTCCGACAAACAGCAACTCCACTTTATCGCCCACATGCAACCGTTGGCGGCTCGACAGATTGCGTGAGATCAGAATATCTTTGGTGCGAATCGAATCACCGACCCGAGGCAAATCCCCCTCCACAAGCCACTCTCGGAACGACGACCAATCGTATTCGGACTCAACCCCTTTAAGCAACACGCCCTCTACCGCATCAGCCGTACGAATAATACCGCCTTTGGACGCATACGGAGCCAATGCGACACAGCCTGAAAGAGTTCGAATCAACGAATCGAGATGAGCGGTACGCTGCACAACATCGGCATCGGGTGACTCCAAACCCCGCACGCCACACAAAACGACATGCGCCGAGAAACCAGCAACTTTCTGCGAAACCTCGCGTTTGAATCCCAGCATCACAGCCAATGCAAGAATCATTACCGTCAAACTGAGTGCTACGGAGATTACAGCAACCCGCTCCATCACCCCTTTATTACCGGAAGAGGAGCGAGACATACGCAGGGCTATAAGCAATAGCAGATTCACGAATCGGATTTCTCTAAAATTTACTGCAAAGAAACACAATTATCTCTATTTTTCAAACAACATGCTCTATTTCCTGCAAATAGTTTCCCTCAAAACCCCGAATAGTCATGTATAAATTCATCGGGCGTTTATATACGAATTTGCACAATTTTGTTGTTCTCGTGCTTTTTACCGCTTTACGCTCACGGCCAATGCCTGCCGAAAAAATCTTGGTCTACCGCCTCTCTGGCTACTTTTGGGATTTTGGGAGGTATTTTTCGCGGTATCTTTTGGGAGTCAGTCCGAATTCATCTCTGAAACGGCGGATAAAATGCGATGTTGTGATGAAATTACTCTCCCGACAGATCTGTTTTACCAACAAGTCGGTGGTCAAAAGCAGTTCTGCGGCGTGTGCAAGCCGTTGCTTGGTCTGCCAACGGTGAGACGAGGTGTGGTAATAGCCGGTGAATTTCTTCTTGAAAGACGTAACACTCATGTTGCAATGACTCGCCATCTCGGAGATGCTGTGAAGCTCCGACGAAAGTTCGGTTTCAACGCCCTCAAAAGGATTGATGTCGTTATGGATAACACTCCGATTGACGCAACGAATGGATAGAATCCGCTCCTTGCAGGTGTTCGGGTCTTGTAACGATATGATGCTGATTTCACTACGAATCAAATGGGGTATACCCTTCTCCGGTCTCTTCATTTTTCACATTATTTTAGATGATTAAACATGCTCACCAAACAATGTGCGGCATACTTGGAGAATGTCTATTCAACTCTCACTGCGAGAATACAACAAACCGCCAAGAGCACACACAGCACATCTTGACCGTTGTTTGTCATAGTAAATGTGGTAATTCCGGATGAACAACAGTCACTATTTGCGATACTGATATCACATATTTGTCATTCAAAGATAGCAATCAAATCTTATAACTCAAAATGAAATCCAGATTTTCATGAAAAAAGGGGAAAATTATATAAAAAGAGGCTGTCACAACACACTTGTTGGACAGCCTCTTTGCTATTTATAAATTCCGATTACTCTTCGGTCTTGGTCTCGGCAGCAGCCTCCATGGCGCTCTTCAAGGCGGCCAAACCGGTAACATCGCCCAATGTGGTCTTCTCAACAGAAGCATTGATCTTCTTTACCGTTGACTTCGTAGCGTCGGCAGCAGCACGTTTCTCTGCTTTCTCGGCTGCGGCAGCCTCTTTGCGAGCATCATCATAGGTGCGCAAGTGCGACAAGGTGATACGCTTAGTAGCTTTCGAGAACTCGATTACTTTGAAAGCGAGTTTCTCTTCAGCTTTCGGCATCGTGCCGTCCTCTTTTGCGAGCTGACGAGCAGGGCAGAAACCTTCGATATTCTCGCCGAGCGATACTACTGCACCCTTATCGGTAACCTCGATGATCGTGCCTTCATGTACGGTCTCCACAGCAAACTGGCTCTCGAACTCGTTCCACGGGTTCTCCTCCAACTGCTTGTGACCCAATGAAAGACGACGGTTGTCTTTGTCGATTTCGAGTACGATAACCTCGATCTCGGCACCTACCTGCGTGAACTCTCCCGGGTGCTTTACTTTCTTCGTCCAGCTGAGGTCCGAAATGTGGATCAAACCATCGATACCCTCCTCGATCTCAACGAATACACCGAAGTTAGTGAAGTTGCGAACGCGGGCAGTGCATTTCGTACCTACGGGATATTTACCCTCGATCTGCTCCCACGGATCGGGAGTAAGTTGTTTGATACCCAGCGACATCTTGCGCTCCTCGCGGTCGAGAGTCAAAATAACGGCCTCAACATCGTCGCCAACCTTCATGAACTCTTGTGCCGAACGCAGGTGCTGGCTCCACGACATCTCCGATACATGGATCAGACCCTCAACACCGGCAGCGATCTCGACAAATGCACCGTAGTCGGCCATAACAACCACCTTACCGGTAACTTTGTCGCCAACTTGCAGGTTTTGGTCGAGAGCCTCCCACGGATGCGGGGTGAGCTGTTTGAGACCCAAAGCGATACGTTTCTTGGCATCGTCGAAATCGAGAATTACGACCTGAATCTTCTGATCCAAAGCCACGATCTCCTCCGGACGATTTACGCGACCCCACGAAAGGTCGGTGATGTGGATCAAACCATCTACGCCGCCCAAGTCGATGAATACACCGTAAGAGGTGATGTTCTTGACAGTACCTTCGAGGATCTGACCTTTTTCGAGTTTCGACATGATGACTTGTTTCTGAGCTTCGAGCTCGGCCTCGATGAGTGCCTTGTGCGAAACAACCACGTTGCGAAACTCCTGGTTGATCTTCACAACCTTGAACTCCATGGTCTTGTCAACATATACATCGTAGTCGCGGATGGGTTTTACATCGATCTGCGAGCCCGGGAGGAAGGCCTCGATGCCGAATACATCGACAATCATACCACCCTTCGTGCGGCACTTGATGTAACCCTTGATGATCTCATCGTTTTCGAGAGCCTCGTTAACACGATCCCAGCTCTTCAACTGACGAGCCTTTTTGTGCGAGAGAGCCAACTGACCGTTTTTGTCCTCGGCAGACTCGACATAAACCTCGATTTTGTCACCGATTTGAAGCTCGGGGTTGTAGCGGAACTCCGAGATGGTGATCACGCCCTCGCTCTTGTAACCGATGTTTACGAGAACCTCACGCTTGGTGATGCCGGTAACGGTACCCTCGATTACTTCACCAACAGCGATGTTCGACATCGTCTGGTCGTACTGCTGAGCAATCTGGTCTTTGGGTTGATCATATACACCCAAATCGTTTTCGAATGCGTTCCAGTCGAAATTCTCGTTTGTAACTACTTTTTTTACTTCTTCCATTTGGAAATTTTGCGATACAATCGCTCGTTAAAATGTTGAACAATAAGTTAATACCTTAAATGAATAAGAATAAGGCCTGCAAAGATAGACAAAATATCGAAAAAAGAAAAGCTTTTGAGTTGAATTTCTGTGGAATAGATGATTTTTTCGATTTGTCTGCAAATGCTTTTCAAATAAACGGGAGAGAAAGACAAAAAACTCCGCCTCGGAAACCGAAGCGGAGCAAATCGGGAGAATCCCGATCAAATTATTTGCGATAGATCTTCGTGTAGCCATAGATAGCCTCCTCGCCCAACTCCTCCTCGATGCGGAGCAACTGGTTGTATTTGGCCATACGGTCGGAACGCGACATCGAACCGGTCTTGATCTGACCCGAGTTTGTAGCCACAGCGATATCGGCGATCGTCGAATCCTCGGTCTCACCCGAACGGTGCGAAGTAACCGATGTGTAGCCGGCACGGTGAGCCATCTCGATAGCGTCGAGGGTCTCGGTGAGTGTACCGATCTGATTTACCTTGATGAGGATCGAGTTGGCGCAACCCATCTCGATACCCTTCTTCAAGAAGTCAACATTCGTTACGAAGAGGTCATCACCTACGAGCTGGCACTTGTCACCGATAGCGGCGGTCAGCATCTGCCAACCCTCCCAGTCGTTCTCCGACATACCGTCCTCGATCGAATCGATCGGGTATTTCTCAACGAGGCCCTTCAAGTACTCAACCTGCTCAGCCGAGGTGCGTTTAGCACCCTTCTCGCCCTCGAAGATCGTGTAGTCGTAAACACCGCCTTTGTAGAACTCCGACGATGCGCAGTCCATGCCGATCATTACATCTTTGCCCGGAACATAGCCGGCAGCCTCGATAGCAGCGATGATCGAATCCAAAGCGTCCTCAGTACCGTTGAGTGCGGGAGCAAAACCACCCTCATCACCTACGGCAGTCGAAAGACCGCGTTTGTGGAGGACCTTTTTGAGGTTGTGGAATACCTCAGCTCCCATGCGGAGACCCTCACGAAGCGTAGGAGCACCTACGGGACGGATCATGAACTCTTGGAATGCGATCGGAGCGTCGGAGTGCGAGCCGCCGTTGATGATGTTCATCATCGGAACAGGCAACGTCTTGGCATTCGAGCCACCGATGTAGCGATAGAGCGGCATGCCATAGAAATCGGCGGCAGCACGAGCCACGGCCAACGAAACGCCGAGGATGGCGTTAGCACCGAGGTTCGACTTGGTTTTGGTGCCATCGAGAGCCAACATGGCTTTGTCAATACCTACCTGATCGGAAACGTTCATGCCGAGCAATGCCGGAGCGATCACCTCGTTTACGTTCTTAACGGCAGTCAACACACCTTTACCCAAGTAACGGCTCTTGTCGCCATCGCGAAGCTCCAAAGCCTCGTTCTCGCCCGTCGAAGCACCGCTCGGAACGGCAGCACGGCCAAAAGCACCCGATACGGTGCGCACCTCTACCTCGATCGTCGGGTTACCGCGCGAATCGAGAATCTCTCTTGCATGAATCTCTACAATTTGCATAGTTGTAATTATTTGATTTATTGGTTAAAAACTCATTTTCGCATTTCACACCGCAAAGATAGTAAAAATAATTACGAAATGCGATATAGAACTCTGTTATTTTTTCATGCCAATTCGTGTGCCATTATCAAAAACAATACTATCTTTGCACGCTGCTTACGCGCATTAACCACGTAAACAACTTTAATTTTCATGAGAAAAGTACTTTCGTTCTCTCTTTTTTTGATGTTGGGCCTTGTAGCCTCACAACTTTTACCGAATCTTTTCGGCTCCTCCTATTCCACATTCAAAGCCTGCTCCGACACATTGCTCTATGTATGCCTTGCATTTATCATGATCAATGTAGGACGAGAATTTGAGATCGAAAAAGATCGTTGGCGCTCCTATGCCGCCGACTATTTTATCGCCATGGCCACGGCAGCTCTTCCATGGCTGTTGATCGTATGTTATTATGTCTTTGTTTTGCTGCCGTCGGAACTTTGGTCGAGCGGTGACGCTTGGCGCGAGAATCTGTTGCTGAGTCGTTTTGCCGCTCCAACCTCTGCGGGTATTCTCTTTACGATGCTGGCTGCCATGCAACTCAGCAAGAGTTGGATCTATCGTAAAATTCAGGTGCTGGCCATCTTTGACGATCTCGACACCATCCTGCTGATGATTCCGTTGCAGATGTTGATGATCGGCATGAAATGGCAGATGGCGGCAATCGTAACGATCGTAGTGGTTTTATTGGCAATCGGCTGGCGTTGGCAGAGCCGTTGGGAGATCCGACAGGATTGGAAGCGGATTTTGGGACTTGCCGTCGTTGTCTGCTTCGTCACACAAGGTGTCTATCTTCTGACGAAACATCTCTACGGCGACGACAACAGCATCCATATCGAAGTTTTGTTGCCGGCATTTGTTGTCGGCATGTTGATGAAACACCGTTCGGTAGATACTCCTTTCGAGCAGAAGATGTCCACCGGAATCTCGTTTCTGTTCATGTTGCTGGTCGGTCTGAGTATGCCGCAAGTGACAGGCGCGATCGGAGTTAGTGCAGAGAGTTCGGGATCGGTGACCGCCTCGCAACCGATGATGCCGTGGTATATCATGGCTCTGCACGTTGTGGCAGTGTCGGCACTCTCGAATATCGGCAAATTGGTTCCGCTGCTTTTCTATCGTGATCGCAAGTTCAGCGAGCGTTTGGCCTTGGCAATCGGTATGTTTACGCGTGGCGAGGTGGGAGCCGGAGTGATTTTCATTGCATTGGGATATAACCTCGGCGGACCGGCTTTGATCATCTCGGTTTTGACTTTGGTGCTGAACCTGATTCTTACGGTTGGATTTGTATTCTTGGTGCGCAAATTAGCACTGCGCAGTTACGTTCCGGAGGAGTTGTCGGAGGCATAATCAAAAAATTATTTGTATTTATAGTTCATAAGGACTGTCTAACAAGTCCTGAAAATGAAGATCACCCCCGCCGGAAGTATTTCTGACGGGAATGAAATCGTAAAAATTTGGACTTGTTAGACAGCCCCTTCAATTGAGTTTGTATTTCAAACTCCAATACTCCAAGTCTTAATGTGATATTCTACGGAAAAGGCCGCCTTCAACATAGATACAAACACCTTCTTGTGTTGGCCACATTATTGTCCCAACAAATGAACCACTCTCGGAATTGAATCGAACAGGGATATTCGAATCTCCGGGATTGCACTCTCTATCAATCGAATAAGTACCTGAGCGATGTTTCCCATCAATAGTAAGATTGTATGTCCCATCACTATATAGATTCATTCGACCTCGAAGTCGCCCTCCATCCGTACAAAGGAATCTGCCCGAAGTTGTCCATGCTAAAATTGAAAGTACTACACCAAAAATAGCAAATAGAGAGAATAATATCTTTTTCATAGTTCTATCTTTTTAGAGATTAAAATGCCAATATCCGCTCCGCCCATCATAAAACATGTAGGTATAGCCGTCGAGATTCGAGGTGCTACAATTGCGCCATTCCCCGTTATAATAGGCTTGAACCGTAGAGCCTTTACGACGCTCACGAGCTGAATTGGTCATTTTGATACTCCCTGTCTTTTTTACAATTTGTACGGTTCCACACTCCTGCCAATCAGCGGTATAGCTGATCTCTGCATTTTGACGTGTGGCAATACTCTCTGTTGCCAAAGCAGTCAGGCCGAAGCAAAAACATGCGGCCATAATCATCATCTTTTTCATTGTTTTCTGTTTTAAAATTAATACAAAATTACATTAATCGCAACGCGACCCAGTAAGCGAGGAAAGTTCTACCTGTGCTGCATTAACACTTTGTCCGAAACTGATCTGTTTAGTTGCTTCGCTATTGGCATAAACCAATTTCGACCCAGGAATTGTTTTAGAGGATCCTTTAATTCTAACAACATAACATACATTTACATTACGGTTGGTATCGTTCGAAAACGTTAAGATACATGTTCCCGTTTGAGCTTCTGTTACATTAACACTAACGACAACCGTACCATCTGTTCCTGACACATTACACGTCTTTGTGCCATCAGCATACACCACTACACTCATTACAAGAGTGCAGAAAAGGAAGAGTAATTTCTTCATCTTTCAAAGGTTTTAATTGATTTATTTTAAGGAGTTTTGTCAAAAAGAGAGTGAGATGGATACATACATAAAAAAGCGAGGACAAAACTCCATTATCGGTTCATGAGGTCTTCGACTACCTTACCACCAAACAACGAGTAAAGCCCACGCCATAGAGAGCGTGAGCGTTATCGCTTTATTCTTGGTGGTAATCTGAAAGTGTCGAAGTTTCATGAACCCAATTAAAGCTAAACGCCTTTTTCTTATTCTTATAATGTATGTTCTAATTCTTTCTTATTCCTTTTCGTGCAAAATGTTTAGAAGTTTTATATGGCAAAGATAATGAAAATTTAAGTTCGTTAAACCGACATCGCACAATTTTATCATATTTGTTCTTTTCAGCGCTCTATTTTTCCCGATCACCGTCCCAACCAGAAGGTTTGTTTCCCCTGCAACGGGAAGCTCCGGTCGCATATCCGAAACCACAACGGGATAGTATTGTTATTTTAGGTATTTTTTTGTAATTTTGCGCGGTTAAAACGCAATCAATAAATATACGCTATATGGCAATCGAACTCAGTGAACAGGAACAACTTCGCCGACAGTCGCTCACAGCACTCCGCGAGTTGGGTATAGAGCCTTATCCCGCAGCCCGCTATGATGTCACGGCAACAGCCGCAGAAATCGCCGCAAACTACGACGAGGAGAAAGGCAATTATCAAGAGGTCCGCATCGCCGGACGCATCATGTCTCGTCGCATCATGGGCAGTGCATCGTTCTTCGAATTGCAGGATCATACCGGCCGTATTCAGGTCTATATCCGTCGCGATGACATCTGCCCCGAAGGCGATCCCACGCTCTACAACACGGTATTCAAAAAATTGCTGGACATCGGCGACTTCATCGGCGTCGAGGGTTTTGCATTCCGCACCAATACCGGCGAACTATCGGTACATTGCCGCCAATTTACCGTACTCTCGAAATCAATTCGTCCGTTGCCGATCGTTAAAGAGAAAGACGGTCAACAATTCGATGCCCTGACCGACCCCGAAGTGCGCTACCGCCAACGTTATGTCGATCTGGTGGTCAATCCCAAAGTACGCGATGTCTTTGCCAAACGTGCCAAGATCATCTCGACAATGCGCAACTATTTCAACGAGCAGGGATGTTTGGAGGTCGAGACTCCGATTTTGCAACCCATCCCGGGTGGAGCTTCGGCTCGTCCGTTCATCACCCACCACAACGCATTGGATATCGATTTCTACATGCGTATCGCTACGGAACTCTATCTGAAACGACTGATCGTTGGTGGATTCAACGGAGTTTACGAGTTCGGCAAAAACTTCCGCAACGAAGGTATGGACCGCACACACAACCCCGAGTTTACCTGCATGGAGATCTATATCGCCTACAAAGACTACAAGTGGATGATGGAGTTCACCGAGCAGATGCTCGAACGGGTGGCAATAGCCGTCAACGGCACGACCGAGTTGGAGATCGACGGCAAAGCCGTATCGTTCAAAGCCCCATTCCGTCGTTTGACAATGACCGATGCCATTCGCGAGAAGACCGGTTACGACATCACCGGACAGACCGAAGAGCAGTTGCGTGAGGCCTGCAAACGGCTGAATGTCGAGATCGACGAGACGATGGGTAAAGGCAAGTTGATCGATGCGATCTTCGGACAATACTGCGAGGGAGATCTCGTACAACCGACATTCATCTGTGACTATCCGATCGAGATGTCGCCGCTCTGCAAACGCCACCGCGAGAACAAAGAACTCACCGAACGTTTCGAGCTGTTCGTTGCCGGTAAGGAGCTTTGCAACGCCTACTCGGAGTTGAACGACCCGATCGATCAGTTGGAACGTTTCCAAGAGCAGATGAAACTCTCGGAGCGTGGCGACGACGAGGCGATGTTTATCGACATGGACTTTGTCCGAGCTTTGGAGTACGGCATGCCCAACTGCTCGGGTATGGGTATGGGTATCGACCGTCTGACGATGTTTATGACGGGTCAGAACTCGATTCAGGATGTATTGTTCTTCCCGACGATGCGTCCGGAGAAGAAACCGACTATCGACCCCGTGGAGAAATATACCGAGATCGGCATCCCCGAGGAGTGGGTCGAGGTAATCCAAAAGATGGGGTATGTCACGGTTGA
Organism: uncultured Alistipes sp.; assembly: GCA_964527525.1. GTDB lineage: Bacteria > Bacteroidota > Bacteroidia > Bacteroidales > Rikenellaceae > Alistipes. Next base: position 25,585 of record CAZGPA010000008.1, on the reverse strand, counting down.
TTCACTCAAAAAATTGGCCGCAGGCAAGTTCTTCAACGACCTCTGCGGATTCAACAAAAAGAACAAACTCGGATTGAAAGCCCCCTCGATCGACGATGTAAAGAGATGGTGCGCTTCGGAAGAGTAGTGATTAGGTAAAATTAGTTAAAGTATTTATATGAGAAAGAAGATTGTTGCCGGAAACTGGAAGATGAACACCCTGCCGGCAGAAGGCGTTGAGTTGGCCAAAAATATCGTGGCCGGTCGCGGCGAAGTTTGCGAGTGTGTAAACTTCATCGTATGTCCTCCGTTTACCCATATTGCAATGGTTGCCGAAGCTTTGAAAGGCAGCAACGTGGAGTTAGGCGCACAGGATTGTGCCACAGAGGCCAAAGGTGCTTACACGGGAGAGGTGGCCGCCTCGATGATTGCTGCTGTGGGTTGCAAATATGTGATCCTCGGCCACTCGGAGCGTCGTCAATATTATGGTGAGACCTCGGAGACACTGAATAAAAAGATGGCACAGGCATACGCCAACGGCCTCACTCCGATCTATTGCGTGGGTGAGAACCTCGAAGAGCGCGAAGCCGGCAACCACTTTGCTGTCTGCAAACAGCAGATCGAGGAGGTGGTTTTCAACCTCACAGAGGAGCAATTCAAGAACTTGGTAATCGCTTATGAGCCGGTTTGGGCCATCGGCACGGGTAAAACCGCAACGGCAGACCAAGCCCAAGAGATCCATGCCTATATCCGACAGGTTTTGGCCGAGAAGTTCGGAGCGGCTGCGGCCGAGTGCCCGATTCTCTACGGAGGTTCGTGCAAACCCTCGAATGCTGCCGAGATCTTTGCCAAAGAGGATGTTGATGGCGGTTTGATCGGTGGTGCCGCTCTCAAAGCCGAAGATTTCCTCGCCATCGGCAAAGGATTTTCCAAATAGGCGCGAAATCGGAACAAAATCCGACTAAACAAGCGGGTGTCCAACAAGTTTCTGGACACCCGCTTATTCTATCGGATAGCACCTGACAGGACTCTATTTTTTAACCGTCAACCCTCGTTCGGCTGCCAACCGCTCCATAAGGGCGTAGGCCGCATCGTATTCATTCGGGATTTCGCCATCGAGAATGGCATTTTTGATCACCTCTTTGATATCACCAATCACCCGACAAGGACCAATCCCATAGGTTTGCATGATGATCTCGCCCGTAATCGGCGGTTGGAAATTACGCACACGATCGCGCTCTTCCAGATCCTTCATTTTATGGCGCACCAATTCGAAATTGGCCAAATAACGTTGCACTTTGGCATCTATCCCCGAGGTGATATCCGCCTCACAGAGCATCATCAGCGACTCCACATCATCACCGGCCTCGAACAACAAACGACGTACGGCCGAATCGGTCACCAAATCCTCGGAGAGGATGATCGGGCGCAAGTGAAGAAAAACCATCTTCTGGACAAACTTCATGTGCTCGTTGAGGGGCAGTTTCAGCCGTCGGAAAATCGCCGGCACCATCTTCGAGCCAAGCACCTCGTGACCGTGGAAAGTCCATCCCACCCGCGGGTCGTAGGTCTTGGTCTGCGGCTTGGCAATATCGTGCAACACAGCAGCCCACCGCAACCACAGATCGTCGGAACGACGCGCCACGTTGTCGAGGACTTTAAGTGTATGGATAAAATTATCCTTATGGGCATGCTTGCCCCGACGTTCGACCCCTTTCAAAGCGTGCATCTCCGGAAAGATCAAGGCCAGCAATCCGGTGAGTTCCAACAATTCGAATCCGATGGAGGGGACAGGCGAAAGGACTATTTTATTGAGTTCTACGGCAATACGTTCACGCGACACGATTTTGATCCGCTCGGCATTACGGGCAATGGCATCGAATGTCTGTTCCTCGATCGTAAAGCCGAGCTGCGAAGCAAAACGCACAGCCCGCATCATTCGCAGGGGGTCATCGGAGAAGGTGACATCCGGATCGCAAGGGGTACGAATAATACCCTCCTCCAAATCATACATTCCGTCGAACGGATCGACAAGTTCTCCGAAGCGATCGGCATCGAGCGACCAAGCCAACGCATTGATCGTAAAATCGCGCCGTAACTGATCATCTTCCAGCGTGCCGGCCTCGACCTGCGGCTTGCGCGAATCGCGGGTATAGGACTCCTTGCGAGCCCCGACAAACTCTATTTCGATCCCTTGCGAGCGCAACATGGCCGTACCAAAGGTCTTGAAAACCGAAAGCTTGGTATGCAGCTCACGCGCCAATGCCTCGGCCAAAGCGATACCACTGCCGACAACCACAACATCGATATCGGTCGAGGGTCGACGCAGGTAGTAATCACGAACATATCCGCCGACAACATAGGCTTCGACACCCTGTTCGGCAGCAATGCGCGAGATACGGCGAAATACGGGATCGGAGAGCGGCACGGTTATTTCACATATTTTTTGATTGCCTCTTTCCATGCCAGATAACCTGCTCCCATCAGATGCAGGCCATCGTTGGTATAACGCTTGTCGAGTCGGCCGTTGGCATCAGCCAACGCAGGGAACAGATCGACATAGAGAACATTTTTACGACCCTCGCAAAGGGCTTTGATCAGTTTGTTCGTCGCAACCACTCGCTCGTTTTGTGAAATATGGGTCTTGAAACGCGACTTGATATCGACACCGTTGACGGGCAGAATACTCTGCACATAGATTTTGGTACGGGGCGACTCAGTCGCAAAGCGTTCGAGAAGTTTCGCAATATTGGCAACAATGGTTTCGGGAGCGACATTGCGGGCAAGGTCGTTGATACCGATCATCAGGAAGAGTTTTTTCGGTTTTCCTTTGATAATCGGATCCAAGCGTTTGAGCAACCACTTCGAACGATCGCCATTGATACCGCGATTTTTGATCTTCGGATTATTGAACAACTCGGCCCATTCACCACCATCGGTAATGCTGTTGCCGACAAAAACAATATCACTCGAACGAATCGGCAACACCTCGAACAAAGCCCTCTTCTGGAAGTGGTAAGTACCCTGCGCAAAAGCCGAAGAGGTTGCCAACAATATGGCAATCAATAAAATCAATCGTTTCATATGCTTAAAATTTAAGTTCGCGTTTATAGAGTTGTACGGTATTTTCAAGGCCATAGTAGAGAGCATCGCAAATCAAGGCATGACCGATGGAGACCTCATCGGTCCACGGAATCTGCTCGGCAAAATAGCGCAGATTGACCAACGAAAGGTCGTGACCGGCATTAAGTCCCAACCCTTGGCGACGAGCCTCCTCGGCCGCAGCAAGATAAGGAGCCAAGGCCGAAGCAGGATCATCGACATATTCTCGCGCATAGGCTTCGGTATAAAGCTCTACCCGATCGGCTCCGCACGCTTTGGCGCCGGCGACCATTTGGGGATCGGGGTTGACAAAAATCGAAACCCGAATACCCTTCTCGTGAAAACGTGCCGTAACATCGGTCAGGAACTCACGATGAGCAATCGTATCCCAGCCGGCATTCGATGTGATGGCGTTGTGTGCATCGGGGACCAGAGTAACCTGCGTGGGGACAACCTCCAAAACCAAGTCGATGAAACTCGGGATCGGATTGCCTTCGATATTCAGTTCGGTGGTGACCACTCGTTTCAACTCACGCACATCGTCATAACGGATATGGCGGGCATCGGGTCGCGGATGCACCGTGACACCTTCGGCGCCAAAACGCTCTATGTCACAGGCCGCACGCACCACGTCGGGCATGTTTCCGCCACGCGAATTGCGAACCACAGCGATCTTATTGATGTTTACACTTAATTTTGTCATAAAAATTCCTATATTTGCACTTAAAATACGTTTGTGGAGGTCGAACGAACGCCGACAACCCGAATTGACGTGGTAAAGTTATAGTTTTTTTCCGAAAATACCGATGAGAATCATACTTTTTTCCCGCAGGCAGCTTGCCCACACATCCGGAGAGCTCCGTTTGCTATTTGCAACGATCGACCGTTTCGGATTCGATTATATGATCAATACGGAGTTTGCGGAGAAGGTCAAAGAACTTGTAGGCATCGAGATCCCCGCAGACAAAATCTACGGACAACTCTTGCCGTCGCAACCCGAAGAGAGCATCATGATCTGTTACGGCGGCGACGGCACGCTGCTCGAAGGGGTCTATCGACTTGGCGAAGCCGCCATTCCCATTTTGGGAATCAATGCCGGTCATCTGGGCTTTCTCACCAGCGCGCCCAGCGACGGCCTCGATCAAATTTTCGGAGATCTGATTGCCGGCAAAATCCGCATCGAGCCGCGATCGATGCTTCAAATCGAAGGTACATTCTCGCAACAGCCGAATTCGCTTTTGGCACTCAATGAGTTCTCGATACAGCGTAACGGCGCAGGTATGATCTCGGTGGAGACCTATGTCGATAACGAAATGGTGGCCACCTACCACGGCGACGGAGTGATCATCTCCACGCCCACCGGCTCGACAGCCTACTCGCTCAGCGCCGGAGGTCCTGTGGTGGCACCCTCTTGTTCGTGTCTGATTATTTCGCCGTTGGCCCCTCATAACCTGACCATGCGGCCGGTCGTGATTCCCGACTCGGCAACGATCTCGATGCGCATTCACACCCGCCATGCCGACGCCTTCATCACACTCGACAATCGCACCTATTCCGTCGCTTCGGAGGCATCGTTTACCATCAAGCGAGCCAAAAAACAGTTTTTTTTGGCACTCCCGCATAATATTTCGTTCTACGACACGTTACGGAATAAGATGATGTGGGGAGTAGATATTCGCAGTTGATCACTACATAAAACAATGTAAAGTTGATTGTTTAATAACGGTTTTTCATTTTTATTGTCTATATTTGCACCCTATAAACATGAGTGAGCAAACACGCATACCTCGGCACGTTGCTATCATCATGGATGGTAACGGTCGGTGGGCTACATTACACGGCAAACAGCGTTGCGAAGGACACGCAGCCGGAGTGGAGCCTGTGCGTGCCGCTTTGCGTGCCGCTATCCGACACGGGGTTGAATATTTGACGCTATACGCCTTCTCTACCGAGAATTGGGGACGCCCCCAACCGGAGATCGATGCGCTGATGGAGCTTTTCTGTCAAAGTGTGGTCAGCGAGACGTCCGAGTTGGTGCGTCAGGGAATTGCGTTGCACATGATCGGCGATCGCAGTCGTTTTTCCGAGAAGGTACAACAACACCTTGCGCAAGCGGAAAATGAAACCGCCGCGGGGGAACGACTGACGTTGATTCTGGCGCTCAACTACTCATCACGCGACGAGATAGTACGAGCCACGCGGTGTTTGGCGACTCGGGTGACAACCGGAGATTTAGCTCCGAACGAGATCAACGAGCAAGTGATTGCTGCGGCTCTCGACACAGCAAATTACCCCGATCCCGATCTGCTCATCCGCACCAGCGGAGAGCAACGATTGAGTAACTTTCTGCTGTGGCAAGCCTCCTATACCGAACTTTGGTTTCCGGAGGTATTGTGGCCCGATTTCACCGAAAAGGATTTCGAGCAGGCTCTCGAAGAGTATGCCCGCCGAGATCGCCGATTCGGATTAGTAAAGTAAATGAAGTTAGACGACTTAGATTGATACAGATGAATTACAAAGGTAAGTTATTCGCCGCTGTTGCAGCACTTATGTTGTGCAGTACGAATACATTCGCCCAAAAACCGGCTGCTGCCGACTCGACAAAAACCGCACAACCTGCCAATCCGGCGGATTCGACGGCGAAGCCGATACCACCATTTCCGGCCAATGCTCCTCTGTTGCAGATGAATAGTGCTCCCAAACGCTACTTTATCCGCAACGTCTATATCCATGGTGTAGAGCATCTCAGCCCCGATATGGTGAGATCCTCGGCCGGTCTGATCGTTGGTGATTCGGTCTATCTGCCCAGCGATTTCGTATCCAACGCCATCTCCCGCCTTTGGAGTCAGCGCATATTCGCCGACGTACAGATAGGTGCCGAGATTGAGGGCGACAGTCTCGATTTGCAGGTTCTGTTAAAAGAGCGTCCGCGTGTGTACAATTGGGAATTCGAAGGAATCTCTACCGGCAAGAAGAAAGACCTGCTCGAAACACTCAAACTAAAACGAGGCAGCGAACTCTCGGATTACGTCATCGACAAAAACAAAAAACTCATCAAAGCCTATTGGGCCGAGAAAGGTTTTCGCAATGCCGAAGTCGATGTGCGCATTGACAACGATACCCTTCACAAGGGCAATATCGTAAATGTCACATTCTTGATCGATCGCAAGAACAAAGTAAAGATCGGCAAGATCAACTTCAACGGCAACGAGCAGTTCAAAGACCGTCGTCTGCGTCGCACCTTCAAGAAGACCCACCAAAAGTCGATCAACATCCTCCGAGGCACCAAACTCAACGAGAAGGATTATGCCGACGACAAAGAGTTGCTGATCGATTTCTACAACTCGAAAGGTTATCGTAATGCCACCATCGTCAGCGATTCGATCTATCCGATCAACGAGAAACGATTGGGCATCGACCTGAATATCTCGGAAGGAAACAAATATTACATTCGCAATGTGTCATGGGTCGGCAACTCGGTACACGACACCGAACAATTGCAACGTATGTTTGCCGTAAAACGAGGCGATACCTACGATAAAAAAGCAATGCACAAACGTTTGGGTATCGGCAAAGAGACCGACCCCGAAGCGATGTCGGTTTCGTCTCTCTATCAAAACGACGGTTATCTGATGTCACAAATTGAGCCGGCCGAAACAATCATCGGTGCCGACTCCATCGATATCGAGGTCAAGATTTTCGAGGGTAAACAATTTACGGTCAACGAAATCGGCATCACCGGCAATAAACGAGTCGATGACGAGGTTATCCGCCGCGAATTGTATGTGCGCCCGGGTGAACTATACAACCGAGCCCTGCTCATGCAGACAATCCGCACCTTAGGAACACTCGGTCATTTCAACCCCGAGGCCATCATGCCCGACATCAAACCGGTATCCAACAAATTGGTCAACATCAACTGGCCGCTCGAAGAGCAGGCATCCGACCAATTCAACGTAGCCGGCGGTTGGGGATCGGGAACATTTGTCGGATCGGTAGGTATCACCCTCAACAACCTGTCGATCAAGAACATGTTCAAAAAGGGAGCTTGGCGCCCCTATCCGATGGGACAGAACCAGCGTTTGTCGATTTCGGCACAGACGAACGGAACTTACTATAAAGCCTTCTCGTTCAGTTTTACCGATCCGTGGCTTGGAGGCCGGAAGCCCAACTCGTTTACGTTGTCGGCACACTACTCCGAGCAGAACGATGCCTATTATGTATGGCAATCGAGTACGCAATACTTCCGTACCTATGGTGTTGCAGCCGGATTGGGCAAACGTCTTAATTGGCCCGACCCCTATTTCTCGCTCTATGCCGAGTTGAGCTACGAGCGATATACGCTCAAAGATTGGGATTACTTCATGATGAGTAACGGCTCTGCCAACCTGCTCTCGTTGAAGGTGGTCTTCTCGCGTAATTCGGTTGACCAGCCGATCTATCCGCGTCGCGGATCGGAGTTCACCGCATCGGTACAGGCCACACTTCCCTACTCGTTGTGGGATGGCAAGGATTACAGCAGTTCTACGCTCTCGGAGCAGGATCGTTACCGCTGGATCGAGTTCCACAAATGGAACTTCAAAGCGCAATGGTTCCAAGCCCTGACCCGCAACTCGAATCTGGTGTTGATGCTTCGTGCCGAGATGGGATTCCTCGGAAGCTACAACAAACATAAAGTCTCTCCATTCGAACGTTTCGAAGTCGGTGGTGACGGTATGTCGGGATACAATATTTATGGTATCGACGTGATTTCGATGCGCGGTTACGAAGATGGAGCACTCGACCCCGACAGCGGCAATTACTCCTGTGCATATAACAAATATACCGCCGAGTTGCGTTACCCGATCGTATTGAAACCCTCGTCGCAGATCTACGTTTTGGGATTCTTGGAGGGTGGTAACGCATTTACCTCGTGGCGTACATTCTCGCCGTTCCGCATCAAACGCGCGGCCGGTGTCGGCATACGTCTTTACCTGCCGGTTGTCGGCATGCTCGGTATCGACTGGGGTTACGGATTTGATCCTCCCGCCAACTCTACGACCAAGAGCGGCAGCCAGTTCCACTTTGTCATGGGGCAACAATTTTAGCCGCCACAGAGATTACAGACAAAACCTCGGAGAGGAGCCGATTTTCGCAAAAGTTGGCAATAAATTTGAAAGATTGGAGTTTATATAAAAAAGCACTTGGATTATGAAACGACTGATTCTACTTGCAGTTCTATTATTGTCGGGATCGGCAATAATGGCTCAGAATTATATTGTGGTCAACAGCGAAAAGATCTTCAAATCCCTCGCTGCATACAATCAGGCTCTCTCCTCTCTCGATGAGTTGGCCAAACAATATCAGTCGCAGGTCGACAGCAAATTTGCCGCCGTTGAACAGCTCTATAATAACTATGTCGCCCAAAAAGCCATGCTCTCCACTGCGGCTCGACAGACCCGTGAAGAGGCCATCTTGGCCAAAGAAAAAGAGGCTCAGGAGTTCCAAGAGAGTCTGTTCGGCAACGAGGGTACGCTGATGAAAAAGCGGGTGGAACTGATCCAGCCGATCCAGCAACGCGTATTTGCCGCAATCGAGGCCTATGCCAAACAGGTCGGTGCCGATATGGTTATCGACTCCTCGAACAATCCCACCCTGCTCTACAACAGTTCGAAGATTGACCGCACACAGCAAGTCATCGAAACGCTCAAATAATCCGGAAGAAACGACATCAAAATATTAACTAAAATCTATTTTCTACTTATGAAAAAAGCACTCAAACTGACGTTGGCCGTTGCCTTGATGCTGAGCACCACATCGCTCTTTGCACAGAAATTCGGTCGCGTAAACTCCCAAGAGATCATTATGGCCATGCCTGAGACCAAACAGATGCAGACCAACATGGAGGCTTTCAACAAAGACCTGCAAAATAATCTCGAAGCTATTCAGGTGGAGTTCAACAACAAGTATCAGGAGTTCCAAAAGAACTATTCGACACTCTCCGAGGCTGTACGCGAAATGAAACAAAAAGAGTTGCAGGATCTCACGCAACGTCTTCAAGAGTTCGAGCAAATCGCCCGCCAAGAGTCGCAGAAAAAGCAGAACGAACTGCTCACTCCGATCATCGAGAAGGCTAAAAATGCCATCAATAAGGTATCTGCTGCCGGCGGATACTTGGTAGTATTCGATGTTTCGGCCGGCTCGTTAGCCTACTTCGATCAGGCTACGCTGACCGATATTGCCCCCGCTGTCAAGAAAGAGTTGGGCATCACCGAGACCGCTACTGCTCCTGCTGCCGCAAAATAATCGGGCAAACACCGATGTCGTCAAAGGATTCCCGCAATCGGGAGTTCCATACAGAAAAGAGGCTGTCCAACAGATCGTGTTGCGACAACCTCTTTTCTGTATGGAACTCCCGATCTTTCGACAAGTCTCTCGACTCCGACTATCAAACATCCGCCAAAAGTCATTCATATTGTTCGTTTTATCCCAAATTAAGACTTTACGCGCAGAATAACACAAATTTATTCGTATATTTGCCATGTACAAAGGATATTAAAACCAATAGGACAATGAATAACCAAAAAGAAATAGGCGATTCGATTACCACCTTCTCCCTAAACGAATTGTTGTTACATGCCGGCGCCCCTCAACCCGACGAATTGGGGCGTCAATGTGTCGTTTCTAAACAACGCGCCACATTAGATTCGTTCTGTTCGCCATTGCGTGTCGAGGCCTTTACGATCGGTATCGGTTGCGAGGGGTCAGCAACCACTCGGTTCAACCTTCATGAGTATCAAATTCAGAAAGACACCCTCTTCTTTTTCTCACCGAGGAGTATTTTAGAGGCACCTGATGGAAATAACGTCCAAGTGCATGTGATTTTAATTTCCTCGGAATTCATGCGCGAAATCAATCTCGATTTCAGATCCATGCTTCCACAATTCCTCTCGTTCGGAAAGAATCCGTTTACCCAACTTACCCCCGAAGAGAGCAAGGAGATTCGCAAAACATTCTCGCAGATCGAAGAGGAACTCCAACGCCCCCGAACGATCTACTCTCAAAAGATCGTCGGCCACCTGATTACAGCGATGTTCTATAAAATTGCCGAGATCCTGCAAAACAGCCAGCAGTTCCAGTTGGCACAGACATACACCAACTTCGATCGTACCGAAGAGTATTTCCGTCGTTTCATGCAGGAACTCAGCGAACACTACCAACAGGAACGCATGGTGGGATTCTATGCCAACAAGCTCTGTATCACTCCCAAATATCTCACCACACTCATCAAACGCATCAGTGGAAAATCCGTTTCGGAGTGGATCGATGACTTTGTGATTTTCGAGGCCAAAGCACTGCTGAAACACTCACACATGAGTATTCAGGAGATTGCTTACCAACTCAATTTCCCCAATCAATCCTTCTTCGGCAGCTACTTCAAGCGCAATACCGGCATGTCGCCTTCACAATACAAGGCGCAACAATAGAGCGTAGCGACCGTTATCGCGACATAAAAGGGAGGCTCCAATAGGCCTCAAAAAGAATCTCACCCCCATCGGCAGCACAAATCCGGCGGGGGTGAGATTATAATGAGATTTATAAAAAGCAGTTCTGCGAGAGAGTTCAGTTATTATTTATCGCGTTTCACAAACCACTTCATACGCCATGCGATCAGGATCGTGATGGCCGAGAGCAGCAGACATCCGGCTAACAACCACGCTCCAAAGCCATTGACGAAGAGAATCGGGGTAAAGGTGATCAGCAAAATTTCGAGCGGAGCAATGGGAAGATAGGCCAACGCATAATCCTCCATGGTTTTGCTGGACAGCTTCGGATCGACGATACGCAACAAGGCAATACCCATAGCCATCGTTCCGGTCCACCAACCCCAAGCAAAAATCGTACGCTCAAACCAATAGTTTTTCGAGAGCTTTCGTCCGAGATAGAAGGTGATGAGGAACACGATAATAGTACCGACAACGAGCAATACAATCAACGGAACGGCATATTTAACAATCACGCTCAACTTAATGGAGGCAACACCGAAGGCCACGAGCAGATCGGTACACATACTTCCGATTCGCTGAGTAGTCTGCGGACACACATAGTTCGAAACGCGCGTAGCGTCGAACAGCCGTTTCATGATCAATCCGAAGACAAACGCGCAACTGAAAACAGGCAACTCCAACATCGGGACATAACTCTTGATACCCCGACTACAAGCATAGCCCAACAAAGCAGCGACGCAGACCAATGCCAGATGGAAGGTCAACGAATCGATCGAAATCGAGGAGGTAGTTGCCGTACCGAGAGAGTCGCGTTTAGATTCGGGAAGCAGGCCGCTTCGCAACTCATCGGGCAGGTCGGAGAAGTCGGAGATAAAAGCGGTTTGCTTGTTGCGAGCCGCCCACTTGATAAAGACCAAACCGCCACAAATCGCACAGATGATACCGATCGTAGCCGTCATCATTCCCAAACTGCGAGCCTCATCCCAATTCAAGCCCTCGAAGGCTGCACCAATCGCAGCAGCAGTACCATGACCGCCATAGAAACCCGTAGGGAACATCACACCGAAAGCATCGTGGAGATTCGGCCAAATCACGTTGAGCACAAACAGACCGAAGAGTCCGACAATTCCCCATTGCAACAACATACCTAATTGCGCATAAGCCCACATAGGACCGGTTGTACGAACAATCTCTTTCAAAGGTGCATTCGACGACGAGAAAGGCAAAGCGGCAAAAACCAATGCGATCAAGATGGCCGCATAGGTTCCCAACTCTCCGGAGAACGGCAACCATCCGGTTCCATTCGGACCGAAAGCCAATCCCAACATACCGGCAATCAAGCTGGGAGGAATAAAAAGTTTCTGGATCAATTTAATTTTGGAGCGCAATATCTGGCCGATAAGCATCAAAACGGAGATCAATCCCAAATCCACAAAAAAGGCCCACGGGGTAAATGTTTCAAAAAGAGTCATAATATCAATTAAATTAGGCAATTATATACTATTTGCGCCATGTGTAAAATCCCCCGTTTTCCACCGCAGGTGGACATAAGTCCCCTGCCCGAGGCGGGGGATTTAGGGGATGGGGCAGCAATTGCAAACACGGCTCTGCCGTGGATGTAAAAGCTGGAAAGAGAGGATACAACAAAATTGTGTAAATTCGTATATAAGCACCTTAAATTGTTGTATCTCTCGGTTTATGTTGCGCAAAATAAGCATTTTTTCGAAGATTACAAAACATCACAAAACCTTTTTCTCGAAAAAAAGGAGCGTTCCATGATACTTTTACGAGATTTTATGTATATTTGCAAAGTCTAAAACCCTCCTAAACATGAAAAAAAACTACCTAATTTTTCTTTGCATCGCATGGATTGCATGGAGTGTCCCAAGCTTGGCACAACCCAATTTCACCAAACAGGGACCCACTCTCGACTCTTACCTTCCGAGAACTCTGCCCGACGGAAAAGGGGGCGAGGTTACAATCAGTGCGAATTTCAACGCTGCCATTCCCACTCCCAAACAGGTTTTGGGATTTGAACTCGGAGCTCGCTTTGTAGAGTGGGCCGACGTGTTAAACTACATGCAGGCTCTCGATGCCGCTTCTGATCGGGTTTCGATTCAGGAGGCCGGTGTGACCTACCAAAATCGTCGATTCATCCGAGTAACCATCACCTCGCCGGAGAATCAACAGAAATTGGAGCAGATCCGCACCGAGCATCTGAAACTTGCCGATGTCTCGATCTCGAAGACACTCGACATCGCTAAAATGCCGCTCATCATGACCATTGGCGGATCGTTACATGGTGGCGAGGCTTCGGGCGTCAACTCCACCCTTGCAACCGCCTACTTCTTGGCGGCATCGCAGGATGCGACCATCAAAAAGATGTTGGAGAATGTGGTTTTGGTAATCACTCCCGGGCAGAACCCCGACGGCATCAACCGTTTCGCCACATGGCACAACGTGACGGGTAGTTACTGCAACATTTCGGACAACAACTTGCGCGAGCATAAAGAGCCGTGGCCCAGCAGCCGCCTCAACCACTATTGGGCCGACTGTAACCGCGACCTGTTGATGTGCCACCACCCCGAGGGTCGTGTCGCCGTAGAGACCGCCAACTATTGGATGCCCAACGTGCAGATCGACTTGCATGAGCAGGGAGGTGCCGGCGCTCGTTTCTACCACAGCCCGGGAGCTCCGGGACGTGTCCACCCTTGTATTCCGAAGGGCAACTATCCGCTGACGCAGGTTATTGGTAAATATGTGGAGTTGCAACTGCAACCCATCCCCGAGGCAAAACCGTGGTCGGGAAGAGGTTACGACAAACACTACTTGGGAAAAGGTGCTGCCTATGGTGATCTGTTGGGAGCAATCGGCATGCTCTTCGAGCAAGCCAACCCGAAAGGTTTCTCTCGCGAGACAAAGTGGGGAACACTCACTTTTGAAATGGGTATCCGCAACCAGACAAACGGCAGTTTGGCCGCCATGTACGGTTCTTACCTTGCCCATGCCGACTTAATGGAGTATCAGCGCAATTTCTTCTTGAAGAATGCCAGCGACATCGAGCAGAACAAAGTCAAAGGATATGTATTCGACACCCGCGGGAATCGTGGTATCGCATGGCATTTCATCGACCTGATGAAGAAACACCAAATCAACATCTATCGACTGAAACAGCAGGTAAAGGAGAATGGCATGACATTCAACAGCGAAGATGCTTATGTCATTCCGTTTGAAACGAAGACCTATTGCAAACTCAAAGGTTTGTGGGACGATGTAACCGAGTTCGAGGAGAAACGTGTGTACGACATCTCGACATGGAGTTTCCCGCGTGCTTTCGACCTGCGTCACGCTGCCCTCTCGGACCTCAAAGATCTGGTGGGCGAAAAGGTTGATCCCAAATTCCCCGAGGGTAAAGTTATCGGTGAGAAGAGCGCCACGACCTATGTTGTCGAGGCTCGCGAGTTATACTCTTATAATATTCTCTCGGCATTGTTGAAGAATGGCGTACAGGTAACGATCGCCAGCAAAAACTTTACGGCCGGCAACAAGAAGTTCGGTTGCGGAAGTGCCATTGTAACGACCGAGAACCAGCCGATCGACAGCGAGAAACTCTATAACATCCTTACAAATACCGCCCGCGAAAACGGTGTCGATGTTTATGCTGTCAACGAGAAGATCAATACCAACAAGATTTCGGGCACAGCTGCCGTACTGCCGAAGGTTGCTCTGATGGTCGGTAGCGGCACAGCAGCATCGGCCTCCGGTGAAATCTGGCACATGTTGGAGCATCGTTACGGCCTCTACCCCGCACGCATCGATATCAGCCGCCTGGGCAACATCAAAGATCTCGACAAATATAATGTTATGATCATTGCAAGTGGTGATATTCCGAGTTCGGGCAAAGCCGCTTCAAAACTCAAAAGTTGGGTAGAGCAAGGTGGTCGCTTGATTCTCACCAGCGGTTCGTACCGTATTGCCAACCGTGCAAAACTCACCTCGATCCGCACCGGTGCAGGCCCGATCAGCAAAGAGCACGCCGAAAAGGTTAAGGGCGTCATTCTTCAAAGCGAACTCGACACCTCCAATCCGCTGGGTTATGGTTATGAGCACAGCCAGATTCCGCTTTTCAAAAACCATACAAGAAGCATAGACTTGTCGCAGAACTCCGAGGCGATCGTTCCGCTCCGCTATACGGATAAACCCTACTTGTCGGGGTGTATCTCGCAGAACAACCTCGACCGCTTTGCCGGCACACCGGCAATCTGCGCTGCAAAATGCGGTGAAGGTCAGGTTATCTACATCGTTGACAACCTCAACTTCCGTTCGTTCTGGTATGCAACGACAAAGATCTTCATGAACGCCATCTATTTCGGAGGAGTACCCAACTAAAACAACTCCGCAAACAGAATTATGAGGCTGTCCAACAAGTAGTGTTGCGACAGCCTCTTTTCGTAGAAGTTGTATAACAAGTGGGATTTCAAGGCTTGCGAAGCCCGAAAAAGCGGAGTTTACCCAGAGTAAATGAGCATTTTGAGGGCAAGCGTAACGCAGAAATCACCTTGTTAGACAGCTTCATAATTTGTTGTAGCAATCTTTTTAGAACGGATAACCGACTCCGAAATTCAATGCGGTATTCTTCCAGCGGAAATTGTGGATCCACCGCTCGCCGGCCGGATTGTTCGGGTTATGAAGTTGAATACCCCAATCGAGACGCAACACGGCAAACTTAATATCGAAACGCAGACCGATTCCCGTATTGAATCCCAGCTGCTTGTAGAAATCCCGTAAATAGAAGACCCCGTCGTTGGAGTATTGTTCCGGATCGCTCTTCAAAAACCAGATGTTTCCCACATCGAGGAAGGTTGCTCCATGAATAATTCCCCAAATCGGGAATCGGAACTCCAAATTAGCCTCCAACTTCATATCGCCCAACTGCGAAGGGTAGTCCGTATCGGGACGTAACACCGATCCCGGGCCGAGCGTTCGAGGAGTCCATCCACGCATGCTGTTACTGCCACCGGCATAGAACAATCGGTCAAATGGCACAGAAGTAGAGTTTCCATAGGCCATTGCCACACCGCCATAAAGACGTCCGGCCAAAGCGGTCTTCTCGCCCAACATGATTTTACGACTAAGGCTCAAATCCGCACGGAAATATTGCGAATAACGAATCTTGAAAATTGTATAATATCGGTCGGAGGCATCGCCCGTCGGGGATGAGAAGAGCCGAGCCAAACCATCGAGCAGGTTACCTGCCGTTTCGGCATTGAACCGAATAACGGTCGCATTACCACCCAGATTCTTCATCTGGTTGTTGTAGCTGTATCCAAAGGTCAAACCGGCAATAAATTGGGTCTTATAACTATTTTGCAGGTAAAGGTTTTTGGTGTCGGCCAAGAAATCGGGATCGAGGTAGCTCACATCGACCACATTGATATCCACGGGGCGCAGTGAGAACGACGAATAACGCGAATTGGTCCATTGGTAGGTCAATCCGGCACTCGAAAGCGATCGTTTATAGTAAGGTCGGTCTTGGAAATTGACCGAGATTTCCAGCTTGGTCTTGGGCTGATTGACAGAACGATAACGCGATGTCCGCCACGGCACCAAGAATCGTGGGAACGTAAGACTCGTCGTAACTCCAAACTCTGTGGCTTGCCGTTTTTTCGCATCACGTCCTTTCATAAACTCATATCCCACGGCAAATGAAACGTCGAAAGACTCAGCCCCCCGAAAGATATTGCGATTTTGGTAACCCACCGTTGCCTTCAACCCATAGAAACTCGACGTGGTGCTACCCTCCAAATCGACCTTGAAACTCTGTTTGAGTGTCGGGGTGCAGTAGATATTACAGGTCAGATAGCCCTCTTTCAGATAACTGATCTTCGTGGAGTCTGTCGTAGCTCCGACATACGAAATATAATCGGTAACCTCCGCAGATTTGGGTTGCTCGACAAAAGCCACACGGGTACTCTTGAAATAGCCCAACGACATCAGATCGGTATAAGTTCTATTCACCTGTGCCGAATTATAGATATAGTTGGGATAGAGCGGAATGGCCTGCCGCAGGATTTGCGGGCGCAAATTCGGCCGTCCATTGCTGATGATATTCAATCCCCGAAAATAGGTGGTGTCCAATTGGGCAATCGCCTTTTCGGTCTCGATCTTCGTGGGATCATAGTCGGTAAAAACATTGATTCGGTCGATACGGTAGATCCTGTTATTCTCGCGCTCGGGTTGTCCCTGCTCGTTATAGCCGGTGAGATGCTGTTTAATAACCACGGCCACATCGACTTGTCGGTTTCCGCCCAACGTATCGACCACATATTCGATATTATTGACCGTAAAATTGAAATATCCGCGTTCACGCAAATGGGAGGTGATCCGCTCGCGCTCACGGTCGAGTTGCGAAATATCGAATATGTCGCCACACCGAAGCAACGTATTTGCCGTATCGGGAAGGATCAGCGGTTCGAGACTTTTATCTCGGAATTCATAAGAGATCGAGTCGATTCGATAGGGCTCTCGTTGTATCGTTCGATAGACCACTCGGGCTCGTTTGCGACGCGCAGTCGTATCGATCTCAAACAAAGCTTGCGACGAAAAGAATCCCCGAGAGTTCATATAGATCTTCAAATTCTCGGCACTCTTGCGGGTCAGCCCCATATCCAACAATACCGGAGCTTCGCCGATACGTCGTTTCCAATTGTTCCAACCATTCTGTTTCGCCGGATTAGCCTGCTCGTAAAGCCAAACATAGAAATTGGTTCCCAACAATCGTTTGTTGGGGGTTTGGCGCACATATTTTTCGAGATCGGCGGCCATGATACGCTCTTTATGAGGCGTATTCCGATCATCTTCGATTGTCACCCGTTGCAACAGATATTGCCCTTCGGGAATATACCGCGTAACACTGCACGCACCACCGATAACTCCCAGCAAGACAACCGCCAAAAGTCTCATGATCCGCTGCATGCGCCCTATTTTCCCTAATTTCAACACGGGGAAGATTACGTTTCAAAATTATTGATTGAAAAAACCCTGCTCTTTCAGCAACTCCAAATAAGAGGCCGAAATGGCGAGATTGTCTTTACGCACATAACGTCGTTGGGTAAAAATCTGAGCCAAATTAGGCAACCCGTTCTCCTCCAACAGTCGCTTGGTCAACTCCGACTCCTCGCGCTCGGCCCATAGTTCGTCGATCTCGGCTGCGGTATAATCGGCATACTTCTCGTAATGCACCACAGCATCGAGTGGCAACCGATCTGTCAGTTCGGGCGACTCATCGGGATAACCCAAAACGATTGTCGTCAGCGGAACAACCCCCTTCGGGAGATCCAACACGCGGCAGATTTCTCCGGCGGTATAGATCGTCGTACCGAGGTAGCAGAGCCCCAACCCATGCATCTCGGCCTCCACAGCCAAATTCTGTGCCGCCAACAGTGCATCGGTTGCAGCATTGAGAAACCACGCAAAATTATCGTAGGCAGGATCGGCATCGCGTTGCTCACACCACATGGTAAAACGGTGAATATCTGCGCATATTGTCACCACACACGGGGCTTGACGCACCATTGGCTGGTTGAAATGGCAAGGCGACAGTTGCTCGCGCAGGATTTCATCGCGCGTTACGATCAACGAATAGAGTTGCATATTGCCACAAGTCGAAGCTCGCACGGCTGCGGCCAAAATATCGGCAAGTATCTCCTCCGGAATAGGAGTGGATTTGAATTTTCGAATCGACCGATGTTTGAAAAGCAGGCTCTTCATAGTATCTTCTCTTTTTTCGGATGCAAAAACAGCACGAATGCACCCATACGCACAAATTAAAAGCTAATTTTTCACAAAAATAACAAAACTTTTAGAAGTTTTCGTATTTTTGTCTGTGATATCCTATTCTTCCATGGCACAGCTTGCATTTACCAAATACGAAGGAGCCGGCAACGACTTCATTCTCATCGACAACCGTAAAGGGGACTTTTCTCCCGACCCCACGATCATTGCCCGCTTGTGTGATCGTCATTTTGGCATCGGCGCTGATGGTCTGATGACTCTATCGTCGTGTGAAACAGCCGACTGCACAATGCACTACTACAATGCCGACGGATCCGAAGGCGAAATGTGTGGCAACGGAGCACGCTGCTTTACCCTCTTTGCGTACCATTTGGGCATTTGTTCCGACACATGCCATTTCGAGGCAACCGATGGCGCACATACAGCCCGTTTGTTACAGACTGATGCCCATTCGGGACAGATCGAATTGGGAATGATCGATGTTTCGGAGATCTGCACAGGAGACGGATGGTGGTTTCTCAACACCGGAGTTCCCCACTACGTGGAGTTTGTCGAGGGTGTCGCCACAGTCGATGTATTGTCCCGCGGTGCAGCCATTCGCTACGACACGGCACGATTTCCGCAAGGAACCAATGTCAATTTCGTACAACTTCTCGACTCCGGAGCTATCCGGATGCGCACCTATGAGCGTGGCGTAGAGAACGAAACATTGGCCTGTGGAACCGGTGCAACGGCAGCAGCATTGATCACCAACTATGCGCATCAACATGCGACCGATACATTTCGCATCGAGGTTTCCGGTGGCGAACTTGCCGTGAAGTTTACCCATCCGCAAGAGTCTCAGATCTATACCGACATCCGATTGACCGGTCCGGCTCGACGAGTATTTGCCGGAGAGATCAATCTCAACAATCTTTGATTCTACCGACCCGCGCTCCCGATATTCGAAATTATTCCGACTATGATCGAAAAGTTCATCATGGCAGGAGACACACCCCTGCATATATGCGACTCTCAGAAAGGCGACCGCTGCATCGTTTTATTACACGGCTATCTCGAATCGTTGTTGGTTTGGGAGGATTTCATTCCGCTGCTCTACAAGCAGACTCGTATCATCACCCTCGATCTCCCGGGACATGGCATCTCCACGGTTGAAGGCGAAGAGCACACCATGGAGTTTCTTGCCGACACGGTGGCTGCGGGGATTCGCGCATTGGGAGTTGAACGCTGCACATTGATGGGACACTCCATGGGCGGATATGTTGCATTGGCCTGTTGTGAGCGCCACCCCGAATTGCTCGACGGCTTGGTATTGCTCAGCTCCACGCCCAACGCCGACACGCCGGAAAAATCAGAGAATCGCTGTCGAGAGATTGCGTTGGTACAAGCCGGAAAGAAAGAGTTGCTCTCCCGCACAGCTCCCGCTGCCGGATTCGCCGAAGAGAATCGCGTCCGCATGCGCGACTATATCGAGGATCTTGCCGAGCAGGCACTCATCACCGAGGATGAAGGAATCGTCGCCCTGCTCAACGGGATGATCGCCCGCAAAGATCGCAACGAAATGCTACGCAACACCCAAGTTCCTATCCTCTTTCTTCTCGGCCGCAAGGACAACTATATCCCCGTGGAGGCCGCCGAAAAGATGGTTGCCGAACATCCCCAAGCCCGCGTCGTATGGCTCGAACACTCGGGGCACATGGGATTTCTGGAAGAGCCGGAGATTTGCGCCTCGGCACTGCTCGATTTCGCCAACAACAAGGCCTTACAATCATAGCATCTCACTTCTCACAGCCAAAAACAAGGAGTTCACACATAGTGCGAACTCCTTGTTTATTAACGATTTGATCTACGCAGAATTACTCCAAACGGCGAGCTCCGTCTGAAATAATCACATCGTAAATCATCGGCTCATGGCCGTATTTCTCATTGAATTTTGCTTTGGCGGCAGCGATGAACGAATCGTAGAGTTCGTCCTTCACCAAGTTGATCGTGCAACCTCCAAAGCCTCCGCCCATGATACGCGATCCCGTCACGCCACATGCTTTGGCAACCTCAGCCAAGAAGTCCAACTCCTCGCACGACACCTCATAGTCTTTCGACATGCCCCAATGCGTTTCGTACATGCGGGCACCGACAGTCTCATAATCGCCTTTTTCAAGAGCTGCGCAGACATCCATCACACGCTGCTCCTCGCCAATGACATAACGAGCACGTTTGTAATCCTCTTCCGAGATCTGATCCTTCACCGCGTCGAGTTGCGCCATTGTCGCACCACGCAGGAACTCCTGTCCCAATACCTTCGCTACACGCTCACACGATGCACGACGGTCGTTGTACGGAGAGCCGACCAAAGCATGTTTCACACGCGAATCGACCAACACAAGTTTATATCCCTGAGGATCAAACGGGAAATATTCATACTCCAAAGAGCGGCAATCGAGGCGCATCAGGCAACCCTGCTTACCGAAGACCGAAGCAAACTGGTCCATGATACCGCATTTCACACCGCAATAGTTATGCTCGGTGGATTGGCCGATTTTAGCCAACTCAAATTTATCGATTCCGCAATTATAGAGTTCGTTCAACGCATACGCAAATGTTGACTCCAAAGCTGCCGACGACGACATGCCGGCACCCAGAGGAACATCGCCGGAGAAAACGGTGTCAAAACCACCGATCTTACCGCCACGCTTCTGAATCTCACGACAAACACCGAAGATATAGTGCGCCCACGACTCGGCCGGTTTATCCTCCTCGTTCAATCCGAATTCAGTCGATTCACCAAGATCAAACGCATAGGCACGTACCTTATCGGTACCATTAAGTTTTATAACCGCCACGATGCCTTTATCTACGGCACCCGGGAAAACGAAACCTCCATTATAATCCGTATGCTCACCAATCAGGTTGATACGACCGGCAGAGGTATAAATCGAGAAATCGGAGCCGAAGAGCTCGGCAAATTTGGCTTTTACCGGTTCAACATTCATAAATAGATGATTTTTAAGGTTATAGTTATACCCGCTCACAAAGATCGGGTTCTTTTGCTTTTCAGGATTCGGCATAGCCCCACTCCCCGAAAGACAAAAATCGGTACAAACGGCTACCGCAGTACGCCCGTTTGCACCGATCAAAAGCAAGCGATGTCTCCTCGCAAAGAGGAGTTAGATTACATCTTCTTACCTACATTGGTCTTTTTGGCAACTTTCGGAGCAGCGACCTTCGTAGCAGCGGCTTTCGGAGCCTTAGGAGCTGCTTTCTTGGCCGGAGCCTTCTTTGCCTTAGCCTCTCCCTCGACAACGGTTGCCTCCTCTACGGCATCGGTCGTCTTGGCCGCACTCTTGCGCGAACGAC
Source organism: uncultured Alistipes sp. (assembly GCA_964527525.1). Classification (GTDB taxonomy): domain Bacteria; phylum Bacteroidota; class Bacteroidia; order Bacteroidales; family Rikenellaceae; genus Alistipes. The sequence continues at coordinate 3,869 of CAZGPA010000008.1, read as the reverse complement.
GCGTCTTGGGTTTAGCCTCCGAAGTAGCAGCCGGAGTGATGCCCAGCGTATAAGCCTCGTTGAAGTCAACGAACTCGATGATGCACATATCGGCAGCGTCGCCCAAGCGGAAGCCGGTTTTCAAAATACGGGTGTAGCCGCCCGGACGCTCAGCGATTTTCGGAGCAATGGTACGGAACAACTCCGTAACAGCCTCTTTCTGTTTGAGGTACGAGAAAACTACGCGGCGCGAGTGCGTTGTGTCCTCTTTCGACTTGGTTACAAGAGGCTCTACGAACTGGCGCACGGCCTTGGCTTTCGCTACGGTTGTCTCGATACGCTTGTGAAGGATCAGCGACGAAGCCATGTTCGAAAGCAATGCCTTGCGGTGTCCCGCTTGGCGGCCGAGGTGGTTATAATTTTTGTTGTGTCTCATAATTATCGTGAGTTCAAAAGAACTCGGGACTTTTGTGATTTACTAAATTTACGGTTAGCGGAGATTAGTCTTTATCCAACTTATAGATCGAGACATCCATGCCGAATTTCAGATTCAAAGAGGAGAGTAACTCGTCGAGCTCCGTAAGCGACTTCTTACCGAAATTACGGAATTTCAGCAGGTCGGTACGGTTCAACTTCACGAGATCACCCACCGTATCCACGTCGGCAGCTTTCAAACAGTTCAGAGCACGAACCGAAAGATCCTGATCCGAAAGCTTGGTTTTCAGCAACTGACGCATATGCAGTACATCCTCATCGAACTCCTCGGCACCGTTGGTGTCTTCCATGTTCACGGTGATCTTCTCATCGGAGAAGAGCATGAAATGCTGGATAAGGATCTTGGCAGCCTCTTTGAGTGCCTCCTTAGGATGAATAGAACCGTCGGTAGTTATTTCCAAATTCAACTTCTCGTAGTCGGTCTTCTGCTCCACACGGTAGTTCTCGATCGAGTACTTCACGTTTTTGATCGGCGTAAAGATCGAATCGATAGGCAACGTACCGAACTCGCAGTCAACAGGAGTATTCTCCTCGGCAGGCACATAACCACGGCCTTTGCCAATGGTCAATGTGAACTGCATCTTCGTGCCCGGAGCCAATCGGCAGATCACCAAATCGGGGTTGAGCACTTTGAAGAACGACAAGTAGTTCGAGATATATCCGGCAGTCAGCTCCGTCACACCCGCAACGTTAATGGAAACCTTTTCGGCATCCTGATTATCGACTGTGCGGATGAAACGAACCTGTTTCAGATTGAGAATGATGTTCAACATATCCTCCATCACGCCGGGAATGGCGGCAAACTCGTGGTCGACACCGGCGACCTTGACTGTCGTAATCGCATAACCCTCCAACGAAGAGAGCAAGATACGACGCAAGGCATTACCGACAGTCATGCCGAAACCCGGCTCCAACGGACGGAACTCAAATTTTCCGAACGACGGGGTGGCTTCGAGCATAATAACCTTTTCAGGTTTCTGGAATGCTAATATTGCCATAAATAAATTGTGAATTTTAATTACTACTTCGAGTACAACTCGACGATAAGCTGCTCTTTAATATTCTCAGGAATCTCCTCGCGCTCGGGCTTCTGCAAGAACTTGCCACTCATCGAGGCATTGTCCCATTCAAGCCAAGCGTAGCGGCTCTTCGAGCCGGTCAACGATGCGGTGATCACTTCGAGGCTCTTCGATTTCTCGCGAACCGAAACAACATCACCCACACGCAACGAGTACGACGGAATATTAACGACATTACCGTTTACGCAAATGTGGCAGTGCGAAACGAGCTGACGTGCAGCGGCACGCGTCGGGGCGATACCCAAACGATATACCACGTTGTCCAAACGGCACTCCAAGAGTTTCAACAGGTTCTCACCCGTAATACCACCCATGCGAGCAGCCTGCTCGTAAGTGCGCGAGAACTGTTTCTCCAAAAGGCCATAGGTATATTTGGCTTTTTGTTTCTCGCTGAGCTGCGTACCATACTCCGACACCTTCTTGCGTTTGCGCATCAGACCGTGCTGTCCGGGAGGATAGTTGCGCTTCTCGAGCACTTTGTCAGCACCGTAAATAGCTTCGCCAAACTTTCTGGCGATCTTAGATTTTGGTCCTATGTATTTTCCCATTGTATTAACGTATTAAATAGTTGATGATTCTCCTTGATCTGCGACGAAATTATACACGACGACGATTAGGAGCACGGCAACCGTTGTGCGGCAGCGGAGTAACATCGATAATCTCCATCACTTCGATACCGGCGCCATGGATCGTACGAACGGCAGACTCACGACCTGCACCCGGACCCTTGACATACACCTTTACCTTACGCAGACCCATGTCATAAGCTACTTTGGCGCAATCGGCCGAAGCTGTCTGAGCAGCATAAGGAGTATTCTTCTTCGAACCACGGAAGCCCATCTTACCGGCCGACGACCAGCTGATGACGTCACCTACCTCATTGGTAATGGTGATGATCACGTTGTTAAACGTGGAGTGCACATAGGCGTTGCCCAAAGCACCAACCTTAACAACCTTTTTCTTAACTGTTCCAGTTTTCTTTGCCATAATTCTTTAAAGATTACTTTGTTGCCTTTTTCTTGTTTGCGACAGTCTTCTTCTTACCCTTACGTGTACGGGCGTTGTTCTTGGTCGATTGACCACGAACCGGAAGACCCAGACGGTGACGGATACCACGGTAGCAGCCGATATCCATCAGGCGTTTGATATTTAACTGAACCACCGAGCGGCACTCGCCTTCGACCTTGATGCCCATTTCGGCAATCGTGGAACGAATAGCACCTACCTGCTCATCCGACCAGTCTTGAACTTTGAGGTCATAGCTGATGCCTGCCTCATCGAGAATCTTGCGAGCCGTCGAGCGACCGATACCATAAATGTAGGTCAGGCCGATCTCGCCTCTTTTGTTTTTCGGTAAATCTACACCGACAATACGTGCCATATAAATTCTTTTACTTTTTTACTAATCGTTAAAAACACTATCCCTGGCGCATTTTGAACTTGGGATTCTTCTTGCAAATGACGTAGAGCTTACCTTTACGCTTTACAATCTTGCAATCCTCGCTTCTTTTCTTGATGGATGCTTTTACTTTCATGATTTCAAGCAATCTAATGTTATTTGTACCGGAAAGATATACGGCCCTTCGTCAAGTCGTAGGGCGTCATCTCTACTTTTACTTTATCCCCGGGAAGGATCTTGATGTAGTGCATGCGCATCTTTCCGGAGATGTGGGCGGTTAAGATGTGACCGTTGTCCAATTCAACGCGGAACATTGCGTTGGAGAGGGCTTCGATAATCGTACCATCCCGTTCGATAGCAGCTTGTTTTGCCATAGAGTTTTTAATTGTGGGTCGTATGCGCAATCCTCTTTAACTACGAGGCGTCATACAATCGCCTTAATTATTAATTGCTTCTTCGATAATACTGAAATCTGTCAACACATCGGGACCGTTTTTGCGTACTGCCACGGCAAATTCAAAGTGTGCCGCAGGTTTGCGATCGCGCGTGCGAACTGTCCAGCCATCTCTTTCGAATACCACCGCTCGGCCTCCCATGTTGATCATGGGTTCGATACAGATAACCATACCCTCTTTCAAGAGTGGGCCTCTGCCGCGTGCTCCATAGTTGGGGACTCCCGGGTCTTCGTGCATTTTTCGACCCACACCGTGTCCCTCCAATTCGCGGACCACGCCATAACCGAAACTTTCGGCATACTCTTGCACAGCCGCTGACACATCGCCTACGCGGTTGCCAGCCTTTGCTTGTGCTGTACCTTTATAAAGAGCCTCTTTGGTGACCTCCATCAGTTGCTTAACTTCCCCGGCAACCTCTCCAACGGCAAACGTATATGCCGAATCACCAACAAACCCCTTCAT